>JAZUEP010000073.1:0-49298 GCA_045640225.1 Bacteroidales bacterium | reverse complement strand
AGGTCTTCCTGTTGCTCAATCATGCCGAACTCCAGCATCTGCTCTATGATACGCTCCGAATCCTGCGGAATCTTGCGGTCAATGAGTTCATACATTTTCTTATAGTCAAGCAGCTCAAGCACTCGCTCTGCCGAGATTCCACAACAAGCCACTCGCTTCTCAAAGGTCAAGCCATGCGACTGGGCAAGCATCTCATGCACTTGCTCGCGAGACATCTTTACGGTGTGACCAGCCGAACGGATGTACGCCTCGTAAATGTCACGTCCACGCAGATAGATGGGCTTGTTCTGCTGTTCTGGGATGCGAATGAAGAGAAGCGGATGCCCCTCGAAATCCAACACGGCATGTTCCAATTGGATTGACCATGCAAGGTTGTTTTTGGCGATGTTGCCGAGCGTCTTTGTTGTCTTTTCTATTGTTTCCTTATTGAGCTCCTCAAAAGTGGCATCATCATTCACACCAAATACCAGCACACCACCACCTTTCAGATTGGCAAAGGCGCATAGATGTTGAGCCAAACGTTCTGTCTTGTTCGACAAACCGCCCTTCCAATCTATCTCATTCAACTCCTGTGGAACAGGGAAGAGACTTTTATGTAATGTGTCTAATACGGTTTCTTTCCAATTGCTCATAGCTCAAAAATTTAGTAACCAATTAGCAAGATTCCTTTTAAGGGTAGTTGCAACCGATTGCTGACATACAAAGTTTCCAAGAATGTCTTTACTGATTGATAATCGTGAGCTACTTGCTGTTTCCCTCCCGTATTGAATGCGTATTCATTAAGTACGGCTATAACGAGATACTCCACCTCGTACATCATACAAGCCTGAAAGATATCTTTCAAAAACTGGTTATTTCTAACAGCTCTTCCTGCCTCAACCTCTATAACAATCTTATGGTCTTCACTAAGGGCATCTGCAGCAAAGTATTTGTCCACTTGGTCATTCTCACTAAACAACACAGGCACAAAGATTTGTTCATCGGCAGCTTTGCCCGTTTCGACTGTAAACCCAAGTGCTTCAAGATGAGGTCGAACCAGCGCAAGCATCTCATTTGATTTGAGATGTACGGATTCGTCTCTCTCTTCATCCACTTTCTTGAAACAATTTATAATGTCTCGAATTTGTGGTGTAACCCCGTGTGATCGTGGAAAAAACTGATAGTTAATCATATTATTGATTGTTTTTTATTATTGCGCTACTTTTATCTCATTTCCAAGACGAGGAGGAACAGCATTTTCTATCATCTTATATGCATCTATAGGTCCACCAATGAAGCCTTCACAATCAGGGATTGTATCAGGATCAATTTTGCATACATCGCCTAGAACGAATTCTGTATTGGGATGATTCCGGATGTATGTAGCGCGGCAATGCGGTTCGAACTCATTAGCCCAAACTACATTAAACCCTGCCTGCTCAAAGCCAAGGTCAAGGCCTCCACATCCTGCAAAGAATGATACTACATTCATTTATATCTCTTTAATCCCGATACTCTTCAAATAGTTGTATATTCCATCATACCATTCCGGCTTGCGGGTTTCATCCGGAGGGACACCATGATCGCCATTCGGAACGACGATGACCATGCCTTGACGTGCGCGAGTGAGGAGCACGCGATAGGCATTGATCTGGTATTCGCGATTGATTGGCTTCAGGATATTCTGCCATTGGGTGCCACTTCGAAGCTGGTAATGCTGCCATGATTTACAGTCCTTACTGAGGCGCAAATCTGCATCCCAGGCGACACAGGCCCAATCTATTTCAAGTCCTTGCACCTTGAACTCGGTCAATGTATCTTCGAGTGCATTCGACGAGCGGATGTCCGAATCGTCCTCGAGGAACCAATGCACGAAATCGGGTTGATAGCGAACGTTGATCGAGATGGCCTTGAGACGTTCGGCCTTGCTGCTTGCCAGTATTCCCATACGCTCACTGCCTCGGTTGTGGCTGCGAAGCCATTCCTTGGCCGTGTCGAGCGAACGTGTCATCACTATCGGATAGTTTGTGAGTTCGGTGAGTGTGGCGGCTGCCTCGTCCTTCTGCAATGCGAGCAACTGATTTACAAAGATGCTCACCTTCTCTGATCGGAACGAACGCATGGACATCTTCAGGTGCAAGTCTTCCTTGGCGATCAATTGCGGCCGGACAAGCGCAAGTTCCTTGGGAGTAATATCTCCGGATTGAAGCAGATAGTCAGACATATAGACATCCCAATCCCGGTAACTTCGATGTATGCTCTCGATCCATTCGGTCAGCCCGGCCTCGCCTTTGTTGATTGCCTGTCCATTGCCTATCAGACATACTACCACACCCCATTTGTCCTGTCGGTCCATGCAGGAGATCAGGTATTCCGGTTCGGAATAAGGGAAGTTCTTGATGCCTTTCTTCTCGCGCATAAAGCGTTTCAGCTCGTCCGAAGTCCATGCTCTTTGCGCTTCGTCGAAGATTGCAACATGTTCGGCCGGGATGTAGGCCTTGTCTGCATGGCTCTGGAAGTAGCCCGGAATAGGCACTATCTTGCCATTCTCGACCTGGGTACCTTCGAGGTAAAGATCGCGATAATGGTGTATCATCTGGATGAAGGCCTTTACCTTGCTCTTGGCCTCTTCCTTATTGCATGCCTTGCGATTCTCGAGCTTTGCGCGAATCTTGTCGCGTCGGACATAATCGCGGGTCAATGCCTCCTGCAGGACTTCGACCAACGGGAAGTTGCCCGAAAGGTAAACTGCCTTCTCGCCACGATTGAACTGATCGATGGCTGTATTAAGGCCGATAAGAGTCTTGCCTGCACCGGGTACTCCTGTGATGAAACAGATGGCCTTGCGATGTTTCTCACGGCAGTAATCTATGATGCGAGCCAGTTCGATCGAAGCCTTGTCAATGTCTCCTCCATGCTTCGTGATGTCTTCGACCGTATTTTCCTCATAAAGGGCCACAGCAGCCTCGATAATGGTCGGGGTTGGCGAATAGCCACTCTTTGCCCACGCATCGTCCTGTGAAGGTGTCTGGGGCTGATTTGGGATGCCAGCAAGTGCCCTCGATATTGCATTGCACAACAGGTTGGCATTGACCATCAATGGCTCATAGACATTGTCCTCGAAATGCTTGAATGTGAGTTTACAATGGCTGTCCTTTTCTTTCGGGGCAACAAGTATCGGGACGATTGCTCGATCCAGACTACCCTCCTGAAAGTTCTTCAGGTCGAGAGCGTAATCCCACACCTGTATCATGGCGTCGCGATGGAAGGTCTGTTCGGCCGTTTTGTACTCCAGGACGAATACGACGCCATTGATCACGACAATCACATCGGCACGACGTCCCATGCGTGGAATATTATACTCGAAGTAGATACTACCCTGACCCGCAAAGGGTTGCAAGGCAATGCGAAGGGTCTCGATTTCCTCTACCCACGAATTTGCCGTCTTCTCGTTGATGTCATGCTGGCTAGCAAGTGTCAACGCACCTACTACTTCGTTGGTAGGCCGACGAAGGAAGGTGCTGATAGCATCAGAATAATAATAGCGTAAAGCTGGCATCGAAGCGTGAAAATCGGAATTGTAGTGTCGTGCCTAAGTGTGCGAATACGCATATAGGCGGGGCAAATATAGTAAAAAAAAGTATGGTTGGCAAATAAAAGCGGAAAAAAAGGAGGTTTGGACGTTACTTTTTTGGGGTTTTGATTGATTTTTTCTGAAATGTGCACAATTGGCCGTTGCGTAGTTCGGGAATTATGGCGACCTTTGCACCGCAATTGCAAGGCTTCGGCCTAGGAATTGTAGTGTCAAGGTGCTGCTGGTCCGTGAGGATAGGCAGCATCGTTTTTCTGGCAGAAATGGGTATAACAAAACGAGGGAAAAGACCCCCTCGGTCCCCCATAAAGGGGGATGACTGAAAATTAGTGGAGGAGGACGAAAAGGATTGTGTCGTCATCAATCTTCTTGCGGATTGGGCTTGCTCGATTTGATGAAGCGTGTTTTGTGGGCGAAATGCGCTTGCGAGTTTTGATGGAGGGCGTTTTGCTGGCGGAATAGGCTTCCTCGTTTTTATGAAGGGTAGTTTGCTGGCGGAATGAGCTTCCTCGATTTTATGGAGCGTGTTTCGCTGGCGAAAAAGTCTTGCGAGTTTTTATGGAGGTTAATTTGCTGGCGGAATGAGCTTCCTCGATTTTATGAAGGGTAGTTTGCTGGCGGAATGGGCTTGCGAGAAATAGAAAAGGAAGAAGACCCCCTCGGTCCCCCCATAATGGTTAATGATTAATGATTAATGATTGATGATTAATGGTAGGATTTGTGGGCAAGGATGTGGCTGAGGTGCTGGGGTACAAGGATCCTTCGAAAGCACTTTGCGACCGAGTAGAGGACGAGGACAAAACCACATTACTGATTCAGCAATCTGGTTCATCAATAAGACAGACAAGGCCATTAACCGACATGTTGACGAAGATGACCGTATGAAATGTACGGTCATCGATTCACTCGGCAGAAACCAGATGGCATACATCATCAACGAGTCAGGCCTCTACGCCCTGATCCTCTCTCCGAAGCTGCCTCAGGCACGAGAGTTCAACATTGGGAGACCAGCGAGGTGCTGCCACAGATTCGTCAGACGGGCGAAGTAAGGCTCTTGTATCAGTGTATCAGTGTATCAGTTCAAAAAATGTATATGCCATTTCGAAGAAACCGGGGAATATTCATTTTATAACTATCTATATATTAAATAATTATATATTATATATATGGTATTCTACAGAAAATAGGTATATCCTTTTTTTTAACTGATACACTGATACAAACCATCCTCAACTTTCTCTACAAAGCCTATTCAATTAACTTAACATCAACAACTTATGTACTACGATTTACTATCACCTATACCCCCGCCATTGCCTCAAAGGCTGCCGGGATTCGTCCGTCACGCCATCTCGCAGGTGCCCGATTACATGCGTCCGGCTGCTGCACAGGCCCTATTTCCGCCCGTCGCTGCCCAGATTTACGATGTGACGTTCCGCTACAATGACAACGTTTTGCACGAATCCGTGTGCTGTATGTAGGGTTGTGTGGCCGATTCGGGCGTCGGAAAGGGCTATCTGGAGAAATATGACATTCTCGATGACCTGCATAGTTGCCAGTAAGCGCATGGTCACGGTTTTGTGCTGGCAAGACTTCACCATTTGCAAGTTTACAGACAACCTCGATGAGCTTGTTTACATCAAGGCCGCGTTTCTTCGCCAATTTGACATCCTTGTCATATTGGCGTGTAGCCTGAATATTATAGGTCATACATGTGCTTCTTGAAATCGTCTATCGAGGAGAATGTGGTCACTTTCCCCTCTTCGGCCTCTTTGATGGCCTTCAGTGTCGTGGCATTGGCCGAGCTTTCTGCTGCACTATTCTCCAGCAAACGCTCTGCTAACCACTTCCTGTTTTTTTTGCTCAAAGACAATGACTGAATATACTGCCAAAGGCTTTCAATCTGAATTGTACTCATCGATGCTTGATATATTGTTCAACTACGTGTTTGTATTCTCTCGAAGGATCGGAGTGTAACGGGTCTTATCGCCAATGCACACCATCTTCAATGCAAATATACATGATTAATAATAGGATTGCAAATTTCTGAACCGAAACTTTTAATTTTTGCGACCTTCTTCGTTCTATTCTCCCTTAATCTGTCATCCCAATTTTCCATTTTTATCTCCTTCTTCGTCCGCGCGAAGCCTATCATCAATAAGCCCCCCCTCGGTCCCCCCATAATGGTTAATGATTAATGATTAATGGTTAATGATTAATGGTTGATGATTATAGGTAGTTTTTTTGTTGACTGCAGGCTACGTTGAGAAATCGGACTTATTAAGATTTTCAATCACGCGCAGTTCGGTCAGATCCGAACGATGACAATGCCAGAGGGCCAGATCGGATTTGTGGGCAAGGATGTGGCTGAGGTGCTGGGGTATGAACGACCTGATAATGCTATCCGAAATCATGTAGAAGATGACGATAAGCTGATGCACCAAATCAGTGCATCAGGCCAACGACGCAATGTTTGGTTCATCAACGAGTCGGGCCTCTACGCCCTGATCCTCTCTTCGAAGCTGCCTCAGGCACGTGAGTTCAAGCATTGGGTGACCAGCGAGGTGCTGACACAGATTCGCCAGACGGGCGGTTGTTTCAGTGTTACAGTGTTACAGTTCGAAAACGAATATGCCGATTCGGATGAAGCCGAAGATATTCGCTTTATAACTATCTATATATTAATTATTTATATATTATTAATAGGAGGTAACTGCCGAAATGTGCATATCCTTTTTTTAACTGTAACACTGTAACACTGTAACACTGAAACAAACCGAACCTACATTTCACTACAAAGCCATATCATTCACTTAAAATTCAACAACTTATGTATTACGATTTACTATCACCTACACCACCGCCATTGCCTCAAAGGCTGCCGGGATTCGTCAGTTACGCCATCTCGCAGGTGCCGAATTACGTAAAACCGGCCGCTGCACAGATGCTTTTCCCTCCGGTCGTGGCACAATTGCACGACATCAAGTTCCGCTACCTGACCAACGTTTTGCACGAATCCGTGTGCTGTATGGAGGGTTGTGTGGCCGATTCGGGCATCGGAAAGGGTTATCTGACACCCATGATCGCGACGTCGATCTGCCAGTCGTGGTTTAGCGGAGAGTTAAGGAGAGGAAGGAGAGTGGAAGTCACTGATTAGAACTCTCCCTACTCCCCAACCTCCCCGCTTGAAATGCAGCAAGTTGTTCCTCGTGTTTCAAACTCCCTTCCACTCCTTACACTCTGCGAGAGTTATTTATGACAGCAATCGACCGGGAGTTTGGTAGAAAGGTTAATGATTAATGGTTGATGATTGATGATTATCAGCCTCGCGCAATAACAGATCAGAACGAAGCCAATCATCAATAAGACCCCCTCAATCCGCCCTGCAGGGGGAAGACTGCAGGAAGATTGAGGGGGTCCTCGGGTTTATTACAGATCGATCGTGTGGGGGATGCTGCTCGACTCGCAATAGTCAGCAAACTTGTCGCCAGGGAGCGAAGCAGAAGGCAATGAAAACAGACCGGCATGATGGCCACCACCGCGCATGACGGCATCATATGGGACAAGGAACTCGTAAGTGTAGCGCTTGTCGGCCGAGAGTTCGACGCCCTCCTTAACCTTGAGGTTAGGGGTGATTACGACCTGGGTGTCGTTGGCATTGCCCTTCAGATTGCACTTGACGCAACCTGCCTTGGCTATATAATTGGTGTAGGAGGCAAGACCGGAAACCATAGCCAAGATCTTGTCCGTCTCGGCATCGAAGGCGCCGGTAGCGTCACTGAAACGCAGGGTCGTGCTCTTGCCGCTGGGCTTGAACTCGAATGTCAGGGTACCATCCACGACATCGCGCACTTCGGGGGTAACCAGCAGCGCTGCGGTGATCTCGGGAGTCGAAGTGACATCCTTGTCCTTCTTGTCACTGTCCTCACCGCAAGAGGTGAATACGCACATTACGGCAGACATCAGCAGTGCTGCCATCTTTGCAAATTTGCTCATTTTGTTAGTTGTTTTTGTTATAAAGATGTATTATGTGATATAATTTTTGGGATATTGGGGATATCTCTTTATGCTTCCCCTCTTCTCACTCCACGGTGACGGACTTGGCGAGGTTGCGAGGCTGATCGACGTTCAGGCCGCGGGCTACGGCTACGTGGTAGCTGAGCAGCTGGAGCGGGATGACGGAGATGAGCGGGGTGAGACATGAGAGGGTCTCGGGCACCTCGATGTAGTCCTTGACCATGGCCTTGACGGTCTCGTCGCCAGCGTTGATGATAGCCAGGATCTTGCCGTGACGCGAGATGACTTCCTGCAGGTTGGAGATGACCTTCTGGTAGCGCTTGTGGTGGTTGGTAAGGAAGACGACGGGCATCTCCTGGTCGATCAGCGCGATAGGGCCATGCTTCATCTCGGCAGCCGGATAGCCTTCGGCATGGATGTACGAGATCTCCTTGAGCTTGAGGGCGCCTTCGAGGGCCACAGGATAGTTGTAGCCACGGCCGAGGTAGAGGAAGTTGCGGGCATAGGTGTACGACAGGGCCACGTTCTTGATCTTGTCGTTCTGCTCGAGGACCTTCTCGATCTTCGCGGGGATGCGAAGCAGCTCGGCAATGGTCTCCTGATACTCCTCCTGCTCGACGGTACCCTTGGCCATACCCAGAGCGAGGGCGAACATGGTGAGGACGACGACCTGACCGGTGAAGGCCTTGGTCGAAGCCACACCGATCTCAGGACCGACGTGGATGTAGGTACCGGTGTGCGACTCGCGAGCGATGGAGCTGCCTACGCCATTGACGATGCCGTAGACGAGGGCTCCCTGCTGCTTGGCCAGCTGGATGGCGGCAAGGGTATCGGCCGTCTCGCCCGACTGGCTGATAGGGATGACGACGTCGTCGGGCTCGATGACAGGGTCGGAATAACGGAACTCGGAGGCATAGGCCACCTCGACCGGCACGCGGCAGAAGTGCTCGATCAGCTGCTTGCCGATCAGGCCTGCATGCCACGACGTGCCGCACGATACGATGACGATGCGACGGGCGCGAAGCAGCTGGCGACGGTTGGTGGTGACGGCCGAGAGCACGACCTGCAGCAGGGCTTCCTTCTTGCCCTCGCTGGAATAAGGCGACTCGACGATACGGCCACGCATGCAGTCCTTGAGGACGTTGGGCTGGTCGAAGATCTCCTTGAGCATGAAGTGAGGATAGCCCTCGTGGTCGAGCATAGAGAGGTCGAGGTCGACTTCCTTGACTTCGGCTTCGGCCTGCTGGCCACTGAGGTTCATGACCTGCAGCTCCTGGCCACGCTGAATGACGGCCACTTCCTCGTCCTTGAGGTAGACGATGTGGTTGGTATACTCGGCAATAGGCGAAGCGTCGCTGGCGAGGAAGAACTCGCTGAGATCGTCGGTGACACCTACGGCCAGCGGGCTCGACTTGCGGGCAGCCACGATCTTGTTGGGCTCGCGACGGTCGATGACGGCAATGGCATAGGCACCGAAGACGAGGCGCAACGACTTGCGGACAGCCTCCTCGAGGGTCAGCTCCTGACCGCCCATGGTGGCAGGCAACATCTTGTTGTACTCGATGAGCTGGACGAGGACCTCGGTATCGGTCTCGCTCTGGAAGTCGTAGCCACGCTTGATGAGCTGCTGACGCAGGGTGCCGTAGTTCTCGATGATGCCATTGTGGACCAGGGTGAGGTTGCCGCTCTGCGAGACGTGAGGGTGGGCATTGGCCTCGCTGGGCACGCCATGGGTAGCCCAACGGGTATGGGCAATGCCGAGGGTACCGGTGGTGTCATGGACACGCGCTACGGCCTCGAGGTCGGAAACCTTGCCTTTGGCCTTATATACGTTGAGCAGCTGACCCTGTTGGTCTGAAGCCTGGTTGATGAGCGCACATCCGGCGCTGTCGTAGCCACGATATTCGAGGCGATGAAGGCCCTTGATGAGGATGGGGTATGCCTCACGCTGGCCGATATATCCTACAATTCCGCACATAATTGAGTAAAATTAGCTTGTTTATGGTGGCAAATATAACGATTTTTCGCCATTCGGATGACAAAAGTGCCGTTTTTCGAGCCTTCGGGCTACACATTGCCGCGGAGGGCCCGAAAATTGTCATCTAGGCTTACTATTTCAGATAAGAAGAATGTCCCACGCGAGGTGGAGGTGCTGATCGAGCTGACGCAACAGTTCGAGGCGCTGTTCGGACCGGAGATTGCGCACCACGAACCAGCCGTCGCTGAGGAACTTATGACCCGTGAGCTGGCGTCGAGGCCCATCGAACAGCACGAACAGGGGCTGCCCGCGATGCTGCATGCCCAGGGCCATGACCCGAAGCGGATCGAGAAGGCGCAAGGCGGCATAGAAGGTGAGCTCGTTGGTGCGCTCCTGCAGGATGCGGCCATCGGGCAGGTTGATGCGCAGGCGACGTCGAGGCGTGGCCTGATAGCGGATGAGGTCCTCCTCGGTCATGCGAGCCAGCTTGCGATACTGCCGCGACCGCTCCTCGCCCTTGATGAGGTCGGCCAGATGGACAAGAAGCGTGGGCGGGACATCAGCCTCGAGATGTGAAAGCACGCGATAGGCGGTGCGAAGGTCCTTGAGCGAAGGTTTGGGCATTTTATTTTTTTACCGGCTTCTGGATCTGGAAACCGATCTTACGGAAAGCAGCCTCGTAGTCGGCATAGGTAGCCTTCTGGCCATCGTAGATGATGGTGACGGTCTGGTTGGGGACAGAGGTCTGGATCTGCTTGGTGCCCTTGACGAAACGGATGTTGGTCTTGATGCGGTTCTCGCAATTCTTGCAGTGCATGACGGGCGTGGTGGTGACCACAAGGGTGTCGCTCTTGGCAGCCGGAGCGGCCTGGAGCTGCGAAGCGAGCAGGGCGACGAGAGGGAGGGTAAGGAGGGGTTTGAGCATAGTGTATTGTTTTTTTGAGGACTAGAGTGCTTCGAACTTGAAGCGTACCCCCAGGTAGAACATGATGCCATCGGTAGGACCCCAGACCTGGGTAGCGTCGAACTGAGGGCTCCAGGGATGAGCGGCATGACGGATGGGTTCGGGGATGGTGTAGTCGGTGAGATTCTCGCCACCCAGGTAGAGGCTGAAGTGACGGAACTCGCGCGTCACCTGGGCCTGGAGCTGGAAGTAGGCGGGATATTCCGTACGGTCGTAAAGCTCGCCTGGGCCATTGAGCTGGCCGGTGACGTCGAACTGCCAGAACTCGAGCGGGGTCTTGTACGAGAGGGTCAGGAGGCCCTTGTAGCGCGAGGTGAGCGGACGTCGACGCAACTGACCATCGAGATAGGTGGTGCGGGCATCGTTGTAGCGGAAGGCTGCAAGGGCCGTGAATCCCGGGAAGAAGGGATAGGTGGCATCGACCTGGAAGGTGTGGCTGTAGCTACGGCCATCGAGGTCGTAGAAGAGCAGGTGCGGATTCGGGATGCCGTTCGGTTGCGGGAAGTCGACATAATCGATGACGAGCTGATGCACGAAATCGGTGTAGTAGTACTCGGCATTGATGGCGAGCGTCTCGTCGGCCACAGGGAGCGAGAGCGAGGTGGAGAGGCCATAGTTCCAGGCCTCCTCCTGACCGAAGACACCCATGTCGGGACTCATGAGGCCGAGGGTACGACCCGAGATGAGGAGCGAGACGTTCTCGGCCAGGGCATGAGGCGTACGGTAGCCCTTGCCGGCCGAGGCACGAAGCGTGAAGACGTCGGTAGGCGAATACTTGAGGTGCAGGCGAGGCGTCAGGAACCATCGTTGGTAGCGATCGGTATAATCGGCACGAAGGCCAGCCATGAGGGTGAAGGCATCGTCCACCTTATATGTATATTGCGCGTAGGCACCAGGGGTCTTCTCGTCGGAAAGGAAGCCATAGCGGTAGTCTTCGGGAATCGAGACGTCGAACCCCGAGCTATAGGCATTGGCCCTGGACAGATGGACAACAGGGGCATCGTTAATCTCGAGCTGCTCGTCGTAACGATCCTGATTGTACGACAGGCCCAACGAGAGGTTGTGGCGCTCGGTGAGGTCGGTCTCGAACATCAGCTGGGCATAGAGGTTCTTCTGCAGGACGTCGTACGAACGCTTGCCGAAGCGATTGCGGGCATCGTGCCACGAACCGTTGACCATCAGGGCGATGGACGTGTTGTGGTCGTCGCCAAAGGGGAAACCGTTCTTCCACTGGGCCTCGTAACGATCGGTGGTGACGTCGACCTCGTAAGGCGCATGGTCGAGGTGAGCGGCATGCGAGCCGATCTGTCCGCTCTGGCGCTCATCGCGAAGGGCACGGAGGGATAGCTGTGAGATCCAGCGAGGCGAGACGTAGGCCAGGCGAGGCATCAGGTTCCACTGGCGCTGGCGAGGCATATCGACAAAGGTGTCGTGATTCTCGTCGTGCGACTGCTGGAAGTCGTCGAAATGCGTGAGCAACGAGACGGACAGGCGATCGGTGAGGTGATAGCTGGCATCGAGGTTGAGCTCGTACTTGAGGTCGCTGTCGACGTAGGCATTGGCGCGGACGCCATCGGTGCCCTGAGGCTTGAGGTACTCGATGTTGATCTGACCGGTGATGCTCTCGTAACCGTTCTTGACACTCGAGGCACCCTTGCTGACCTGGATGGACTGCATCCACGGACCAGGCACGTACGAGAGCGAATAAGGAAGGGCGGCACCGCGAAGGGCGGGCATGTTCTCGACCATCATCTGGACGTACGTGCCCGAGAGGCCGAGGAGCTTGATCTGCTGGGCACCGGTGGCGGCATCGCTGTAGCTGACGTCGACCGAAGGATTGGCCACGAACGACTCGCCCAGGTTGCAGCAGGCGGCACGGATGAGCTGGTCGGCACCAATGAGCTCGACATTGTCGACACGCACATTGGAATGCGACAGGCCCGACTTGGCACGCACCTCTACCCCATCGAGCCGCTGCTCGTGGTGGATGGTGTCGGCAGGGGTACGAACAGCTTGCGCCATCACCCCCGTGGCGGGCATGGTGATGGCGCAAGCGATAGCGATATGTCGGATAGTAGACATAGACGGACGTAAGGGAGGGTTAGCGACGCATCTGCTTCTTGATCTGCTCCTCGCGCTGCTTGCGCAACTGAGCCTCCTGTTCCTTCTGGATCTCCTGCAGGCGGGCTACCCAACCCTGGGCACGGCCCGACTTGCCCTTCTTGCCAGGCTTGCCGCCACGCTTGAGGTTCTCCTTCATCTCGGCCAGGATCTTGTCCTCGTTCATCGACCAGCGGATGGCGTAGGTGATGATGATGCCGAGGAGGGTCGAGAGGAAGTAGTAGTACGAAAGACCAGCCGAATAGTTGTTGAGGAAGAAGAGGAACATCAGCGGCATGCCGTACATCATGAGCTTCATGCCAGGCATGGACTGCTGCTGTGGGTTCTGCTTCTGCATCAACCAGGTGTAGAAGATGTTGGTGGCGGTCATCAGCAGGCAGAAGAGCGACAGGTGGTTGCCGAAGATCCAGTTGACGACAGGGATGTTGGCATTCCAGGTAAGGAAGGCATCGTAGGTCGAAAGGTCGTCGGCCCAGAGGAATGGCTGATGGCGAAGCTCGATCGAGGTCGGGAAGAAGTAGAAGAGGGCGATGAGCACCGGCCACTGGATGAGCATAGGCAGACAGCCGCCCATCGGGTTGACACCGATCTTCTGGTTGAAGGCCATCATCTCCTGCTGCTTCTGCATGGCGTCCTCCTGGTTAGGATACTTGTCGTTGATAGCCTTCATCTCGGGCAGCTGCTGTGCGATGCGCATCTTGGCCGACGAGAGGTACGACTTGTAGGTCATTGGCAGGGTGATGAGCTTGATGAAGAGCGTCAGCAGAAGGATGATGATGCCATAGTTGCCCACCCACTTCTCGAGCAGATGGAACAGCGGGATGATGACCCACGAGTTGACGTAATGCACGATGAAGCGCCAGCCCAGGTAGAACGAGTCCTCGAGGTCGAGATCCTCGTTGACCTTGCCGATGTGGGCAGCCGCCAGATCGTTCATGTCCGAGAGGCGCCAATAGTCCTTAGGACCGATGTAGAGGCACATAGGGATGACCTGCTCGGCCGCATGGGTATCGACTTCGAACTCGAGATTCTCGGCCGAATAGCGCTTGATGATGTTGGGGTCCTGATCCTCGCGGATAGGTTCGCTACGAAGACGACCGGCCGTGAAGAGGTCGTTGGAGATGAGCATGGTCGAGAAGAACTGGTTCTGGAACGAAAGCCAGCACAGACGCGAATCGATGGTCTCGTCGTCGGATTTGGCGCTGGACAGATCCTCGCTCGACTGACCCGAGTACTTGTAGTAGAGCTGTGAGTAACGACCCTCGAAGTCGCGGCCCAGCTCGGTACGAGGCAGCTGCTGATACCAGTTGAGGAGGACGGTGCGATCGTTGATCAGACGGTCGGCATTGAGGGTGTGGATGCTGTAGTTGACCAGGTAGCTGTCGGCACCGGTAAGGGCATAGCAGAAGTCGAGCACGGCACCATCGGCACTCTGCAGGCGCATGGTGACAGCGGTGTCGGACTGCTGGACAGGCTGGAAGTAGAAGCGATCGGTATTGAACGAGCCCTTAGGCGTGTTGAGGGTGTAGTAGAGCTCGTTGTTCTGGGCGTTGAAGACCTCGAGGGTATCGCCCTGATAGTCGTCGTACTGCTTGAGGACGGCACGTTGCATCTGACCGCCACGGGTAGAGATGTAGAGGCGGATGACATCGTTCTGAAGGATTACCTGCGACTCGTCGCCCTCGACAGCAGCGGCAAGGCTGCCATAGGTCTGGACGAGAACGGCTTGCTGGATACTGTCCTGCATGGCCTGCTGGACGCTGTCGAGCGGCAGGGCGGCAATGCTGTCGCGCTGCTGGGCCAGAGCGGCCTCGACTTCGGCCTGGGCAACGGCCTCGACCTGAGCCTGTGCAATCGAGTCGTTGTAGCGTCGAAGGGCCTCGATCTGTTCGGGTGTAGGCTGGTTGAGCCACATCCAGCCGAAGAGCAGGAGGCACATCAGGATGGTTCCGATAAGGGTGTTCTTATTCATATTCGTTGAGTAGTTATTGATTTTTTAGTGCGGTGCAAAGATACACATCCGAGGCGAAGAAGCCAAACCTTGACAACGTTGTCGGGCATGGTTGTAGGCCCCGAATTGCAAAAATGCGCGCAAAGATATAAATAAAAATCCATCTTACCAAACAATTGGGCAAAAAAGAGGAGAAAAATTTGGGA
The DNA here is from genome assembly GCA_045640225.1 of Bacteroidales bacterium. Classification (GTDB taxonomy): domain Bacteria; phylum Bacteroidota; class Bacteroidia; order Bacteroidales; family UBA3663; genus Liminaster. Next base: position 34,490 of record JAZUEP010000073.1, on the reverse strand, counting down.
AATCCATTTTTTTGTCCTATCTTTGCGCCCACGATTTAGCATTTTAGAGCGACGTCGCACCCAAAAACGGATATACATCTATATAAATAATGGAGATAAAGAAAGCTGAATACATCACGAGCTATGCCGACTGGCGCAAGTGCCCCGATACGCGAGTGCCGGAGTACGCCTTCATCGGCCGATCGAACGTGGGCAAGTCGAGCCTGATCAACATGCTGACGGCACGCAAGGGCCTGGCCAAGACATCGGCCAAGCCAGGAAAGACGCTGCTGATCAACTACTTCAACATCGACGACCGCTGGAACATCGTGGACCTTCCGGGCTATGGCTATGCACGTATCGGCAAGTCGGGACTGGAGAAGCTGAACCGCCTGATCAACGGCTACATACTGGGACGCCAGCAGCTGACGTGCCTGATGCTGCTGATAGACAGTCGCCACGAGCCTCAGCGCATCGACCTGGAGTTTATGGAAATGCTGGGCGAGAACGGCATTCCGTTCGCCATCGTCTTCACGAAGCTCGACAAGCTGTCGCAACGCCAATGGGCCCAGAACCTGGCTGCCTACAAGGCACGACTGGCCGAACAGTGGGAAGAGCTGCCACCCCTATTCGCAACGAGCGCCGAGAAGGGCACCGGACGCGACGAGGTGCTGGCCTTCATCGAGGAAACCAACCGGACGGTGAACAGCCAGCCATCGGCAGAGACAGGCCTGATGCCAACAGATTGAAAACAAGGAATATCAACAAAAAAAACGAAATAAGAATATGGCAATGACAAATTGGTTCGAGTGCAAGGTAAAGTACGAGAAGACACTCGAAACCGGCACGCAGAAGAAAGTAACCGAATCGTATCTGGTGGACGCAATGACCTTCACCGATGCCGAGGCTCGCATCATCGAGGAGATGACCCCATTCATCGTGGGCGAGTTCGAGGTAACGGCCGTGAAGAAGGAGCGCATCTCAGAGCTCTTCCAGGATCCAGATGGCGACAAGTGGTACCGCTGCAAGGTGATGTTCGTGACACTGGACGAGAAGTCGGGCGTCGAGAAGAAGTCGCCTTCGGTAATGCTGGTTCAGGCAAGCAACTTCGAGGAGGCCGTCAAGAACCTGCAGGACGGCATGAAGGGCACGATGAGCGACTGGGAGATCAACACGATCACCGAGACCTCGCTGATGGACGTCTTCGGACTGGTAGTAAAGGAAGTGAAGACGGCTGAATAAGTTAAGAGTTTAGAGCTTAGAGTTGGCCAAGATGATAACCGAAAACCTCGCAAAGGTCCGCACATCGATCCCTGAAGGTGTGACGCTGGTGGCCGTGAGCAAATACCACCCCGTGGAGGCCCTGCAGGAGGCATACGATGCCGGACAGCGCATCTTCGGTGAAAGTCGCGAGAACGAGTTGCGACAGAAGGTGGCCGCTCTGCCCAGCGACATCGAGTGGCACTTCATCGGACACCTGCAGACCAACAAGGTGAAGTACATCGCACCTTTTGTGAGCCTGATACACTCGGCCGACAGCGAGCGGCTGCTGGACGAGATAGAACGCCAGGCCATCCGCTTTGCCACCGAACGCGAACAACGCTTCGGCCCGGAACGCGCACGGATCGACGTACTGCTGCAACTGCACGTGGCCCAGGAGGAGACCAAGTCGGGCTTCGCTCCGGACGAACTGCTCGACCTGCTAGGCAACACTTGTGCCTCGCAACGATGGCCTCACCTTAGGCTGCGCGGCCTGATGGGCATGGCATCGTTTGTGGACGACGAGGCCCAATGGCGCAAGGAATTCGGCCAGATCACGGCCTGCCGCCAAGCCCTGCTGGAAGGCCCTCTGGCCGACCAGGGTATCGGGGCCGAGGAGTTCGGCATCCTGTCGTTCGGCATGAGCGAGGACTATCCGGTAGCCATCGAGGAAGGTTCGAACATGGTTCGCGTAGGTACAGCCATCTTCGGGCCAAGACAATACTAACAGAGTAACAACGAGATATCTATGAAACTGGAAATAAAGAACGTCGAGGCATTGCCTCAGGCAGCACACGACTTCATAGCCGCCATGGACGATCGCACCGTCTTTGCCTTCCACGGCGAGATGGGTGCCGGCAAGACCACGTTCATCAAGGCCGTTTGTCTGGCACTGGGTGTCGAGGACGAGGTCAACTCGCCTACATTTGCCATCGTAAACGAATACCGTTCGGCCACGACAGCCGAGCTGATCTACCACTTCGACTGCTATCGACTGAAGAAGGTCGAGGAGGCGCTCGACTTCGGCTTCGAGGACTATATGGAGTCGTCGGCCCTGTGCTTTATCGAATGGCCCGACATCGTCGAGGAACTGCTGCCAGGCGATGTGGTAGACGTGACGATCAGCGTGGCCGAGGATGGCACACGTACCATCGAGTGGGAATAACACAAACGCGAGCGACAGAGAGATGCTGATCTACAATACGACATTCCATGTGGACGGAGAGCGGCTGCTGAGCCCCTTCCTGACCTACATGCGCGACGAATACGTACCCCGCGCCACGGCAAAGGGCTACCTGCGCAATCCGCGGTTCGTACGACTGCTGACCGACATTGGCGACAACCTGACGGGTTACGCCCTGATGTGCGACGTGGACGATGTGGTGAAGCTGAAGAAGTGGAAACAGGAGATCGCGTTCGACCTGGAAGCCGATTTCCATAAACAATTTGGCGAGAAGGTGCTGATGTTCTCGACCACGATGAAGGATGTGAGTGACAAAATAGAGCCCATTCAGAAATAATAAATAATAAAAACGAACTAATAAGTTGCCCCCGCTACATTTGTAACGAGGGCAATTGTCTTGTGTAAGTTTTGCAAATCGGGTCAGAGTTCGCGCGAGACCCATGCCTTCTTGATACGGACATCCTTGACGGGACGATCGAGCGAGTCGGTCTTGACGGCCTGCATCTGCCCTACCACATCGAGGCCCTTGATGACCTCGCCAAAGACGGTATACTCGTTGTCGAGATGCGGTGTGCCGCCATCGAGTTCGTAGGCATCCATCACTTCGGCCGGATAGAGGAAGTGACGCGTAGAATCCTCGCGCTCGAGAATGCGTTCCTGCATTGCCTTCATGTCCTTGGGATGATAGTACTTGCCCCATACGATGTAGAACTCGTAGGGCGAGCTTGAACGCGTGGGATTGACCTCGTCGCCCTGACGAGCTGCGGCCAACGAGCCACGACGATGGAAGATGGAAGGGAAACGCACCTCGGCCGGCAGACGGAAGGTGTCGTCACCCTCGCTGTTGCTGAAGTCCTCAGGACGGACGCCACGGCTGGTAGAGTCGCCACACTGCACCATGAACTTCTCGATGATGCGATGGAACAACAGTCCATCGTAATAGCCACGACGCACCTGGGCAAGGAAGTTGTCGCGATGGATGGGCGTCTCGTTGTAGAGCGCCAGGACAATCTTGCCATGCGTGGTCTGCATGGTGACCTCAGCACGCTTCTCCTGGGCCTGAAGCGACCCCGAAAGCGAGAGGCACACAAGCATCAACGACACCAGAAAACGCTTGCGACAGCCATGCAGAATGGCATATCCGACCAGCCACATGATGACCACACCGAAGGCATCGGCCAGCCAGTCGATCCAGTCGCCCGAACGCAATCCGCCCGTGCAGTATTCCTGCAGGAGTTCGAGGACACCGCCCAGGATGACAGGACAGAGGAAGGCACCGACAAAGAAGTGACGACGATTGATGGCACCGACCTTGAGGCTATGCGGCAGCGGATCGAGACGCATGCCATGACGACGCAAATGATCGAGCCAGATGGCACCCGTCTGGCCAAAGTACATGACCATGTGGGTCCACTTGTCGAAGAAAGGGACGTCCTCGAGTTCAGGCACTTCGGGCACAGGCATGAGCGACAGGATCACGACGGCCGTGAAGATGAACCAGGTGAAGGGATACTGCTTGAGATAGAGCATAGAAAGCAATTATTTGGTACGAAGGTAGCTGCGATGGCCATACACCATGACAACCACGAAACACAAGGCAGGAAGGAAGAACGAGAGGTTGATGGCAGGGAAACCGGCTATCGTGCCGCAATCGATCACCATGGCCTGAAGCGGAGGGAGCACCGAACCACCCAGGATAGCCATGATCAGGCCGGCAGCACCGAACTTGGCATCGTCACCCAGGCCATCGAGGGCAATGCCATAGATGGTAGGGAACATCAGGCTCATGCACAACGAGACGCCAACGAGGCAATAGATGCCCAGACGTGAATCGAAACCGATGACGCCAAGCGTGAAGACAAGGCCCACGATGGCAAGTACCTTGAGCAACAGGCCCGGGTTGAAGTAGCGCATCAGCAACGTGCAGATGAAGCGCGACGCACAGAAGCCCATCATGGCCAGAATGTTATAGCCCTGGCTCAGGACCTCGGCATTGCGCTCGGTCATGGCACCCGTGGTATCGATGCCCAACAGGCCACCGATGAAGTGTTCGAAACCAGTGTAGTTACCCTCCTGAAGCAGGATGCGCGTGCCGTACTGGATGATGAAGGTCCACGACATGATCTGCACGCCCACGTAGAAGAACTGTGCGACAACGCCTTCGCGATAATGCGGAATGCGGCAGAGACGCTTCAACGATGAGATGGAATCGAGCTTCTGGGCACCGGTCTCGCCATTCTTGGGCAAACGGGCAAGGGCAAAGATCACCAGCATGACAAGGATGACGATGCCGATGGTAAGATAGGGAGCAATGAGGATGGACAGATCGCTATCGCGCAAGGCAGCGAAATCGGCATCGTTGAGCAAGGCGCGCTCCTCGGTAGTGAGCGGATTCAGCCGGTTCTGAATGAAGTTCATGGCCACGAACATGCCACAGAGCGAACCGATCGGGTTGAAAGCCTGTGCCATATTGAGGCGACGGGTAGCCGTATCGGGCGAACCCATGGTGAGGATATAGGGATTGCACGACGTCTCGAGGAACGAAAGTCCGCACGTCAGGATAAAGTAGGCGATCAGGAAGGGGAAGAACAATCCGATGGAACTGGCCGGAAGGAACAGCAAGGCGCCCAAGGCATAGAGACCGAGGCCGAGCATGATGCCAGCCTTGTAGCTATACTTGCGGATGAAGGCGGCAGCAGGGAATGCCATGGCAAAATATCCGCCATAGAAGGCTACCTGAACCAGAGCGCCCTCGGTAACCGACATGCGGAAGATCTTCGAGAATGCCTTGACCATCGGGTTGGTGATGTCGTTGGCAAATCCCCAAAGGGCGAAACACGAGGTAACGAGGATGAAGGGAAGCAGGAAGCTCTGGGTACCATTGTGCAGGATACCACGAGGCTGCTCGTCGCGAGGAATGATGTGGTCCTTGACCGCTTGTTTTGGATGCATGGTTAGGAAGGATTTTAGGAAATGTTATGTTTCGGAAGGAAGGGAACCAGAGGTCGCAAGGATCGTCGAGACTCTTGAGGCCTCTGGCCGTAGTGTCGATGGTCAGCCCTGCATGGCTATCATCTGATAGAATTCGTTGCGAAGGGCATCGTTGCAACGGAAGACGCCCGTGAAGTACGAGACGGACATCTGGCCCTTGTTCTTGACGCCACGCATCGACTTGCACATGTGCGTACCGCGGAGCACGATGGCAAAGCCCTGGGCCTGATTGTTGAGCGCGTCAGACAGCATCTCGACGATATCGTGTGCCAGACGTTCCTGCAACTGCAGTCGGGCAGCACAATAGCCTACGACACGTGCCACCTTCGAGATGCCGAGGATACGGCCGTCGTCCTGCGGGATGTAGGCAAAGTAGTACTGGCCGAAGAAGGGCATCATGTGGTGCTCGCACATCGAATAGAAATCGCCAGTATCGAACACCATCTCGGTATTGTGCGCATCGTTGTCGAAGGTCGTGATGTGAGGCTTCTGTCCGGGGTCGTAGCCACGGAAAATCTCGCGCCACATACGGATGATGCGGTCAGGAGTGCCCACAAGGCCTTCGCGCTCGGGATCTTCGCCAATGGCGGTGAGGATGGTTCGCAGGGCCTGGGCAAGCTGCTCGTCGGTAACAGCCCCTCCATCGGTGGCCGGAGGGGTCACTTCACGTTGATTATCTTGTGGGTTTGTAGCGATAGGTTCCATTGTGGATGATCAAGAATGTATTGGATGGTTTGATCGAGTATCTGCCGGTTGCGAACAGGATCGCCCGTATCGCAAGGCTGCAGCGAGAATACCTCAGGACGGGGAACGAGCTGTTCGTAGGGCGCGACGTCCTGACCCTGATAGACGACCTTCAGCTCGTCGATGCGCTGGATGTGGAGTGCGGCACCCTTGGGCGAACAGGTCACCCAATGGATCGGACCGTCAGGAAGCGGATGCGTACCGTTGGTCTCGATATGGACGATGCGACGATGGGCCTCGAATGCCCGAAGCAACGATGCCGTGAGCTGCAACGTGGGCTCGCCTCCGGTCAGGATGACGTGCCGGGTAGGATACTCGAGCACACGACGGAGGATCTCGTCTTCGGACATCTCGGTGTACGACTCGAATTCAGTATCGCAGAACGAGCAACGGAGGTTGCATCCCGCAAAGCGCACAAAAACGGCCGGACAGCCGGTATAGCGGCCTTCGCCCTGAATACTGTAGAATATTTCGTTGATCTTCATTGTCAGAAGGGGAAACTCAGCGACGGAGGGAATGATTACTCGTCCTTCTCGTAAATGGCGATATTGCCCGTGCTCTCCTGAACGGAAGCCTTGTAGCAATTGGGCACCTGATCGACAATCCAGTGAGCGATGTTCTCGGCCGTAGGATTGAAAGGCAGGATGGCGTTGAGATCCTGATGATCGAGGGTACCATGTACGATGCGCTTCACTTCGGTGAAGTCGACAACCATGCCATCCTCGTCGAGTTGGCGGGCCTTGCAGTAGACCTTGACGATCCAGTTATGACCGTGCAGGTTCTCGCACTTGCTCTGATGGGAGAGTCGGAGGTAATGACTACCCGAAATCTCCATTGTTTTTTCTACGTAATACATTGTCTAAGTTTTTTTGATAGGGTTGATACTTATACCTATTGTTGGATATTCGAAAGGGAGGGAATCAGATGAGATAACGACGGATCTGGCTTGTCCAGTCGGAACGGATCGGAGCACAGAACGTGCGGATGCCAAGCTGCTCGGCGACGTCGCAATTGTGGCGGTTGTCGTCGACGAAGAGCGTCTCGTCGGGCACATAACCCGACTGCTCGAGGATGACACGGAAAATCTCGGGATCGGGCTTGACCAATCCCAGCTCGTAGGACAGCCACAGGTGTTCGAACAGTTCGGCAGGCACATAGCCGGCCTCGACAAAGTAGCGCTGGCAGTAGCCCCAATGCACGGGATTGGTGTTCGAAAGGGCGCTGACACGGAAGCCCTCGGTACGCAACTGGCGCAGGAAGTCGAGACGATAGGCAGGAATACCATCGGCCATCGAGCAATAGGCCTGCACGATCTGGCGGTTCGAAGGAGCGGCAATGACACGTCCGCTGCTGATGAAGGGGATGCGACGACGAATCTTGCCCTCGTGGACAAAGTCGCCGGTATGGGCCTGACGCATGCGGTCGCAGAACTCATCGAGCTGCAGGCATCCACGCTCCATATCGTCGAGCACACCCTGCTGATGCGCCATTGACAGCATCTGCTCGATTTCGGGAATGCCGATCTTGCGGAACTCCTGGATACAACGATCGGGGCGAAGGTCAAGCAGCACGCCACCGAAGTCGAATATTACGTTTTTTATCATTACCTATTTACCTATTTATCTTTTTACCTCTTTACCTTCAAAGCTCGCTCTCCTTGAGTCGCTCGGCATTCTCGGCCACGATGAGGTGATCGATGCAATCCTGAATATCGCCACCCATGAATGCCTGAAGGTTGTAGATGGTGTAGTTGATGCGATGGTCGGTGATACGGCCCTGCGGGAAGTTGTAGGTACGGATCTTGGCCGAACGATCGCCCGTCGAGACCAACGTCTTGCGACGCGAAGCAATGTCGTCGACATACTTCTGATGCTCCTTGTCGTAGATGTACGAACGCAAACGCGACAAGGCTCGTTCCTTGTTCTTGGGCTGGTCGCGCGTCTCGGTACATTCGATCAGAATCTCGTCGACCACACCCGTATTCGGATTCTTCCACATATAGCGAAGACGCACGCCCGACTCCACCTTGTTGACGTTCTGTCCACCAGCGCCCGACGAACGGAAGGTATCCCACTTGATCTCGCCTTCGTTGATGTGAACCTCGAACTCGTCGGCTTCGGGCAATACGGCAACCGTAGCGGCCGATGTGTGGACACGGCCCTGGGTCTCGGTAACAGGAACACGCTGAACGCGATGCACACCCGATTCGTACTTCAACGTACCGTAGACCGAATCGCCCGTCACCATACAGATGATCTCCTTGAAGCCACCGACAGCACCCTCGGTGAACGACTGGATGGAGAGTTGCCAACCCTTCGACTCGCAATAGCGCTGGTACATCTTGAAGAGGTCGCCGGCAAACAAGGCAGCTTCGTCGCCACCGGTACCGCCACGGATCTCGAGTACGGCATTGCGGGCATCCTCGGGATCCTTGGGGATGAGCAGCAGCTTGATGCGTTCCTCGAGTTCGGGCACCAAGGCCTCGCATTGCTGCAGCTGCTCGCGTGCCATTTCGCGCATCTCCGGATCGGTTTCGGTCTGTATCAGTTCGCGTGCCTCATCGATGCCCGAGAGGGCTTCGACGTACTGCCGACGGGCCTGCAGGATATCCTCCAGCTCACGGTATTCGCGCGTGAGCTTGACGTAACGCTGCTGGTCAGCAATGACGTTAGGATCGGTTACGAGAAGTGAGACCTCCTCGAAACGGCTCATCAGGCCGTCGAGTCTTTCGAGTAATGTATTCATCTTTTTTTTACAATTCTACTTTCATTGACTGCAGGTCGCGCAGGCGGCTGCTGCGACCCCAGTATATGGTGTGGGTTCCGTGAACAACGGCAAGGCCGCCGGTATGCGGATCGTAGGTACGGATGTCGGTGATCGGAACCTCGACGGTAACGGTCTCGCCGGCATTGATCTCGACGCGCTTGAAGCCTCGCAAGGTACGCTGAGGGCCAGTCTTGTCGTCATCGCGCTTCAGGTAGACCTGTACCACCTCGGCACCATCGCGATTGCTGGTGTTGGTGATTTCGACAACGACCGAATAGGCAATGGCATCGTCAAGTTCGCCATAATCGCGGGTACGCTTGCGGAATCGTGCCTGACCATAACGGAACGTGCTATAGCTCAGGCCCTGACCGAACGCAAAGAGAGGCTCGCCCTTGAAGTATCGGTAAGTACGACCCTCCATGCCATACGCATCGGCCTCGGGCAACTGATCGGCATTGCGATAGAGGGTGAGCGGCAGACGGCCAGACGGATTGTAATCGCCACAAAGGACGTCGGCCACGGCCTGTCCGCCCTGCTGACCGCCATACCATGACAGCAGGATGGCATCGCACGTCTCGAGCTCTGGCTCAAGGCCGACGGCACCGCCATTCATGCACACCAGCACGACGGGTTTGCCCGACTGATGGAGGCGACGCAAGGTCTGGCGCTGCACTTGTGGCAGCTCGTAATCCTCGGTTCCGCCACCTACATAAATGTAAAGATCGGCTTCGGCCGTCTCGGCCAGCAAAGGCTCGATGTCGGAGGTCTGGTCGACAGGTCCTGGGCGATATATTACATGTTCAGTTCCGAGTTTGTGTGTCAAGGCTTCGAGCACGGTTACCGTATGCCGAGGCTGACCATGGCTATTGCCCAACAGCACAAGGCTATCAGCGGCATTGACACCGACAAGGGCCACGGTCTTACCCGATAGAGGCAGGAGCTGTCCGTCGTTCTTGAGCAACACGATCGATTCGTGAGCCATCTCGAGCGCCAGACGATCGTGCTGTGTTCCGGCCAACAGATAGTTGGGAATATGATTCCACGAAACATTTGCGTCCGGATCCATTTCGCCAAGGCGGAAACGCTCCGTCAAAACGCGCAAGGCTGCCAATTCGATAGCAGCACTATCCTCGATTTGCGGAAGGGCATTTACGACGTCAGGGGTAGCTTCCTCGATTTGCGGAAGGGCATTTGCAACGTCAGGGGTAGCTTCCGTGATCTGCGGAAGGACGTCTGCAACGTCAGAGTGAGCTTCCGTGATTTGCGGAAGGACGCCTGCAACGTCGGAGTGAGCTTCCGTGATTTGCGGAAGGACATTTACGACGTCAGACGCAATAGAGTCAACTTGCGGAAGCACATCTGCAACGAGCGAGCTATCGGCCGCAACTTCAGCCACAAGAACAGAATCCGTCGGAGATGGTTCCGTGATTGCGGGAAGCATTTCAGCAACGAGCGAACTATCGGCCGCAACTTCAGCGACTAGGACAGAATCCGTCGGAGTTGGTTCCGTGATTGCAGGAAGCATTTCGGCAACGATCGGTTCTGCTACAACCTCCGGCTCGAGGATTTCGCGCCCGACGACACCTCCCCCGTTCACCACAAGACCGGTATATCCCCATTCCTTGCGCAGAATCTGCATCAGCAGTCGGTCCATCTCGCAACAAGGCTTTCCTTCCGACAGATGATAAGGCGCCATGATCTCGCGAACGTCACCCTTGCGCACCAGATGCTCGAAGGCATAGAGGTAAGACTCGGCCAGATCGCGTGCCGAAACGGCATCATCGGCCAAGGCGTGCGGGATGCTGTCCGATGCGCGCTCTATGCCGTAATACGTCACACAAGCATGGAGCTTATCGTAGTCGTACCAATGGCCTCGGCCGGCCGGCTCGTATACAGTTTCGTCCGTCGAACCCTGAAGACCCACCAACGTCGCCAGTCCCATCTGGCTCGTCAGGTACGGATCTTCGCCAAACGATTCGGGACATTGTCCCCATCGCGGATCGACGTTGATGTTGAGTGCAGGAGTCTTGACCGTCAAGGCATAATTACCGCCAACCTTGCCCGAACGTCGCGACTGGACGTAACGGATGCGTTGCTCGAAGCTGATGGCCGACATCACCTGCTGCAGCAATTCGGCATCGAACGAAGCGGCCATGCCGATGGCCTGCGGGAAAGCGGTGGCCAAGCCCGAGAGCGTGTGGCTGCCCGTCGTCAGATAAGGACGAGAATAAGCGGGAATACCCAGTTCCTTGATGGCAGAACTCTCGAGCTGCAGCAACGACAGCTTCTGATCGAACGTCAGTCGCTCCACCAGATCCATGGCTCGCATCTCGGCCGTATTGTCCGGATCCTGATAGGGCAACAGCTGCTGAGCGACGGACGAACCGACGCCAGCCATTGCGACCATGAGGGACAGCATTCGAAGTGACTTCATATTGTACACGCGCGATAAATAATAGTAAAAAATTGGGGCAAAGGTACAAAAAAAAAGCCGCAAAACAAAATTTTCGGTACGAAAACTCGCTTTGCTGCTCGGATTATCGCCAGATTGGCACTTTTAGTGCCGCATTTCAAGCCATACCAGCACGTAGTCGGTCGTATAATCGAAGCCCAACGTCAAGGGCTGTTGCTGGTTGTGCACCTCCATCGTGATACGCTTGCTCTGCCAATCGATCTGCGCGATGCGCGTCAGATGCTGCAGGTTGTAATAGTCCTGACCGAGCACCTTGAAGGCCGCCTCCTTCGCGCTCCATGCCAGATGAAGCGCCAGCTGCAGCGCATCATCGTCGGGCGAAAGCAAGGCCAGGAGCGCCAGCTCGTCGTGCTGCAGGAAACGGCTCGTCACCCGTTGTACGCGATTGCCTCGCCGCTCGATATCGATTCCCACCGGAACATCCGATGCGATGACGGCCACGTAATCGCGTGTATGGCTGATGCTGATGCAATGACTGCCATCGGCCAGACGAGGCGCACCATGCTCGTCGTATTCGACCAGTTTTTCCTCGCCATCGAACAATACCTTCATTGCCCGACGGACGGCAAGCACCTCCAGCAATCGGTGGCTGCCGGCTTTCAGGTTGGCCACCTTGTCGGCAAAGAGTTCGGGATGGTCGAGGGCCGCACGTAATTCTTCCTCGCTCTCGGTGATGCGCCATACGATGTAATCGGGTGTCATCTGCCTCATGATCCAACGTGGGTTTTGCGATTTCCGTTTCTCACGCCTTGTTACTTCAGCGCAACACGCACCTTATCCACCCTACGACGTTCCATCGACAAGACGGTGAATTCGATGCCCTTGAAACGGATTACCTCGTGTGTACGAGGGAAGTTCTGCTTCACCTCGAGCAGCAGGCCGCCGATCGATTCGCAATTGTCGGCCTTGTCGCCCAGGTCGTCGTCCATATCGAGGCCCGTCACCTTACAGAAGTCGGTGAGCGAAGTTCGGGCTTCGAAGATCCACTCCTTGGCTCCTACCTTCTGCCATGTCTGTTCGTCCTCGTCGTATTCGTCGCGTATCTCGCCAACGATTTCCTCCAGCACGTCCTCCATGGTGATGAGTCCGCTGGTTCCGCCGAATTCGTCCACAACGATGGCCATGTGCAGGCGTTTGCGACGGAAGTCGTCCAGCAGGTCGTCGATCGGCTTGTTCTCAGGCACATAATACGGCTCGCGCACCAAGGTCTGCCATTCGAAGCGATCGTTGCGCGTCAAGTAAGGCAGCAGGTCCTTGATGTACAGGATGCCCTTGATGTGGTCCTCGGTTCCTTCGACCACCGGCATACGGCTGTACTTCTGATCCTCGACCAACGACAGCACCTTGCTGAAAGGGGTGTCGACGTCGAGCGTGACCATCTCTGAGCGCGTCGTCATGGCGTCCTTCACCGTCTTGTCGCCGAACTCGATGATGCCTTCCAGCATCTTCTTCTCGTCGTTGCGCACCTGCGTCGTAACCTTCAACGCATCGCTCAGATCGTCCATCGTGACGTCCTCGCTCATCTTGTCGGCCAGGCGTCGGTTCAGGCCGCCCATACTCTTGACCAACAACAGGATAAAGGGATGGAACACCCGCTCCATGCCACGAAGCAATGGGCTCACCCATCGGCTGAACGAGAGGGCATGATGCGAAGCGTAGACCTTGGGCAGGATCTCGCCGAATAGCAGCAAAAGGAAGGTAAGGATCACCGTCTGGCTGACAAAGATCAACCATGCGGGATTGTCGGAAACCGGCATCACCTGCTCGAAGAAGTAGCTGAACAGCATGATGATGGCCACATTGACGAAATTATTGCCAATCAGGATGGCGGCCATCAGATGTTCCTGCTTCTCGAGCAGCTGCCTGATCAAGGCGTCGCGGGCATTATCGTCCGGATCGAGACGATCCAGATCGCGAGGAGAAAGCGAGAAGAAGGCAACTTCGGAGGCCGAAATGCATGCCGATGCCAGCAACAGCAGGATGGCGATGACCAGCGCAACGATAGCCGCAGTATTAGGTAACAGTAGTAATATATCTGTGTCCATCTGGACAGTAATTATTATTTTTTGATTTCAATTTCTGGGTCAACGGGTTACGAAGCAAATCTCGCCAAAGTCAGCGCCCACAATGGGTGGATGGCGGACTTGTTCCTTCGGAGGGTCAGCTCCTACCCTTCTCGAGCAACTTCTTCTGCAGGCGGGCCAACGTCAGGTCGCGAATGATGCGTCCGTTCTGGCAGACCGAGATGCCGCCGGTCTCTTCGGACACGACGACCACAAGGCAGTCGCATTCCTCCGAGATGCCTACTGCACTACGATGACGGGTTCCGAGTTCGGCGGGCAATCGACGGTTTTTCGACAGAGGCAGGTTGGCAGCAGCCTGTGCAATGCGGCCGTTACGGATCAGCATCGCGCCATCGTGCAGCGGACTGTTCTTGTAGAAGACCTGCTCGATCAGTCGCGACGAGACAACGGCATCCATCACCAATCCCGGGGTATAGAGCATGGGCTCGACCTTATCGACACGCTCGACGACAATCAGCGCACCTACCTTCTCGTCCGACATGTGCTGACAGGCCAGCACTACGGCATCGATCCACTTTGTCTCGTCGGCATTGCGCAACAATTCCTCTCGTCCGAAGAAGCGAAGCATCGACGTCCACCTACGTTGCGAACCTATGCGGATCAAGGCCTCGCGGATACCATTCTGAAAGAGCACGACGAAGATAATCATCGACACCGAGATCACCTGATCGAGCAGCGCACCCATCAGTCGCATTCGGAACACCTGACTGACCACCACCCAAAGCACGATGACTGCCACAATACCCTGAAAGATGACGATCGTGCCATTCTCCTTGGTCTTGCGGTAGAGGTAGTACATCAGGGTAGCAACCGCCAAGATGTCAAAAATATCCTTTATGCCAATCTGCCACATAACTTTATTGCTTCAACGGCTTCGCGCACATCGTGTACGCGAAGGATCGCTGCACCATGCATCAACGCATAGGTATTCAGTACCGTCGTGCCATTCAGAGCTTGAGCCGCATCGACGTCGAGCACGCGCTGTATCATCGACTTACGACTGATTCCGACCAGCAGCGGCCACTCCGCGAAACGCTGCCTCAACGCGTCCAATCCGGCCATCAGCTCATAGTTCTGTTCGAGGGTCTTGGCAAAGCCGAACCCAGGATCGAGAATCAATGCCGGCAGCGGATTGCCATGGCGAATACAAGCCTGACGGAGGAGGTGGATCTGACGGTCGAAGAAGTCGCCCACTTCGGACACGACGCCCTCGGGATAATCGGTCAGCTGCCGCATATCGAGGGGAGTCCCGCGCATGTGCATCATTATATAAGGTGAACGTGTACGAGCCACCACATCCAGTATCTCCGGTTCGATGGTTCCGCCCGAGATGTCGTTTACGATGTCGGCCCCCAGACGGCAGACCGAAGCTTCGGCCACAGCGGCACGGAAGGTATCGACGCTCACCAAGGGCTGCTCCTCGCCGACGTGTTGCGACGACCACATCCCGACCTCCTGCCTCACGATTGGCAAGGCCCACTCCAGACGCTGGAGCTCGACTTCGGGCGCTACAGATGGAGACCCAGGGCGCGTCGAACAGGCTCCGACATCCACCATCCGGCCACCTTCGTCAAGAATCTGCCTCACACGGGCACGCAACGCACCTTCCTCGTTCACGCGACTAGCAGCATGAAAGGAATCGGTCGTTACGTTCACAATGCCCATTACGCACGGAAAGAGGCCTAAATTCGTCACATTCATGTTGCAAAGTAACATCATTTTTCGCAATAAAGCAAGCCCCATACATCAAAAAATGAAAAAACATTGACAAGTTTCGAAAAAAATAGCCTATCTTTACACCGCAATAAGCAAAAAACGCCGTCTTTGGCCGACAATGTTGTCGCCCATTACCCTAATTCGCCGAAATACCATATCTTTGCACCATCAAAACCACCATACGTTTTGAGCGACAAAGATTATCAACCCATAAAACTATTCACCTATGTTCACCGACTTCACGCTCATGCCTACAATGCTACAGGTGTATTGGATCATGGCTGCCCTTGCCAGCATCGTCTTCATCATACAGGCCATCATGACCTTTGCCGGCTTCGATGCCGACGCTGATGCCGACCTTGTCGATGCTCCGGACGACATCCCCAGCGGTGGTGGCGATGCTGCCTTCGATGCCGATGGCTTCCATCTGGTTTCGGTCAAGTCGGTTATCTGCTTCATCCTCGGCTTTGGCTGGACAGGCGTCCTCTGCTGGGATCTGATCCCCAACCGCTATCTGCTGGCCCTTGCAGCCACCGTCGTAGGCCTCATCTTCATGGCTTCGATCGCCTTCCTGCTCTATCAGGTAATGAAGCTGAATCGCGACAACACCTTCCATGTTGAACAGGTCGTAGGAAAGACGGCCGAGGTCTACCTCCGCATCCCTGCCGCCCGTCAGGACACCGGCAAGATCACGATCAGCCACAATGGCTCGATACACGAACTCGAAGCCCTCACCTCGGGCGAAGCCATCCCGACCGGTGCCAAGGTTCGCATCATGGATAAGGTCGATGGCGATACGGTGCTTGTCGAAGGGCTCTGACCGGACACCTCCCCCACCCTCAGGCAATCATAATATACTAACAATATAACATCTTCAGAACTATGAACTTCATCACTGCAGTCAAGACCTGTGTGGTCGAAAAGTATTGCTGCTTCAAGGGCCGTGCCCGTCGTAGCGAATTCTGGTATTTCTATCTTGCCACAATGCTTCTGAGCTGGATCATCAGCTTCTTTGGCATGGGTTCGGTCAACGAAGCGCTTTCGCGTCTTATGGTCGATCAGGACGTTGCAGCCTACATGACGGCCGTCTTCACTTCTCCTGCCATGATTATCAGCTCGTGCATCGGTCTGGCGCTGTTGCTTCCTATGCTGGGTGTATCGATACGTCGTCTGCACGACACCGGCAAGAGCGGCTGGTGGCTCCTTGGCTTCTATGTTGCATGCGTGATTCCATTGGTCAACTTCGCAGCCATTGTCTACTTCATCTACCTCATGGCCAAGGATTCAGAGTCAGGCGAGAACGAGTATGGTCCTAATCCTAAGGGCGACGACTTCGATAATTCAAACTTCTAAACCTATAATTACCATTGAACTATGGACGTTACAACACTCCCCATCATCTTTATCGTCGTAGTGGTAGTCATCGTAGCTGCTCTGCTGAAGCGCTATCGTCGCTGCCCTTCTGACAAGATTCTCGTCGTTTACGGCTCGACCGGCAAGGGTTCGGCCAAGTGTGTACACGGTGGCGGCGTCTTCGTATGGCCTGTCATTCAGGACTATGCATACCTCAACCTTACACCTATCTCGATAGAGGCCAACCTGACCAACGCCCTTTCGCGCCAGAACATCCGTGTAGATGTTCCTTGCCGCTTCACCGTCGGTATCTCGACCGAAGCAGACTCGATGAACAATGCTGCCGAGCGTCTGTTGGGCCTCAGTGCCAACGACATTCAGGAGATGGCTCGCGATATCCTCTTTGGCCAGCTTCGTCTGGTTATCGCTTCGATGTCGATCGAGGAACTCAATCAGGACCGTGATGCCTTCCAGGAGAACATCAAGAAGAACGTCGAGATCGAGCTCAAGAAGATCGGTCTGAAGCTGATCAACGTAAACATCACCGATATCAAGGACGAGTCAGGCTATATCGAGGCCCTCGGTCAGGAGGCTGCCGCTACCGCCATCAATGCTGCCAAGGTCAAGGTGGCCGAGCAGGAGATGAAGGGCGAGACGGGTAAGGCCGATTACCAGAAGGAGACCCGTATCCGCACATCGGCTGCCAATGCTGCAGCCGTTGCGGGCGAAAACAATGCCAAGGTCGAGATCGCAAACTCTGAGGCCGACCGTCGCGAGAAGGAGGCCGAGGCTCAGCGTAAGGCCGTTGCTGCCGAAAAGGTAGCCGAAGCCAAGGCTCTCGAGGAGGCCTATGCCGCACAGAAGGCTGCCGAGTTGGCTCGTGCCGAACGCGAACGCTCGACACAGCAGGCCAACGTCATCGTACCACAGGAGATCGAGAAGCAGCGCAAGATCATCGAAGCTCAGGCCGAAGCAGAGCAGAAGCGTGTCAACGCGCAAGGTGAGGCCGATGCCATCTTCGCCAAGATGGAGGCTCAGGCCAAGGGTCTGAACGAGATCCTTGTAAAGCAGGCTCAGGGTTACGACAAGATGATTCAGGCTGCCGGAGGCGATGCCACCAAGGCTTATACCCTCCTGCTGCTCGAGAAGCTGCCAGAGCTGGTCAAGACGCAGGTCGACGCCATCAAGGGCATCAACATCGACAAGGTCACCGTATGGGACAACGGCGGAGCTGCAGGCACCGATGGCAAGACGTCGACAGCCAACTTCGTTTCGGGCCTTTACAAGTCGATCCCACCTCTTCAGGAGCTCTTCGATCAGGCAGGTATGGCTCTCCCATCTTATCTCGGAACAAAGAAGGACGAGACCTCGAATGCTGACGAAGCCGAATAATCGCCACTTCCTTCCGTAACAATCAACCGCCTCCGCTACCCTTCATGATGTTGGGTGACGGAGGCGGTTCGTTTGTGTATAAACCGAGCCGATACGGATCAAGCGATCCCTAACAGCTCAATCTCGAATATCAGCGTCGAGAAACCTGGGATAGGGCCGCTGTTGCGCGTGCCATAGCCCTGCTCGTAGGGGATGTAGACGGTCCAGTGGTCGCCCACCTTCATGTGGAGCAAGGCCAATGTGAAACCTGCAATCAGGTCGCGACAGCGGAAGGCTTCGGGACATCCTCGTTCGTACGAGTTGTCGAACACCTTGCCGTTGATCAGGCTACCTTTGTAGTGGCACGTAACCACCGAGAACTGCTGAGGCGACTTATCGCCTGTGCCCGCAGTTATCACCTTGTAGTATACACCAGCGCCCAAGGCTTTCGCCTCGGGATCCTGGCTGATCTGTTTCATAAACTCGGCATTCTGCAGCTGCCAAGGTCCGGGTTGTTTCTGTTTTGCCATAAGCGGGGATTATCGTTTCAGTTCGAGGGTAATCACACGGTCATACGGAATTGGCTTCACACGATACTCGTTCAGCACATAGACACAGGTGCAGCCTACGCCCGTCGTCGCATAGTCGAGGTTGAGCGTATAGCGATCGGACTGAGGCTCGAGCTGGTAGGTGAACTGGCTCTTCGTCAGGTTGTCGGTCGTGAACTGGTAGGCATTGAAGTTGAACAGCTCGTCCATGCCTATCTGCACGCCATGGCCCTCGTTGTCGAGCAGCTGCAGGTAACGCAGGTCGGTACGCAATCCGTGATCCTGAGGCAGGAGGTAAGGCTCGTACATATCGGCCACACGACGGCTCCAGATGCCTACCGGATAGCCGGTCTTGCGGTCGGGATAGTTCTCCTCCGGTCCACGGCCATACCAGCTGAGGTGGTCGAAGCGGTTGTCGACCGTCGTCGTAAGGCCGACGCGAGGTAGCAGGTTAGGCAGATGGCCCTGAGGGCTGAGGTGTGTCTGGATGCGGACCGTTCCATCGTCGAAGAAGTTGTAGGTGTAGTCGATGGTGTAGCCCGCCTGCTGCAATCCCTGGATGTAGAGGTCGAGGGCGCCATAGGTCGAAGCGCCCACCTGTACGATCTGACGGATGGTGACGGTCGTCTGGCGCTCGTCGTGCTTCAAGGCGATGGTGGACGGACGGATGCCAAGCTGATTCAGACCGTTGGTATAGAAGAGGGTCGAGATCATGCCGCCATAGCCCTCGGCATTACATCCGCCTTCGCGATACGAAGCCCACGCGTCGAACTCGTTGGCAATCGGTGCACGCCACAGGTTGAAGGTCAGTGGCGAACGCAATACTTCGTGTCCGTCCACCTCGATCTGCTGCAGGTCGCCCGTAGCCTTGCTCAGGGTGTAGGCAAAGTCCTTGCCTCGGACGATGATCAGGCTGTCGTTCTCGCTGGCCTGCAAGGCCGTAGCGGTGAGCTGTGGCTCGGGGGCAGGCAGGTTCCATGCCGTCAGTTCCAGCTGGTCGAAGGCCACCTCATGGCCGGCAGGAGCCCAGATGGCAGCTTGGCGCAAGGTAGACGACAGCTGCAGGCGATATTCGCGTCCGGCTTCGATATGTGGCTTGTGGTAGGCTATCCGTAGCATCTGCTGCTGCTGAGGGGCCGTACTTAGGTCGATGCTGCCCTCCTCGATTACCTGATCGTCGGCCATCAGCTGCCAGCGGGTAGCATAGGCCGTAAGGTCGGCAAAGTACTGACGGTTGGTGACTTCGACCAATCCCTGTTCGGCATCGACAAGCCTGAAGGCGATAGGTTGGGTCGTCCACTTCATCTGCTGCATCTCGGGCTGTACCTTGCGGTCGGGCCAGATGCTGCCATAGGTGCGCATGTTGCCACCGATGGTGAAGAAGGTACCCTCGTCGCCCTGACTGTCGAAGGTCAGGTAGAGGACGGCATCGTCGGCACTGCCTTCGCCATCGGCCAGACAGCGGTCGTAGATGGCTACGTTGTCCATCTCGCCCTGGGCCGTATAGAGGGTGAAGGGATCGACTGCACTATTGCCCGCTATGCGGCCGATGTTCACCGGATAAGGGAAGTTGCTCAGCTTGCGACGCTCCTTGGGCTGGCTCCAGCGGTTGGCGGGCTTATCCATCTCGATGGTCTGCGATCCGCAGAGCTTATGGTCGATGTAGAGGCTCATCTGCTGTCCGTCCCATGTGGCGGTGACGTGATGCCAGCGGTCAGTCCAGTCGGCGGGCAGCGGCACGTCGAGCGTATGCTTCACGCCCGAATGCAGATAGAAGCGCAACTGGTCGCTGCCATGCTGTACGACGCCGAACTGTGTGTCGCCCTTCGTGACGTAAGGCACGCCTTCGTGCATGCTGCAGAGAGGCCCTGGCTTGACGTCGAAGACGATGGTCAGCGCCTTACCCTGAAGCTCGACGTTCGGACTACGATACACCTCGACCCACTCGTCGTGTCCGCTCAGGCGCAAGGTTCCGCCCTCGACGCGCGACGGGCCCATCAGGTGAACCGGCGTCCTGTAGGGCGATGCGTCGACAAGCGGACGGATGCGGTCGGTGAGTCCGGGGCTGACAAAGTCCCAGATGGCGCCACCCATCAGTCGGGGGTGACGACGGATCACGTCCCAGAATTCGTCCATTCCGCCACCGGCATTGCCGGCTACCGACAGGTATTCGTCCATGAACGATGGGCGAGGATCTTCCTGCTCAGACACCATTGCCGTATTGGCTTCGAGCTCGTAGGGCGTCGGATAGCGAGGGCCGATGATCTCCTCCCCCGGATGGGCATAGGCGTTGCCGCCGTACATGAAGTAGCGCGTCGGATCGAGGCGCTTGCCTTCCTTCACCACTTCGGTGATGTCCGGACCTTCGCCACTCTCGTTGCCGGCACTCCAGAACAGGACGCTCGGGTGGTTACGGTCGCGCAGGACGAGCTGTCGCACACGCTCCTGATACATAGGGATGTACTGCGGATCGTTCGAGATGTATTCGGTAGCATGGGCCTCGTCGCCGGCCTCATCGATGATGTAGAGGCCGTACTCGTCGGCCAGCTCGAGGTAGAGGTTCACCGGCGGATAGTGCGACGTACGGACAGCGTTGAAGTTGTGCTGCTTCAGGATCTCCATATCGCGACGGATGGTAGCTTCGTCCATCGCATGTCCCTTCTCGGGATGCTGCATGTGCGTATTGATAGCGTTGACCTTGATGGGCTGACCGTTCAGGTAGAAGGTCTGGTGGCGGATCTCGGTCTCCTTGAATCCCATGTGGCTCTCGATCTGCTGGCTGACGGTTCCGTCGGCGGTCAGCAATTCCAATCGGAGGGTGTAGAGCGATGGCGTCTCGGCGGTCCACTTCAGGGGGTTGACGACGTGCGACGTGAGCGCGAAGGTACGCTTCGCACCGCCGGCCATCGTGAAGCCTTCGGTCGACATACGGCTCACCTCCTTACCGTCGGCATCGCTGATCGTAGCGCGTACCGAATACGAAGCGTCGGACGTCTCATAGCTCTTCACGTCGACGCTGAGGTGGACGTCGGCATCGCGATACTGATCGTCGAGGTCGGTGGTGACAAACCAGTCGAACAGGCGGGTACGAGGGGTGGCATAGAGCGTAACGTCGTCGAAGATGCCAGCCAGTCGCCAGTAGTCCTGACCCTCGAGGTAGTAGCCGTCGCTGTACTTCATCACACAGACGGCCAACGTGTTACGGCCGGACTTGACATAGGGCGTCACGTCGTATTCGGCCGGCTCCTGTCCGCCTTCGTTGTAGCCTACCTGATGGCCGTTGAGCCAGACGAACGAGGCACTCTGCGTCTTCTCGAGCCGCAGGAAGATCTGCTGTCCTCGCCATTGAGCCGGCAGGTCGAAGGTGCGACGATAGGCTCCCGTCGGATTGTATTCGCGCGGGACGTAGGGCGGATTGGCCTTGAAGGGCGCTGGCACGTTGCGGAACTGCGGATCGCCAAAGCCCTCCATCTCCCAGTTGCTGGGGACGGTGATGCGGCTCCAGCGGCCGTCCTTGAACGATGGCTGAAAGAAGTCGGTCGGAACGCCCTCGGGAGTATCGGCAAACAGGAAGCGCCACTGCCCGTTGAGCGACAGGCGTTGGGCAGGCACATAGTAGGCATGGCCCTCTTCCTGACCTTCCTCGTAGACGGCCGTATTCTCGATGTAGTCGTAGATGTGCTCGAGGTATTGTGCGTCGATGGGCAGTACCGAGGCTGCACCAAGGGCAAAAGTCAGAAGTCTCAGATTCATAGTTTTTTTAGGGGATATTAGGGATTTTGGGGATTTTAGGGATATTAGGGATGATATTAGGGACGATAGTTCAAGATGACGGACTCAGGATTCGACAGGCGTTGGTAACGTCCCTAAAATCCCAATATCCTGAATATCCCCAATATCCCATAAATACGTCATCTGATTGCGTGATCGGCCGGCACCTCCACACCGTTCCATGCCTTACGGCTCGTCCAGTCGACGTAGGGATTGGCCCAGAAGGCATCGGACGGAGGCAGGCCGAGGGCACAGAAGGCCGCACAGCAGAGGTACTCGCTGCCGGTGTTGATGTAGTCCTCGGACATGTGGATCTGTGCTCCGGTATAACCTACGCGAAGCCAGCCGTCAGGGTCGAAGGTATGAGGCTGCGACAGCTGTCGCTCGATGACGGCCGTCATGGCGCAACGCACCTGTGCCGGACTGACCTGCCGAGGCAGCAGATGCAGCAAGGCGGCATCGGACAAGGCATGGAGCGAACCGAAGCGGTACGTGATGGAACGGCCGATGACCGGATAGGTGCCCTCGGGCGAGATCATACGTTCCAGCTGTTCGGCATAGCGGCCCAGACGTGCCTGCTGTGTGGCAAGGAAGTCGGCATGCTTCAGGTTGTGCTTCCCGACGACCATCAGCACCTCGGTGAGCATGGGCTGGATGACAAGGCTGTTGTAGTAGTCGAGGTGGAAGTCCGGTCCGTCGCCATACCATCCGTCGCCCTTGTACCATTCGTTGCGGAAGCGCTCGACGCCATACAGCAGGCGCTTCTGGTCGCACTGGCCGTCCAGCTCGAGCAGAGCGGCCTCGACCACCGAGGCGAACAGCAGCCAGTTGCTCTCGTAGGGCTTGATGCTGCGACTGGCCTTCAGCTCGCCGATCAGTCGTCGTTGTGTCGTCGGGTCGAGGTTGGCCCACAGCTGCTTGGGCGCACGCAACAGGCCTTCGGCAAGGAAGGCGGCATCGACCAGCGGCTGACGGTGGCGATTGGCCTTGAAGCGCAGGTAGTCGGGCGACTTCGGGTCGACGGCATTCTTCAGACCCTCGACGGCCAACTCGATCATACGGGCACGTTGCTGGCCTTCGGGCGTGTCGTCAGGCCCCAGTTCGAGCCATGGCGCAATGCCACAGAGGGTGCGGCCGACGGCTTCGAGGTACGACACTTCGCGACGGTCCGGATCGGTCGAGAGCGATTCGAAGGGGAACTGCTGATGCAGGGTGCCGGCCGCAAGATTCTGCAGCACGGGGGTGGCGATACGCACCAAGGCGTCGACCCACACCTGACGATCGTGTGCGGCCGACGGACGGGCCAGCAGCTGCTTCATGCGCAGGAGGGCCTCGATGTAGTAGTAGTCGGCATAGGTGAGCGGCACGTCCACCTCGCTCTTTCCGGGGATCGAGCCGACGCTATGCTTCAGGATGAAGCCTCCCTGCTCGCCCACACCGGCCAGATAGGCAGGCGACGTGAGGGCGCGCAACTGGCGTTCGGCCACCTCGAGCCAACGGGCGGCATCGGCCGTAGGGTCTAGCTGACTGAGCTCGATGAGGGCCGAAGCTATGACGGCTCCGGCCGACGCATCGCGTGGGGCATCGGGGATGTCCGGAGCATCGAAATCCCAATAAGGGATGCCATCTTCGGGCAGTCGGGGGTGCGACGTGATGAAGTGTGCGATGTGGCGTGCCTGTTCGAGGTAGCGAGGCTGCAACGTCTCGCGATACATCATCGTATAGCCATACAGACCCCATGCCTGACCACGGGCCCATGCGCTGCTGTCGGCATAGCCCTGGGCCGTATTCTTGGCATGCGGCTGACCGGTGGCTGGGTCGTACGACACGACGTGATACGTGCTGTAGTCGTCGCGGAAGTGGTTCTGCATCGTCGTATTGGCGTGCGTCTCGGCCACCTCCACATAGTGGCGGTCGTTGGTCTGGCGGGTCATGAAGCAGAGCATCTCGAGGTTCATCATGTTGTCGATGATGACGGGATACTTCCAGCGCTTGTTGGGCTCCCACGACTTGATGACGCCCAGGTGCTCGTCGAAGCGCGTCAGCAGGCTCTGCGTGCCTTCGGCTATGATGTCGCGATAGCGGGGATTGCCCGTGATGTTGTAGCCCTGACCGAAGCTGCAGTAGAGCATGAAGCCGAGGTCGTGCGTATCGGTCTTGGTCTTGACGGGCTCCACACGGTCGGTGTAGAGTTCGGCATAGCGACGAAGCTCGTTCGACGGACGGTCGGCATAGAGCTGCCACAGCACTCCGGGGAAGAAGCCCGAACACCACCAGTGGTAGTCGCTCGTGACCATACGCCCCTTCTCGTACGAACGGGGGAAGGCCTTCGTATCCGCCTCGAGGCTGCGGGCCATGATGAGGCTCTGGCTGCGCGACACCGAGAGGCCGTGCTCTATCACTTCGCCCAGGTCGGCCATCGATGCCGTATTCTGGGCCCACGACAGCTGGCATACGGTGGCCAGACTGATCAGGATTGTCAGGATTCGCTTCATATCGTCTTGTGTATCTTTTTAGGGTATCTGCACGGATGCGTGCAATGCTTTTCGTGCGCAAAGATACATTTTTCGTCCGATATTTCCAAATTATTCCGTCCGAAATGCGTCGTCCGGTCCCTTGTTTTCTCCTTATATCCGTTTTTGCCCGTAATCGGGACAAAAAATACCACCATTCTTGCCCATTGCCGAGGCCCGAGCCTCGATCCGCCCGACGCGATCGCAACGCCGAAGGCCGACGTCCTGCTTCCGCATTTTGCGGCCGTCGAGGGTGAAGAGCGACGGCAGCAGGCACGTCAGGCCCGTGAGGAGCGTAGGCAGTAGGTGGCAAGCGGTCTCATCGGGTACGGTGTTTACGGCCTCCGAAGTCGAAGCCGATGCTGAATCCTGCGAAGTCGTCGCCATCCCCGAACCAATACTTGGCGGCCACATTCAGGTGCCTGTAGCGGTAGCCGACGGTAGGGATGAAGATCGCACCGTTGAGGAGGCGCAGGTCGATGTAGGGACTATGCTTGCCCTCGAAGGCATCGAAACGCACGTCGACCTGCACTCCGGGGAAGGTTCCGCCTATCACGGCTCCATAGCCCACGCCGGCGCCTACGAAGAGGCGAGGATTGAACTGGTAGCCATGGGTCGTCGACAGGTAAGGCATTCCGCCCGCAAAGAAGTCGAGTTCGGCAAAGCCTCGGTATCCGTGGCCTAAGTCTGCGGGTTGGGTACTATGGTCGTCGATATGCTGTCCCATGGCATGGAACGATACGGTCAGCAAGAGGGCCACAAGGGCAAGAAGTCGTGTCTTCATAATGTCTGAGAATTGTTTTGTTGTTAATAGTTTCGCTTTCGCTCAACAGTTCAGAGTCAAGAGATTAGAGTTGAGAGTAGTGGCTTAGTTCAGAGTTCACTTATGATCAACCGGCCACTCCCCTATCCGCACAAAGCCTATGCCGTCGGCAACGTCCTGATAAGGCGAAGGCTCCTCGCCGTCCACACCGCACAGGACGATCCTGAACCGGTGCCGATCCAGCACCTCGATCACCCACTCGATGGTATTCGTCTGAGCCGTCCAGAAACGCGTGCTGTGGATGTGGAGTGTATAGTGCTCGGTGCGAGGGAAGGTGATGTCGGGACGCGCCAGCCAGTCGAAGTCGAGCCATGACAGCTGCAGCATCGGGCCAGTGCCGTATGAGCGGATCTCCTCGTCGCTCTGCGGTGTGTACCAAGCCGTCGTACTGAACGTCATCTGTGCCCCATCGCTCCCACGGATGCAACTTACGTGGAGCCAGTACGTCTCCTCCAGCCGGAACGATTGGTAGCCAGGGGTCTGAGCGATGTCGCTGCAACGGCTCAGCTCGTTCTCGCCGTGGAGGCCTTCGAAGCGGATCAGCGTCGGGATGTAGGGGTACGCTTCGTCGATCGATGGGGTATCCGGGCCACTCATATCCAGCGAATCGAGGTCGGCACAGCCTGCCAGCAAAGGCAGCAGCGCAAGGGTCAGGAGTATGGATTGTAAGTATCTTGTCATAATGCTTCGGTTGAATAGTAGTTACGTGCAAAGAAACTTGGTATTTTTGATTCACAATCACTTAACGATTCTGGTCGCTGATGTCGTCGTACCGCTGTCCACCCTCGACCGTACCGACCTTGACCGAACGGCCGCCATCGAACTTCCACGATGCCCGCAGGCCGATGTGGGGTTGTGCATCCTCGTAGCGATACGACACGCGGGCACGTCCTATCTGTCGGTCCAGATGGTTGTTGCTCCCCCAGGCACGGAACGTCAGTGCACACTGCAGACGCCCTTGGTCGAAGCTCTTCTGCAGCTCGCCGCCTACGATGCTACGGCTGTGGTACGTGCGGTCGTAGATCCGGTACCGAGGCGCAAGCGAGGCATTGAGCAGCAGCTTCCAGCCCTGGCCGTAGTCCATCACGTTCAGCCACGAATACTGCCGGCGCAGACGTCGCGCATGGAAGTGCTCCTCGCCTATCGTCTCGTCCTCGGGCCTCAGCTGCCACAGCCCTACCAGCTTCATCTGCCAGTTGTCGGCCGGCTGCAGGTTGGCTTCGGCCTGAAGCGACAGCAGGCGTGTCGTGCCAAGGTTGATGGGGCGCGAATAGAAGACGTAGGTCTGGCCGCTGCTGATGGCCGTCTGCCAGTAGATCTCGTTGCGAAGGCTCAGGTACGATGCCGACAGGCTGTAGCGTCCCTCCCATCCCGAGGCACTCACCATCCAGCGCTGCACTTCGGGCGACCGTAGCTCGCGATTGCCTATCGAGTAGTTGAAGGCATCGCTCCACCGTACGGCCGGCGAGAGGGCGGCATACGGGATGTCCGACAGGTCGCGCTGATAGCCGAGGGTCAGCAGGTGGCGATGCTCGTCGTCGAGGGGCCGGTACAGCTGCAGGTAGGGATAGAGGCCTTGCTGCCGGTAGTTGCAGGCCCGCACGTCGTCGGGGACCTTGGCGGCATCGAGTATCGTCTGTCGCGCCACATGGCTCTGCAGTCCGAGGCCCGTCTCCAGCCGCCATCGTTGCCATCGTGCACTGAGGCCGACGTTGCCCTTCAGCATCAGGCCGTACTGGTCCATGGCGTAGAGGAAGGTGGGCGATCCGGTGAAGTTGCTCAGGAAGAGCTGCGGGTCGTATCGGCCGAACAGGTACCGCAGGTCACCGCTGCCATGCAGGGTCAGGACCGACGTCAGCGGATGATGCACTTCGGCTGCCAGCTTCCATAGGACGATCGAGGGCGATTCGCCTACCTCCGTGCCCACACCGGCGCCATAGAGGCTGACGTTCTGCGACGTCGTCTGGCGGGCATAGAAGTCGGCCAGCGCCTCGAACCTTGTATCGTGCCGCCCGAAGGTCGAATTGTAGCGTAGGGTCACTTCCTGATCGACGTGACGGTTGCGGCCACTGAAGTTGAGGGACTCCGTACCATCCTCGCGTCTTACCAGTGCATTCCCTCGATGGCTGGCCACATAGTACGACAGGCCGATGGTGTTCTGTTCCGACAGTTCACGACTGAGGCTCAGGCGGTTGTTCAATGCTTCCTCGCCGGTAGTCAATCGGCTCTCCTGCAGCGATGCCATGGCCGACGTGCTGCCGTCGGACTCCGATGCGAAGGTGATGGCGTCCTGCCGGATATCGTGCGACGTACGGCCCATCGAGGCACCGAAGCGGTTGTAGACGCTGGTCTTGCCGTAGCGCGAATACCACACGCCTCCCAATCCGCCTACGGCCGACGATCGGTAGCAATCGGCCTCGGCCATCAGCGAGCCGTAGAAGCCTCCGTCCCGTGGCTGTCGCAAGGTGATGCGCACCGAACGTGTGCGACGGTCCACCCGCACTTCGTCGATCATCTCGCTGGCTATCTGCCGTAGCTCGTCGGCATCGGTCAGCCGCACGCCATCGACGTAATACGCCTCGACCGCCTGCCCGTCCAGCCGTAGGCCGTCGGCCTGTTCGGACAAGTGTGGCAGGAAGGCCAGCAGCTGGCGTCCCGTCATGCCCGCACGATGCGGCCGTAGGGTGTAGCCATCGGCATCGTAATGCAGGTGCCGGCTCGTGATGGTGGCCGTGGGCAGCAGGCGTACCGGCGGCCGGACGTACTCTACAAGGATGTCGGCATCGCGCTCGCTGATCAGTATCGGATAGCCCTCGCACACCTCGGTCACCGCTTCGAGGGCCGTACGACCCAGTACGTTGCGCGTCACGCGCAGGCTGTCCAGATCGTTCAGTACGAAGACGATACGTCGCTCGCGTTGGGCATGGTCTATCTGCCTGAGGGCCGATGCCAGCGTCTCGTCGTGCAGCATCAGCGTCACGCGTTGCGCCCTTGCTCCGAAGCACGTCAGTACGGCAAGCAGTATGAACAGAAACCGTTTCATCTGCCTCGGGTTATTCGATGATGAGTCGCTGGCCATCCAGCCGGATCTGCACGCGCTCGAAGCTGTTCAGCAAGTTCACAATCTCGTCGATGCCCGACTGGCGCTGCAGGGTGGCATAGATGCGTACCCGACGTGCCTCATCGCTGACAAAGACCGGCTCGACGCCATACGTCAGCTCGAGGCAGCGGGCGATGGTCTGCAGCTCTACGTCGTCGAACACCAGCTGCTGCCCTTCCTCGTCAATGCAGGCCCTTGCGGCATCATCGGTCACCGTGGGCACTTCGGCCTGTGGCGCTGTCGCTTCCTCGGCCACAACCGTTGGCGCTGCCTGATGGACGGACGTACGATGCAGGATGTAGGTCATCGCCACAGCAAGGCCCCCCAGCACGCACACCAGGGTCAGCATCGCTGCCCTGTTCATCCATCGGCCCGTACGCGATGCAAGGTGTGGACGGTCTATCACTTCGCGTTCGAAGCGTGCCCACTCCTGATCGACGTCGGGCATTCCTATCTTGCGGTCTATCTCTTCGGTCTTCATATCATTTGCTGATGTTGAGTATTTTCCTGATTTTCGCCAGCGATTGCGTGACGTGCTTGTTGACGGCCGACGGGCTGATACCCAGCTCCCGTGCGGTCTCGCCGTAGGTCTTCTCCTCGTCGAAGTGCAAGGCCAGTACGCGTCGGTCCTGATCGGTCAGATGCTCGCGTATGATGCGTCGCAGCTCGGCCATCAGCTCACGATGGGCCGTGTCCTTGGGCTGGCGTTGCTCGCGTTGCAGCTCTTCGTGCAGCTGTGCCTCACGCGCCCTTCGTTCCAGGGTGTGCAGGCACTGGTTGCGGGTGGCGCTCAGCAGGTAGCTGCTGACGCTGGCCTCGGTCACCACCGGTTGCGATTGCCACATCTGTGCAAACACCTGACTCACCGCATCGCGTGCCTCCTCTGTGTCCTCGAGCATCGAGTAGGCCCATCGATACATCTGCGGGTAGTTGGCCTTGTAGATGTGTTCGAATTCCTGCTTGCTGTACATCGTTCTCGCGTCGTAGGGTTATTCGGTAGTGTAGAGTGCCGGCTGCTGGCAGAACTGGAAGCGGTCGAAGATGTCGCCGGCCGTCACTCCGATGCCTGCCTTGCGGAGCGTCGAATGGTTAGGCCCGAAGCTGATCCGGAGCGTTGCCTTTTCGACATCGACCGTACACCACTGGTTCTGGTAGTGATTCCATGGGTCGACCTGCGTCGTGTCCATATACGAGTGCGTCACCTCGCCTCTTTCGTCGAACCAATGGTCCGACAGCCAGAATCCGCCATAGTTCTTGCAACGGAATTCGTAGGTACCGCCCTCCACGGGTACGCTATAGTACTTCACGCCATCGACCTTGACGGTCTCGTACTTGTCATGGCTCCACTTCATGGGCGCCCAGTCGCCATCCTTGGGCTCGATGATGTGGCCTATCTCCTCGCAGGCCGTGAAGGCCATTCCGGCCAGCAATATTGCAGCTATACGTTTCATTTTTCCTTGTTGTTTCAGGTTCGTTTCTGTCTATTAGACCCGCCAGCCGGCAAATCAAATACCCCCATGCCCGTTTTTTTTCGTAAAAACCGAAAAATCGAAAAATCGAAAAATCGAAAAATCGAATTATCGAGCTATCGAAAATTCGAAATCTCGAAATCTCGACAACCCGATAATCCCCCTACATCTCCTCCTCGAAGAGCAGGTAATGGCTCTCCTCCATGCCCAGCGAACGATAGGTCGACAAGGCCGGCAGATTGTGCCGGTCGGCATAGAGCCTGACGCAATGCACACCGGCCTCACGGGCCAGCGTCTTTACCTCGGCATACAGCGCGCGATAGGCTCCCTGCCTGCGGTATTCCGGCCGCACATACACGCTCTGTATCCACCAGTACCATGTGCTATGCCAGTCGCTCCATTCGCGCGTGATCAGCAGCGATCCTACCACTTCGCCACCCGCCTCACAGGCCACAAGGTACAGGCCCTTGGCCTCATCCTTGAGCCCCTCGGCCACACCCCGTAGCACCATCGCGCCATCCAGTTCGGTTCCTTCCGATTCGGCAGCCATCGCTACCTGAAACTCTGCTATCTTCGCTGCATCGTCCAGCGTTGCACGTCGTATATTCCACATATTATTTTTATTTATTGTTACCGACACATCCATCATAGGCCTGATTCCCGTTTCAAAGGCTCGGAATCCGACGAAAAGCTAAAACAGGAATTTTACGGCGAAGTAGATGGCTACAAACTCCTCGATCGTCACCAATCCGTCGTAATGGAACTCGATGTCCGAGGTATAGGACGAATTGCCCGTCCATACCTTTCCGTCCCTGTAGCTGGCGATTACGTCCGAGCTATAGGACGACGTTCCCTTGTATATCCGTCCATCCTTGATCGTCATCAGCACATCCGAGGTGTAGGTCGAATTGCCCTTATACACCTTGCCGTCCCTGATGGTGCAGATCACATCCGACTGATAGCCAGACATCCCCCTATAGATCTTTCCACCCTTGATATTGCAAAGGATGTCCGAACTATAGGAGGAGGTCTTCTTATAGACTTTCGCATCGTTCAGCGTACAGAGCACGTCCGAAGTATAGCCGGACGTTCCTCTGTAGACCCTGACCTGTGCATGGAGCGTACTCATCAGTACACCCAACAATAGCGATAACAGCACTCGTTTCATCGGTGAAATATTTGAGTTTCTCGGCTAGCGGCACCTGCATCGACGTCCGACGTGGAATCTGATATATTGAGTGCAAAGATAGCGTTTTTTGCCCGTATCGAAGCCAGATATCGCGTTAAGATATATTAAATCTCTCAAAATTAATTATTATTGCAATATATGACTATAAAATTCAGTCCTTCAAGCAAAAACACAGACAAGAAGAGGCTGTGTCAAAAGCCACAGCCTCGCTCCGGGATTAATATGAGGTTTGATTTTCGCCTTAGTTGTTGCGCACGATGTTGATGCTCTCACCCATTTCCTCGATGTTGTTGTACAGCTTCTCGATGTTCTTTTCAACGCTGAGGTCTACGCCGTATACTCTGATATACGAGCCCGATTTACTACCAATGCCATAGTTGTAAGTGACGACACTTTCGAAACCTGCGTACGCATTGACAATCTGATCCTGATACTTGGCCATGCCCTCTTCGTTGCGCTGTACGGTGTATTCGACGGTGGCACCTTCGAGCTCTTCCTTGTAGAACGTGCCAGGTACGCGGTAGGTCAGCATCTTGGCCTTGCCTACGCCACGGCTCTCGGATTCTGCCATACGGGTCTCGGCCTCGGTCATCTGGTCGGTCGTCACGGTGTAGGTCTTGCCGCTGATGGTGTAGCGGAGCTCGATGTCCATCATCTCGAGCTGTACGTCGGTGACAGGGAGCATGAAGTCTACGGTTGCCTCGATGTTCTTTACATGTTCCTGCTGTGCCACAGTTACTGGTGCAGGAGCTGGCTGCATGATGTAATCATTATCGTCATTGTTGCATGAGGTCATTACTGCTGCCATTGATACGAGTGCGATTGCGAGTGCGAAAATCTTTTTCATAATGTTTGTAAGGGCTCACCTGTATCGCCCTCGGGGTCTTAATTCTTTTTTTTATTATTATTATTTTATTTATTATATGTATCTTTAACAAGTAGGTCCCGCTGTTTGTAACTTTCTGTCTTCCCCCCTTGGGGGGATTGAGGGGGGCCGTCCTTTTTTTGTTTTTTGACGCTGCAAAGATAGGCCCTTTTTCTGGCCCTTGCCGAACAGTCCGTGAAAAGAAATGTCCAATCGGTGAATACCCCTATTTTTTCATCATTTGTGCGCCAAAATTCACTGATTGTACAGTTTCTGTACATTTTTCGAAAGAAAAAACCGTCAAATTCGGTCAAAAACCGACAAAAGTCGTCAACGATTCTGTGCGATTGTGTATCTTTGCACAACGCCGTTTCTTCGCCACATTCAGCGGCGTGCTGTTCGGAAAGGCGATGTGGTAGGCTTCGTCCAGGTCGTGCAGACGGACGTTGTGCTTGCCGAGGCCGAGCGACACCATGACGAGCGAACGGAGGATCTCGCGGTGGATGCGCGGATGCGTCGAGGGTGGCGGCAACTCGTTCAGGCCGAACACTTCGTTGCCCGGACGTGAGGCTCGTAGGCAGACCTCCCAGACCAAGTCGCTGAGTATTTGACTATTTGACAATTGTGGGTGGGTCGATTCCAGGTCGATGATGCCTAATCGCACCCAGCTCCGGATGATCGAGCGCACGCAGAATCTGCGGTGCTGCCCCACGAGCAGCTGCCTCGTGTGCTCCAGCTGTTGCCAGAGCATCACAAAACAGGGTAAATTATTCTCGATGTTCATAATTTTCAAATTACGGATTACATCTGGATAATCAAGGGGTCTGACCCTTTGACTATCCAAATTACGAATTACTAATTACGAATTACATTAGAATTGCGAAAATTCTTAATGACAACTAACGACAATGACAAGATGACAACGCTGCGTTGTCAAGTTAAAAAGGTAAAAAGGTAAAAAGTTAAAGAGTTGGCTTCGAGCGGCCGCAAAAAATAGTCGCGTAACTTGTTCGATCCGCAGGAACTCTTTAACTCTTTACCTTTTTAACTATTTAACTTTGCAATACCGGCCACTGGCCGCTATTGCAACCAAGCCTTGCTTCCGCCAGTTCTTCAGCATCTGATGCACCGAGTTACGCGAAGCGCCAGTGCCCTTCACGGCGATGGCCTGCTGCAGGGCCTGTTCGAAGCTGAACTCCCCGCCCAGACGCTCGAAGATCGAGTCGTTCTTGCCCTTGCGGTCGCGCACGGCGTAGGCGTTGCCCTGGTAGTTCTTGCTCTCGTAGGCCTGTTCGATGCGGTCGCGGAAGTAATAGAGGTCGTTGTCGATCAGGTAGTCAGCGATGAGGTCGAAGAGTTGCATCATCTCGTCCGTCTGCTGCTTGCGCAGCATCTCCACCCAGAGGCCGGGATCCTTCTTCAGCCGCACCTCAGCGCCGTTCATGCCGTGCTTCTTGATGAGAAGTTCAGCCACCTTGGGGAGCCACAAGGCCGCAGTGATGCGCTGTGCATTCACGCACCCACGCATACGCTGACGTGCCAGCACGCGGTCGTCATTCTTCATGGCCTCCAGTCGGATGGTTTCGAGCCACTGACGTCCTCGCTCCTCCAACTTAGGCAACACCACCGTGCCCGTCATCAGCGGCAGGAGGTGAGCCACCTGCTGGATGCGTTCCTGCTGGAGGTCAGTCATCTGTGCCGGATTTTCAGCCAAGGGTGAGAACGTGTTGTCGGGTGTGCGAGCAATAGCCAGACGCGACAGCAAGCCGTCGGTGTAGTTAGTGATCACGCGATAGAGAGCATCCTGCGTACCGCACATCGTCACGTTCCAGAGCAGCTTCTGAATGTGGACGCGAACAGCATCGGCACTCTTCGCCTCGCGGTCGTAACGCGCCTCGTCGTACGCCTGTCGCAGCATCACCGAGAAGTCGCTCACCGACTGCTTCCACTTCAGCGCCACGTTGTCAGCTTCTGGGGTAAAAGAGAAGCTGTGCTTCCCTTCGGTATTGGCCAGACGCTCAGCGATATTCGCCACCGTGTTGTTGAGGGTCAGCATCCTCACAGGCAACTTCGGCTGTTCGGGAGCCTTGCCGCTCTTCATGCGCTTGGTCTTCGATGCCCACTCATCTTCCTGCTGCGTATAAATGTCCGTTTCTGCCTGTAGCTCAGCCATCCACGCTGCAATGATGTCATCCATCTGACCCTTGCCCGAAGCGAACTCACCTACCACGAACGAGCAGAGGTTCAAGCCTCGTGCCTTACCGTGCACATCGAGTTTCACACCCGTAGCCA
>JAZUEP010000072.1:0-26685 GCA_045640225.1 Bacteroidales bacterium | reverse complement strand
CCTGATCTGGATCAAGCGTTGCCAGAAAGTATGTGCCTATTATTTTGGCATTACTTTTGCACTGGTAATCGTGTATGTAATAGCCGACTGGGCGTCAGGACAGTATTGTCCACCAGAGTTCCTGCTGCTGCTGGCCACGATACTGCTCCGCAGCCTCGGATTGATGCAACCCATCCTCAAACGTCCAAACGACAAAACAAAATAAACTGAGTGACAAACCCTAAGAACGACATACTGACGCTTACACAGCTGATGGTGATGCTGGCAACGCTTAACGTGCTGCCGGCATTGGCCGTATCGCCTACGGGCAACGAGTCACAAGCCACAACGGCGCCGAAACTTATAATAGGCATCACCGTCGATCAGCTGCGCACCGATTACCTGCAGACCCTGCAGCATCGCTTCAGCCAGGGAGGCTTCCGCCGTCTGATGCAGGATGGTACGGTGTTCGAGCAGGTGACCTTCGAACTGGACAATCCCGATGCCACCACCGCCATCGCCGTACTGGCCACGGGCAGCTATCCGTTCCAGAACGGCATCGGATCGCAGTTCGTCTTCGACCAGCAGTCGTTGCGTCGCCGCCAGGCGCTGTGGGACTTCCGCTACATCGGCAATGCCACGGATGGCTTCTGGTCGCCTACTGCCTTGCTCTGCAGCAATCTGGCCGACGAATTGAAACTGGCCTCGCAGCAGAACAGCAAGATTTACAGCATCGCTCCGAATGCCGAAGAGGCTCTGCTTACGGCCGGTCACGCGGCCGACGGCGCCTTCTGGATCGACGACAAGACGGGCGTCTGGTGCTCGACCACCTATTATCGCGACTTCCCCAACTTCGTAGCCAACCAGAACAACGGACAACCATTCTTCAGCGACGCTCCTACACGAGGCTGGGATTCGCAGCTCTACACCCAGGACAATGTCTGTGCTCTGGCTCCTTACCAGCCATGCAACGCTTTCTTTAGCCATAAGTTCCAGCAGAACCGCCAGGTGATGTATCCGTGGATCAAGACCACGCCTATCATCAACGAGGCTGTCGGGCGCATGGCTCAGATGTTCCTGACGCACGGACGCATGGGCAGCACGCCCAAGCGCACCGACATGTTGCAGCTTACCTTCTATGCCGGAACCTACCAGCATGCTGCTCCCGAGGTCTATCCGTGCGAGCTAGAGGAGACCTACATGCGGCTGGACAAGACGATCGAAGATCTGTTGCAAGCCATCGACCACAATGTAGGTCTGAACAACACGGTGATTTACCTGATGGGCACCGGCGACACCAACCGCAATACGACCGATGTTCCTGGCCTCTCGTTGGGCGAGTTCAACGCCAACCGCTGCTCAGCCCTGCTCAATATCCACCTGACTTCGCTGTACGGACAAGGTCAATGGGTTGAAGGCTTCGAGGGGATGCACATTTACCTGAACCAGAAGCTGATCGAACAGAAACAACTCCAGACCGAGGAGGTTGAACACGAGGCAGCCATGTTCGTGGCCCTGATGAGCGGTGTTGACGAAGTCTACACAGCCTCACAACTGCTGATTGACAGCAACGGAAAGCGCATTGCCCGTGTACGCAACGGCTATAGCAAATCGTTCGGCGGCGATCTGGTCGTCGTGCTGCAACCAGGCTGGAACTTCAAGGCCGACGACAGAAGCCAGCAACAGCCGCAGATTCGCCACGACGCCTGCCCTGGTCCGGCAATTATCTATGCCCCTCAGCGCGTAGGAGCACAACGTATCACCGAGCCCATCGAGGCTACTGTCATAGCGCCTACTGTAGCGCGCACCATCCGAATCAGGGCACCTAGCGGCTGCCGCTCCCTGCCCTGGAGGCAATGACGAGAACTATTAGCCGTGCCATTACGACAGACCGGCACACCAACCAACGAATAAACAATAAAAATATTTATATACACAATGGGATTAAACGATTTTCTGAAGAAGCTCTTCGGTGACAAGTCGAGCCGCGACATGAAGCTCATCCAGCCATGGGTCGAGAAGGTCAAGGCCGCATACCCCGCCGTCGAGAAACTGAGCAACGACGAACTGCGTGCTCGTACGCAAGCCATCATGCAGGACCTGCAGGACAGCGTCAAGGCTGACCGCGAGAAGATCCAGCAGCTGAAGGACAACGTCGAAAACCTGGAGGTCGAGAAGCGCGAGGCTGTCTGGGCCGAAGTAGACAAGATCAAGAAGCAGGTACTCGAGACCCTCGAGCAGAAGCTAACCGACTACCTGCCTGAGGTATACGCCATCGTCAAGAACACAGGCTACCGCTTTGCCAACAACGATACCATCGAGGTGACTGCTACCCAGATGGACCGCGACCTGGCCGCTACACGCGACTTCGTTACCATCGAGGGCGACAAAGCCTACTACAAGACCACATGGATTGCCGGCGGCAACCCTGTGAAGTGGGACATGGTACACTACGACGTACAGCTGTTCGGCGGCACGGTTCTGCATCAGGGCAAGATTGCCGAGATGGCAACCGGCGAAGGTAAGACCCTCGTTGCCACTCTGCCTGTCTTCCTGAACGCATTGACCCACAATGGCGTGCACGTAGTAACCGTGAACGACTACCTGGCCAAGCGCGACTGCGAATGGATGGGCCCTCTCTACCAGTTCCATGGCCTGACCGTCGACTGTATCGACCGCTACCAGCCTAACACCGAGGACCGTCGTCGTGCCTATAACTGCGACATCACCTTCGGTACGAACAACGAGTTCGGCTTCGACTACCTGCGCGACAATATGGCAACGCATCCTGAGGACCTCGTACAGCGCGAGCACAATTACGCCATCGTCGACGAGGTGGACTCGGTATTGATCGACGATGCACGTACGCCACTGATCATCTCAGGTCCTACCCCACGCACCTCTGAATACTCGGACGAGGAGCTCTACCAGACTTACCGCGACCGCGTCGAGAACGTAGTGCGCCAGCAGAAGACCCTGGCCAACCAGTTGCTGAACGAGGCCAAGAAGAAGGTGAACAGCGAGGACAAGACCACCAAGGACGAAGGCGCAACTCAGCTGTATCGTGCCTATCGCGCATGGCCTAAGAACTCGGCACTGATCAAGTTCCTGTCCGAGCCAGGCGTCAAGCAGGAGATGCTGCGTGCCGAGGCTTACTTCCTCCAGGACAACCAGAAGGAGATGCCAGTTGCCCTCGAGCCACTCTTCTTCGCCATCGAGGAGAAGAACAAGCAGGTAGACCTGACCGACAAGGGTATCGAAGCGCTGACCGGCGCTGCCGAAGATCCTAAGTTCTTTGTGCTGCCTGACGTAGGTGCAGAGATTGCCGAGATTGAGCAGAATGCTACCCTGAGTAACGAGGAGAAGCTGCAGCGCAAGGACAAGCTGATGACCGAATACACCACCAAGGCCGAGCGCGTTCATGCCGTTGACCAGTTGCTGAAGGCCTTCACGATGTTCGACAAGGACGTAGACTACGTCATCTCAGAGGACGGCAAGGTCAAGATCGTCGACGAGCAGACCGGCCGTATCATGGAGGGCCGTCGTTGGAGCGACGGTCTGCATCAGGCTGTCGAAGCCAAGGAGCATGTGAAGATCGAGGCTACGACCCAGACCTTCGCTACCATCACGCTGCAGAACTACTTCCGTATGTACCACAAGCTGTCAGGCATGACCGGTACGGCCGAGACCGAGGCAGGTGAGTTCTGGGACATCTACAAGCTCGATGTCGTATCGATCCCAACCAACCGTCCTATCGCACGTCAGGATATGAACGATCGCGTATACAAGACTACGCGTGCCAAGTATAAGGCTGTAATCGCTCAGATCGAGGAGTACGTAAAGGCTGGACGTCCAGTACTGGTAGGTACTACATCGGTCGAGATCTCAGAGACCCTCTCGAAGGCACTGCCGCTTCGTGGCATCAAGCACAACGTGCTCAATGCCAAGCTGCATCAGAAGGAGGCCGACATCGTAGCTCAGGCCGGACAATCGTCGATCGTAACCATCGCTACGAACATGGCCGGCCGTGGTACGGATATCAAGCTGTCGCCAGAGGTAAAGGCCGCAGGCGGTCTGGCCATCATCGGTACCGAGCGTCACGAGTCACGTCGCGTAGACCGTCAGTTGCGTGGTCGTGCAGGCCGTCAGGGCGACGTAGGTTCTTCAGTATTCTTCGTCTCGCTCGAGGATAAGCTGATGCGTATCTTCGGCTCGGACAAGATCTCGAAGATCATGGACTCGAAGATGTTCGGTATGGCCGAGGACGATGTCATCGAGCACCCATGGCTCAACAAGTCGATCGAGACAGCACAGAAGAAGGTCGAGGAGAACAACTTCGGCATCCGTAAGCGCCTGCTCGAATACGACGACGTGCTGAACAAGCAGCGCGAGGTTGTCTATACCCAGCGCCGTCACGCCTTGATGGGCGAGCGCATCTTCATCGACTTCATGAACATGGCCTATAACGTAGCCACGAACATCGTCAGCAAGCTGCAGGAGACGGGCGACTTCAGCGAGTTCCAGCTCGATACCTACCGCAACTTCGGCGTTGAGTGCCCATTCACCGAGGATCAGTCGAAGCGCATGAAGGAGGATGACATGATCGAGAAGATCTACCAGGCCGGTATGGACAGCTTCAACCGCCACGGCGAGCAGCTGGCCGAGAAGATCGGTCCACGTCTGAAGGAGATCTGGGAGCAGGTCCGCGAGGCGGGTCAGATCAAGAACATCATCGTTCCTATCTCGGACGGCAAGCGCGTCTACCAGATTCCTACCCCACTGCAGGAGGCAGCCGAGACCGATGGCAAGGCAGCCATCAAGGCCTTCCTGAAGGTCGTTATGCTGCACGCTATCGACGACGCCTGGAAGCAGAACCTGCGCGATCTGGACGATCTGAAGCAGAACGTACAGAATGCTCATTACGAGCAGAAGGATCCACTGCTGATCTACAAGCGCGAGTCGTACCACATCTTCGAGCGCATGGTCACCTCGATGAATTCGAAGGCCGTTTCGATCCTGATGCGTGGCCAGCTGTATCTGCCAGAGCCAACGCCTGAGGAGATCGCCGCACAGCAGGCAGCCGCCGAGGCTCAGGCCGCCGCTCAGCAGCAGGCACAGCAAGCACCAGCCCCTGCTCCACGTCCGGCCATGCCACAGTTCAAGACCGCTGCCCCTGAGCGTAAGCCAGACTTCAGCCGCATGCAGGCCATCCACGCCAACATGAACGGCGAGAATCAGGTACAGCGCAAGCCTATGGCAACGGCTCCACACGTTGGTCGCAACGAGCCATGTCCTTGTGGTTCGGGCCTGAAGTATAAGAACTGTCACGGCAAGAACGCATAAGCCGTCATTCATTACAGGGACCTCAGGCTGGCCGATTGCATAGCTTGAGGTCCTATTTGTTTCCGAAAAAGCTCACTCCCTTTCCTCCATGAAATCTCTCCACATCCTTCTACTCTGCCTTGCATCGTTCACTCTCCACGCCCAGCAGGCCGACCTTGACCGTCCCTTCGGATGGGCTAACTGTACGTCGCTGACTTCAGGCGACGATTATCAGGTGACCGGTGGCAATGCCGTCACCCATCCTTGCCAGATTACGCTGGTCAGCCACGGAGGAGACATGCGGCAGGACATCATCGATGCCCTCAGCACCCACGACATTGTAGTGCTGGACGGACGGATGGGAGACTTCATGGTAAGTTCGTCCATGCGCTTCGAGGGGCTGCACGACAAGACCATCGTTGGCATCAATAACGCGCGCGTATGTACGCGTTTCTTTTTAAATGAAGAGATACATCGTCTGATGAACGAGCGCCACGTACTGGATGCCGTAACATCGGGCAACGGCACGGCCTACACCCTGAGCAACGGACGCAACGTGCACGAGGAGCGCGAATACATCGTCCGACAGCTGCTGATCGACCACCTGGAC
This sequence comes from Bacteroidales bacterium, assembly GCA_045640225.1. Taxonomy (GTDB): domain Bacteria; phylum Bacteroidota; class Bacteroidia; order Bacteroidales; family UBA3663; genus Liminaster. The sequence continues at coordinate 20,774 of JAZUEP010000072.1, read as the reverse complement.
GATCCGGACGAGACCTACCGCGATGCAGGATTGTTCAACCTGAATGATTGCCATAACCTGGTAATGCGCAACCTGACCTTGGTCGGTCCCGGAGCTATCGACGTAGGAGGAGCCGACCTGCTGACCTGCAGCCGTGGCTCAGACCATCTATGGATTGACCATTGCGACTTTGTGGACGGCATGGATGGTAATTTCGACATCAACTCATTCTCGGACCTGATCACCGTCTCGTGGTGCCGCTTCCACTACACCGAACGCACCTATATCCACGCCAACACGAACTTGGTAGGATCGAGCGACCGTGCTTCCTCGAACGGCGAGGACAACCTCAATATCACCTTCGCCTTCTGCGAATGGGGCCCTGGCTGCGACCAACGTATGCCGATGGCGCGCTTCGGCACCATCCATTTACTCAATAACTACTACAACTGCGCAGGCAATTCGGCTGCCATCAACCCACGCTTTCATGCTCAGTTCCGGATTGAGGGCAACTACTTCGAACGTGGCGTCACGCGCATCTTCTCACAGCGCGACCCGCTGTCGTACGTCTTTGTCGACAACTATTACAGCGAGCCTTTCGAACAGCCAGCCGACCTCGGACAGACTCCTCTGCCCTATTCCTACAAAGCTATCCCCGTCGATCAGGTGGCCGTGACCGTTGGCCGAAAAGCCGGTGCCACGCTCAGCGATCCGCTGTCGTTCTACCCGCTGACCGATTAAACCTGCATGGCGACATGTAGTCTAAGACTATAGAGTCAGGCAACCGGATTGACCGGAAGCAGTCATTTTGACCGAAATGCCTTCCGCGAGACGAGGAAGCACAAACCTGACTACGAAAAGGTACACAACATCACAACCACCTAACGCCTATCTATTATGCGACGCTTTATCATACCTACACTACTATTTACCTTGCTTATGAGTATCATACCGTTTGGCAACATCTTTGCCAAGATTACGAACAGCGATTCGTACGAAAAACTATGGAAAGAATTGGAGAAAAACCAGGAGAACGATCTTCCACGAAAAGTGCTGGACGATGCCAAGCGCATCTTCGACAAGGCACAGCAGGAAGGCGAATTTGCACAGCTCCTGAAGTCGTGGGTCACCATTATCGAGACACGATCGAACATCGATCCTGACAACTTCAAGGTCGACATGCTCGATCCCCTTCCTCACAACGGGCCTGTCCAGACAGCCATCTACAATGCCGTCATGGCTTCGGCCTACCTGAGCATGACCGACACCAGCATTTCAGACTTCGACGAAGAGACCAAGGCCGAATATTATCTGAAGGCTGATTCGATGTTCAAGGCTTCGCTCGTCGACCGCGAGGCTTTGGCAGCCGAATCGGGCGAAGCATACCAGCCACTAATCACAACAGGATCCGACAGCCGTCTCTACAATCACGACCTGCTGTCCGTACTGGCTCGTTTCGCGTTCGATCATTCACAGATGGCCTCCATCGAGAAGGCCGAACTCACTGCCGAGCTGGCCGACTTCTACGAAAAGAAGGGCAACAACGAAGCCTCGACACTACTGAAGCTCGAGAACTTGCATTACCGCAATTACATCGGCGACTACAACCTCCGCCTCCATAACGACGAATACAAGGACGCATTGAAGCAGCTGCTCGCGGCATCGGAAGGACTCGAGGCCTATGCCGACGTCGCACACGAATACTGTTCGTCGTATCTGTCCGACGACGAACAGGTCGACTTCTGCCGCCAGTTCGTCGACAAGTATCCCAAGGCGTACAATGTACGGTATTTCCAGGGAATGCTCAGCAATCGTCTGCGCCCGGAGGTAGACATCAACGTATCAGGACAGGTGTTGGCCAATCAGCCTTTCGACGTTGAGGTCCGATACAAGAATATCACCAAGGCTACGCTCACTATCCGCCGCTTCAACGGCTATGAGGACAAGGATGAACGACATCCTCGCAAGGATGGCGCGCTCGTCTGGTCGCGCAATTATACGCTGGGCGACGATTCGCTCAACATGGCTCGTTCGGCAAAGGGATATCCGACCGACGGCATGCTGAAGCACGACCTGACGCTACCTGCCGGCCACTATGTGTTCATCACCAACTCGTTCGACAAGGAGAGAGTACAAGAGCAGAAGCTCACTTCGCTGCGACTGCTCACCTTCCGCATGCCCAATGGCCAAGTCCTTACCCTGGTGCGCGATAACGTGACGGGACGTCCTGTCAGCAATGCCATGGTGAGCATGAACGACTACCGCGGCAAGGTCTACATGAAGAAGGAGTGCAACAAGGACGGCGAAGCCATCTTCCCCTACGACAAGTCGTTCGACCGCTTTGTTGCCTATCTGCCGGACACGGACGATAGTACCGAACCTATGTATTGCGGCTACATGTCCGATTCGCGCGAAAAGATCAGCGAACGTAAGGTCCGCCTCTTTACCGACCGTGCCATCTATCGCCCTGGCCAGACCGTACACCTGGCAGGCGTCACTTTCGTGCAGAAAGAGGATAGCACCTATACCGATGCCAGCATCTCGCCCATTACCCTGAAGCTCCTCGATGCCAACCGCCGCGAGGTAGGCAGTCAGAGTGTGAAAGTCAACAATCTGGGCTCGTTCGATGCCGACTTTGCTTTGCCGGAAGGATTGCTGCCCGGACGGTTTACGATCAGTACCCGCGGCGGCACGGTTACCTTCCGCGTCGAGGAATACAAGCGTCCTACCTTCGAGGTAACGGCTCGCAATACGGCCAGCGCCGGACAGGCGTTCACCTTCGGCGACACGATTCTAGTCGAGGCTTTGGCCAAGACTTATGCCGGTGTGCCCGTACAGGAAGCCACAGTAAAGTACCGTATCGAGACGGCACGCGTGGAGTTCTGGCGCTGGTGGGACACTGACTGGAAGCAGCTGGACGAAGGCGAGATCGAAACCGACGACAACGGCCTGGCACGCGTCAATGTATTCCTCGATCCGAAGGAACTGTCGGAATGGTCGGACGACATTGTGCGCTATCGCGTGACCTTCGACGTCACCGATCAGGCAGGCGAGACACAATCCGACAGCTTCAGTCTCTCGCTCTCTCGCCGATCGTTCCAGCTGCAGGTCAAGGCTCCATCGGTAATCGACATTTCCAAGGATGAGCATCAGGTGGTAATCAGTGCCATCAATGCCAACCACGAGCCCGTGGAGTGCAAGGGTACCTACCGGCTCTGCCTTGCCAGCAATAAGGAAGTGATACAGAGTGGCGAATTCAGTGCCGGCAAGGCCCTGTCGCTGCCCCGCCTCACCTCTGGCGACTATACCATTATTGCCGAAGCTCCAGACCGCGACGAACGTGTCAACAGGGCCGAGTTCAGCTTCAAGCTGTTCGATTCGCGACAGGAGAAGGCCGAAGCTCATTTCACGACCGACTTCATCCACGTCACGCAAGCGACATTCAGCGAGGAGCAGGATGCCGAGTTCTTCTTCAGCCCTGGCCAGAAAGATGCTTACGTCGGCTACCATATCCTGACCAATGACAAGGAGGTTGAGCGTCAGCACATGACCCTCGATGGTCAGATCCGCCGTATCCGCATCCCTTACCGCAAGGAGTATGGCGACGGCATCAGCCTCCATATCTATTATGTGCGCAACGGCCATGTCATGCAGGAACGTCTGGAGTTTACCTACGTACAACCTGACAAGCGGCTGAAGCTCGCGTGGAGCACCTTCCGCGACCGCCTCTACCCTGGCCAGAGCGAGGAGTGGATCCTGACCATCAGCGATCCGACGGGAAGTCCTTTACGTGGAGCCGAGCTGCTGGCTACGATGTACGATGCCTCGCTCGATGCCCTCGAGCAGAACCACTGGAGCTTCTCGCACCACTTCAACCGCCAGGTAACACATTATGCGGCTATGACATCGAACGCCAATTACTTGCGAGGTATAAGCCTCAACGGACCAAGCGCAAGCATGGACTTCAGTTCGCGTTCGTACGACGAGTTGACGCAATACATCCACGACCGTTGGCACAGATACAGTCGTGTCGGCCGCCGCGTCCGTTTCCGCGATGGCATGGCCGATGGCGGCATGATGGTCGAATCAGCACCTATGGTCATGATGAATGCTGCGGCTCCAAGCCCGATGGTGTACAAAGAGGTAATGAGCCTTGACGACAGTGCCGTGGCAGAAGAGGCTGAAGCCGTGAGCGATGCCGCACAGAATGAAGAGGAAGCAACGAGCGGACTTCGCCAGAACTTTGCCGAGACTGCCTTCTTCTACCCTCACCTCCTCTCGGATGCAGAAGGCCGAGTACACATCTCGTTCACCTTGCCCGAAAGCCTTACCGAATGGCGCTTCATGGGCCTGGCTCACGATACACAGGTCAACTATGGCACCATCACGGCCAATGCCGTAGCACGCAAGGACTTCATGGTTCAACCTAATATGCCACGCTTCGTACGCGACGGCGACAAGGCCACCATTGCAGCGCGCGTGATCAACCAGAGCGAGGGTGTGCTGACCGGCAAGGTACGCATGCGTCTGCTCGATGCTCAGACCGAGCAGGAAGTCTTCGCCGACGAACAGCCGCTCACTGTCGAAGCCGGCAAGACGTCGGCCGTCACCTTCACGTTCGAGGCCAGCGACCAGTATCCGATGCTCATCTGCGAGATCATCGGCACGGCTACGGGCAATACGGACGAGATTCATACGACGTCCGACGGCGAACGTCAGTTCCTGCCTGTGCTGCCTTCGCGTAAGTATATCACCGAGGCCATCCCCTTCTACCTGATGGCGGATGAGGACACCAAGCAGATCGACCTGCACGAACTGTTCAACAACGGCAGTCCTACGACTACGCGCCGTCGCATGCTCCTCGAGTTTACCTCCCACCCCGAATGGACCGTCATCGAGGCCCTCGACGGCATCAAGCTGCCCGAATACGAAAACGTACCTGCCTATGCGGCTTCGCTCTATGCCAACATCATGGCCTCGCGTATTGCCCGTAGCATTCCGGGCTTCGAGGAAGCCGTACAGCATGCCCTCGACCTCATGCAGAACGAGCCGGGCAGCCAGCTTGAGCTCAATCAGGATCTGCGCGACATTCTGCTGAAGGAATCGCCCTGGGTGGTCGATGCCATCAACGAAGCCGAACAGCGCTCTCGTCTCGTCGACCTCTTCGACAACGACAAGATTACCCAACGTACGACGAAGGCTCTCGAACGTCTTGAACGTCTGCAGCAGTCGGACGGCTCCTGGTCGTGGTTCGAAGGCATGGCCGGCAGCTACTACATCACCCTCACGGCTTGCGAAACGCTGATAGGCCTCTGTGACACGGATCCTGCCGTCGACCGGATGGTACGGAAGGCGCTGGAGTACCTCGACAAGAAGGAGTACGAGGCCTACCTCGAGCAGAAAAAGCTGAAGCTGCCGATCGGCGTCGGCGAAGGCACGTTACACTATCTGTATGTATGTGCGATGATGCCGAACCGCGACGTCAGCCGTAACGTAGCCAAGATGCAGAAGGAGATGCTCGGAGTATTGGCCAAGTCGGTACGCGACCTGACTATCCATGGCCGCGCCCAGGCCGCCTGCGTATTGCGCAGCTTCGGCTTGAAGCGCCAGGCCGACCTCTTCCTCGAATCGCTCGTCGAATACACGGTAACCAAGCCCGGCATGGGCCGTTACTACGCCACCGACATCGCCTACTACTCGTGGCGCGACTACCGCATCCCTACCCAGCTGGCTGCCATGCGAGCCATCAAGGCGTCGACACGTGCTGACCGCACGGCGCTGCTCAACGAGATGCAGGTATGGCTGTTGCGTCAGAAGCAGGCTCAGACCTGGGACAATACGCTCAACACCATCGGTGCCGTGCAGTTCTTGCTCGATGGCCGCCAGACGCTGGTCGATGGCGAGGTGGCTACGATGCCTACCTTCAGCATCGACAGCCATAAGCTGCCTGCGGCGATCGACGAGACGCGTTTCCTGGCGCCACAGTTAGGCTATATCCGCACGCAGGTGAGCGACGAAGTACTGGCCGACAGTCTTTGCCAGCTGTCCATCGTCAATACGGCTGATGCTGCGTCACGCTCGCAGATTGCCTGGGGTGCCGTCTATGCACAATACCTCGAGCAGATGGATCGTCTGGACAACCAGTCGACCGGTGAGCTCCGCGTCGAGATGCGTCTGCTCGATGCCAACGGCAAGACCATCGATCCGCAGTCGACCGCCCTGCATGTAGGCGAGCGTGTAACACTCCGTCTGGTGGTTACGGCCGACCGCGACATGGACTTTGTCCAGGTACGTTGCCAGCGTCCTGCCTGCTTCGAACCTGTCGAGCAGCGTTCGGGCTTCTGCTGGATGGGCGGACGCGGAGGCTATGTAGCGCTGCACGATGCGTCGACCGACGTCTTCTTCGACCGCTTCACCCGTGGCACTACGACCTTCGATATCAGCTACAACGTCGACCGCACCGGACAATACATCACAGGCATAGCCACCGCCCAGTGTGCCTATGCCTCAGAGTTCAGCGCTCACAGCGCTGCCATGCATATCACGGTCGAGTAATCTCCTGTTCCTCTCCGTCAACTCATCATTCATCCACAAAAAACAATACTGATTTGCAACCGTTCAAAGCTGCCCTTTTCGACCTCGACGGCACCCTGTTCGATACCGAGGGCCAATATACCATCTTCTGGGGCGAGACGTGCCGTCGCTTTCGCCCTGACATTCCCGGCCTTGAGTACATGATCAAGGGCACGACGCTCGTCCAGATCTTCGAGCGCTACTTCCCCGATCCTGAGGTACAAGCCCAGATCAAGGTAGGGCTTGACGCCTGGGAACGTCAGATGCACTACGACTGGATTCCCGGTTCGCTCGAGTTCATCGAGGACTGTCGCCGTCACGGCGTACATTGCGCCATCGTCACCAGCTCGAACCAGGAGAAGATGCGCTCCGTAGCCGCTCAGATGCCAGAGTTCCATACGCTGTTCGACCGAGTGCTGACCAGCGAGGACTTCACGGCCTCGAAGCCGGCACCCGACTGCTACCTGCTCGGCGCTCGCACCTTCGGGTGCACGACGGACGAATGCGTCGTCTTCGAGGATGCATTTACAGGGCTTCAGGCTGGCATGTCGGCCGGCATCTACACCATCGGCGTGGCCACATACCTGACACCTGAGCAGATACGCGACCGCTGCAGTCACGTGGTGCACGACTTCACCGAGCTCTCGTACAACCGCGTCTGTCAGTTGCTCGAAGCCGCAAGGAAGTCGGCTATCTGATCGATCATAGCCAGACAGGCGCGACGACCCTCGTCGTAGACGGCTTGTATCTTGTCGGCCTTCAGCTCGAGGCGGCCGATGTCGAGCGTATGGCTCGGGGTGACCACCAGGGTATTGCCCTGGCGCACCTGCTCGAAGGTATAGTCCAGCTGGCGGTTGTACACCTCGTGCCTACGGCGCAGGCATTCAAGCACAGCCGGATAGTGGCGGGTACTCCATCGCATAGCCCATAGATGGCTGGCCGGTGCCTTGCGGTAACCCAGCGGCTGGGTCAGTACCACGAGGTTACGGCCATAGCCGCGCTGCTGCATGTAGTTCAGCGGGATAGAATCCGAGAGTCCGCCATCGAGCAGCAGCTGACCATCGACGGCCACTGGCTGCGCCACCAGAGGCAACGAAGCCGAAGCACGGATCCACTCCAGTTCGTCGTAATCCACGCGCTCCAGGGGGTGATACACGGGCTTGCCGGTACGCACGTCAGTACATACCACGATAAACTCCATCGGATTGGCAGCTGCGGCCTCGACATCGAATATGTCGATCTGCGTAGGAACAACGTGGTAGGCATAGTCGGCATTGACCAGATTGCCCGTGGTCAGCAGCGACTGCAGACTCATGTACTGTTTGTTGCCTACCATGCTGAGCTGATAACGTATGGCGCGACCTATCTGCCCTGACTTGACGTTCACGCCGAAGCAGGCACCTGCCGACACGCCCACGGCGCCGTCGAAGTGAAGGCCCTGTTCCATCAGCACATCTACCACGCCGCAGGTGAACATGCCGCGCATACCCCCGCCCTCGAGCACCAGACCGGTACGCGACGACGAGGCATCGGGATGAGAGAAAATATTATCGTTTTGCATGGTGCAAAGATAGCAAAAAAAAGATTGTCATGCAAATTTAGTTGCTCTTTTCTGTCGCTTTGTCTCATTTTTTCGACGGATTGCCGCTTTTTCTCTACTCAAACGAAAAAAAATACTTCTTTTTCGACACTTTTTTGCACCAAAAATTTGGTAATTTCGCAAAAAGGTGCTATATTTGCAGCCGAATAGTTAGTTTTTGGCGAGTACGCTTATCAAACGAAAGGCAAGAGTGACTTGTCGACTTAGCACCAACCTTCCCCTGATATCTAATCATTATTCTTTCTATATATATGATAATTGTTATTGCAGACGACCTTACCGGAGCCATCGAGGTAGCAGGCATCGGCCATTCATACGGACTCACCACATCGTTGCTCACCGAGATCAACGAAAACCTTCCCGTATGCGACATGATAGTACTGGCCACCGACACCCGTTCGATGTCAGAGGCGGATGCTGCTGCCGAGACGCATCGCCTCTGCCAGCAGATCAAGGCAGCACTGCCCAAGCTCACCGAGGCACGCCATGCAGCCATGACGCCCCTGCAGCGTGCCCAGGCCATGGCGCACCCCAACGAGGTGCTGCATATCTTCAAGAAGACCGACACCCTGCTGCGCGGACATGTCCACATGGAGCTGCGGGCGCTGGTCGAGGAGTCGCGCTACGAACAGGTGCTCTACATGCCGGCCAATCCCAGCCACAACCTGACCATCCGTGGCGGTCGTTACTTTGCCGACGGAATGCCTATCGACCAGTCTGAACTGAAGAAGAACACAGGACTACAGATCACCACGGCCAACGTGGCCGATGCCATCGGCGTACGTCCGGGCAGCCGTCTGCGCATCTGCGATGCCGAGGACGCACAGGACGTACAGCGCGCCGTGAAGATGGCGCTCAACAACCATACCCCTACGCTGCTGGCCGGCAGTACCGACCTCTTCACCGGTTTCCTGTCGGGCCTCGGCCACAAGCCCGCGCGCCACAAGCAGTTTGCAGGCCTTAACGAGAAAGGTGCGGCCCTTGTCGTATGTGGCAAGACCGACGTCTCCGACCTCTCCCGCATGCCTTACATCCAGCGACAGAACATGACGACCTGCGCTATCCCCGGCGAGGTATTCGAGACAGTCGCCAGCCTCAGCATTACCACCAAGGAGGCAGCCGACCGCTGGATGGCACGTATGAAGCAGTCGCAGCTGGTCAACGGCAAGACCTCGTCGTACATCCTGGCCGTGCCATACCCTGCGCCCGTCAATCCTGAGAGCACGAACGCGATTTGCCAGACGGTTGGCGACATGACGCAACGCGTCGTAGCGATGTCCTCGCCGCAGGAACTGGTATTCGAAGGCGGCTCGCTGGCCATGGCGGCTATGCACAAGCTGGGATGGTCGCGCTACATGGTGACGCAGCAGCTGGGGCTCGGCCTTCTGCGCATGCATTGTCTCGACGCTGCCCATACCCACATCACCGTGAAGTCCGACAACGCCGAGTGGGGCGACCTGCTGCAGTAATTTGCCCGCGTTTTGCCTCGTTTAGCGCCTTTCTGCAGGAATTAGCGGTGGCTGAGGCATAATTTATGGCAAAAAATTTGCTGATTCGGCAATTTATCCGTATCTTTGCGCCAGGAAAACCGGTTTTATGTAGAGCGGGAAACTCATCGATTAAGAAAAAGAACCGGGTCAAGCGTATGCCAAAGGCGCGCTACCAAACCTGACGACGCCACGAACACTGGTACCACCGGCAGGACCTTGGAAGATTACGGAGGCGGACCGCAGCCCAAAACCTATATACTGGAGTTTCATCACGTCCAGACGCCGGTTTTCCTTTTTTCTATTTTTGTGCGAAACGCAATTCCCAGCGACGCTGAACCCCACACTCTCCCCCTCTGCTACATGACACCCTACGAACTCGGTAAGGCTGGCGAAGAACTGGCCGTCGAACGCTTGCGCCAGGAAGGCATGCAGGTACTCGAACAGCGCTGGAAGGAGCACCATCTGGAGATTGACATCATCGCCTTCGACCCGCAGACCAATGAACTGGTCTTCGTCGAGGTCAAGACGCGACAGGACGGTCGCTGGGGTCGCCCCGAGGACGCCATCGACCAGCCGAAGATCATCCGCACCGTGCGCGCGGCTCATCATTACCTGCGCCTGCACCAGTCGTCGTACGAGGCGCGTTTCGACATCTTTGCTATCTACCTGCCCCCATCGGGCAAGGCCCAAGTGGATTATATCAAGGACGCCTTCTATGCACCCATCGGATGAGAAACTTGCGACAATGAGCTTTGGCAGCCACCTCGAGGTGCTGCGACAGATGCTGATACGTGTGGCATCGGTCGTGGCCGTTGTGTCGGTGGTGGTCTTTTGTTTCAAGGAGGAGACCTTCCGCCTGCTGCTGGCGCCTAAGAACAGCGATTTCGTCACCTTCCGCCTCATCGAGCAGCTCAGCCAATGGCTGGCCGATACTACCGGATGGGATTGTGCCTTCCACTTTGACCCTTATACCATCGAGCTGATCAGCACCGAACTGTCGGCTCAGTTCATGATGCACCTGACGTCGGCCATCAGCATCGGCGCCCTGCTGGCATCGCCCTACATCATCTTCGAGCTTTTCCGCTTCATCACGCCTGCACTCTATGCCCACGAGCGCCGCTATTCTGCGACGGTCGGCATCAGCTGCTACGTGCTCTTCATGCTGGGCGTAGCGCTCAGCTACTATGTGCTGGCGCCTATCTCGTTCCGCTTTCTGGGCACGTACCAGGTCGACGCCTCGGTCCACAACACCATCACGCTCGACAGCTACATCTCGACCTTCACCGGCCTCTGCTTCGCCATGGGCCTGGTAGCGCAGCTGCCCGTCGTCTGCTGGCTGCTGGCCAAGGCGGGATTACTGCGCCCCGACGTGATGCAACGCTACCGCCGTCATGCCCTGGTGGCCATCATGATAGCAGCGGCCGTGATCACGCCGCCCGATGTCTTTACCCTCGTGCTGGTGTCACTGCCGCTGTATGGTCTGTACGAGCTGTGTATCCGACTTGTGAGCGCGACGTACCGTAAGAAGCCTGCCGCCTGACCTGCTGCCGTTGTGGTCAGCGCGACGTATAGAAGTCGGTAATCCGACGTATAGCCCTTGCGCAGACGGGACAGAAGTCGCGCACATCATTGATCTTCATTCTACACTCCTGCGCCGGACGGTAACAACCCTTCGACTGGTAACCTGCGCCCTCAAAGACGCCTACCCGCTGCGTGCAGGCATTCAGCAGCTCCATGGCGGCCACATCGCCACGTGCGCGGCGGAAGTCGGGCACCGAGGGGTCGAGGGGCGTAGGCACTGGCTGTCCGGCGGGCATCAGGTCAGCCCATTTCTGCCCGAAGTCGTGCAGCGTGGTGATGTTGGGTTCCCAGGGCTCGACGTCGGCCGGATACCACTCGCTGTCCATGTCGTCGTAGGCGTACTCGTCGGCCAGACCGCCGTACGAATGGCCGAACTCGTGGACAAACACCTCGCGGAACGTCGGATGATCGCTCGTCGCAAAGGTTATCTGGTTGTAGATGCCGCCACCGCCGTATGTATCGGTGTTCACCAGCACCATGATGTGCTCGAAGGGCACGCCCGACAGCAGGTCGTAGACGCGGTGCATCTCGCCCGACGTCAGGTAGCGGTTGGAGTAGAATGTGTCGTAGTGCGTACGGACGGCGGTGTTGCTCCAGATCTGCTCGTGCGGTACCGACGGTCCTGACTGACGGCTCGGTGCAGCCACGGCCACCACGTTGAAGCGCTCCTTCAGACTGGCGAAGGGCTCCCAGGCGAACAGGGCGTCGACGGCGCGCTGACAGTCGGCGTAGAACTTGCCCATCTCCGCCTCGGTGTAACCTTCAGCAAGGATGGCGAGGTCGATGCAGTCGGTCAGATTGACGCCCGCCATAGGGTCGAACGGGGTAGGCACGTAGCGGCGGCTGGCTACGTCGCCCGCGGGTTGCGGCGCCTGCTGGCCCTTCCATATATATAAATAAGGTATACCGTTGTCGCCGATGCGGCGTATCAGGATGTCCGACGGGTCGACCGTATGGGTCAGCGCAGCCACAGGGCGCTGATGCTTGTCGGCCAGGGTTACGGTCACGTCCACCGCGCGCTTCGGGTACGGGATGTTGTAGCTTGCCTCGAAGGCGCGGCTCAGGGTCCTGGCTTCGTCCTCGAGCAGCCATTCCTGGAAGAGCGTCGAGAACGTCCAGCGGTAGATCACCTCGTGCGTCGCGTGGTCGCATACGGTCAGCTGGCCGTTGCCTGCCAGCAGCGTCTCGGACAGGCGGCTGCGACGTCCTGCCCATCGCTCCTGCCTATACAGCTGGTCGAGGTAGATGTGCTGCTCGGCGGCATTGCCGGCAAAGACGTAGTCGATACGCAGGGTGGCATCGTCGAAGTAGCGGTCGAAGTCCTGCGCCGTGGCGTGGGTCATCGCCAGCGAGGCAAGGACGAACGTGATGATGAGTTGATACAGCGTTTTCATGGCGCAAAGATAGGAAAAATTCCGATTCTGCACACCCTCCATTGCCCGAAAAGTGCGCTTCGCACCTCACTTTTGACCCACAACCGCGGCAAAATCGGCATTTCTGTCCGTGTTTTCTGCCATTTTTTCCGACGTCGAGCCGACGGCACGCCTGTTGCTCCACGTCCAGCAAACAACGTACAGATTATTCACATCTAAACATCATAACGGAATATGAACAACCCAAGCACTAACCAGCAACAAGGCAGCGAGCGTGCCCTCGAGAAGTACGCCCTGAACCTTAACCGCCTTGCTCAACAGGGCAAGCTCGACCCCGTCATCGGTCGCGACGAGGAGATACGCCGCGTGCTGCAGATCCTCAGCCGCCGCACCAAGAATAACCCCGTACTGATCGGACAGCCAGGCACCGGCAAGACGGCCATCGCCGAAGGCCTTGCCCAGCGCATCGTGCGCGGCGACGTACCCGAGAACCTCAAGCACAAGCAGATCTACTCGCTCGACATGGGCGCCCTCGTGGCCGGAGCCATGTACAAAGGCGAGTTCGAGGAGCGCCTGAAGTCGGTGATCCGCGAGGTGCAGGAGGCCAATGCCGACGCCGAGGATGGCAATGACGTGATCCTCTTCATCGACGAGATACACACCCTCGTAGGCGCCGGTGGCGGCCAGGGCGCGATGGATGCTGCCAACATCCTGAAGCCCGCCCTTGCCCGCGGCGAACTGCGCTGCGTAGGCGCCACCACCCTCGACGAGTACCAGAAGTACTTCGAGACGGACAAGGCCCTGGAACGCCGCTTCCAGAAGGTGATGGTCGACGAACCCGACGAGACAGCCGCCATCGCCATCCTGCGAGGCCTGAAGGAGCGCTACGAGAACCACCATCACATCCGCATCAAGGACGAAGCCGTCATTCAGGCCGTCCGCCTCTCGACGCGCTACATCACCGACCGCTTCCTGCCCGACAAGGCCATCGACCTCATCGACGAGGCATCGGCCAAGCTCCGCATGGAGCGCGACTCGAAGCCCCAGCCGCTCGACGAGATCCACCGCCAGATCATGCAACTCGAGATTGAACGCGAGGCCATCCGGTGGGAGAAGGACGAGCAGAAGCTCAAGGCCCTCGAGGCACGCATCGACACCCTGAAGGCCGACGAGAAGAAGCTCGACGAGCAGTGGCGCAAGGAGAAGTCGCTGATTGACGTCATACAGCGCAACAAGGAGCAGATCGAGCGTCTGCGCTTCGAGGCTGAGCAGGCCAAGCAGCAGGGCGACTACGGCCGCGTGGCCAAGATTCAGTATGAGACCATCCCCAACCTCGAGAAGCAGAACGAACAGATCTCGGCCGACCTGCATGCCGAGACCCCTGATAGTAACTCAGATGACACCCTCCCTGCAAGAGAGGGCACGGGTGGGTCTCTCATCCGCGAAGAGATCACTGCCGAGGACATCGCCGAAGTCGTCAGCCACTGGACAGGCATCCCCGTCAACCGCATGATGACCAGCGAGCGCGACAAGCTGTTGTCGCTCGAGGACGAGCTGCACCGCCGCGTCGTAGGCCAGGAGGCAGCCATCGAAGCTGTCTCGAACGCCATTCGCCGCAACCGCGCCGGCCTCTCCGACCCTAACCGCCCGATTGGCTCGTTCCTCTTCCTCGGGCAGACGGGCGTAGGCAAGACCGAGCTGGCCAAGGCCCTGGCCGAGTTCCTGTTCGACGACGAGCGCATGGTCACCCGCATCGACATGAGCGAGTATCAGGAGAAGTTTGCCGTCACCCGTCTGTTTGGCGCGCCTCCCGGCTACGTCGGCTACGAGGAGGGCGGACAGCTCACCGAGGCCGTACGCCGCAAGCCCTACTCGGTCGTCCTGTTCGACGAGATCGAGAAGGCCCACCCCGACGTGTTCAACACCCTGCTGCAGGTGCTCGACGAGGGCCACATGACCGATGGCAAGGGACGTAACGTCAACTTCAAGAACACCATCATCATCATGACCTCCAACCTGCGCGAGGCACAGCTCTTCGGCCAGGAGCCTATCCTCACCGCCGATGGCCGCCCGATGCAACCTATCCGCCGCGAGTTCCTCAACCGCATTGACGAGATCGTGAACTTCTCGGCCCTCACCGAGCAGGACATCCGCCGCGTGGTCGACATCCAGCTGGACCGCTGCTACCGCCTGCTCAAGGACAACGACATCGAGCTGCGCGTCACCGACGACGCCCGTCGCCTGCTGGCCAAGGAGGGCTACGACCCTGAGTTCGGCGCACGCCCCGTGAAGCGCGCCATCCAGCACCACGTGCTCAACGCCCTGTCGCGCACGCTGCTCTCTGGCCGCGTCGAGCGCTCGAAGCCCATCGTGGTCGACGTCCGCGAGGGTGCCATCACCTTCAGCAACTAAGCCCGCGCGCTTTTTCATCCCGAATGCCCCGTTTCTGCCCGAAACGGGGTATTTTTGTACCCTGCAAGCCCTTTTTTGTCGTCAGATTTGGCCAAATGCGAAAATTGTAGTATATTTGCAGCCATCTATGAAGCTACATCTTTCCCTCCGACATATCCTACTAACCTGGCTACTGACCGTGCTGGCGCTACTGCCGTGCCTGCATGTGGTGCACGCCGCGCCCTACGACGAGCTGATGCACCTCCCGACACACGAGCTGGTGACGCGCGGCGAGGATTACACACATCGCCTCGCGATGCCCGACAGCGCCCTCATCTGCTTCACCATTGCCTCGAACCGTCCCTTTGCCAAGGCTTCCACCGACGAGCAACGCGACATTGCGCACGCGTACATCAATAAATGGTACCTCTACTTCTTCCACTTCTTCGACCACTCGAAGGCCTTCGACAACATCGAACATGCCAACGAGGTGCTCGACGCCATGGGCGACGAAGGTAAGGACGACAAGGCCGTACTCTACCTCAACTATGGCTGTATGTACGAGACGTTGGCCGAACAGAGCCGCGACGACAGCCTCAACGTGAAGGCCATGCAGTATCTGCACCAGGCGTTCGCGCTGGCCGAGGAGACGGGAAACCTCCGCGTAATGAGCATGTCGTTCTCGAACCTCGTGTACGTGGCCCACGTGCTGGGGTGCATGGAGCAGATCGACGACGAATACCAGACCTTTGCCGCACTACCTGCCGACAGCAGCTACCGTGCCCTCGATTACAACCTGCAGATGTACCGAGGCCTGACCCTGCTGCACGAGGGACAGTGGGCCGTGGCCCTCGACGTCTTCGAGCATCAGATGGACGATGGCGAGTACGACAAGTCGTACCTGCGCTACGAAGTGATGATGCACAACAACCGCGCCCTCTGCCTTGCCACTGGTGGCCGCTACGACGAAGCCATCGATGCCCTGCGCATCTCCGAGGACCTGGCCACGGCCGACGGGCTTCAGGATGCCAAGCTCGAGATCTACCGCTTCATGACCGACTATGCCCATGAAGCCGGGCGCATCGACCTCGAACACGACTATCACACGCGCTACCTCAGCCTCAAGGACACGCTGCTCAACTACAACCAGCTGCAGTCGATCAGCCAGCTCTCGTTCCTGCGCGAGGTGAAGGAGATCGACCAGCGCATGGCCGACATGCAGCATCGTAGTCAGATGGAGCGTATGTGGCTGATCGGTGCCTCGCTCGTAGCGTTGCTGACCCTGCTGTTCGTCGGATGGCTGTCGCGACAGAACCGCGAGCTCAAGGCTGCCAACCGGCAGCTCTACCAGCAGAGCGTCAAGATGCTGGCTACGGCCGACAAGGAGCGCAGCATCCGCCAGAGGACTGCCGCCGCAACCGAGGCGCCGCCGACGTCAGCCGCAACCGAAGCGTCCGCCGACCTCGCACCGGCTTCGCCTTCTGATCTGGCCATACTCGACAAGGTGCGCGACGTGATGGAGAACTCACCCGCCATCTATGACCCCGACTTCACCCTCGAGCGACTGGCGCAGCAGATAGGCGAAAAGTACCGCACCGTGTCGCGCATCATCAACGATACCGACGCCGACAACGCCTCGCAGTACATCAACCGCTACCGCATCGACGAGGCCTGCCGACGCATCAACGACACCCAGCACTACGGCCACCTGTCGCTCGAAGCTATTGCCAACAGCGTAGGCTTCAGGTCGCGTTCGTCGTTCGGCTCGGCCTTCAAGCGCTTTACCGGACTTACCCCCTCCGAGTACCAGCGCATGGCACGAACCCGCCAATAGCGGCTAAAAAACCGACAAAAGCACACCGAAGATGTACGGATTTACACAATCTGTACATCTTTTTGTCGTTTTTCTGCACTTTTTCTATTATTTTTATTGTATCTTTGCACCCCGAAACGGGTCACTCCGTCAGTATGGACAATTCTATTTTTCATCCAAAACATAACAACCCGACAATTATGAAGCAACTCTTCCCTGTCATCTTCGCGCTGTTCGTCATCGGACAGAACTGCGCCGCTCAGGCACTCCATTCGGCTTCGACCCTGCGTCCCGAAACCAAGAGTGCTACCATCCATCGTGCCCCACAGCAGACGGCCGGCGATACGCCCAACTACTGGGTCGACGCCGTATCGTACTACGATGCCGAGAGCTATTACTTCCATGAGGGCGTCAACATGACCTATACCGTCAGCATCACCGTCGACGGTACCGACGTGGCCATCGAGGGCCTCGTCCCTGGCTCAGAGTGGAACCAGTACGACGCTACACAGCCTGTTCATGGCGTATACGACGCCGAGGCAAAGACCGTCACCTTTGCTACCCGTCCCTTCGACTACGAGGATCACGCCGACTATGCCAAGCTGGGCGACATCACCTACTGGGGCTCACCCAGCAACGTCATCCTGCTGGCCGGCAACTTTGCCGACGAGGCCGACGAGTGGGGTCAGCACTCGCTTGTCATGATCGACGAGCTGGTGTTCGACGTCAACGACGACCTTACCCTCTTCACCTCGCGCACCGGCTATGGCGCCTACGTCTATCAGGTCAGCGAGTGGGGCGTGTCGGGTTGCGGCTTCCTCAACTATATGAAGAGCAGCCAGATCGGCCTTATCCGCGAGACGCCCGAGCTCGTTGCCTCGACCGCCAGCATCCGTATCGAGGGCATCAACGTAGTGCCCGGCGCCGAGCTTGCCCGCACCTTCACCGTGGCCAACAAGGGCTCTGAGCCTACGACGATCGACGTCACCTGCGACCGCGACGAGGTGGTCGTCGACTTCGACTCGCGCCTCGACGGCCTCGCTCAGCAGACGATCACCGTCTACTTCCTCCCCGAGGAGGCAGGCTTCTTCGAGACCGACATCTACGTCACCGCCGACAATGGTTCGGCCGTCAGCGTGACACTGCAGGCTGAGGTCAACGAAGCCCCCGACTATAGCTCGATCGTACGCGGCGGCGACCTTACGTTTGCCAACGACGGCAACACGCCGTTCGCCCTCACCAGCGACATCACCGGCTTCCCCGTGGCCGTATCGACCAACGACAAGACCGACGGCATCAGCATCCTCAACGTCTATGCCAACGTGCCTCAGGGCCAGACAGGCGTGCTGCTCTGGAAGGGCCTCTGCCACGCTGCCTACTCGATGGGCGCTATCATCACGATCGACGGCATGCCACTGCTCAACAACGTCTACTCGTACATGCAGACGTGGGAGGAGGAGGATCTGGCCAACGCCGTCGTCCTCGGCGAGGGCCATCACACCCTCCGTTTCGAGTACGACAACTACGCCTCATGGCGTGCCGAGTATGCTCCGTTCGCCATGCACATGTACGTCTATGACCTCGAGCTCCGCCTTGCCGAGACGTCGGCCAACGCCGCCGTGCTCAAGAGCGAGACTCTCGACCTGGGTCCTCACTTCGTCGATTGTCTGGCCGTGACCGACTGCCAGTACGTCGAACTTATCAATGCCGGCACCGCTCCGCTCAGCGTCACCTCGATCAGCACCGACGGTGCCTTCAGCGGCATTGTCGACGGCCAGCAGGCTGCCTATGGCCAGGTGCTGCGCGTACCTGTAGTATTCACGGCTACCGAGGTCGGCGAGTACAGCGGCCAGATCGTCATCAGCACTACGGCCGGCGACTTCACGCTCAGCTGCCAGGCATCGGCCGAAGCTATTCCGTTCGACTATCATCCTATCGTCGAGGCAGGCAACATCTCGTTCAACACCGGCCGCGAGTACCCATTCGCCATCGAGGGTGACCGCGCCTACAGCTCGACGGCCTATCTGCCGACACCTGTCGGCATCGACTCGTGGATCGAACTTACCTTCGACGTTCCTGCAGGCGAGACGGCCGACCTCAGCTGGAAGGCCCGCAACAGCAGTCAGGACTTCATGTACTTCATGAACGACGTCATCTTCACCGACGGCACCATCGTCGAGGTTGACGGCGTGGAGGTTGGCCGCTTTGCCGGTGCCGACGTCGACCTCAGCTCTGACACCTTCGACAGCCAGTACACCACCTTCGGCGAGGGCCTCCACACCCTGCGCTTCACCTACCACAAGGTCGACTCGCAGCCAGCCGGCGACGACTGCTTCACCCTCTGGGGCGTAAGCCTCAGCGTCAGCGGCCAGGAGGTAAGCCTCGACGCCGTCAGCAGCGCTCAGCCACAGCGTACCGCCTACAACCTGCAGGGTCAGCGCACCGACGCTCGCCAGCAGGGCATCAGCATCGTACGCCAGCACAATGCCGACGGCAGCATCGAGACACTGAAGGCACTGACCCGATAATCCGTCGCACCCGTGATGCACAATCTGCGATATCCGATACTTTGCGTGGCCGCCATCACGGCTGCGCAAAGCTTCGCACAGCCGGCCGGGCACGTACGTCGCGTGGTGGTCGAGGAGTTCACCGGCACCGAGTGCGGCTACTGCCCGCGCGGATGGATCGGCATGGAACGCCTGCGTCAGGACGGTGGCGACGCCTTCATCGGCATCGCCGTACACCAGTACTCGAGCAAGGACCCTATGTACGTGGCCGACTATCCCGACCTGGGGCTCTACTCGGCGCCCAGCTGCCTGGTCAACGGTACTGAGGCCATGGACCCCTACTACGGCACCTCGTCGCCCGAACAGTGCTACGGCATCTGGCACGACTTCGAGGAGTGGCTCGACACACCCCCGGTGGTCGACGTCACCGTCCAGGCCAGCTACAACGCCGACGAAACCGAGGTCACGGCCACGGCTCAGCTCGAGCGCCTCAACCCGAACGACGTTGCCGACTACACTATCCACTACGTCCTGACGGCCGACAGCCTTGCGGGCAACGTCTCGTCGTGGTATCAGCACAACTATTACTACAGCGAGACGGCAGCCGCGTGGAATGCCGAGGGCGACGCGCTGGCCGACTTCTGCGCCGGTGGCCGTTACGGCCAGGCCTATGTACTGCTCACCTACAACGACGTAGCCATCGCCTACTCCACCGACGGACACCTCCTGATGCCCACGCGCTCGTTGCTCAAGAAGGCCCTGCGCCACGACCAGGTGTACGTCACGGCCCTGGTGCGCGACCACCGTGGCCGCATCCAGAACGCCGCTCGCACCCGCGTGCTCACCGCGGCCGAAGCCTCGGCCATCAGCCGCATCCCTGCCGACGCGCCCACGTCGCCGTCAGCAGCCTTCACCCTCGATGGCCGTCCCTGCCCTACCGGCAGCCGTGGCCTCACCGTCGTAGGCAGCCGCATCGTACTGCAGCGATAGCGCCCCGCGCCACGCCCCTTACGACAATGACCAACCGGAGGCTCGTCCTCCGATTGGTCATTGTTTTTGTTTTTTTTTGGGGGGGAATCCCCGATCCATCGATCCATCGATTCTTCGAGCAGTCGACCCATCGATCAGTCGAGCAGTCGATCCATCGACCCATCGCCCCATCGACCGCCATCGCCCGCCATCCGCCACTAACTGGCCCTCTCCCTACAGGAGCCGCGAAGCAAATCCCCTTGGGGGAGAGAGCGGGGAGAGAGTCCCCCCTTTTAATAAATCTTCTCCCTCAGCTGCTGGACGCGCTCGTCGGTGATGTAGTCGTCGTACTCCGTGCGCTTGTCGATGATGCCGTTAGGGCCAAGCTCGATCACGCGGTTGCAGATGGTCTGGATGAACTCGTGGTCGTGGCTCGACATCAGGATCACGCCGCGATACGACTGCAGGTTGTTGTTGAAGGCCTGGATTGACTCCATG
>JAZUEP010000071.1:0-6185 GCA_045640225.1 Bacteroidales bacterium | reverse complement strand
AGGCTATAAACCGGTTTTAAGCTCAAATTCGACCAAAATCAGAGATTTCAGCCTTGATGAATACTTTTCAATAAAGATAGTGGCTTGACATAAGAAAAGGACGTGCAAAAGTCTAATCATGGACTTTTGACACGCCCTCTTAGCAGTTAATAATCAATGATTCCTTGGTTTTGGCCGCAAAGATAGGAGAGTAGTGAGAAAATCTGTTTCCCTATTATACCGAAATTATTCCATGCATATCCTCCACGCACTCCTTCAGCTCTCTCATTCGTGATCCGAATGTACCAATCCAGTCGAGGTGTTTCAGCAGAGGACCTGCAATATCCGAAGGCTGTACATCGCCATTTACGCTCACGAAGTTCAGTATTTCCTTCAGATATTCCTCCTGACGGGAATTCAGAGGTGCGTTGGCTATGAACTTTGAGTATTTAGCCAACGCTTTCTGGCGATCAATGCCATTGATTACGCGAATGAAGGCTGCCACGTTCGTAAGATATGGTTTGCCATTCGTCTCTTCCATATACTCTTCCTGTGTGCCGAGTTCTTCCCAGAAGATACGTTGTAGTTCGTTGATATCGTCGGCCGACAGCTGCTCGAAATTCTGTATTTTTTGCAGTACAGGATTTTGCGAGTTACGTGCCAGATATTCAATTACACGTTGGCGATAGGTCGCATGCAATTCTATCGATTCTCCCTGTGCTTCGGCCGTGGTGGTATCTTCGATGTCGATGATAAACCTTCTATCTTCACGACTCTCTTCCAGCAGATGAACAAGGTCGCGCAGTTCCTTGCGGACACGCTCCAGTCGGTCTAAGGTAATTCCTTCCCAAAAGTCCACTTTCTGCACCTCCATAATCAGGTTCAGATGTTGTTTGACCAATGGAAGGGAGGCCTTTTCGCTGAGCAGTTGGGCAATAGTTATCACTTTCTTTCGGCATTTGTCAGCATTCGGAGCCGAAGCATCTACCTGCTCCAGTTGTAGCTTCAGTAGCAATACATCGAATTTCTTGGCTGCCTCATTATCGTTCGATCGTGGCAGGAGGTTAGCGAGGCCATGCAGCTTCACTACATCAACCTCGGTCAGGCAATCCCATGACTCGCGCGAGCGGAATGGCTCCACCACGTCGAGCTTTTCGCGTACGTCAATACGCGCTTTACTTAGTGAGCATACTTGTTGCCACAGTATTTCCTTCAGCTCGTCATGCAACTGCTTGTCGAAGTCTATCTGCTGATGCTCTGCTGTCTGCAAGGCAAAGGCGATGTCGAGACGCAAAGAGAAAAGCCGCTCGGTCAACGATATAACAGAGACCCCTGTCATTCCTTCTTTCTCAACCGAAAAATACTCGAAGTTGTTACACCAGTCGAAGATATAGAAGAACTCCTTGTCCTTACCTGGGCCGAACACATCCTTGCACAGACGTGTGCCTCGGCCTATCATCTGCATGAACTTGATCTTCGAACGTACGGTTTTGAAGAAAACCAGATTCAGGATCGATGGCACGTCCACACCAGTGTCGAGCATATCCACGCTCACGGCAATCTGTGGATGTTTCTCCACCTCACCAAACTCCGTGATCAGCGCGTTGGCGTACTTCACGCGGTTGTCTATCAGCTGGCAGTACTTCTCGCCTTTCTCCGGATAGAGCACACGGAACCTTTCCACAATCTGCACCGCATGATCGTGGTTGATGGCAAAGATGATGCTCTTGCCAATGTCCTCACCACTCCGTACCCGCAGGCCTTTCTCCATCAGCGCCTGCAGCACCTTGTCGATGGTGTCCAGATTGAAGAGGTAGCTGAAGATCTCCTGGCTCGCAATGTCACGGCTGTATTCCTCGTCCTGATCTATACCATTGATGGCCTTCTCGTATGTCCACACCTTTTCCAGGCTCTCGCGTTGATCTTGTGTCAGTTCGTCGTATCTGATGCCACTCTCCATGATCTTCGAGTGGTAGGGCAGCAGCTTGTAGTCAGTCAGATACTTGTCTTTGATGGCCTCCTCGAGCGTGTACTCATAGTTAGGCACACCCTCGTCCAGTTCCAGCAGCTCGTAGGTACTCTTGTCTATCTCGTTGCGTGGCGTAGCCGTGAGGCCGATGAGCAGCGAGTCGAAGTATTTGAATAGCGAGCCATAGCGTCCGAATACCGAGCGATGCGCCTCGTCTATGATAATAAGGTCGAAGCGTCCTATCGAGAAAGGCTTCTGCTCGCGGTCGATGTAGCTGATCATCGTCTGGTAGGTCGAGAATACGATACGCGCCTGCATATCCGGCTCCCGCTCCTCGCTCAATACGCTCATCGAAACCTGTGGCAATAGCTGCTCGTAGTTCTTATGCGCCTGATTGACCAACGCTGTGCGGTCGGCCAGGAACAACACGTTCTTCACCCAGTCGTTGCGCATCAGTACATCGCAGAGCGAGATGGACACACGTGTCTTGCCCGTACCCGTAGCCAGTACGAGCAATCCTCGCCTGTGCTTCTTGTTCAGCCACTCCACGAGGCTCTTGATGGCCGTCTTCTGGTAGTCACGATTGGTGATCCTGTCGCTGATGCGCAGGTCACGGATGTCGGCACGACCACGCTTCTGCATCAGTCGCTCCAGGTCATCCAACGAGTGGAACCCGAACACCGGGCGATCCATGTATCCCAAGCCATCGATCACCTTTGTCTGATAGCCATTGGTGTAATAGATCACGGGTCGCTGGCCATATTTCTTCTCCAGGCAATCGGCATAGAGCAAGGCCTGACGTCGGCCTTCGCCCACCTCATGCAAGGTGCTTTTTGCCTCGATCACCGCCAATGGCTTGCAGCTGCGGCTCATCAGTACATAATCCGCATAGCCTTTGCCCGAGGCCGATGGCATTCCGTCCACCTCCAGCTCGATGCATGCTGCACAGCTCTTTACAAGGCCTTTCTCTTCGAGCACCTTCCATCCAGCCTCCTGCAGCATGTAATCGATAAGATATTTGCGTGTGATGGCCTCACTCTCCAGCGATTCCTTTGGCATTGCCACCGGCTTCGGATGCTCTACATTCTCCTTCGGTACGCTGGCCACTACGGCTGGCGATACCGCTGGCTCGGGCGTGGTCATTACGGTCATTCCTGGCAAGGTTTCAGGAATCTGTGTCGCAGAGAATGGTGCGATGGTCTTGATGGCTCCCCATCGCATCAGGAAGCCTGCCACCACGTCATAGAGGCTTCGCAGACAGACGTACGAATTGATCTTCGTCACCGTCACGCCTACGTGCGAACCGTTGTTGCCGATGGTTCTGACCTTGTAGATGGCATTGTTCAGCACGCTGTCGTAGTTGACGAACGACTGCATCTCTGGTCGGTTGATCAGGTTGTTGAGCGTAGCATCCAGCTCTGCTTCTGCCACGCCTCTGATCTTCAGCGTCGTCTTCACCAGCCACTCCAACGCCTTGCGGGCATTGTTGACCGACTCTTCCGGAAACATCTTCTGGAAGATCTCTGCCTTATTACAATAGGTGTGCAGAGCTGCAAAGTCAGGAATCTGCTCTACAAGTGATTTCAGGTAATCGAAGTTCATATTCTTTTCTTTTTTATTCAAACCAATACTGCATCCTCGATGCTAACAAGGTCTCAAGGCGCTCAATGGCTGCGGTCACTTGCTTCTTCTGCTCCTCGATTTGCTCGATGCGAGTGGCGAATTGGTGCTGGAGGGGAAGAGGGGGAAGTAGAATTGGAATTTGTTCTATCTCTTTCGTAGAAATATGTGTTACCTTAAAGCCTTTAGCATATTTCGATTTCTCATTATAAAAGGCTTTTGTTTGAGTGCAATATGAAATATAAACGCCATTTTGCTTATGGTGAAAAATAGCAGCATCTGAACCAACAACAATATCATACTTTCCTAACCAAGCTGTACTTTTACACGAGCCTTCAACATCTTCACTTGTTATTGCCATAATGACATCACCAGGTTGTGCTGTTTTATATTTAGGTAGAAGGCTCTCAGGAATGCATGTTATATGAGAACGTGTTGTAGGCCCTAAACATGTATGCAATTGTCCATAGTGTATACAAGGGAGACCACTTTCTACAAAATCTTTCTTTGAAATACCAGCCCCTCTTTCAACATTTCCAATCTCACCTATTTTCTTCACCTTCCATCCCTTCTCATTCTCGACAGGATCACCGAACATTTCATAGAAGAGTGATTGTGCTAGCTTATCGTATTTCTGCAACTGCTCACGCTTCAGGGCAAGCAGAGAGTTTATCTCATCAAGCTCTGAAACGATGGCTTCTTGCTGGGATTTGGGAGGAAGGGGAATTTGGATTCCTTCAAGATTTTTTCTACTTATTCTTTTACGTGTTGTTCCTGTTGTTTTATTCGCAATATCAATTGAATATTTTGAAGATTGTGAATAATACACGAACAATTGAGGGATTATCTCTTCTTTGAACCTAAGAATTGAACAATCTACTGCTGTAATGCAACGATTCTCAAGTTTTGGCAAAATACAACATCTTCCAATAGGTTCAGGCAATCTTGAAACAAGACAATCCCCCATAAATATCTCAGTACACCCTAATTTTGAGAATGTCTCCTCTGATATATATTTGGCACGCTCTCCTTTATCTTTATATTCGCCATTTCCAATATTTCCAGTTTGAATAAGACGAATGCCAGATTCAGATTGGTCTTTTGACTCAATCCAATCTCCATCATTTATAAAGGAGCAGACCTCCCCCAATTTCTTATACGTCCACCCCTCTCTCATACCTCCAGCATCTTTACAAGATTGTTATATCCCTCCGCATACTTCTCCTCAATCTGAGAAAGCTGCGAGAGCAACGAAGACGTTGATTCATACTGCACCTTGACGCGCTCTATCTCCTTGTATTTGTTGATAGAGAGGTCATACTCATTCTTGCGGATTTCTTCCACAGGCACGAGGAACGACTGATCCTTGCGAGTGCGAGACTCTTCCTTATTCAGGTGGCGGAAGCGTTCCACAACATCAGGGATGTCATTCTGTGCGATAGGGCTTCGCTTATCGTCGAGTGAGAAACCATCTGCCTTCATGTCGTAGAACCACACCTTATCCGTTCCGCCACAATTGGTCTTGGTGAAGATCAACACGGCCGTAGAGACACCAGCGTAAGGCTTGAACACACCCGAAGGCATAGAGATGACAGCACGCAACTGCTGATTATCTACCAGCTCCTTGCGGATGGCCTTGTGAGCCGTGCTTGTACCGAACAATACGCCATCAGGCACGATGGAGGCACATCGGCCACCTACTTCCAGCGAGCGGATGAACTGGGCGATGAAGAGCAGCTCCGTCTTGGTGGTGTTGGCATACGCAAGGATCTGCTTGTTGACATTGCCCTTGTCCAAACTTCCAGCAAAAGGAGGATTTGCCATGATGAGCGTATAGCACGAGCGGTCGTCATTCTGCTCCGAGAGCGAGTCACGCCAAGCCAGGTTCGGCTCACGCACATTATGCAGCAGGAGGTTCATGGCGCCTATGCGAAGCATCGTCTGATCGGTATCGAAACCATTGATCATGCTTGTCTGCATGTGCGTCAGGTTGCTGGTGTCCATCACCTGTGCGTGATATTCCTCGTGGATGTACTTCACCGCTTCGACCAGGAAGCCTGCACTACCCATGGCAGGGTCACAGATATAATCCTTTGGCGAAGGACTCATCAGCTCCACAATCATGCGGATGATGTGGCGTGGTGTACGGAACTGACCATTGGTGCCGCTCGCTGCCATCTTGCCGAGGATGTACTCATAGACATCTCCCATCGTGTCGCGATTGTTCATGTCGAGTGCGCTGATGCCATCCACAATCTTCGAGAGTGTACGAGCATTAGGGATCAGGAAGATGGCCGACTTCATATAGCGAGAGTAAGCCGACTCATCGCCCGTGCCGATCTGTTTGATGAACTCGAACACATTCTGACGCACCATCTGATACATGTTGTCCGGGCCTAAGTCCTTGAACTTATGCCAGCGCATCTCCTCGTAGGGTACGTCCTGATCGGTTTCGGGATTATGCCATTTCTCTCCCGGAGGGAATGCGGGATTCTTGAGTGACTGGCCTAAAAATTCATTCAACGCCTCTTCATTCAGCTGCTTATCGTCGAGCAGCTTCATGAAGAAGATGTAGGTCATCTGTTCCAATACGGCAATAGGACTGGTTATGCCTGCT
>JAZUEP010000070.1:0-6196 GCA_045640225.1 Bacteroidales bacterium | reverse complement strand
CTGCAGGCTCTCGGTGTTCTGTCCCAGCACTAGCAGATTGTCCTGCAGCTGGTCGAGCTGCTGCTGCAACCAGGTGTTCATGATGTAGTAGGTGCGATTGTCGGCGTGCGTGGTGCGATAGGTGTTCACCACGTCGAGGCTGCCCTGTCGGAACAGCGCGAGCTCGAGAAACTGATTGTCGCAGCGCACTACCATGCAGTTGCCACTTGTCATGCGTGCTCCTTGTGCGAGGAGTGACGACAGGTGGTGCTGCAAAGTGACTTCGCCAAAGTTGCGCATCAGGAAGTGGTAGAGCTGTCGGTCGATGCCGAAGCATAGCATTACCTCCTGGCCGGATGAGAGGGCGAGGGGCTGCAGGACGACTTGTTCGTCAGCCTCGGCTTCGCCCAATGTCAGGCGATACATCCGTGTCGCTGCCTCCAGATTCGTAATTTCAGGAGGGAGTAGGGTAACACGGGTGGATACGAACTGGCAGGTAACGTCGCGTACGGCTTCGTCCTGTGCGATGAGGTCGAGCAGCAGGTTCTGCATGCGCTGCTGAAAGTCCGGACCCGGAGCCACGTCATGAAACTCAGCTTCGTCGATGGCCGTGTAGTCAGAAGGCAGACACTCAGCAAACGAAAAACCATCCGGCGTGAACCGGATGGTCATATTCTCATTAGCCATTTTTCGGATTACTCCCAGTTGCCGGCATTGTTGTTGGCCTGAACAGCATCACCAACCATCATACCAGGATAACGATCCATATCCTTGCGGTCGGTAATCTTGTTGTTGAGCTCCTGCTCGTTGAGGTCGCCGAGGTACTTCTCGAATGGAATCTGAGCCTGGAACAATGGCATTACAAAACCAGATGCTGAAGTAACTGAGCCAATCTCGAGGAGGATGGTATCCTTAGCTGCCTTAGCCTCTTCGGTGAAGGCAGGGATGAACTTGATCTCGTCAATGTTGAAGTCAGGACGACGGAGAGCCGAATCCTTCTCGAGCACTGAAACATAAATAGAGTCACGGCTGAAGGTCTCCTTGCTGAGGCCGAACTTCTCAATCTCCTTCTTGTACTTCTTAGGATCGCAGAGGTACTTCCAAGCGTCGCGCTCGTTAAGACCATCGGCGAGCTGAGCATCGGTAAGCGAACCAATCTTGTTGACGATTGCGATAGAGTCGTTCTTGGCAAAAGCAATCAGCTTGTCCCATGATGGGCAGTAAACCTCGTACTTGTGCTGATACTCTTCCTGAAGGGTACGGATGTCCTTCAGACGCTGGATGACTACTTCATCGCGCTTAGCGACTTCTTCGTTGAACTCGATTGGGATCATCAGGCTCTGATAGCACATGACGGTCAACACTACTGCTGCTGCAGCGAGGAGAATGTTTAATACAGTTTTCATGATGATATGTTAGGATTATATTTTTTGCGTTTTTTTGAGTTTTGTTGAGTTTTACGGGCACAAATATACACAATTAATTTTGATTTTCGTTATATTTGCCCCGAAAAAATTAAAAAAAATATGAATTTTTCTGTTTTTGCGCAAAAAATGGCCGAAAAACTGCCATTTTCGCCTAATAAAATGCAGTGCGAAGCAATGGAAAAGCTCGGAGCCTTCCTCTTCGAGCCATCTGTGCGCGATCGTATCTTCGTGCTGCGCGGATACGCAGGAACAGGAAAAACCTCGCTTGTCGGCGCCTTGGTGCGTTTGCTCGACGAAGTGCGCATGCCCGTGGCCCTGATGGCACCCACGGGACGTGCGGCCAAGGTTTTTGCCACGATGGCAGGGCATCCGGCCTACACCATTCACAAGAGCATCTACCGTCAGCAGAAGTTCAATGTCGAAATGGAGGGCTTTGCGCTGACCGAGAACCGACGGACCGGCGTGCTCTTTATCTGCGACGAGGCCTCGATGATCTCGACGCTCAACGAAGGTTCGCCCTTCGGAACCGGAAACCTTCTGGACGACCTGATTGAGTTTGTCTATGCCTCGGATGGATGTCGGTTGCTGCTGGTAGGCGATTCGGCACAGTTGCCGCCTGTAGGCCAGAGCAAAAGTCCGGCACTCGACATCGAACATCTGCGAGGATACGGCCTCGACGTGCTGAGTACGGAACTGACCATGGTAGCACGTCAGCAGCTCGATTCGGGCATCCTTTTCAACGCCACGCGGCTCCGCGAGGTTCTTGCGGCTGGGGGAGAGGCTTTGTTGCAGCTTCCGCGTATATATTATAAGATGTATCCCGATGTGCGACGCATCGACGGCTACGAATTCCTGGATTGCCTTTCGTCGAGTTATTACAACGAAGGCGTCGACGATGCTATCATCATTACCCGCTCGAATGCGCGAGCCAACCGCTTCAACCTGGGCGTGCGCAACCAGATACTGGACCGTGAGGAAGAACTCTCGTCCGGCGATCGTCTGCTGGTGGTCAAGAACAATTATTACTGGGGCCGCGACTTCGACCAGCTTCCCTTTATTGCCAATGGCGATGTGGTGACAGTCAACCGCGTACGTTCGGTAATCAACCTCTACGGCTTCCGCTTTGCAAAGGTCTCGGTCACACTGCCCGATTACGACATCGACACCGAGGTGATCGTGATGCTCGATACCCTGCAGGTCGACGGTCCCAGCCTGCCGCTGGCCGATCAGCAACGCCTCTTCTACGAGGTGGCCAAGGATTATCCCGAATGCCGCAACAAGCGTGATCTCTATCGTGCTATCAAGGAGAACCCGTACTTCAACGCCTTGCAGGTGAAGTACGCCTATTGCGTGACGTGCCATAAGAGTCAGGGCGGACAGTGGCAGGATGTGTACCTCGACGTGGCCTATATCAACACCGATCACCTCGGTGCCGACTTCTATCGTTGGATGTACACGGCCTTCACACGTGCACGCAAAACACTCTATCTGGTAAACCCCAGCGAAGAACTGTTGGAATGAAAAAAGCCAAATGGAATGACTAAATCGTCGAAAATATGCTAAAAAACATATTTTTTTGACACTTTTTGGCCCGAAAGTTTGGCAATTACATTGAAAAGTCGTATTTTTGCGCTCACTATTAAGGTATTTTTGAATATTATTTTTTAACTCAGATAAATAAATGAAGGTTCTTAAGTTCGGTGGAACATCAGTCGGATCGGCTGAGCGTATCAAGAACGTAGCCGGCCTCATCACTGAGGATGGCAAGTCGAAAATCGTCGTGTTGTCGGCAATGTCCGGCACCACCAATACGCTGCTCGAAATTTCGGGTTACTATCGTCTGCGCAATGCAGTCGGTGCCAGCGAAGTTATCGTACGTCTGGAACAGAAGTATGCCGGCGTAATCAACGAACTGTATGACAACGATGAGACGAAGGCCCAGGCCCGCGAGGTCGTGAAGGGAATCTTCGAGTACATCCGCACGTTTGCCAATCGTCCGTTCACCATCTACGAGGAGAAGTGCATCGTGGCTCAGGGCGAGCTGCTCTCTACCAACCTCATGTACCTTTATCTGCGTCAGCTGGGCATCCGTGTGGCTTTCATCCCTGCGCTCGACTACATGCGTATCGACAAGAATGCCGAGCCTGACTTCCAGTACATCGAGACCAACCTCAAGGCTCAGCTGGCTGCTGCCGGCGAGCAGCAGATCTACGTCACCCAGGGCTTCATCTGCCGCAATGCCTATGGCGACGTCGACAACCTGCAGCGTGGCGGTTCGGACTATTCGGCTTCGATCGTCGGTGCTGCTATCCGCGCCGAGGAGATCCAGATCTGGACCGATATCGACGGTATGCACAACAACGACCCACGTTTCGTCGAGGGTACCAAGCCTGTCCGTCAGCTTCACTTCGACGAGGCTGCCGAGCTGGCATACTTCGGTGCCAAGATCCTGCATCCTACCTGCGTGACACCTGCCCGTATGTATAACATTCCTGTCCGCCTGCTCAATACCATGGAGCCAACAGCTCCGGGTACCAACATCAGCAACGAGACAGAGCCAGGCAAGATCAAGGCCATTGCTGCCAAGGACGGAATCACTTCGATCCGTATCAAGTCGAGCCGCATGCTTCTGGCCTATGGCTTCATGCGTCAGGTGTTCGAGATCTTCGAGCACTACAAGACTTCAGTCGATCTGGTTACCACCTCTGAGGTTGGCGTATCGCTTACCATCGACAATGACAAGCACCTCGACGAGATCCTCAACGACCTCAAGAAGTTCGGTTCGGTTACCGTCGACAAGGACATGGTCATCATCTGCGTCGTAGGCGATATGAAGTGGGACAACCTCGGCTTCGAGTCAAAGGTAGTCGAGGCCCTGAATGAGGTTCCTATCCGTATGATCTCGTATGGTGGTTCGAACTACAACATCTCGGTTCTTGTCCGTCAGGAGGACAAGGTCAAGGCTCTTAAGGCCCTTTCTGCACATCTCTTTTGATTTATGAAGTTCCCTATCGAACAATTTCAGGGGGTACAGACTCCCTTTTACTACTACGATCGCCAGCTCTTGCAGCAGACACTCGATGTGATCTGCCGCGAGGCTGCGCGTTACGAAGGTTTCCGTGTACATTATGCCGTAAAGGCTAACGTCGATCCTACCGTCCTCAGCATCATCAATGCTGCGGGTCTGGGTTGTGACTGCGTGAGCGGTGGTGAGGTCGAGACCTGTCTGAAGGCCGGTTTCCCAGCTTCGAAGGTCGTTTTCGCCGGTGTCGGTAAGGCCGACTGGGAGATCAACCTGGCACTCGATGCCGACATCCAGTGCTTCAATGTAGAGTCTGTCCCCGAGCTCGACGTGATCAACGAGCTGGCTGCTGCCAAGGGAAAGATTGCCCATGTAGCGCTGCGCGTCAATCCAAACGTCGACGCTCACACCCACAAGTATATCACCACGGGCCTTTCCGAGAACAAGTTCGGCATCCTGATGGAGATGCTCGATCAGGTTGTACAACATGCACAGCTCCTGCCTAATATCAGCCTCGAAGGCCTGCACTTCCACATCGGCAGCCAGCTGCTCGAACTTGAGCCATTCACCATGCTTTGCCAGCGTATCAACGACCTGCAGGATCGTCTCGAGCAGCAGGGTATCCGTCTGCGTTCGATCAACGTGGGCGGTGGTCTCGGTTGCGATTATGCCGATCCTGATGCCAATCCTATTCCGGACTTTGCGTCGTTCTTCCGCAACTATGCTGAGCACCTCCATCTGCGCCAAGGCCAGGAGCTCCACTTCGAGCTGGGCCGTAGCGTTGTCTGCCAGTGTGGCTCGCTCATCAGCCGTGTGCTCTACGTCAAGGAGGGCTTGAACAAGAAGTTCGTGATCCTCGATGCCGGTATGTCCGACCTTATCCGTCCTGCACTTTACCAGGCTCATCACAATATTCAGAATCTTACGGCCGATCCTGCTTCTCCTACCGAGGTCTACGACGTTGTAGGCCCGATCTGTGAGAGCTCGGATTGCTTCGGTACCGACGAGCAGCTGCCCGTTACTCACCGTGGCGATCTGGTGGCGCTGCGTAGTGCAGGTGCCTATGGCCAGATCATGGCTTCGCAGTACAACTGCCGTCGCATTCCGGCTTCGCTCGTACTCTGAAATTATGCGTCGTATCCTCTGCCTCTCGTTGCTGCTGCTTGTTGCCCTGTGCGTGCATGCTCAGGAGGCTGATAGTGTAGCTTTATGGAACGATACGGTGGTTGCCGAGAGTGTAGCCGAGGCCGTCGATGCCACGATGCTCATTGCTGAGGATATGGAAGCTGAACCTGCGGAGACTGAGGCCCCGGTGGCCGAGATTCCGGCGTATATGCGACGTTCGGTCATGCGTTCGTGGCGGCGAGTACATCCATCGACGCGACTGCAGGGACATCCGCATCAGCGTCGTTTCATGCCGTCGGTCAGTAGCTTGCTCGATTCGTTGCGCCTCGCCGTTAGTCTGCGCGATCCGCAACTGGCGGCCGAGATGCGTTACCTCTACGACATGCGTCTGCCTGTCATCAGTTCAGGCTCGATTCCGTCCGATAGCATCACGACGCTGGCCCAGCTTGTCGACATCGACGAGCAGCAGGCCGCTTCGGCGCAACTGCCCATTGCGCATCCCGACGAGCTGTACGATCGTCAGCTCATGAACGAGGAACAACGCCATCGCGTACGCTTCAATTATGCGTCGACCGACCCGCGTCGCTTCCGCTATGCACGTCGTCAGTTCGATGTCCCTACGTCCGACAGCCGTACCATCGAT
>JAZUEP010000069.1:0-7104 GCA_045640225.1 Bacteroidales bacterium | reverse complement strand
TGGCATTCCGTGTCAGACAAGTTGCTTGTATCTTCTTCAAAATGTTCATTCGAACTGTCAAAGAACGTAATTTATTGACCAATAACGAACAATAAAATCAAATTCTATAGTCAATCCTTGGATTGCAACATAGAAGGAATTTATCTTCAAGGGCAAGCAGACACTCAAGAAGGGCACTTATCTGCTCAAGGGTTGGGTGTATGTGGCCGAAGGTTCAGAGCTTACTATCGAAGCCGGCACCATCATCAAGGGCGACAAGGCTTCAGCTGCTTCGCTCATCGTAGAACCTGGCGGCAAGCTTTTCGCTCAAGGTTCGGCCACACAGCCTATCGTCTTTACTTCGGCCGAGGCCAAGGGTAACCGTAAACCAGGTGACTGGGGTGGTCTCATCATCTGTGGACGAAGCACCAACAACAAGGGTGTCCTGGGTCAGCAGATCGAAGGTGGTCCTCGCACCAAGCACGGAGGCACAGATCCTGCCGACAATAGTGGCGTGTTGAGTTACGTCCGTGTGGAGTTTGCCGGTTATCCTTTCCAGAAAGACAAGGAGATCAACGGCATAACTTTTGGCAGTGTAGGCAACGGCACACAGATTGACCATGTTCAGGTCAGCTATACTAATGATGACTCTTACGAATGGTTTGGCGGTACTGTAAACTGCAAATATCTCGTGGCTTATAACGGTTGGGACGATGAGTTCGATACTGACAACGGCTTCAGCGGTAAGGTGCAGTTCGCCCTTTCGATACGCAACCCTCGCATTGCCGACACTTCGCAGTCGAACGGTTTTGAGAGTGATAATGATGCTGATGGTTCGCTGACCGAACCATTCACCTCAGCTGTGTTCTCGAATGTGACCTTCGTAGGTCCTATGGGCAGAGAGGGTTTTGAGAATACCACTGACTATATCAATGGCGGTGATGTCTTCCCACAGAATGGTTCAGCACTTGGCAAGTTCCAGTCAGCCATGCAGATACGTCGCAGCAGCCAGATGGCTTGTTTCAACTCTGTAGCAATGGGTTATCCTATAGGCCTGATCATTGACGGAGAGAAAGGTAACACACAAGAAGTTGCCAAGGCAGGTAACCTGAAGCTCCAGAATATCTTCCTTGCAGGTATGGGTATCACAGGCAGTGACGCCAACAAGCGCTACACCGACGACCTCTACGATGCAGCAAGCAAGTCGGTAATCGATGCAGATAAGGAGTCTTACAGCTCTACATTCTTCAAAGCACAGCCAGGCAACCGTCTATTCGATAGTATCGATGATCTTAAGCTGACTTCGTACAAGAAGATCGGCAACGTCAATTTCATTCCTCTTACAGACTCTCCTCTATTGGGTGCAGCCTCTTTCGCAGACGGACTTCTCTCATCAGGCTTCACCAAGGTCGATTACGTAGGAGCTTTCTCTGCCAATGACAACTGGCTCGACGGCTGGACAGAGTTTGATCCGCAGTCAGCAGAATATTAACTTATCGTCAAATATTTTCATTACATTTTGTATAATATAACAGCCACCCTTGTTACAGCGTATCGTAACAAGGGTGGCACTACAATTTATTACCTTATATCAGGAAGGGTCAAGAACAATGCATCAATCTTTGTGCACATGTTCATGCTCATGATCGTGCTCCTCAGCATCGTGCGAGAGGATGATGTCGCGAGCTACAAGGGCCTGGTTTCCGGCGGCATCGGTGCAATAGACTACCAGATGATAGTTGCCCTCAGCGGCATTCTCAGGGATGACGATATCGTGATGATGGATGTGAGCGTTGCGAAGGCCCGTCAGCTCGTATGACTTCTTGAAGAAGAATGGCTCCTCGGCACGAGTTGCAGCCTTGTGTGAGTGGCCATCGAAGTTGCTGTGAATCTCGACCATATAACTGCCCAGCATCTCGTTGTCTGAGAAGTCGCACTCGAAGTGAACCTCGGCACCGATAAGGAGTTCGTCGCCATCTTCTGGCTCATCAAGGTCGATGACTGGCAGAGTGGTATCGGCCACGTTATCATCATCGCCACAGGCAGCGAAAGTGAAAGAACAAGCAAGAGCAATCACGAGATATAAAAACTTTTTCATATTGACTAATTATATTAAAAGTTGAGGCGAATGGTTGTTTGGACATCGATGCCCGCCTCTGGCAAGTCGATACGCCGATAGAAATTAAGATGATTGAGATAGGAGGTATCGAACAGATTATGTACCTGGAGGAGCAGCGTGAGCTTGCTCTTATGCAACTGGAAGTCGATGTTGCCTCCTATATGGAAGAGATTGTAGCCCGGTGTCTGCAACTCATTGTGACAAACCCGATGTTGAGCCGCAACGCTCTGACACTCAACGAAGCATCGCCAGCGTGGAGCCTCCCAACTGAGCGTATTGCGCATGGTGGCAGGAGGCGAGAATGGTGTAGCGGTGTGCGACTGATGGTCGAACGTATGGACATACTCGCCCGTGAGGCTGTAATGCAGGTCACGACAGATGCGGACCTTGGCATTGACCTCGCCACCCGTCAGCGTGGTCGGAGCATCGACGTACTGGTAGATCTGACCAGCGTCGGGCAATGGCGACCAGCGACCCGTAGGGTGCAGGGCGATGAAGTGCGGATAGTAACTATAGAAAGGAGAAAATGCAAATTCCCAATCGCCACGATGGATGCAATAGGACAAATCGACCTGCCAGCCTTGCTCGCTGACCAGCGTACTGTCGCCCATCTCATGACGGAATGCACCGTGATGCACGCCATTGGAGGTCAGTTCGTTGACCGATGGCAGACGGAAGGCTCGGCCGATAGATGCTCGCAACTGATGACCTGCGGCAGGGGTGTATTCGACGCCTAAGGCCAGGGAGTAGTCGTGGAAGTCACGCTCCACCTCACTGACCTCCTCGCCATGTGCCTGCGTGTGGATGTGAGCACCATCGTAACGGACGCTGGCATTGAACAGCAGGTTCGACGAATGATGATAGTTGGTCAGAAAGTAAGCACCATATTCGCTGCGACGATAAGCCGGAATCAGGAAGCCATAACCATCGATCCCATTGTGCTGCAACTGTGCCGAGAGGCCGCCATAGAACTGCCACGAGGTGGAAGGCGTAAGGCGAAGCTGCAACTGAGCTGTACCCGTCTGGAGATGGAACATCAGCTCCTTGTCCGGATCGGTTTCGGGTGGTTGCTGGCTGGGATTATGGGTGTGGAAACGGCTCCACTCCTCGCGATGATTGACCTGATAGCCAAGAGTCAGCTGGGTCTGCAGCAGAGGAGTGCTCCAGACGTTGGTCGAAGTGACTTTGAAATGATTGACGAGGCTATACGGCAGATCCACATTCCATCGGTTACCGTCATCCTGTAGGTTCGAAGAACTCGGAATGCCATGTGCTCCACTGAAGAAGCCAGACTTCTGGTAGCTGTCGCTCAGGTTGATACGTCCCTGATAGAGCTGACCTCGGTAGGCAAGCAGCGCGTTGACACTACGTTCAAGGCCTGCGGTATTCTTCAGACGACGGCCAACGATGGGCAGGCGCATGCTGAGATAGGTGAAGCTGTCGGCTGGCACACGATAGTCGGCCCAATGACGTTCTGTATAGCGCACTTTGGCAAAGACCTTCTTATATTTCTGTTGCAGCATGACCGAACCATTGAGGCCTGTGCTGACGCTCTGATACGACAGCAAAGCTTCGCCTGAAAGGGTGTCGCGAAGTGGAATGGATGGCGGAAGAATCTCGATGGCTCCACCCATGGCATCGCTGCCATAGAGGACCGAAGCCGGACCTTTGACCACACGTACGCCCTCCACACTGAAGGCATCAATCTCCAATCCGTGGTCAGCACCCCACTGTTGTCCCTCCTGCTTCACGCCGTTCTCTGTCACCGCAATACGCTGAAAACCTAACCCACGAATCATGGGTTTGCTGAAGCCTACGCCAATATCCATGGCCTGCACTCCCTCGGTGTGAGCAAGTGCATCCATCAGGCTGTGACCAGCATGCTGGTGCATCTCGTCGGCTGAGATGATGACAGCAGGTTGGACAGCCAGAGCCGACTTCGGGACGGAGTTTCCAATGACAGAAACCTCGCGAAGCTGGATATTCTTAAGACTATCAGAAGTCTGGGCACAAAGCGATGCAACAGAACAGCATGCCAGCAGTAGCGACTGCAAGCAATGTCTGATTTGCACCAAAGTATTTACAATTTAACGATTTACAATTTACGATTTACGATTGAGGTAACAATCGTTCATGCGCCGTCAATTGTAAGCTGGTGGTGCCCTAAGGCTCGGCAAAGTGACTTCGCGACAGACGACATCAAGCGTCGGCTGCTTCGCAAACAGAACAGGCACAAGTGCAATGGCCGAGACAGTAAGCACCTGTGGGGTTAGGTATGAGGTGTGAAAGAAATTACAGAGTACGCAATCGGCGTCCATCAAAGAGCCTTGGCTAAGGTGTCCGTCGTGCTGCACATGAGCCAAACAATCGTCGCACACCATAGCCTCCTGCCCGTAGTCGTGTACGTGCAGGACGCTGGCCGTAAAGATCATCAGATAGATGACCAACAGCAAGAGGCTTGAGCGCCTTTGTCGTGTGTCCGGATTGTTCAAAATACTTGTTTTTGTGATGCAAAAGTATTGCAAACTGTTTCCAATTGCAATGTTTGTCGAAAAAATCTATCTTTTTTTGTCAATATCATATCCAAACACCATCCTTTTGCCACATTCGCCTTGCATATATAATGCAATAACAGCAAATGATGCAAAACCAGGGTCAGTTGGCACTGTTTTATGAAGATTGTGTGGGGATTATTTGTCCAATTTCAGAAAAAGGACTATCTTTGCATCGTCAAAAAGAGTGTTACCTGAGGCTCAAAACGAGATCTTTGAGGTTACTGTTATGTTAAATCATCATTTACAGACATTGCATAGAATGAAAGCCTTCAAAATGACGAGGTATTTGAAGACGATGGCAGCAAGCCTCCTGCTGTGCCTGACTTCGCTCTTCACCCCATTGGCCTCTGCCCAGAATACGCCATGCCTAAATGTGGTCGATTATGGTGCCAAGGGTGATGGTACGACCATCGATTCGCCAGCCATTGACCGTGCTATTGCCGCAGCGGCAGAGATGGGCGGCGGTGAAGTGGAGATACCAGCCGGACGCTATTCCTGCTATTCCATCCATCTGCAGAGTCATGTCAGCCTGCGGCTCGACAAAGATGCTGTCATTGCTGCTGCTACCCCGACAGCCGAGGACGGATATGATGCCCCGGAATACAATCCCGATTCGCTCTATCAGGACTTCGGCCACAGCCATTGGCACAACTCGTTGCTCTGGGGCGAGAACCTGCAAGATGTTGAGATTACGGGCGAGGGGTTGATTGATGGTACCGGGGTATTGTCTCGCGGACACCGCAGGGACGAAAGCGGCATGAAGCCATTGGCCAACAAAGCCCTGGCTATGCGTGACTGCCAGCAGGTCACGATCCGTGGTGTGCGGTTCCTCAACTGTGGTCATTTTGCCATGCTCCTCACGGGTGTTGACCATCTGCTCATCGAAGATGTGGTGGCCGATACCAACCGCGACGGCATAGACATCGACTGCTGCGAGGATGTACAGGTGCGTCGCTGTCAGGTCAATACGCTCAATGACGATGCCATCGTGCTGAAGTGTAGCTATGCACTGGGCTGGCTTAAGCCTACGCAGGATGTGGTGATAGAGGATTGTGCGGTCAGTGGTTTCGATACAGGAACTTACCTCGACGGCACCCGTCAGACAACCGTTACTACCGTCCCCGACCGCGATGGCCCTACCGGACGCATCAAGTTAGGTACCGAGAGCAACAGCGCCTTCCGGAACGTCGTGGTGCGTCGGTGCACGTTCACCCATTGCCGCGGCTTGGCTATCGAGACGGTGGATGGTGCCGCTATCGAGAATGTGGAATTCAGCGACATCACGATGCATGACATCTGCAACTCGCCCATCTACATCCGTCTGGGCAACCGAATGCGGGCTCCTTTGGGCACCGCTCCGTCGTCGATCAACGGCGTCCGCCTCAGCCGCATCACCGTCACCGATGCCGATGCCCGCTATGCCAGCCTCATCTACGGCATGGAGGGCAACCCGATACATGACGTCACGATTCGTGACGTCATCATCCAGTATCGTGGCGGCCTCACCCTGCAGGATTATGAAGAGCAGCGTGGACGCAACACCTTCTTCACCTCACGTGGCGAAGCTACCTATCCCGAGCCCTCGGCTCATGGCATCCAGCCGGCGTGGGGGTGGTCGCTTCAGCACGTCGATGGTCTTACGTTGGAGAATATCCGGCTATCGCTGCTCAATCCAGACGAGCGGCCGATGACCTACACGAATGACGTAACGAATCTTGTCTACCGGTAAAACTACCCACAGAGGTGTGGCCGAAATACATTATTATATATATGAAATATTTAGTCTGTCTATTAGCAGTACTGGCGAACTGTGGAATAATTTCAGCACAGGAGAGCCGATATTCTGAAGAGAATCGAGTGGCTTTTGCCCGGGCCGAAGAGCCCGCCTATGACTTCTGTGAAGCGAATGCCGATGGTGTCATGCTCTATTACCGATATGTGGAAGAGGACTACTGCGAGGTGGTTGCTGGACCAGGGAAGTATGCGGGGGTGATTGACATTCCTGCGTATGTGACAGAGAGAGGGATTCCTGTCATTGGTGTAGGGTTCATGGCTTTCTACTATTGCGATGAGCTGACCGAGGTGCATGTGCCCAATACTGTCCTCTACCTCGAATCGGGCTCATTTTATTCTAATTATCATTTGACCACGGTGACGCTGGGTGAGAACCTGGTGGCCATCGGAGTACTGGCTTTCGAGAATTGCTTCGAGCTCACGAATATCAACATTCCCCAGTCGCTTGAATATGTAGGATACTTTGCCTTCAGCCATTGTATTTAGAAGCCGAGAATAACAAGTAATAATTAAGAACAAGGAGAGATAATATATTGATTTTCAACAGGAATTAGATTTTAACACTTTCTCATACGAGATTTGGTGGTTCCGTAATTTCCGCGTATTTTTGCAACGTATTTCTACCGCGGAGAATTTACGGGGCTTATTTTTTGTCAT
>JAZUEP010000068.1:0-80776 GCA_045640225.1 Bacteroidales bacterium | reverse complement strand
TAATGAAGTTCAATTTTATTATTATATGTTACTGGCGGTACTGCATCCAGATAGATGTGTAGAAGAATTTTCTAAGCAGATAGAAGATGTCTATTGGCAGACATTTTGGGCTTCACTTGCATTTTGTAGATTAGGTAATTCTGATAAGTCGTCACAATTAGCTTCTAGCTTGGAATTAAAGTGGGTTGATTCTTTGAGTGGAAATGGCATGATTCTCGATGCAACAAAATACCTTCTATCTGGATCGCGAGAATTAGCGAAGAATTATCTGGAGGAAGTCGGTGATTTTGACGTTGAGTTAACGTCATTGATTAATTGTCTCACGGTTCTTTTAGATAGCGAGTCTTTAGGCCCAGAAGATTTAAAAATGGCTCAAGAAGACGGCTCTTTTTACCTTAAAAATCTTTTTGCCGGCATAAAGGAGCAAGAAAACGAGCGAACTCGTCAACAGGAAGAAATGCGACTCCAAAAGGAAGCTGAAGCAAAACGTAAGGCTGCCGAGGAAGAAAAGCAAAGACAGGAAGCTGAAAAGCGCCGATTAGCAGAAGAAAAGCGTCTTGCAGAAGAGGCTCGTATGAAGGAAGAGAATGCCAAAAAGGCAGCACAACAAGTTAAGCAGGTTCCTTCTGTCACGGAGTCTAAAAAGAAGCAAGATGATATACTTTCAAATCCATCGCTGTTGTTTGGTTTGAAGGATAAAACTGCCTCAGATCAGATGTCTGTTTACAAGTCTTTGTTGGAACAGGCATCAAAAGGCAATGGCAAAGCTGGTTCTTATCTGGCATATTTCTACATAAGAGGTGTATTTGTAGACCAAGATCTTAAAGAGGCAGAAAAGCGTATCATGGGTGGCAATTACCAGTCTGACCCTGTTCTTATGCAGTTGCTGGTTGAGCTTTATACTGCAAAGAAAGTGCCGGCTTTGGCAGAGATTTGGAAACGCAAATTGTCCAACATTAAAAAGTAACTTTCTATGAAACTAATATGTCCTAATTGCGGAAGCAAATATGATAGCGGTAAGTTTTGTCTTGCCTGTGGCAGTCCATTGTCTGAGGTCGTAGTAAAGAAGGTATTGTTCTGCCCTGTTTGTCAGACAGAAGAGACTTCTGGCAAATTTTGCACTACTTGCGGAGCCAAATTAGAGGAACGTGAAATCGAAATTGCTGGTGATAATTATTCACAGACAACAAATACTGAAAAATCTCCAGTGAACGATACTCAGATGGATGATGAAGTAGAAGCAATTGTTGCGAAATATCGCGATGAGCATGGAAATATTCGCAAGCTGAATCCAGAGGAATATCCTATAGCTGCTGAAGAACTCCAAAGATGTGCAAGTAAGGGTAATTTGGAGGCAATCTGTTTCTTGGCAGAGTTATATTTAAAAGGATTTGGAGTTCCTAAAGATCCAGATCAAGCTTTCAGATTGTTCAGCGAGGCAGAGCAAAAGGGATCAAAATATGCTACTATTGCCATCGGCGAGTTCTATATGAATGGTGAGATTGTAGAACAAGATCGAGCTGAGGGATATCGCCGTCTTATTGATGGGTACAATCATCTTAAAGTGCCAGTAATTGCAGGAGAGCTCGCCTTGTGCTATTACCTTGATGAAGAATATGAGAATGCCTTGAAATATGCTCGTCTTGCAGCTGATGCTGAAGAAGAAGTTGGATACCTTATTTTAGGCAATCTTTACCTTCATGGCTTGTGCGTAGAACAAGACAATAGTAAGGCCTTTGAATACTTTATGCAGTCGGCAGCACAAGGTAATTTTACAGCTTCAAACCAAATTGGTTGGATGTATTCTGAAGGTTGTGGTGTAGAGGAAAATCCAGAACAGGCTTTTTTCTGGTATAATGAATCTGCCCAGAAAGGCCATCCTAGAGGAATGAATAATTTAGCTTATTGTTACCAGAAGGGTTATGGTGTTACTCAGGATTTTGAAAAGGCTGCAGAATGGTACAAAAAATCAGCAGATCTTGGAGTTGTAGAGTCAATGATTGAATTGGCTGATTACTATGAAGAGGTGCTAGTTGATTACAAGAAGACTAAGGTATGGGTTGAGAAAGCAGCTGAAGCAGGAAATGCTGAAGCTATCAATCGCCTTGGAGTGATTTATCTTGATAGAGAAAAGAATTATAATGAAGCCATCAAATGTTTTAATAGGGCAATAGAACTGGAAGTACCTAATGCCTACCGTAATCTTGCTCTTTGTTATCGAGACGGAACAGGTGTAAAAAAGAACCTTAAGAAGGCTGAGGAACTGCTTCTCAAAGCGGCACAATTGGGTATTGACGATGCTGATGAAATACGGACTGAAATGCTGAAGTCTGTTGAACAGCCATCTGCTAAAGAGCAACCAGCTATCAAAACCGATAAGGTAGAAGTGGCAAAAGAAGTTCCTTCTAACTCAGAGAAGCTTCCGACTCCTAAAAAAGTAGAAGTAACAGAAAAGAGGGAAGAGAATGTGCAAGCTAAATCAAGTAGTGGAAGTGGATGTTTTAAGACTATATTAATCTGCATCCTTATTATTGGAGGTTTAGTTTGGTACTTCACTAAGTCTGATGAGCCAGAGGCATCTGTTCCTGAATATAGTGAGGTGCAGGAACCAGAATATCAGGATTTCCTTGGCTATATGGACTGGGAATATGGTATTACTCTTCGTCTTTCAAGTGGCGAAGGTCAAGTTGATGGAGTCTATAATAATCACAAGTACGAAAGCACATTCCTTGACTTGAGAGGAACTTGTACCGGAAGCCATTATAATCTTACTCTTTATAAGAAAAACGGGTCTGAAATGGGTACATTTACGTTAACCCGAACAGGAAAGAGTATGTTAGGTAATTATCATGATACAAAGAGTGATACAGATCATAGGGTAGAAATATCTTGTGATCCTAGCAATCCGATCCCATATCAAGAAGACCCTGAAAAAGTAGCTCAGCGTGAACAAGAGGAGCTTTTGTCGCAGCAGTCAGAAAAAGTAAAAAATCCAAATGGACATTCTTTCGTTGACTTAGGGTTGCCAAGTGGACTATGTTGGGCTGCATGTAATCTAGGCGCGCCAAATGCAATGGATATGGGCTCACATTTCTCTTGGGGAGAAATTTCTGATAAATATGAGTATTCTCAGAGTTCGTACTCTTGTGATTTGGGTGTCTCGATGTTGTCTGCCTCTTATGATGCCGCTACAGTACTTTGGGGAGGAAGCTGGAGAACACCTACAAGTGAGGAATGGCAAGAACTGAATTCCTACTGTGAATGGTCTTGGCAAGGCGCTGGTTATGCAGTCAAAGGTCCGAGCGGTAAATCCATTTTTCTGCCGGCGGCTGGATATAGCAAAGGCTCGACTCGTTTCAAATCTGGGGAACGTGGTGATTACTGGACATCAACACCATTTGGATCTGATAAGGCATACGAATTTGTGATTAAGGAAGATGCACATCAGGTGGAAAATGATAGCCGCCACTATGGATTAAGTATACGTCCTGTATTTTGAATAAAATGAATTGAAGAGATTTCATTTATGTATCATCTCCAGCATAAAATAACGTCGATTTTGTTATTATTAGTTATAGCATCTGTCATAATACCGACGGATGCTATAGCTGCTTCAGCTCCCAAGGAGGAGTTGTCGTCTCATCAAGTTGCGGTCAAATTTTTTGACAAACAGGCCAAACTAAAAGCTGTCAAGCCGACTGATGAAGATTACTTTATCCACCTACAGCCTAAGAAAGATGAAAAAAAAGGATTGTGGGGGTACGTTAATGATAAAGATAAGTGGGAAATAAAGCCAGTTTTCGATGAAGTCGAAGAGTTCAGTGAAGATGGCATTGCAATGGTATGTTTTGCTGGTTTTTGGGGCATGATAGATAAAAGCAGGTCATTTACTATTGTTCCAATTAATCATAAGATTAAACGATCAACCGTTTCAGGATTGTTTATCTCAGAATGTCCATCGATTTTATGGGACGAGTTTTCGTCTCAAAGTTATTCAAAAAAACGAGATGACGTGT
Source organism: Bacteroidales bacterium (assembly GCA_045640225.1). Lineage (GTDB taxonomy): Bacteria > Bacteroidota > Bacteroidia > Bacteroidales > UBA3663 > Liminaster. Next base: position 76,760 of record JAZUEP010000068.1, on the reverse strand, counting down.
TGAACCAAGCAAGTGCAACTGATCAGATATCAAAGGTCATTTGGGGCAAGGATGGATCTCCGTTTAAGGATATAGCTTTTAATACGGTTCAGGATTTTGATGATAATCAGAATGCTATCGTATCAACAACTATGGGATATGGATTGTTGAACAGTAATAGTAACTTTGTCGTTGAACCTAAATATCACAGCCTCTCTATCTATTCTAATGAATTGTATAGGGTTGATGATAATGGTAATTATGGGCTTGTCGATCAAACGGGAGAAATTGTCCTGCCTCCGAAGTATGATATTATCGAAGAATGGAGTCAAGAGGAACTGATCTGGACCCGTTCATCTATTGATCAAAAATGGAATGCCTATGATAATCATGGGACTACAGTTGTAGAGACAAAATTGGATGCAAAACCAATCTGGGACAATATGTCACAAGCGGTTGTGAAATCAAATGATAAGTATGGTATATTAGACAAAAAGGGAGTATTTAAGGTTCCTTGTAGCGATAAATATATAGAGAAATCTGGTAATAATGAGTATTGGACTTTAAAAACTGGTGACAATGTTGGTTTGTATCGTTTTGAAAGATCAAACCTTCAGTATATCGCAATGCCGAAGATAAAAACAAGTAAGTCTTCAAGCAATCTCATAATAAAAGAATATATTGGTCGTTATTCTAAAGACATTAATGAGCGATTGTGGCTTAGTAATTTGCGTGAATCTACTTTTTATTCTCCTTATTATGAGGAGGAGTCATCTGCTTTCTCTTTCAAAATATTAGGACATAACTATGAGGTGCAACCAGTATGGGAAGATACGGTGCGTTTCGTGCTAAAGTCGCTTGATTTTTCAAAGAATTATAGGTTGTCCTTTGATAAAAAGGTTGGATGCTTTGATATAGATTATCGTGGCAAAAGAGGTGAACTATTTACCAATGAGTACGTTATTGGAACCTATGACTATGACTCTGATGGAGTTGAAGAGTTGATTATTGCCGTAAGAGACAATTCAACCCCAGGTTGGAACAAGGTCTCTGGTGGTTACTATATTGTATATAAGTTTAGCTCCAATGGACAGTGCTCTTTTGTCAAGTCTGATCAGTTCTGCGATGCTCCATTTAAGAATGCTTCATTTTCAGGAAGAAATTTGAAGATAAATGATCTAGAAGTTAGCATCGATACTCGATATCCTCATGTCGAAAATTTTGGGCTTAAGGGACCAGTTATGACAAATGGAGAATTATCATTTGATGTCAATGGGCAATTGACAAAGATTGGTGATTATACATTCTTGTATAATAAGGATAATATCCCTTCTGTGCCAGATCAGAAAGTAGGAGATTATTCTGTTACTGCTAACAATAGAATAGTAAAGTTTAATCAGAAATATATAACTATAGAGTTCGATACAGATTGTATGGACTCTGGAAAATATGAGTATGTCGGATCTGAATCCTGGACATTCAATGGACAGGGTTTATTAGAAATATTTAATCCATTTTCTTGCAATGGAGGCTGTCAGATTTACTATGTCTACAATCCTCAAGGAATTCTTCTATATGAGATTGAAGCAAGAGTTGCATGGTCAGTTACGAAGTATCTTCCAGAAACAGCTGTATATGATCAATTCGGTAATTGGACAAGTATGCAGTGTCTTATCTATACTGATGATAATGTATATGAAACGACAAAAACAAGAGCTATTGAATACTATACAGAATCTGAGTCAGGTAAGTAATATCATTAACAATAAAATCTTTTTATATGAAATTAGTATGTCCTAGTTGTGGCGCCCGATATGAGAAGGGCAAATTCTGTCCAGAGTGCGGAAGTCCTTTGTCAGAGGTATCAACAAAGAAGGTTTTGTTCTGCCCTAGTTGCCAGACGGAAGTCCCTTCTGGTAAGTTCTGTCCAGAATGTGGTACAAAATTAGAGGAGCGAGAAATCGAAATTGGAGCAGAATCTATTGCCGCAACACCAGCCGTAGAACCTACTACGCATATGATAGAGCCTAGCGTTGATCCTGAGGTAGAAGCAATTCTTGCAAAATATCGTGATGAATTTGGCGATATGCGCGAATTGAACAAAGAGGAATATGCTATTGCCGCAGAAGAACTCAAAAAGTGTGCAGATAAAGGTAACTTGGATGCAATTTGCTTTTTAGCTTGTCTGTATACGCAAGGTCAAGGGGTTATGAAAGATACTGGAGTAGCATATAATTTGATCTGTGAAGCAGAGAAGAAGGGATCAAACTATGCATCTGCTATTTTAGGAGTTTTTTATGCTCATGGAATTATCGTAGACGTAGACTATCAAGAAGCAATTAGGCGACTAGTAGAAGGATATGATAAAACAAAGATTCCTGCATTTGCAGGTTTTGCTGCAAATGTATTTTATGTAATTGAAGACTACTTACATGCTTTTAAATATGCACAAATTGCGGCAGAAAAAGCAGATAAAGAGGGCTTTGCTATTTTAGGCCTTTTATATCAAAATGGTCTAGGTGTAGATAAAGATGATTATAAGGCCTTTGAATCCTATATGCAAGCTGCGGCTTTAGGACATGAGGATGCACTTAATCAGATCGGTTGGATGTACCAGACAGGATGTGGTATAGAAGAAGACCCTGCACAAGCATTCTTTTGGTATAATGAATCCGCACAGAAAGGCAGTGCTGTAGGCATGAATAACCTTGGATGTTGCTATCAGCTTGGAATTGGTGTAGAACAAGATGTGGAAGTAGCTGCAGAATGGTTTAAAAAGGCTGCTGAAGCTGGCTATGTTGACTCAATGCTTGAGTTAGGAGATTATTATCGATACACACTATTTAATATCGATAAATCCAAGTCGTGGTACTTAAAAGCAGCAGAAGTTGGAAGTACAAACGCGATGAATAGTCTTGGAGAGGTATATGAACTTGAATCGAATTACCAAGAAGCAATAAAATGGTACGAGAAAGCGACAGAACAGAATCAGCCCAATGCTTTTAGAAATTTGGCCTTATGCTACCGTGATGGTAATGGTGTCGTGAAAGATATTAAAAAGGCTGAAGAACTTCTATTAAAAGCGGCAGAATTAGGCGTTGAAAATGCTACTGAACTCATTGCTGAGATTCGAAAAAGTCAAGGACCATCTGCTGAAATACTTAAAATATGGTACGATTGCGATGGTCATAAACAGATAAATGTCCATAGTCATTTTGTCGTTCATGGCTTAAAAGGGAAAAGGGGATGCTTAAACTTTGAAATCACAGGACGCAAGAATAAGAAATACTGTTTGTCTAAGCCTGTGAATTTTGATTACGATAATACAGAATGGAAAGATTCTGTCTTTATAATTAAGGATGCAAATTATGACTTAAATCTTGGGCATGATGAGACAATTAATTGTGAAATAACTATTTCTGTTACATACTACACAGATGAAATAAATCAAAAAATACTTGCGACTTCTAAAATAAAAGTATCTATATACTATTATTTAAATATCTTTTCTCCGAGTTTACTTTCAATCACTGTAGTCCAATAAACAGAATGAATGTATTTTTTGCTTTTGACCATGAGATGGAAAGAATATCTGTAATCACATCTCCGCTAATCATAGCAGAAAAGTATACTTAATTACATGAAGTCCGCAGTCAAGCCTTACGCTACGCAAGAAGATTTGCGTCTGTTAGAAATACTAAGGTCGCATCCTGATTTTCGTACAATGGATGAGCATGGGAACCATTTCGGTCCAGAACAGCACGAACGATGCAGGCGCCTACAAAGCTTTGTCGACTCTCGTAATTGGGAACCGATGATTGTTGAACAGGATGGGAAACTGGGCTTGTGGAATCAGTTCACAAAAGAAACCATACTTGAGGCGATTTATGAGTCTTTTTCCGAACTGCCTACACAATCACCGTTAGACGATATCTCAACAGCTTGTATTATAGCACGACGCGAAGGGAAATGGGGTGTGGTAAGTAGCGATGGGACAAATCGTTTGATCGTACCGTTTGTATATGATAATATACTTCGGTACGATAACGGTTGGTTCATATTGGAGTCTGAAAAGAAGTTAGGACTCTCAACCTCAGAAGGAGAGATTCTACTTCCCTGCTGCGCTGACAAGATATGGTATGATGCAGAAATTGGCTTAGATTTGTATGAGCAAGGGGATAAGATAGGATTAATATATCCCAAAACGGAAGCGATTTTTGATAGGCTACGTAAGAGTTTGCCCGAAGAAGGTGAAAGTTATATAATAGCCTCGCAATCGGTGAAAGACTATTACCTATCAGCAGAAGATGGGCGCTGTATACCAATTGAGTTTGGAAGCTTCGTTCCGTTGAAAAAACTCCGGGTATATAATATGTAAAGAGGCGGGAGCTACAATGCGTAGTTCCCGCCTTTTAAGTGTGGTGAGTAACGTTTAGCCTCGTGTCCACGTCATCTTGATGTGGGGAATTCCGTCGAGCATGAATGTGTCTGACGATTGCCGGAAGCCGACGCCTTCGTAGAATCCCTTGGCGTATTCCTGAGCTTCGATTTCGATGAGCTGGGCATCGAAATATGCTACGGCTGCATCGATGGCATGAAGCATGATTTGCTTGCCATAGCCCTTGCCTCGTTCGGTGGTGATGACTCGGCCGATCGAGATTTCCGTCATGTGTGTGCCGGCAGGACAGATACGAGCCAGGGCCACGACCCTTGCATCGACTGTCAGCCAGAGGTGAATGGACTTCTGGTCGTCATAATCCAAGACCTGATAAACACAGTTCTGTTCCACCACAAAGACATCGCTGCGAACCCTGAGGAGTTCGTAGAGTTCGTCCGTGGTCAGTTCCTGGAAGGTTTTCTTGTGCAGTGTAACAGTCATCGGGATTTACTTCGTGTAGACACCCTCAATCCTCGTGCCATAACTACGGCGGTGAAGGATAGCAATGCGATTGTTAAATCAGCTTTACTGATCAAGTGTCGTCGTTTTTGTTTTTTGCATAAATTTGGATGCAAAGATACAAAAAATGAACTATTACTCTATAATATATCTCGAAAATGTGTATTATTATGTCATTTTTTTGTAATAAATGGCACGCTCGTATGCCATAGCGGGGCAATATTCATTCGACGTGATGCGTTAGGTTTATTGCGCGAAAATGATATATCATGTTGGCAAAATGCGATGTTGAATATTCAAATTTCTCTATTTCTCGCATTTTACTGTCATAAATTTGGGAAAATACGGAAATATTGAGCATTTTTGCAATCCGAAATTCATATACTCATAGATTTTTATTTTCGATGAAGGTTTTACACAACATCGCATTATCAGCAAGCCTGCTGTTGGTCGCAACCGCCGTCAACGCCCAGGGCGTACACATTGGTTATTGTGACGGTAATATCTATACAAACATGATCACAGGCCAGAATGGCCAGGCAGAGGTAAGCGCCGCCGTGAAGATCACGGGAGAGATGCTCTCGCCCTATGCTACGAGCCAGATTACAAGCCTCTATGTGGGTCTGTCCGAGTCGGCTTCGCAGTTCCCCGAGACGTTGACCGGCTGGCTACGCAATGACCTGTCGGGCGACGATCTGGTGAGCGCACAGGTGGCTGCTCAGGGGGGCTGGCTGACGGTTACTTTCGACACACCGCTGCAGGTACAGGACTATCTAGAGACGGGTATCTATGCAGGCTTCTCGTTCGAGCAGCAAAGTAAATTGGCTGTGCTGTCAGTGGGTGGACCTACGGGTATTCCCGATGCCTGTTGGATAGCTAAGAACGGAAAATGGAATAACCAGAGTAGCCGTGGCGTATTGCCTATCGAGGTGATTGTGGAGGGTAGCGACCTAGTGCAGCACAATTTGTCAATCACCGATGTGGTGATGCCTCATTATGGCATCGTGCGTCAGGATGAGGATATCAAGTTCCAGGCTACAATCACCAACCAAGCTCTGGTCACAGCCACCGACCCTGTGCTGCTGTATGCAACGACCGATGGCACTGTATCGGGCCAGTTGGTGCTGCCTATGACGCTGGGCTATCGTGATACTGAGGTGGTGTCGCTGAGCATCCCTTCAGACCTCTTCGGTTTGGAAGATGAGCCTTCGATCGACCTGCAACTCGTGTGGGCTGATGGCAGTGCCGACGAGGAACCCGCCGACAACCAGGCTCGACTGAATGTGTCGTTGGTAGACCAGACATTGCTGCGACAGATGGTCGTAGAGGAGGGCACTGGCGGCTGGTGTGGCTTCTGCCCGCGTGGCATCGTGGGTCTGCGCGAGATGAAGGCACTCTATCCCGACCGCTTCATCGGCATCAGTATTCACGATGACGATGAATATCAGATCGACGCTTACGACCAGTGGATTCGTACCTATCACTTCTCCACTTTCCCCAACAGTATCATAAACCGCGATGGTTGGACCTATGACCCCGAATTTGAAAAGCTGCAGGAGCATCTGCTGCGCCTCGACACTGTAGCTGAAGCTTCGGTAGCATTATTGCAGGCATCGGTGACCGAGGGACAGCTGTCGGTATCGGCCGAGGTGGAGTTCTGCCGCAGTCAGACGGATGCACATTATAATATGGTATTCGTGGTACTGGAAGACCAGCTGCCTATCGTTCAGTCGAACTACTACAGCGGTGGTGGCTATGGCAAGATGGGCGGATTCGAGAGTCTGGGTAGCCACTGCCAGATTACGGTAGATGATGTAGTGAGGGCTGTGGCCCCTTCGCCTGTAGGTGATAGTAACCTGATTCCGACCACGATTGTGAAAGGCGAACCTATCGCCGTGACTTATCAGACCGAGATGCCTGAATATCTTGAACCCACGCAACTTAGCGTAGTGGTGCTGCTGGTCAATGCCGACAATGGCGAGATTACCAATGCAGCGCACACCCAGCAGATAGAGGGGCTGACCGATACTGCTATCAGTGCGGTGAAGAACGACGCGCAAGGTGCTAAGATGCGATTCGACTTGCTGGGCAGACCAGTGAAGGAGCGCAGAGGTCTCTTTGTTTTCTAATAGGAATTACTAACCCATTATTAATAACAAACGTATGAAGAAACTTTTACTTCTTGCTGCTGTTGCCGGTACCGCCATCAGCAGTTCGGCTGAGGAGTTGGCTCCATTGAGCCTCAATCAGCAGATTCAGTCTAAGCTTGATGCTAAGTTGTTCCGCTTCACCACTACAGATGGTCAGCAGCTCACTCTGCCCGAGATTGAGGCTCAGCACAGAGTTAAGGCCGAAGGTGAGACGGGTCCTGCACTGACTATCGAGGGTGAAGCCGAGCTCTACCAGATGGATGCTATTCTGGCTCGTCTGTCTGGCGCTGCCGAGTATAGTGGTTTGGCTCAGCATGTTCAGATTCAGAGCGACTGCATCTACTTCAGCAACATCATGCCTACTCAGGTGTCGGGCGATGCCCCTGTCAAGGCCGAACTGGCTGCCGATGGTACTGTGACACTGATGGAGCAGCCTTTCTACTACGGTCTGAACTACCTCAACCTGAACTTCTACTTCCTGGATTGCACTATCGTGCCTATCGATGTGGACGAAGAGGGTAACTATGTTCCTACCGAGGGTGGCTTCAAGATGGTATATAATGCCGAGGATGGCACTATCAAGACTCCTGGCGACAACTTGATGTCGAACCAGAATCCTAATGGTGATGCCTTCTATATCGGTCTCTTCGCTGATATGTCTTCGCTGGGCTACGAGGATCCACAGTTGCTGAGCTACTGCGTGAACCCACGCTTCGCTCCATTCACTGCTACTGAGCCTGCTGTTATCCCAGAGGGCGCTGAGGCTAAGGAGTTCATCTATAGTTATTCTGAGGAATATGGCACTCCTAGCTCTATCAAGGATGTGGTTTATGTAGATGGCAACGACCTGTATCTGACCAACCTCACCGGTGCTGTGAAGTCGGTTGTGAAGGGCACTGTAGAGGGCAATAAGCTCACCATCTCTTCAGATCAGTTCCTGCCAGGTTCTGCCTATCTGCTCACCCTGCAGGCTGCTAAGGACTTCGAGTACAACGCCTATGAGGGCTTCATCAACTATGAGAACATTGATGCTCTGACCTTCACTCAGGACGAGGAGGGCACCTTCAATCTCGACGAGGGACAGACGCTGGTGCTTCGCGCTGGTAGTGGCAAGGATGTCTATACTTTCATCGACAATATACACCTCAGCTTCTACACTGGTCCTAAGCCTGCTATCCCAGTGGCTCCAGATTGGTATTTCGTATATGATTATGTAGAATACTATGGTATGTATTCGACGGCAGTCATCATTCCATGCGTAGGTACCAAGGGTGAGTTTATCAATGAGGACGACATGGAGTGGGCTATCTACACCGATAATGAGGTCAATGTCTTCTCGCCAGACGAGGGTTATGACCTCGATGAGGATTACACCTGGTTCGGCTACCACTTCTCTGACAACTCGCGCGACAACATCATTGACAACGGTTCTTACAAGAATGTTTGGATATTCGCCGGTCTCTTCGATACCCTCGGTGTTCAGTCACGCTACAACTGCAATGGCGTTTACTACTACTCAGACATCACTTACTACGACCTGGCTACTGGTCAGACTTTTGTAGTCGAGATTGAGCGCGACAATGTAGTTGGCATCCAGAAGGTAAGCGAGGCTAAGGCTCAGCTGAACCTCTTCGATCTGCAGGGTCGCCGCATCAACGAGGCTAAGGGTATGCTCATCGAAAATGGTAAGGTTACCTTCGTGAAGTAATCCTTTAGCAGCTGAATGCTGGATCATTGATTCAGCAAATAGATATCAAACAACCCCCGTTACAAAGCATTGTAGCGGGGGTTATTCAATGAGTGATATCCGAATTTACTTCGTGTAAACACCCTCAATCTCGACTACGTAAACCGTGTGCCAGCCGCCGTGGGCGCCGTATTGCTTGTCGATGATCGTGCGGTCGATGAAGTTGGCCTCGGTCATCTCGGTCTTGAAGAGCTTGCGGCAATCGAGGGTGAGGCGTGACTCGGCGAAGGTCATTGCGCCAGACTCCAGCTTCAGGGGTGTGATGCCGCATTCCTTTACCTTGTCGGTGTCGCGACCTGACTTCGTGCCGCAGATCTGCAGCGCCTTGCGGTATTCCTCGCCATAGAACGAAAGCGTCAAGCGGTCGTTCTGCTCGATGAAGTCGTGCGTATAGCGCTCGGGACGGATGAAGAGGAAGGCCACGGTCTTGTTCCAGAGGATGCCCACACCACCCCACGAGGCCGTCATGGTGTTGAACTTGTCTTCGGTTCCGGCAGTAACGAGCATCCACTCGTTGCCGATCAACTTGAATGCGTCCTCTTTACCGAGGATGCTGATGTCTTGTTTGGTCATTTCGATTATTGTTTTTTAAGTTCAGAAGCCAGTTTGTGTTCTGCTGCTGAACATTTTTAATACTATTCGTTCGTAAACTACTCTCCACTCACCCCTTGTCCTTCCTCCGGATGGTCGAGAACGTAGCGCTTGTAATAGCTGATGACAATGGAGGTAAGCGGAAGGGCTATGATCAGCCCGATGAAGCCGAGCAAGGCTCCCCAGATAGAGAGGGACAGGAGCATGACTGCCGGATTGAGGCCAAACCTTTTGCCCATCAGACGAGGGGTCAATACGGCATCCTGAATACCCTGAACGACAAGGAAGACAATCGCAATACCCAACAGGGCAAGCCAGATGCTCTGTCCGGATTCGACGGCTCCCAAGATGGCAAGCATCACGGCGGGTATCAGTCCCAACGTCTGCAGATAGGGCACCAGATTGAGTACACCGATAAACAGACCCAGGCCAATGGCCATCGGCAGGTCGATGATGGAGAAGCCGATGGCAAATAGGACACCAACGATAGCCGCAATGACCGACTGCATCTTGAAGTAACGACGCATGCCCTCTTCTACATCGCCACAAACCATCTGCACCTGCTCCCTGAAGCGGGCGGGGATGAGCTTGATCCATCCGTTGGTGATCTTCTCGTAATCGAGGAGGATGAACACCCAGTAGAGGATGGTCATAAACCCGGAAAAGACGCCCATCAGCACGCCCAAGGTACTGGTCATGGCGTGCAGCAGCTTGGGCAATACCATGCGGGCCACGCCCAGGATGTTGGCCTCCTTCAGCCATTGCTGAGCCGCACCGTCGGCCCATACTCCCTGGAACCAGCTTTCGACCTGTCCGGTAAGGTCCGAAGCCAGGATCTTGTGCTGCAGGTAATTCTGTACGATGACGTTCAGGTGTTCGCCCTGCTCGATCATCGACGGAATGAGAAACCAGCAGAAACCTGCCACCGTGGCAACGATGAGGACAATCGCCACGAAGATGCTTGCCAGGCGGTTCTTCAGCCGGCACTTGAACTGCAGGAACTTGACCAGCGGATAGGTGAGGTAGGACAGCAGCATGGCCACCGCGAAAGGCAGCAGCACACCACTCAGATAGTTGATCAGATAGATAGCCAATGCTATTCCAATGACAGCGAGGATACCGCGGATAAAACGGTCGAAAGTAATCGGATTGCGTTGCATATTGGGTTTTATTGCAGAATCAGTTTGCCGATCCGCTTAGCCAACGCCATGATGGTGAGGATAGGCGGAAGGCCGAGGGCCTGAGGCAGGAGGCTGGCGTCGGCCACATACTGGTTGTCGGGCAGACACGAGGCGTGCAGGGTTTCGGCTTCGGCCGGAGTGAGCGGAAGCATGCCGCCCGGGTGTCCGGAATTGAGCGTGCCGAGGATGATGTCTTCCTGGCGTGCACCCATCTGTTGCAGAATCTCCTTGCAGTCGGCCACGCCTTGCTTCAGTATCTCCTGATCGCTGGCAGTCAGCGTCTTCTGCACCTTTCCGCGAGCGACGGAGCCTTGCTCTTCGTCGGCCATCTTGATCATGAAGCTCACCATGCCGTCCATCGGCTTGCGCCACTGGCGGTTGAAGAAGAAGCTGAGCCAATCCATGTAAGGCGAGATGATGTAGCCCTCGCGGCTGCTGACGAATGGCATGAGCAGCTGGCGGTTCTGACGGACGTTGGCCATCGGTGCGGCCACGCACAGCACGGGGTCGACAAACAGATGCGGCTGACACTGGATGCCCGACTGGCTGAGCACCTGTGGCGTGCCCAATCCACCAGCCGCAAGGATTACGACGTCGGCCTCGAAGGTAACGGGGCGAAGTCCCTGACGCGCAATTACGCGCTTCACCTGGCTGCCGGACGATTCGAGCCGTTCGACCTTGCAGTTGGTGATGACACGGATGCCGTCCAGCAGTTCGCGTGTGTCCCATTTGGCGCCATGCGGACAGCCGATCGAACAATGGCCGCACAACCGGCACTTGGATGGCCGCAGAAGCTTTGGCATGGGTTGCGGATCGAATCCCATCTGCTGCATGGTCTGGAAGGCCTGCTTGGTGACGTTCGACCAATAGCGCTGATGGTCGGTAGTGACAGGCAGTTCGCGATAGAGCTCGTCGAACTCGTCATCCAGGTTGATGCCGATGTCCTTCAGCCCTTTGTCGGCGCGAATGGCGTTGCCGGTGGCCAGCGTGGTGGTGCCTCCCAGTCCTTTGCCATAGACCACTACCTGATCGGGCGTCTTTGCAATCCGCATATTGGGCAGGATGAGCGAGATGAGGCGTTCGTCGAAGTAGAGTCCGGTGGAACGGAGCGACGCGAGGGTGTCGAAGGGTAAGGACAGCGGACGGAACGTACCGCCGGCTTCGAGTACCGTTACGTCGAAGTGAGGTGCCAGCATCTGTGCCACGGTTGCTCCTCCTGCACCAGAGCCGATGATTAGGGCTTTCTTCATTTTTTGAGAAAAATTAAGCGATGTGTCGATGAATCGATGTTTCGAATAATCGATGTCTCGATTATTCGATGTTTCGGGTTTCAATGTTTTGGGCTGAAGCTAACGTGCATTGGCAGCATGGATGGCCTTCGGTAATCCGCTGGTGGAACACCAGCTGACCTCCGCCGAAGAGGCCGCAGATTACGCCTGAATCCATCGCCGAGGCTATGCTGCAGATCCGGGGCGAATAGGGGCGGCTGAAGTGGCAGCTGCGGACCGTTACCTCGCCTGGAAAGCGTCCTTCCATGTGGATGCCGATGTTGCGATAGAGCAGGAATACCAGCGATGTGAGCGAGGCCGTATCGCGGCGCATCAGGCATCGGCGCAGCCTTGTGCCCAAGCGGTAGGCATTGGCATGGAGCGTCTGGCGTTGCTCTTTGCTACACGCAGCCAGCTGTTCGGCGGTAAATGCTGCGAAGGCGTCGAGCGATTGCGCTGATGCCCTGCCCAACAGGTTGCGTCGCGGCAACCGGAGTGACGAAGTGACCAGATTCATCAGCATCTGCAGCTCGATCCTGCGGCCAGCCTCGGTCTGAAGTATCTTGCAGATTAGGCTATTCATACAGCTCGTCGACTTCCTTTCTGAAATGTTCGATCACCACGTTGCGTCGCACCTTGAGGTTGGGCGTCAGCTCGCCATTGGCAATGGAGAGCGGCTGCTGGATGATGCGCCATCTTTTAACCTGTTCGGGGTGCGACAGCGTGGCGTTCATCTGGTCGATCTCGTGCTGCAGGTTGCTGGTGTCGCCCTCCGTCCAGAGCAGGGCACAGCAGTAAGGACGCTGTTCGCCCACGAGCACGGCATTCGTGACGGCGCTGATGTCGGTCAGACGTTGTTCCACCTTGCTACAGTTGATGTTCTTGCCGTACGAGGTGATGAGCATGTCTTTCTTTCGGCCGCGGATGTAGATGTGGCGCTGGGCGTCCATCTCGCCAAGGTCGCCCGTGTAGAGCTTGCCGTCGCGGAAGGTATCGGACGGCAGCTTGTAGTAGCCCATGGCCACCTGAGGGCCTTGCACGATGAGTTCGCCGTCGTCGCCGACGCTGACCTGGGTGTCGGGCAACGGTGTGCCGATGCTCGGAATGACGTTGTCGCCCAGGCGGTTGATGGTGATCAGCGGAGCCTCGGTCTGTCCGTAGGCGTTGTGTATCTCGATGCCGAGGTTGCGGAATCGCCTTAGCAGCTCTTCGCTCATCGGGGCGGAACCTACGATCAGTTGCGAGCAGCGGTCGAGGCCGGCCTTCCGCAATACGGCTTTCCTCAATACGTTGCCCACAAGTCGGCGCATGGCACCTTCGGGCATCGTCAGGTAGCGCTGGCCCAGGGGATTGCGCTCGATCTGCTCCCACAGCTTCTCGTAGAAACGCGGCACGCTGAAGAACACCGTCGGCCGCACCTGTGGCAGGGCTTGTGTGAGCATGGCGAAGTCGTTCAGATAGTAGAACTTCACCTTGCAAAGCATGCAGTAGGGGGCGTAGGCCGCAAGTATGCCTTCGACCACATGGCTCATCGGGAGGAAGGAGAGATAGCGCATCTCGGTGTTCCTATCCTGCCACGACAGGAGGTTGGTAAGCACCTGACCCATCCACTTCAGCTGGTTGAAGCTGAACATCACGCCCTTGGGTTCGCTGGTAGTGCCCGAGGTGTAGCGGATGGTGCTCAGCGCATCGGGTGCCGGCAAGGTCCATTCTGTGCCCGATGCCGTGTCGGTAGCCGTCTGGTTGATGAGCGACTGCAGCGTCTGATACGACGAACCGTCGGGGCTGTTGTCGGCTGCATTGGCGAAGGTGATGACGGGGATGCTGATTGAGGCGTTGGCGAGTTGAAGCATCATGCGTAGGTCGCCCACGAAGAAGAGGGTAGCTCCGCTCCGCTCGAGCAGCAGCTCGGCCTCTTTGCCCGGAGTGGTGTAGTAGATAGGCACGCTGACGGCGCCGGCAAGTCCGATGGCGCAGTCGATGGCTGCCTGCTCGGTGCAGTTGATGCCCGTGACGGCAATGCGGTCGCCCGGTCGGACATCGAGGCGGTGCAGCACGCGCAGGACGCTACGCACCAGGGTGTTCATCTCCTCGCCCGTCACTTCCGTGATACCTTGCGCGCTAATATTATAATAGGTAACGGGATGCCGATGGCTGGCACGTCGGATCATCGCCTGCTCGAAGATGGAGCGAGGGGTGAGTTGCATGAAGTTCTGGCGGCACGCAAACTGCAGCATGGCCGGCAGCCATTCCTGCCAGTGGCCTTCGGGTGGCGAAGTGAGCCGGTCGGTATTGGTGCGGTCGAAGCGGTGATTGTCGTTGAAGTACGGCATCAATGCCACGATGTTGCTCAGGAAGCTGCTACGTTTCGGGCCGTCGGACGCAAGCATCTTCTCGACCTTCTGCAGTCCCGGGATGGGGAGGCAGACGGGTTTCCGTACGTGTATGTTCAGGTTCTGCACGGACCATTCGCGGACAGCCTCGATCAGCTGGCCGGCCTGGGGCAATTGCTGATGCGGGAGGGTCAGATGGAAGGCCTGGCCGATGGCTTGCGGGTTGAAAAGCAGTTCGACGGCAGCCTTCGCAACATAATCCACGGGTGCGATGTTCACGGTCTGCCGCGAGGAAACAGGCATGTAACCCATCTTGCCCTGCAGCAGCAGCTTCATCACGTAATAGACCGTATTGAAGTTGCGCGTGCGGCCGCTGACACTGTTTCCCACCACCATGCCCGGACGCAGAATCATCCAGTTCAGGCCCGACTGACGCACCCGCTTCTCGGCTTCGGCCTTGCTCTCTTCGTAGAGCGTGAAGAAGCGGTCGGGGAGGGGTGAATCTTCGCGAATGACGCCCTTCGATCTTCCGGCCACATAGGCAGTCGAGACATGCGCTATCGTGCAGTGGCTGCCTTCGATGCTCCGGACGTAGTTCAGCACGTTCTCCGTGCCCTCGACGTTGATGCGCCATAGCTCGTCGCGCGACTTCAGGATGCTCGTCTCGGCTGCACAATGCACAAAGTAACTGAAGCCTTCAGCCTTCAGTCGCGCCGTGTCGTCGGCAGAGATGCCAAGATGCTCTTTCGTGATGTCGCCCAGGATGGGCAGCACCCGTTGCCCCACGGCATCGCGCAGTTCCGTCTCGTCCCACCAGAGCGTACGCAGTCGGTTGCAGGCCTCTTCGGTCGAAGTACCTCGCATCAGCACGTAGATGTTGCCGCTACATGCAGGGAGCAGCTGTCGTACTATCTCCGAACCGAGATGTCCGGTAGCGCCTGTCAGGAATATGTTGTTCGTGTTCATAGGTTTTTCGTCAAGCGATGGGTTCCTTCATGTGAAATCAAGTATTCGTCAAACGATGATTTACTATGATTTCCTAGGATGGAGAACTATTGTCGACCTGTCTGGTCAGGGTTCTTGCCATCTCCTTCAGCGTCGTCCGGCAATGGTCAACGTAACGGTCGGTGGCTTCGATAATCCTGGCCTTGTCAGCCTCGGCCTCTCGTAGCGAACGGATGACCCGTTGGGCCAGATCGTCATCGTCCACGTGATGCAGATGCGGTGCCATGGCCGGGATGTCGCCGTAGAGCCCGTCCAGGCGGTTGTCCATCGAGACGGCTACGATCGGTAAGCCCTTCAGCATGCTCAGTACCGCGGCATGATAGCGCGACGTGACGAGCGTGTCGAGGCAATGCAGCAGGCTCGTCATCTGGAACACCGGCGTCTCGGAGGACGTGATCATGGCGCAACCCTCCTGGCCCATCAGTTGCCTGAAGTCGCGGCAGGCCTGGGCATCGAGCTTCTCCATGCCGATGATTACTACAAACGCGTCGTTCGCATCGCGGTAGGTCTTGATGGCCTGGGCGAGTTCGGCGAGGTAACGCTGGTACTTCCGGCGTCGCTCGTCCGAGTCGCTGAAGAAGTACATCATATCGTACTGCAGCTTCCGCGTGCCGGTCAGGTAAGCTTTGACCCATTTCGTCATAGAGGGTCGCACGGGCCAGCAATATGGATTGATCACGGCCACACCGATGAGCTTCTTCACGCCGTCCCAGCCCTGTTTTGTCAGCATCTCGCGGCCCTGGTCGTATTGCGCCGGTACACGGAATGTCCAGGCGGTATCGGTTCCTAAGGTGCCTTGCAGCCCCATCGCGTTCAGGGCCTGGAGCGAGGGCGTACTGCGGGCAATGAACTGCACGTCGGTGCACATCTGTTGGGTCAGTCGCCTCAATCGTCGCTGCAACGGCGCCACGTCCGATCCGTAGGCAATGCAGGGTTTGCCCTGGCGCTTCATGATGCCTGCCGCCTGGCAGAAGAACATGGACAGGGCGTCGGCAAAGGTGTGGGTCAGCGTCGAGCCTTCGCACAACAGGGCCACGTGGTGGGCCGATGTGGCTCGTAGCAGCGGCCAGCAGAAGAAGGTGCGGAAGTGAAAGATCCTGACGCTCGGGGGGAAGTAGCCCTTGATGTTCTCGGGGTTGAGCGTCATCAGGGTTATCTCGATGTTGTCCTTGCCGAACTCCTCTATCAGCTGATCCACCAGCGCTACCACACGAGCGTCAGCACCGGTGTTTCGCGCACCGTTGTAACCCACAAGCAGCATCTTCAGTTTCTGTCCCGGATGCCACTCGTCGTATGGGAGGATGCCGCATCGCGACAATGGCCTGGCCCATCGGCTAAGCCATACCATGAAGCGTACAATCCATTCCAGTATTATTTCCATAAAAAAACTTAATGACAACTAATGACAATCAAGACAAGGTCACTGCACGGTGATCTTCTGGACAATCTGTCCGGGATCGACGATCGTGAGGGTGAGGCGATGCTCCTTCAGCGATTTGTCGAGCGGGAAGGTCAGGACGTAATCCTTGCGGTTCTCCAGCACCTGTATCTTCCATTCGCGACCCCATTCCACAAACTTGTTCTCGCAAACAACGGTCGCCGAACCGTCCACGCTGACGCCGAACTTGTTGCTGCGGTCGTAAGCTACTGGCCACATCGGCACTACGCTGATGCACACCGAGACGGAATCCCGTCCCTGGCAAACGTCAGGAATCGGGAGGTCGATGCTGCCCGTAGCCTCGAAATCGAGCGGCTGACCCATCTGCAGCGCCTGCCAGTCGGTACCCATACCTTCAAGCAGGCGGAAGGGAGCCGACATTGTAGCCTTGGTGAAGTCGAGCTTGTGCAGCAGCTCGGGGTGACGCTGGTAGTCGGGCAGACGGTAGGCATCTGTAGGCGCATCCACCAGATCGGGCATGTTCTGATAGAGCGCCGTGTAACCCGGACAGATCTCAGAGATCATCTGATTCCACTTGCCGTCCAGCAGCGCATGGTAGCGGTCGATCAGTTGCTGAAGCTTTGTGTTGGCATCGCGCGACTGAGCTGCAAACATCGAGTTGCCCGTCTCGTGGTTGGCCTGCGCATAGAGGAACTTACGGTTCATCTGGTAGGCCGAATGGGCGGAATATCCCAGCATCTCGTAGAGCGAAGGCTGCAGCGCGGGGTCGATGGCTTGCTCGATGGCATCGTAGGCAAAGCAAAGGTCCTGATACTCCTGCAGGCGCTTCTGTGCCGTGCCTGTCTCGAACGAGAAGTCGGTGTCGTATAGGCGGTTGTATTCCGGTGTGTCCCATTCCATCTCGTAACCCATGAACTCCGGCTTGCGATCCCACGCCAGACGGTAGTAGTGGTCGAGGATGTACTGGAAGGTGTTGCGATGCTCCTGGCCATAGATGCCGGCCAGCCATTTGGCCTGATAGCGGTTGACGTTTTCGTAGCTGAACGACGAGAAGTCGTAGGCCATGTCCATAAACATCTGCATCTCAATCTCCATCGGCTTGATGTCGCCCACGTTCAGCAGCCAGTAGCGGTCGGCGCCGGCGGTATAGGCCTTGAGCAGCTCTTCGTACATCAGCTGTGGGGCGGTGGTCGAGATCCACAGGTTGTCGTGTGGCACACCGCAGTAGCTCAGGTGATAATAGACGCCGCTGCCACCGCTACGTCGTTGCTCTTCAGCATTGCTCACGCGCTTCATGTATCCGTAGTTGTCATCGGGCCAGACGAGCGTAATATCCTCCGGCACGCGAAGACCTGCATCGTAGATGTCGAGCGTCTCCTTGTAGGGCACGAAGATCTGCTGCAGCTTGTTGACCTTCTTTTTCTTATATTTCTCCAGGATGTTGCGCTGATGTGCGAAAACCTGCTCTAACGTGCGGGCACGGTCCTTGGGGTTGGTGCTGCCCTTCATTGCCTCGTCATGCAGTCCTCGCATACCCATGGTGTAGATATTGTCGTATTGAGCCGTCTCGCGGATGCGGTCATCCAGCTTCTTGAGGATTGTTTCTTTGTTCGTCTCATAGTTCCACTCGCCGTCACGCTCCTTATCCCACTCCGAGGGAGCAGCATTGTTGAACAGCAGCGGTTCGCAGTGGCTCGTGGTGATCATGATACCCCACTTGTCGGCCACCACCTGACTCTCCGGATGGCTGTAGAAGGCGCCGGTACAGGTGTGCATGGCCGGTGCCAGCATGTTGCCACGGAGGCGCAGGATGAGCTCGCAGACACGGTCGTAGGTCTTAGGGCCGATGTCGCCCAGTTCCTTCTCGTAGTTACGCTCAGCCCAGGTCTTCATGCCCCAATCCTCGTCGTTGATGAAGATGCCGCGATACTTGATCGTAGGCTGTGCACTCACATACTGCTCCTGATAGTCGTAGGCCTTAGGATTGTTCTTCGTTATGGGAATGTCCGCAAACCAGTACCACGGATTCACACCTATCTGCTCGCTCACATGCAGAACGCCATAGGCCAGGCCGCGGGCATCCGACCCCGTGATGTAGAGCGTCTCCCCCTCGGTGTCGATGGCATAGCGTTCCCACTCGCCACGCAGTTCTTTATGGCGCGATGTCTTGCCTTGAGTCGCCAGGATGACATTCTGGCCCTTGCCTCGCCGTGTACTCACTTCAGGCTTGATGCCCGTCACACGTTCGATGTCGTCCGAAAGTACCATGGCCATCTGCTGCACCAGCGGATGATCCTTCGGGTTATACACGATTGTCGACTGGGTTAGATCCGTTGCTTGCAGCGCCTGGCTTGCACACAGCAGGGTGGTGAGTATCAATAATAGGTTTCTCATATTTTCGAACAGAAATGACGTGTTACGCTTGTCGGAGCTGCAAAGACGTGATAATCCTCCATCGAGAACGACACGGCATCAGACCTGTCGTGACTCGGATACCCCCATAGTGTATCGTTGAAGATGTGTGCCGACGGATCGACCGTTTATTTGTCATGAGTAGCCACCGATGATCGTCTTTTACTGACGATCAATTATTATATTTATGGCACAAATATACTGTTTATTTTCGAATCTCCCCAATAATTGGTCCTAAAATAATCCTATCGATCAGCATTTGCAAGACTTTTTGAAACTGAACTTTCCAAAAACTGTGCACAATTCCTTCTTTCAATTAGTTGGTATTGTCCTGAAAGAAGGCAGGTAAAAGTGTCGACTATAAGTCTGTGCAAAAACAACCAACACCGCCCATCCAAAGATAAGGATACGGGCGGTGTTGAGTTTTAGGACCTTGTCTTTACCAAGGAGTAATTCGGTACGGCGTTGCATGTCGCGTTCAAGTGTTGTCATTATTTCTTTGCATGAACAAACTGTATGAATTCGTCTTTCTCTTCCTCCGTCCTGACCTTGACGGTGTACATCTGCTGTCCCATGGCAGCGTGGAAGATGTCGGGCATCCGTTCGCATTGCACCAGGGCAAGGCTGTATCGCTCCAGAATCTCTTCGTGCGAATGCTGATACTGGTAGATGTCGCGGCGAGAGGCGAAGACACAGTAGTACTCCTCGCGCCAGGGAATGCTCAGCGCGTTACCACTGTCGTGATGCAGCTCCTCGGCCAGACGCGACTGATCCTGAGCCACCATGTCGGCCCAGATCTTGTAGACGTCCGTCGAATGCGCATAGTTGATCATGTCGGGTGTGTAGCCGCCTGCCGGTCGCATGTTGACCTCCAATGCCACAAAGTCGCCCTCATGGCCCAGTCCCTGACGCTCACGGTCCAGACGGAAGAACTCGAGGTGTACGAATCGGCTACGGACACCGAAAGACTCGGCGGTTCGACGTCCGAGGACACGCAGCTGATCGGGCAACGTAGGCGAGACGTAGTAGGCCAGGTCGAGACGTTTGTTCACGATGTCCATGATCGAAGGTGGCCACACGGTCATCGACTCAAAGAGCGGATGGCCCTTGCTGTCGATGATGGCATCGTACGAGCAGATGTCGCCCGTGACGAATTCCTCCACCACATAATTGGCTGCATCCTGCCCCATAAGGTTGAAGAAATTATGTACCTCACCCTCATTATGAAGCTTGTGCGTACCGCCGGCACCTACACCTACATCGGGCTTGGCGATGATAGGGAAGCCCGTCTTCTGCGCAAAGTCGATGACAGCCCCAGCGCCCTTCGACGCGCGAATCTGGCGAGCCGTAGGGATACCACCCTTGGCATAGTATTTCTTCATCTCGGATTTCTCCTTGATCGAAGCTATGGCGGCCGACTGTATGCCGGTAGTCACGTTGAAGTCAGTACGCAGGCGGGCATCCTGCTCGAGCCAGTATTCGTTGTTCGACTCGATCCAATCGATCTTGCCGTATTTGTACGACAGGAATGCCACGGCGCGGAAAACCTGGTCATAGTCCTCCAAATTTTCCACGCGATAGTATTCCGTCAGCACGCTCTTCAGCTCGGGCGCGAGCGAGTCGTAGGGCACGTCGGCCACGCCCAGCACGTTCACACCATTCTGTTTCAGACGGTCGCAGAACTGCCAGTAGGTATGCGGGAACTGCGGAGATATAAAGATGAAATTCATTATGCTGCTTGTTGTTTGCGGTTATTGATAATGTGTCCGAAGAAGTATTGCGCCTGCTTGCGCCACCAGGCAAAGTCGTGATCTACGTCGTAGCCCCAGATGTCAACCCAGGCAGGGATGTTCTTCGCCTGGAGCAGAGCGCCGAGACGCTGGGTGGATGGGCATGTGATGTCCTCGTAGTTGCCCTGACCGCAACAGAGGATGATCTGCTTGTCGCGATAGGCATTGAGCAGGAGGCTTGGATCGTTCTGCTCGGTCAGGAAATGCAGCGGAGAATTACGCCAGATCAGTCCGTCGTTGAAGTCCGGGAAGAAATAATCGGCATGGAAAAGACCGCTCAGTGACAGGAGCGAACAAAAGAGATCGGGACGACGGAAGAAGAATGTGCCGGCATGATAGCCGCCCATTGAGCAGCCGGTGACAATCAGCTGCTGGCCATGATTCACCTGCGGAATGAGCTCCTCTATAATATAATTGTACCAGCGCTCATGGAGCTCGATGCGCTCGTGCTGATTGCCTTCGGTCAGGCTCCAGGTCTCGCGATCGATGCTGTCGCAGCAGATAAGGTGGATCTTTCCGCTCTCGATCATAGGTGCAAGCACAGCTACCATACCCTGGTCTTCCCACTCATAGAATCGCTGATCCTGGCTTGGGAACACCAGCACGCCCTGGCCTTCCTGACCATATTGTTTCCACTCCATCTCACGTCCGAGGTTGTGGCTGTATTGCTTGTAGTATTGTACTTGCATCGTGATAAGTTTTTTGTTTGACGGTGCAAAAGTACAACATTTCGTGTTAATGACAAAGCGATTTTTGCGAAACGCTGTAAATATAGAAAAATATTCTGTTGATTATATTCTATTTCGAATACTATTCTATAAGTATCGTATTATACTTGTCTTTTGTAGGTATAAAAAATCGCTACCCTCGTTACAAAACGGGGGTAGCGATTCTGAATAATCAGATTTTATCGATGCCGGTTATCGCAGCAGGATAGAATGGAGCGTGTTTGCGCCGAGGCAGATGCTGATGGCCTGGCCACGCATCTCGATGTTCAGCGGCTGAGGTTCGTCGGTTTGGTTGGCGAGGATCAGGGCGATACTGCCATCCGGATTGATGAAGCCGAGCATGTCGTCGTAGGTCGAGCCGTCGAGCAGGAGGCGCTTTGCACCTGGCTGCACATAGTGGCTGAGGTGTTTGAGCTCGTAGTACTCTGGAGTGAACTTCCAGCTCTTGTCCTGTTCGTTGACCGTGATCAGCGAGTTCTGGAACCATCCCCAGCGCGAAGGTTTGTCCTCCAGGAGCGAGGTGTTCCAATAATAATACTGAGTCACGCCGTGTGAGAGATAATGACGCTGCAGATCCCATGAATGCATCGCACCTTCCCAGTTGTTAAGTCCGTTGCCGCACTCTTGTTCGCTCATCACGAGGTCGAGATCCGGATAGTTCTGATGTATGGTAGGGAGCGCATCCTTGCCTGCCCATTGGAAGGCAACACCTTTTATATATTTAGACGATGCAGGATCCTGCAGGAGCGTATCGACCATCAGCGGGTTCGGACGTTCCTCGGTGCCGAAATAAACCTCTGTGCCATGCTTCTCCATCTCAGGGCCGAGATACTGGCCGACAAAGGTATTGAGGTCGGCCGATGTCCAGCAGCACGAAGGGAAGTTCTGGTCGCTGTTCGGCTCGTTTTGCGGCATAACCATGCGAATGTTGACACCTTCGGCCCTGTACGCATCGACGAACTTGCCAAACAGACGTGCGTAGGCATTGAGGTATTCCGGATCCATGATGAAGGCGGTAACACCTTCCTTGCCTTCCTCTCCAGGGACGGCATCATTGGCCATCGGCACAACGCTGAAAGCCAGAGGTCCCTGCTCATAGAGGCCTTCGGTCATCGAGATCACCTGCATCTGCTGATAGCGGTCAACCATCTCCTGTGTCACGGCACGCTCGGCATAGTGTCCGGTCTTCTTCATCCAGCGAGGCGGACACCAAGGCGACATGAAGAGATAGAGATCGGGGCAATACTGCATGGCCTGCTTGATCATCGGTATGAGGTTCTGCTTGTCACGCTCGATGGAGAAGTCCTTCAGCTCGAAATCTCCTGCCGTCTCATCGGGCGAATACCAGTCGAGCGCAAAGTCATTGGCACCCATCGAAAGGCGGCCACGGTTCAGGTTGGCACCCTTGCCTGGCTCAAAGAGTTCGGCGAAGATCTCGGCGCGCTCCTCTGCGGTGAGCTGCTGGAGCGATGACCAGCCAAGCTCGTTGAAGCAGGTGCCGAAACCTTTCATGGTCTGAGCGGTGCGCGAGGGATCGATGCTGATGGTCTTGGCATCAGCGGCCTCTTCGGCTACATTAGCTTCTGCTTTCTGGAAATAGCTGTCGCGCGATGATACTGTCCACTCGCTGATCTCGACCGACTGCTGGCAACTGGTGAGGGCGAGCGATAGGGAGGCGAGAGTAATCAATTCTATTTTCATATAATACAGTTAACAATTAACAGTTAATAACGATATTCAAATAACTGATTCTTTACGGTCTTACTACCTCCAGCGCCTTCAACCCTTCATCGGCCGACGTGCCACCATACAGCAGGTTATACTTGCCGCTCTGAGCCATCATGCGATCTGTGCGTGTGTCGAACCACTCGAAGGTCGCATCGTTGATGTCGAACTCCACATTGACAGTCTCGCCCTTGGCGATGCTCACGCGCTTGAAACCGCGGAGTGTCTTCACTGGGCCTTCCTCGTCGCCCGGACGCTGTACGTAGAGTTGCACTACCTCAGCACCGTCACAAGCGCCGGTATTGGTCACAGGGACGATGAGCTTCTCAGCGGTCATCGTACCATCGGCCTGCATCTTAGCTGGCATCAGCTGCGCTTCACCATAATTGAAGGTCGTGTAGCTAAGACCGTGTCCGAAGCAGAACTGTGGCGCTTCGGTCATATAGCGATAGGTGCGGCCCTTCATGGCGTAATTCTCGAAGCCAGGCATCTGGAGCGTGTCCTTGTAGAAGGTCAGTGGCAGACGGCCCGAAGGATTGTTGTCGCCGAAGAGCGTCTCGGCCACGGCCTGACCACCCATCTGACCCGGATAGAATACTTGTAGCATCGCATCGCAGTTCTCGGCCTCAGGCACCATGGCCATGGCCGAACCTGAGCAGTTAATGTAGACAATGCGCTTGCCCGACTTGAGGATCTTGGCAATCAGTTCGCGCTGCACGCGAGGCAGCTGGATGTCGGTGCGGTCGCCGCCCTTGAAGCCCTCGATCTGGATAGGCATCTCCTCACCCTCGAGGCTTGGTGCAATGCCACCCACGAAGACCACTACGTCGGCCGGACGGATCTGTCGCAGCAGCACATCATCGTCGAACGTAGCCGTGTGACCCATATCCATCATCAGCGCATTGATCTCCTTTCCTGCCACATAGCGGATCTCAAGGTCGTAGCTTTTGCCTGCCTGTGCATCGAGCACATAGACAGGTTTCTTGTTGCCGCCATATTGTCCCAACTGACCTTCGGCCTCAAGTACGACTTCGCCATTGACGAGGAGCTGGATCTTCTTGCAGGCGGCCATGATGTCAAATTCCACCTCGCTGTTCTTCCTTGGCTTGAGCGTGGTCTTAAAGGTGGCCGAGAAGTCCTGGATGTTCACCCCCGCCTTGAACGCTGTGCCACCCGCGGTATAGAGTTGCAAAGCGGTTGTATAGCGGCCGTATGCCACTACAGGGCCACTGAAGTCGGTCGTGTTGTAATAGTTGGCCACCCAGCCGTTCTCAGCCTCAGACATTCCCTCGTTCATCCAGCTGGAATAGCTGGTAGGCTGAGCCAAGCCGCAACCCTCGGAATAGATGAGGTTGCTTGGCTTCACATATTTGCGAATGCCGTCGAGGATCGAGATCGTGGTATCTGGCGTGCCGTTGTAGTTGCCCCAGAGCATGACAGCATTATCAGCGTTCGGGCCCACTACGGCAATCTTCTGACGACGGTTCAATGGCAGCAGCGGACCTTTCTTGCCATCGGCCGATGGGCCGTTCTTCAGCAGCACGATACCCTCGCGGGCAGCCTGGAGGCTCTTGGCTTTGTGATCGGCACAGGCAATGACCGAAGCAGGGATCGAATCGTAGGGCGTCGTCTCGTCCATCTCGCCCAGTTCGAAGCGGGCCTTCAGCAGACGGAATACCGACTGGTCGATACGATCTTCGGTAATCAAGCCGTCATAGACAGCATCGGGCAGCTGCGCATACGAGCCGCCGCACTCCAGATCCGTGCCGCTCCACACGGCCTTGGCATCGGCATGCTTAGCATCGGGCTCGGTAAAGTGATGGCCCGGTGTATAGAAGTCATTGATGGCCCAGCAGTCGCTCGTCACCAGACCATCGAAGCCCCATTCGTTGCGCAGAATCTGGGTGAGCAGACGCGACGAACCGCAGCAAGGCTCGTCCTCGTAACGGTTGTAGGCACACATTACCTCCTTGACGTGCGCCTCGGTGACCAGCGCCTTGAAAGCAGGCAGATAGGTCTCCCACAGGTCGCGCGGATTCACTCGGTCGGCATTGAAGACGTGGCGGTTCCACTCCGGACCGCTATGCACGGCGTAGTGCTTGGCGCAGGCGTGGGTCTTGTTACCATCTGGTCCCTGCAGGCCTTTGACCACGGCCACACCCATGCGGCTGGTGAGGTAGGGATCCTCGCCGTATGTTTCCTGACCACGGCCCCAACGCGGATCGCGGAAGATGTTGACGTTAGGCGTCCAGAACGTCAAACCCTGGTAGCGACGGATGTTATCGCCACTCTCTTCACGTGCCAGACGGTTCTTCACGCGCGCTTCGGTACTGGCAATGTCAAAGCACTCCTCGACCAGCGCATCGTCGAACGTAGCGGCCAAGCCGATAGCCTGCGGGAACATCGTGGCCACACCATTGCGAGCCACACCATGCAGCGCCTCGTTCCACCATTGATAAGGTTTGATGCCCAGACGGACAACAGGCTGTGACTGATCCATCATCAGGCCGACTTTTTCGCTGAGAGTGAGTCGTTGTAACAGATCGTTGGCTCTCTCGGAGGGTGACAACGATGCATCCATATAAGGCAGTCGAGCCTGGGCCTGGAGCCCAACTGCCGACATAGCCAGCAGCAGGGAAATGAGAGTATTTTTCTTCATATGAGTGTTATTTAAGTAGTAATATTTTGACTAATTCTTTTTCCGCCCATGCGCTTCCTCACCAAGGAACTGAAAACCGTATAAAGCTGATCTCGTAGCTTATCTCAGCTGATACAATCCTCCTGGCGTTGAGCGTATCTTGCCATCCATTTCGAGGTCGAGCAGCGCTTCGTAGAGCGTAGTATGGTCGAGGCCCGTGGCATCGGAGAGTTGTGACAGCAACAGATCTCCCTGGTCGCGCAAGGCGTCGACAATCAGTCGGGCATTGGGCGAGAGGTTCTCTTCCTCGAACGGAATGCTGTGCTGAATGGTTCGGTGCTGGGTGTAGGTGACGTCCCAGCTCATGGCTTCGACCAAATCCTGTGCACAGGTGATCAAACCGGCCCGGTTCAGACGTATCAGGCGGTTGCAGCCTTCGCTGCGGCTATCGCCCGCACGACCGGGGAAGGCAAAGACCTCGCGGTTGTAATCGAGTGCGATGGAGGCCGTTACGAGGCTTCCGCCACGATCCTTGCTCTCAGACACCAGTACGGCATCGGACAGGCCGGCAATGATACGGTTGCGCGACAGGAAGTTCCCCCTCTCGGGCTCTGTGCCTGTAACATATTCAGTCACGATGGCGCCGCCCTCGGCCAGGATGCGTCGGGCATCGTCGCGATGCTGGCTGGGGTAGATGCGGTCCAGGCCATGCGCTACGACGGCAATGGTGGGCACTCCATACTGCAGGGAGGCACGATGAGCCGTGATGTCGATGCCGAGGGCCAGGCCGCTGACAACGGCCAGATCGGCCTCTTGCTGGTGCAGATCGCCCACGAAACGGGTAGTCATGTCGCGGCCATATTGTGTGCATTGGCGTGTGCCGACAATGCCTACCATGCGCTTGCAGTCGAGTACGGACGTCTGTCCGAGCACGAAGAGCACCAAGGGAGCATCCGGACACGCCATCAGGCGACGAGGATAGCCTTCCTGACCGTAGACGAGGGCGTGGATGTGGTGGTCCTCGATGAAGCGAAGTTCACGGTCGGCGCGGTCCATCTGATGTCCGTCGGCCAAGGCTCTGACCAGCAGCGGACCGATGTTGGGTGGCAGTGTGAGCAGGGTCGAAGTGTCGGCCTTCATGACGGCTTCGGCCGATCCGAAGCGCTCGATCAGCTGGCGTCCTATCGAGGTGCCGATGCCGCGTATCGAGGTCAATGCCAGGATGTAACGCAATTCGTCCATAGGAAGGTTCGGTTACTGGGTGATGTAGGGCGCAAACTGTTCGTAGACCTCGTCGCCGCGCGTCAGCTGGCCATTTACGACGCAGACACAATCGACCGTGCCCTTGATGCAGAGCTTCATGTCGGCCTTGCGGTAGATCTCGTGATCGAACACATAACGGACACCGACTCGTCGCATGTTGAGGCACGACAGGAACTCCTCGCCGCCATGGAGCGACGCCTTGTAGCTGATTGTGATCTTGGACACCATCACGTCGATTCCCTGATCGTGAAGGCCCTGGAACGACAGGCCTATGCTCTGCAGGAACTCGTGACGCGTCACCTCGAGGTAGTGTTGGTAATTGGCATTGTTGACCACGCCCTGCACGTCGCACTCATAGTCGCGCGTCTTCAGTTCGAGGGTGTAAGTGAAGTTTTTTGTCATATTGTTTATCGTTTTTTACTGATTGCTATCGAGAGGAGTACCGCCAGTCCCAGTCCCATAGGATAGAAGAGCCAGGGCACAACCAAGGCCGGATTCATCGGTGTTCCCAGCGTGGCTTCGACCAGACCGGCCGCTACGAGCAGCTGTGCAGAATAGGGCAGGAGTCCCTGGGTGAAGCAGCTGGCCGTGTCGAGCAGCGAAGCCGAACGGCGAGGATCGATCTGGTATCGCTCGGCCATCTGACGGGCAATAGGTCCGGCCGTAAGGATGGCTACCGTGTTGTTGGCCGTACAGACATTGACCAGACACACAAGGCTGGCAATGGCCAGTTCGGCTCCGCGACGGGTACCGATGCCGCGGGTCAGATGACGAATCAGGTAGTCGATGCCTCCCAGGTGACGAATCACCTCGAGCATTCCGGCCGCCAGCATCGCCATGATAATCAGCTCGCCCATGCTGTTGATGCCTGTGCCCAGCGACTGCATCCAGCCAAAGAGGTCATAGCTGCCGTCGGCAATGCCGATGACGGCCGTCAGTACGATGCCGATCAGCAGCACCACCATCACGTTGAGGCCCACGACCGCCGTCACGATCACGGCCAGGTAGGGAATCACCTTCAGCCAGCTGTAATCGGGCAGTTGCTGAGGAACCACGATGCCACGACCTATGGCCCAGTATGCCACCAGCATCACCAGCGCTACCGGAAGCACCAGACGCAGGTTGGTGCGGAACTTGTCGCGCATCTGGCAGCCTTGGGTCTGTGTGGCCGAGATGGTCGTATCGGAGATGAACGAGAGGTTGTCGCCAAAGTAAGCACCACCCACCACGATGGCCACCATCAGGGGTAGAGCCACATCGCTCTGTTGCGCCACGCCTACGGCCACGGGGGTCAGCGCCACGATCGTACCAACGCTTGTACCGATGGCCAGCGAGATGAAACACGCCGCCACGAAGATACCGGGCAGCAACAGCTCGGACGGAAGCAGATGAAGGGTCAGGGCAACGGTACTATCGACGGCACCCATGGCCTTGGCCGAGGCAGCGAATGCTCCGGCCAGGATGTAGATCCACACCATCAGCAGCACTGTGCTCGAACCGGCACCGGCCGAAAAACGCGTGATGCGCTGCTCGATGGAGCCACGGCTGATGGCAATGGCGTACACCGAACTGACCAGGAACGCCACCGTGACCGGAACCTTATAGAAATCGCCTGCCCAGACGCTGACGCCCAGGTAGAGCAGCAGGAACAATAGGAGAGGAGAGAGTGATCGCACGTGAATCCTTGTTTATAGTTTTTCGTCGTGGCAGTATCGGCCTCATCCGTATGCAAGGCGGCCGTAACTACCATTTCGGGGTGACAAAGATAGCAATTTTAATCCAATGACCGAAAGAAAAGCCTAAGTTTTTGACCGAAGAGGCTGAAAAAGCAGTAACTTTGCGGCCGTTTGTAAAATAAAAAGGTTAAAACAAGGGTCGTAGACCCTCATGAAATATGTCGAAGTTATCGCAATTCGGGCGTGATTGGGCCTTGCCGCTCTCCATGACGGCTGGAGCGTTGGCCTACTTCGCCTACCGAGCCCTTCCACTTCCGGCCGAGGTGCGCCAGATGGCTTTGCCCCTCACGTCGCAATGGGCACAGCCTATCATGCTTTTCTGCATGCTGTTCCTCAGCTTTCTGAAGGTCAGTCCCCGCGAGATGCGTCCCCGCTGGTGGCATCTGTGGGTCCTGCTGTTCCAGATGGGCCTGTTTCTGGCCTGTTCGATGCTTGCCATGCTTTGCGACGACTATGGCCTGAAGGTTTTATGCGAAGGTGCCATGCTGGCCTTCATCTGTCCGACGGCTACGGCTTCGGCCGTGATTACAGGTAAACTGGGTGGCAGCCTGTCGGGTGTAGTGACGTATCTGATGATCTGCAACCTGATGGTTTCGCTTCTGGCTCCGGCCATTCTACCGCTCGTCGAACCACACAGCGGTCTGGGCTTTGTGCAGGCCTTCTGGATGATTCTGGGCAAGGTATTTCCGTTGCTGATCGTTCCACTCATCGCGGCACAGCTGGTGCGACGCCTGGTTCGACCCTTGTACCGATGGCTGATGCGCTATCCCGATCTGGCCTTCCATATCTGGGTCGTCTCGCTGGCCCTGGCCATTACCGTCACGGTGCGCAGTATCGCCCACACCAGCGTGGAGTGGCAGTATCTGTTGGGCCTGGCGCTGATTTCGGGCGTGTGCTGTCTGGTGCAGTTCTATATCGGCAAACGTGTCGGTTCGCGTTATGGCCGGCAGCAACGCATCACGGCCGGTCAGGCCTTCGGACAGAAGAACACCGTCTTTGTCATCTGGTTGGGCCTTGTCTTTCTCGATCCGGTCACCTCGGTCGTAGGTGGCTTCTACAGCGTCTGGCACAACCTTGTCAACAGCTACCAGCTCTATAAGGCCCGGAAAAGGGCAGCTGAAAGCTAAGAGAATGTGGCATTAGTTTCCCGAAATGCCTCTCGTGGGCGAAATTGACTGTTTCGTTCTGCAGAGCACAATTTTGTTGACAAATTCGTGTTCCCCGTTCCGCGGAAGTGCATTTTTCTTCCGAAGTGCTCTTCCCCGTTCCGCGTAAGCGCATTTTTCTTCCGAAATGCTCTTCCCCGTTTCGCGGAGGCGCATTTTTCTGCCGAAATGCTCTTCCTCGTTTTTCTCGAGACCATTCTGTACGAAAAATGGACTTCCCCGTTTTGTGGAAGCCCATTTTTTATGCAGATTGCTCTTGCTTGTTCCGAGGCGTGATCAGTAATCTAATTTCAGTAATATCTTGCACAGATACTCGATGTCTTCGATTGTAAACTTCTTGTCACTATTATAATCGAACTGCAAAGCGTAACTGCTATCGTTGTCCGAAGTTAAAGTGTTGTATCGATTCTGTACCTCTATCAGGTCACCTATCTTGGGTAGGGACTCATATCCCATAGCTCCCAAGCATTTATGGCTGAAGTAGCTATACAGATTTTCTGCGTTTTTGAAATTCTTCCAATAATCATGTTTTGTGTATGGCCTTGTATTGAACGCATATATTGTAGCTTTCGATAACGTTTCTTCAGCGAATGTATTTGGACCTGCTTGAGGCGGCAGATAGCCAAGCTCGATTCTTTCAAGACTGGTCATTCGCTCGAAGGTATGGTCTTCAAGCTGTTCCAGTCCTGGATAAGCGTATTTGTCATACTGATCAAACGTTCCGTCGCTATGATCAGAACTGAAGTGACTACAGAGTGTCAGACGCTTCGGCCCATTCATCTGGCCGAATACAGAGGCAGGTATTGAAGTAATACCAGGCTCGAAGTACAAGCTTTGTACTTCATGATCGATATTGTATAACTCAGCCAGTCGCAATACATCGTTCAGACCTGTCCAATTACTCCAGATAGCACCCTTCCCCTTGAAGCGGAGCTCGTTCTTTTCGAACATCAGTCGGACCCATGTCTGGTCGCCGCAAGCTATGTCGTAGTAGGTCTTATAGCCTAGAATGACCTCAGGTCTGAGTTCTGTTTCAGTGAAATACGATGTGCACGTAGGGTCAGCATAGCACGCGTCGGTGTCACTGCCGCGGTATTTAGTACTAGGTGAGTCGGAAGCGTTTTGGGAACATCCGAAGCTGAGCGTGGTTGCCGTTGTAGCTGAGCGATGGACCACAGCCACTTGGAGACTTCCACCCGTATAGAACATGGACTTATCGAGTGTAAATACCTCCCATCCTGTCTCTGTACCAAGGGTTCTGTGTCCGCTGTAGACAAGATTAGCGGCTGTCATGATTTCGGCATTGTTCGCTTGGTTGGACATGTAGATCTCAATCTCGGTATCGAATTGCTCCGGAGCGGTTACTTTGAAGGCAATTGAATCAATCACTGCAAAGCGTTGACCTATTTCGTCAGAAGTGAATTCCATCATTACGGTCGAATATTTATGATCGTTGCCAAAGGGAAGAGCATTGCTCTGGACATCTTCACCGCCTAACAGCAAGGCTTTACGGCCACCAGCTACAACGTGAGTCTGCTTTACTCCACTATTGTCGGTGGCCATAACTGAGACAACAGCGATGCCTTCACTGTGCATTTTTATTGTACAACGATCAGAATATAATTGATTTCCGGTAGCGACAAGCGGATTGTCCGACGTTAAGGAGATTTTCATAAATGTAGCATTCTTCGGACTTATTGTCATTGGCAAGTCATAGCTAGTTTCAGAAGAACTCATTTGTATGTCGGTAGCCAATTCTATCTTTTCGATAGGTAAATAGTCAACGGGTTCTGTGTTCGGATAGAAATCGAGCATTACCCACTGTGTTGACGAATACTCTCCAAGTCCGGAATTGGGATCGCCATTGCCAGTCAACGAGAAATAGCCGTCACTAGATCCAGACCACCCCCAGTTGATGTGGTACATATCGGTTTCGGCTTGATAGCCATCGCAAACAAAACAATGTCCAGCACGCGATGAATATCCGTTATAAATTACAGGGTGCTTCTCTGCCAACTGGTTATAGATTATTTGTTCCCATTCCTCGTCCGATTCTATGTAATCACGAAACTCGATATAAGCACTTTTGTTGTACCCGAAATACTGATACATTGGTTCTGCTTTTATTGATGCGCCAGATGCCCCATTCTGGTAATTGGTATAAAGGGCGACGCCTACGTGGTAGAGCAATGTGCTGAGAGCATCGGCTTCTTCTTCCGTGTATTTGTTACTCTTTATTTGATCTGGCATCTTGTCCCACTCATAGGTTGTCTGTCCGAAATTGGCCTCGAACGTCAGCGATTCCTGTTGCTCACCATTGTCATAATTGATCTGATATGCTTTGTAACCGAAGCCTTTTTCTGGATATTTGTAATAGTTCATGATTTGAGCTGTGGCTGTCGGTGTGCAGCCTGTAGGCATGGATCCCTGTGACCCCTTGGGAATTTTGCGGTTAAAGGGACCTGACTGTCCCCACTTTGTGGTTAACATCGGTTCTATATCCGTGCGATCTGACGCCTTAGCCCGTCGGATGGGCATGGCATCAGCATTGGTTGTGGCAGATTGTATCATCGCGCCGCGAATCTGCTCTTCGTAGCATTCAAGCATGTACCGCAATCCATCGGGGATAGACTCCAAATCGAAGACTCCCTCCGGACAGTAACCCAACACGGTACGAGCCTTTTCGTCACCGCCAATGATGCTATAGCCACCATTGGGGTAATTAAAGACATAGTAGAACACGCTGTCCTTTGCCTGTGCGGTATAGGCCAGCTTTATGGTATCGACATTGACGGGTGTACGCTGTCGGCTCTTGGTTGGGCCCATTGAATTCTCGCTATACAGAACAGCAGCACGTTTGCGGGCTTCATTTACGTCGATTGTCTGACTCTGGATTTGGTTACAGAGCATGCAAATCAACATGCAAAGGATGGTCGGTCGAAAGATGCTTTTCATAACTGTTTTTCGTATTGATTTTTATTCTGTTTTCATGTGTGCTACAAATACATCGATATACGGCGCGTCAGCGTTGCGTGTCCTTGCCCTCTTCGGTCAGAAACAGGACGAAGACGGGCGAAGGGAAGGCGAGGCGCTGGTTGGTGTCGGAGAGGAGGCCAGTAACTGGGTCACGACGGTAGAACTCGATGTGGTTGGAGTCGCGACAAGCCACGAGGAGGTACTGACCGCAAGGCGAGATGGCGAAATTGCGTGGATGAATGCCCGTGGGCTGATAGCCGACGTAGGCAAGGGTACCATCGGGCTGTACACGCCAGATAGTGAGGCCATCGCCCTCGAGACGATGCGAAGCGTAAAGGAAGCGGCCATCGGGCGAGAGATGCACGTCGGCACTTCCTCCGGCCTTGAACCGATCGGCCTCGACCGTCTGTAGGAGTTCCAGGTGGCCATCGGCATAGACAAATGTGAAGAGCTGGCCTGAAAGCTCGCTGATGAGGTAGGCATGACGGCCATCAGGTGCGAACGTCAGGTGTCGCGGACCCGCACCGGCCGGCAACGTAATGTCGGACAGCGAGGTGTAATCGACTTCGCCCGCAGAATTCAGCGCAAACTGATGAATGCGGTCAGTACCAAGGTCGTTGGCCAGCAGATAGCGGCCATCGGGCGTGAAGTTGACGGCATGTAGGTGTGGCGCTGCCTGACGCTCGGGGTGCGAGCTGTGACCTGCGAAGACGTATGCTGAGCCAGTACCAAGGGTGCCGTCGGGTAGAACAGGGAATTGCGTGATGCTGCCACCATTGTAGTTGGCCGTAAGCAAGTGTCGGCCATCGGGACTCAGGCAGAGGTTGCAGGGGGCTCCTCCCAGTGCCGGCTGGCTGTTGAGTAGGTTGAGCGAACCCTTCGTAAGGTCGAGTGACAGGGCGCAGGCCGTAGACGTGAGGTCATCGTCCTCGCCAACAGCATAGACAAAGCGATGGTCAGGACTGACGGTGAGGAATGACGGATTGGACACACCGGCAGCGCCTCCGACGTGTGTAACGGTGCCGGCATCGGGGTCGAAGGTGTAGAGTTGTATTCCCTGGTCCGTGGCAGGCTGATAACTGCCAACGAGGAGCCAGACGAGAGAAGTGAGGAGTGGCATGTGTGATTGAGGGTTAGAGTTGAAGCTTGGAGCTAAGGGTTATGAGATTATTGTTTAGTGTTGAGCGTGAGAATCCCGTCACTGAGCTGTAACGCTTCGTCCGAGACCATCTGACGAAGGAGATCCGAGACAAGTTCAGGAGGATAGTGAAGCTGGGCGACGATCTGCTGTGGTGCCAAGGGACCGCGGGCACGAAGCTTGTCGACGATGAGTTGACGGATCAGGTCGGCCTGCTCGGCCCGGTCGCGTGGTAGCGATTGTTCGCGGCAGACATCACAATGGCCGCAGCGTTGGTCTGCATCCTCGCCAAAGTACTGTAACAATTGTACGAGGCGACATTCGTCATCGGTCTGGATATACTTTACCATGGTATCGACACGTCGCTGCTGACGGGCTCGACGATCCTCGTAGATGGTGTGCGGAATGAGCACTTCCTGATCTTCGAGGCGTGGCGTGAGGTACATGATGGCCGGAATCTGGCGCGCTGGAATATAATGCAGTACGTGGAAGCGCGTGAGGAGCAATAGCTTGTCGTAAAGCGTCTGACGATCGAGCGTGGTAAAGCGCATCAGCTCGTCCTCGCGGATGTAGACGTAGTCGGCAAACAGACCGGGATAAAGGCGCAACAGGGCACGGATAATGCGCTGGCATTCGGGGTCGAACTGATTGAGA
Organism: Bacteroidales bacterium; assembly: GCA_045640225.1. Taxonomy (GTDB): domain Bacteria; phylum Bacteroidota; class Bacteroidia; order Bacteroidales; family UBA3663; genus Liminaster. The sequence goes on along the minus strand of JAZUEP010000068.1, from coordinate 41,984 downwards.
TGGTACAGGGCCTCGCGCGACGTGGTGAACATGAGACGCGAATGACGGTCAGGCTCCTCGATGTAGCTGATGTATCCGGCCTGATCGAGGAGGCGGAGCGCGTAGTGTACCGACGTCATGGCCAGATGGTAGGCCGAACAGAAACGGAGGATGTCGAACTCGAAGGTAGAGTAGAGGCCACGCGAGATGGCCACCTGGAAGAACGAGGCCAGACGGCCGTAGACGTGGCGGATGAAGTCGCGTTCGGGGTACTCGTTCTGCAGCTTGTACTGCAGGCGGTCGGCATCGCCATCGGCCACGAGCAGATAGGCCTGAGCAGGTTGTCCGTCGCGTCCGGCACGTCCGGCTTCCTGGAAATACTCCTCGATGGAAGGTGGAAGGTCGAGATGGATCACACGACGTACATCGGGCTTGTCGATGCCCATTCCGAAGGCATTCGTTGCCACGATAACCGGAGGATTGGCCGCTACCCAGGCATCCTGGCGCTGCTGCTTGGCATCGGGCGAGAGTCCGGCGTGATAGAAGTCGGCTGGAATGCCGGCACGGTTGAGGCTATCGGCAATCGAGGCCGTCATCTTGCGGCTACGGACGTAGACGATCGATGGCGGTACCCGTGGCGCCTGTTCATCGTCACCATTGTCGGAAGGTGCAAGCAGGCGGAACAGATAGCCAAGCTTATCGTCGGTATGAACGACAGAATAGGTAAGGTTAGGGCGTACGAATGAGGCACGGAACTGTTGTGAGCCGGGACGGAAATGGAGCTTCTGCTGGATGTCGGCGGCTACATCGGGCGTGGCTGTTGCCGTGAGCGCCAGACAAGGCACCGACGGACGCAACAGCGGACGAAGGTTGGCTATCTTGAGATAAGGAGGACGGAAATCGTAGCCCCATTGCGAGATACAATGAGCTTCGTCGACTACCAATAGGCGCACGTCCATGTACGGGAGCTTGGCCAGAAAGAGTTGTGTCTCGAGACGTTCTGGTGAGAGATAAAGGAAGCGATAGTCGTCCGAGATGACACGTTCGAGCGTGGTGAGCACCTCGCGTTGCGTCATGCCCATGTAGACGGCTGCGGCTCGGATGCCTCGCTGCCGAAGATGGTCGCACTGATCCTTCATGAGCGAGATAAGGGGCGTGACGACCAACGTAAGGCCACCCAGCTTGAGGGCAGGGACCTGGAAGGTGATACTCTTGCCACCGCCTGTAGGCAGGAGGCCGAGTGTGTCGTGCCCCTCAAGAACAGACATGATGATCTCCGACTGTAACGGTCGGAAATCATCATATCCCCAATATTTCTTCAGTATCTGTTTCATGAGTGGATAGATCGAAGGTGGAACACACCACTCTCAGCAATGTGGCAGTGGTTTCGTCGTCAAGCAGATGACGGGCGTTGGCTCAATGAACCGACTGCAGATTCTCGCCAATGACGTCGGCATCGTCCTTGGTATTGCGGATCAGCAGCGAGAGGACGGCCGAGATGTTGTTGGTTTCGCTCTCCTTGATGTCCTTGACCAGCAGCTGGATGTTGCTTTGGTTGAAGGTATTCTCTTCGATGGTGAAGACCACGTCGAAAGGCTTTCCGCTCTTGATGATCGGCAGCTTGTCGGCCTGATTGAAGGCGATGCCGTTGTGCGTGAAGTTGGTGACCGGATCGACCAGTTCGAGACGGATATGCTCGAGCTCACGGCCAACGAGACGCGAGTTGCCATGATCGCGGACACGACGGGCCACGAAGAGAGGCTTCTGATTGCCAGGACCGTAAGGCGCGAGGATGCGAAGCTGCTTGAAAAGGCGTGGAGTGACCTCATTGAACTTGACCTCCATGTCGATGTCGAGGTGCTGGCGCTGCTGGGCGTCGGTGATGTGTTCCTCGACCCAACGCTCGATACGTTCGGTCAGTTCTGGGATGTGTTCCTCCTTGAGCGTAAGTCCGGCAGCAAACGTGTGTCCGCCGAAGTTCTCGATGATGTCGCGGCAGGAATTGATGGCCGAATAGACGTCGAAGCCCTGGATGGAACGGGCCGAACCGCTGGCAAAGCCCAGGGCCGAGGTAAGGACGATGGCCGGACGATAGTAATGCTCGGTGAGGCGGCTGGCAACGATACCGATGACGCCCTTGTGCCACGACGAATTGTAGACAAGAACGGACTTCTTGCCGGTAAGGTCCATCTGGTCGACCATCTGAATGGCCTCCTCAGTAACACGCTTGTCAAGGTCCTTGCGCGTCTCGTTGTATTCCGAGATGCGTTCGGCACATTCGCGAGCGGTCTTCATGTCGCGTGCAACGAGAAGGTCGACAGCCTCCTTGCCACACATCATACGACCAGAGGCATTGATGCGCGGACCAATCTTGAAGACAATATCGGAATTGGTGAGCTCCTTCTTATCGGTAAGGCCACACTGCTCGATGATGGCCTTGATGCCGTTGCAAGGATTGTCGTTCATGCGACGAAGACCATTGTACGAAAGTACGCGGTTCTCGCCGGTGATAGGAACGATGTCGGTAGCGATGCTGATGGCACAGAGATCGAGCAGCGGATAGAGCATTCCAAGCTCGTTCATGCCATTGTTGCGGGCGAATGCCTGCATGAACTTGAAGCCTACGCCACAAGCCGAAAGGTGAGGGTAGGGATATTCGTCGTCAGGACGCTTAGGATCGAGAATTGCTACGGCCTCGGGCAGCTCGTCGTCGGGCTTGTGGTGGTCGCAGATGATGAAGTCGATGCCTTTCTGCTTGGCATAACGCACCATGTTGATTGCCTTGATGCCGCAATCGAGCGTGATGATGAGACGTACGCCGGTCTCAGCGGCATAATCGACACCCTTCTCGGAAATGCCATATCCGTCGTCGTAGCGATCGGGGATATAGTAATCGAGCGAGGAATAGAAGCTGCGCAGGAAGCGGTAGACGAGCGCGACACTACTGGTGCCGTCGACATCGTAATCGCCATAGACGAGGATGCGCTCCTTGCGACCAATGGCTTCGTTAAGACGTGCCACGGCCTTGTCCATATCCTTCATCAGAAAAGGATCGTGAAGGCCAGATGACAACTGCGGGCGTAAGAAGCGCTGGGCCTCCTCGGCCGTTGTCACGCCACGTTGTACGAACAATGTGGCTACGATGGGATTGAGGTTGATGTCAGCTATCAGTTCATCCTTGATCTCTTTCTGTTCGTTGGTTAGGGTGCGACAATTCCATTGATAATTGGTTGTCATTATATATATCTTTTATAATATACGAAAGAGATTTGTCGCCCTCGAGAGGCAACATCCACGACTTCTCGAATCGTGGGCTGAGCTGACGAAGCTCGCGCAAGTACTGAACTGCAGGAGCCTGCTGGTCGAAGATTGCGGTATAGACGCGGAAAAGGTTGTCCTTGGCCAGAATGCCGATGCGCTCGAACCCTTCCTGCTCGGCATAGCGACGGCAGACGGCCATAGCCTCGGCCTCGGAACGCGAACTGGCGATGATGATGTAATATTGCTTGCCTGAAGCCGAAGCCGTAGTCACTACCGGAGCAGGAGCAACGGCAGTGACGACAGGGGCGTCGGTGACGATATCCTCATCGTCCTCGTCGTCCTCGGTATCGTCGTAGATAGCCGACAGCGAATTCAGCAGCTGGGCATTGCGTTGCAGCGAGGCAACATCGATGATTGAAGCCAGCTGGGCATCGCCGTTGTGAAGACCAATGAAATTAGAGAAGAAGAAAACCACGACAAGCGCTATCATAGCTGCACGCTGGAGCCATACGCGTGGAATGACGATACCATCATGAACGGCTGGCTTGGGCGCGTCGGCGGTGACCTCGACAGCTGCCGGGTTGAGGCGAGCCTCAATATCGTGCCAGGTCTCGACCTGCAGGGGTGCAAAGCCATAGTTCTCGGTGTCGGTATCGGCACAGGCCTGACTTACAAAGTCATCAGAGAGTTGTGGAACCTGGCGGGCAATGTAACGACAGGCTTCGTCGTAGGTCATACCTTCGGCCTCCATCAGCAGGTTGGCCAGAATGCCGTCATCGTGGCTGTGCAGAGGACTGAAGCGTACCATGCGACGGGGAGCACTGAGATGCTGGTAACGACGCGAACCAGGACCGATCGACTGCACTTCGTCGGTAGCTGCAACTTCGTCGGACAGCATATATGCACCATGCCCCGGCACATAGCAGTAGTGTCGGGTCATCAGGAGGTATTCGATATATGCTGTGAATCGAAGCATCGTATTGGGCCAAATTACGCGGCAAAGATAGTAATAATTTTGATAGGTTGTACAAAAAAAGGCAAAAAAATATGTATTTTACTGCAGTTTTTGCACCAAATCGCCTGCTTCTTCGATTTTCAGTCCCAAATCAAGGGCCTGATTGAGATCGCGCCGTGCGAATTCTCTATCACCGCGGGCGTAACGTATCTGTGCCCTCAGTATGTACGAATAGGGGTCGTGGGGATTGATGTCGATACTCCGGTTGATGTCGTCGAGCGAGGCCCCGAAACGTCGTGCCAGATAGAAGACTTCGGCCCTCTCGCGGAGGAGAGAGGCACTTCGTGGATTGCGTTCGATCAGGGCATCGTACAGCTCGGAGGCTTCGCGCCACATCTGTTGTGCCTTGTAGACGTAGGCCATGCCGAGACGAGATTTGGCACTCTGTGGATTGAACTGATCGATGGATTCGAGGTCGAGACGGGCGCCAAGCGTGTCGTTGAGCACCAGGCGGCAGAGGGCACGCTCGTACAGAATGTCCTCGTTCGTAGGATCGGCCACCAGGACCGACGAGTAGTCGTCCAGGGCCTTTTCGTACTGTTCCATCTCGGCATAGAGCTGTGCACGGCTGGTCAGTAGTGGCAAGTTGCCAGGCATGAAGCCAAGGCCTACACTGTATGATTCCTCGGCTTCAGCCAGCTTGCCCTGGCGGCGTTGCAAGGTGCCCATATTGAGTAGCACAAGGCCATTTCCGGGGTTGGCAGGGTCGCTTCGGAGTGCATTGCGCAACGCTGTTTCGGCCTCGGCAAGACTGTCCGTATCGATGTATTCAAAGCTGCGTTCGATCCACTCGTCGTAGGTCTGTGCATGCAAAAATGAACAGTTCAGTGCCCAAATTGTAACTATAAGGGTGAAAAATGTGGAATTCTTCATTGATTTTTGTATTTTTCGGTGCAAAGATAATGTTTTTCTCATAAAAAACTGCTATCTTTGCGGCGTTTTTAGAAAAAATTAAATAATGAAAAGCTTTTTTGTAGCTATTCTGTGCTTTTGCACAATGCTGTTAAGCTTGGTGTCGTGCGACAGGCAGCAAACGACCGAGCAGACGGTAAATTTCGAGACACTGCGTGTCGATACCGTATGCCCACTGTTTGCCAACTATGCCAAACCCGCCTGCCACATCAAGGTACAGGTTGACGTGCCAACCGGGGAAGTCGAGAAGAACCTCGGTCAGACAATAGAACGTTTCATTGCCATGTTGCCCAAGGACGGCGCCTTCGAGGAGACGGCCGACGGCACGGTAGCCTCGATGGTCAAGGCTTATGTTCGCGATTATATTCTGCAGTACCTGAGCGAAGGACCTGATGCCATCGACAATTATGGCGAGAACATGGAAGCAGCCGCCACCTGGATGAGTTATGAAGAGGAGGTCGAAGGACGCGTGCTCTACAACCGGAACAACCTGTTGAGCTACCAGTTCCACATCGACAGCTATACGGGCGGTGCTCACGGTAATACCAAGACCTACAACGGTGTGCTCGACCTGCAGCGTGGCCAGTCGCTGACATTGGAGAGTATGTTCGACGATGTGGTGATGCCACAGCTCAACACGATGCTCCGTAACCGTCTGGCCCAGCAGTACGAATGTCAGACCGTGGACGAACTGGCCGAGAAGGCTCTCTTTTTCGAGCCTAACGAGATTGAAGCTACCGAGAACTTCTATGTCGGCGACAGCGCCATCATATGGATCTACGACCCTTATGACATTGCACCCTACAACACGGGCGAAGTACAGGTGGCTCTCGCCTGGAACGAAGTCTATGCCCTGCTGAAGGGCGAATCGCCAGTAATGCGACTGGCCGCTAATCCGAACCGATAAACCGTACAGCATGCCCAATCCCGAATTCCTGAAATACTTTCCGCAACTGACGCCTCGACAGGTCGACCAATACTTGGCCCTGCAAGCCCTGTACGAGGATTGGAACGCCAAGATCAACGTCATCAGCCGTAAGGACATCGACCAGCTGTATCTGCATCATGTACAGCATTCGATGGCCATTGCTCTCTATGTGGATTCGTTCTGCCTCTGGAGCGAAGGAACACGCATCGTTGACGTAGGTTGCGGTGGCGGTTTCCCTGGCATTCCTTTGGCCATTCGCTATCCGGAGTGTCACTTCCTGCTGGTGGATCGTATCGGCAAGAAGGTGCGAGTTGCGCAGGAGGTAGCCTCGGCTATCGGACTCGAGAACGTAGAATTCCGCCATGCAGGCATCGAGGAGGTGAAGGAGAAGTTCGACTTCGCCGTTTCGCGTGCCGTCATGCCGCAACCCGATCTGGTGCGGCTGGTACGTCGCTGCACGACGCGAGGACTCATCACCCTGAAAGGCGGCGACCTGGCCGAAGAGTTGGCTACACGCAACTGTAAGGGGACATTCGTCATCCCAATCTCGACGTACTTCGACGAGGAATTCTTCGAAACCAAAAACGTGGTGCACACACCTTTCGATAAAAAATGATCAAGGTTAAGTTCTTCGCCTGCAATCCCTTTGGCGAGCTTTGCTATGTGGCCTGGGACGACGCTACACTCCATGCGGTGGTAGTCGATCCGGGCATGGCCAGCGACCGCGAATGGCAGGCTTTCCAACGCTTTGTCGACGAGCAGCAGTTGACCATCGACCTGGTGCTTATCACTCATAGCCATACCGACCACGTGATGGGAACCGGCTACCTGAAGCGGCAGTATCCTACTGTGGAGATCTGTGGTTCGGTCGAGGACCAGAATCATCTGCCACCCCTCGAACTGCAGAACAGGATGTTCGGTGTGGATGTCGTGGTTCATTATGCCCCAATCACGCGTAATTTGATCGAAGGTGACCAGCTGACCTTTGGCCCTGTAGGCAGCGAGCATCGGATCCGGGTGATCGACTGTCCCGGCCATAGCCATCATGGCCTGTGCTACTATCTGGAGGATGATGCCGTACTGTTCAGCGGCGACGTGCTGTTTGCCGGTTCGGTTGGACGTTCGGACTTCGGCCCTTCGATGGGTGGCAATGGTCGCTTGCTGGCCGAGGGCATCGTGCAGAAGCTCTTCAGCCTTCCCGCCGAGGTGAAGGTGTATCCCGGACATGGCATGCACACCACCATCGGCTACGAGATGCAGACCAATCCTTATGTATGACTTTTAGGACAATCCCGATAAATGTATTTGCCCAACGATAACGACATGCTCTATAGCATGGTCAACATGAAGCTCCGCGACCAGTACGAGTCGCTCGACGAACTCTGTGACTGCGAGGACCTCGATCCGGCTATGTTGCTGGTACGCCTCAATGCAGCCGGATATCAGTACGACGAGGAGCATAACAAATTCTCTCCGATACTTGACCTTCCGGAACTTGACGAAGCTGCAGCAACAGCTGCTGAAGAGACGGACAATACTCCGGACCTCACGACAGACAAGGCTACGACGCCTACTACTGACAACGCAGACTAAGACCCATTATGATCGAACAACAACTTGCTGATGCACGCTCGGCCAGCCGCGCGTTGCTTTCGCTCACTGCCGAGCAAACCAATCAGGTACTTAACCGCCTGGCCGATGCACTCGAGGCCAATTATCAGAGCATCGTCGAGGCCAATGCCTCCGACCTTTCGCGTATGGATCCGGCCGATCCTCGTTACGATCGTCTGTTGCTCGACGAGAAACGAATCCGTGGCATTGCCAGTGATACGCGCAATGTGGCACAGCTGCCATCGCCACTGGGTATCGAACTGTCGAGCAATCAGCGTCCTAACGGCATGATTATCCGTAAGGTTACCGTTCCGTTCGGAGTCATTGGTGTCATCTACGAGGCACGTCCCAATGTGACGATCGATGTGTTTGCCCTCTGTTTTAAGGCCGGTAGTGCTGCCATCCTGAAGGGCGGCAAGGAAGCTGCCGACACCAACTTGCGCGAGGTAGAGATCATTCACGAGGTGTTGCGCGAAGCCGGACTTCCCGAAGGCTTGTGCACGTTGCTGCCTAACGACCACGAGGCCACGGCCGAGATGCTGGCTGCGGTAGGAAAGGTAGATCTGGTGATACCTCGCGGTTCGCGTCGTCTGATTGACTTTGTGCGCGATCATTCGCGTGTTCCGGTGATTGAGACTGGTGCTGGTGTCTGCCATACCTATATCGATGCCGCCGCCGATGTCGCCAAGGCTGCAGCCATTGTACACAACGGTAAGACGCGTCGTGTCAGCGTTTGTAATGCCCTCGATTGTGTCGTGGTGCATGCTTCACGCCTTGCCGATCTGCCAGCCATCTGTGCTCCGTTAGCACAGGCCGATGATGAGGCCCGTCGTGTTACTATCTATGCCGATCCGCAGGCCTATGCAGCCCTTGAGAGTCATTATCCGTCACATCTGCTCTGCCCGGCCGAGCCACAGCACTTTGGCCTCGAATTCCAGTCGTATCGTATGGCCATCCGTACCGTCAGCGACCTGGACGATGCCATAGGCTACATTTCCGAACATACAAGCCATCATTCCGAGAGCATCGTCAGCAACGACCCGGAGGCTTGCCAGCGTTTCGTGCGTCTGATCGATGCTGCTTGTGTCTACCAGAACCTGCCAACCTCGTGGACCGATGGCGCCCAGTTCGGCTTCGGTGCCGAAATTGGTATCTCCACCCAGAAGCTCCATGCCCGTGGTCCGATGGCTTTACCCGAAATCACCACATATAAATATATAATATGTGGCGATGGACAGGTAAGATCCTAAGAGGAATCAGATGACGAATCATCGAACTCTCGTTTCCTCGAAATATTGAATCATCGATCAATCGATTAATCGAATCATCGAAAAATCGAGTCACCGAATTATCAAATCACCTCCTCATCGAATCATCAAAAAACAAAATAATCATGAAAGTATACGTATTCCTGGCCAACGGCTTCGAGATAGCCGAGGCAACACTCCCCATCGACATCCTCAAGCGCGCCCGTGTCGAGGTGTGCACCGTCAGCATCAGTGATAATGCCGTAGTGACCGCCAGCAATGGCGTCAAGGTCGTGGCCGATCAGTTGCTGGCCGATTCCGACTTTGCGGATGGCGATATGCTGTTCCTGCCTGGCGGTATGCCTGGTAGCCTGAATCTGGCCGCTTCCGAGCCATTGGTAGCCGTTATCCGTCAGTATGCTGCCGAGGGTCGCTGGCTGGCTGCCGTTTGTGCTGCTCCGCTGGTTTATGGCCGTATGGGCCTGCTCGATGGCCACAAGGCTACATGCTATCCAGGTTTCGAATCAGAATTGCTGGGCGCCACTCCGCTCGAGCAGACTTGCGTGCGCGACGGACAGTTCATCACCGGCTGTGGCGCCGGCGCAGGCTTCAAGCTCGGTCGCGAAATGGCTGCAGTCCTCGTAGGCGAGGAGACGGCCGATGCTGTTCTTCGACAGATGATGTTCGAAGTTTATGCCTAAAAAATATGTTTTATAACATATAATTTGTACTCTCAATTTAGCAATTTGCCTTCTATACGACCCGAAAAGGCGAATTTTGTTTGATTTTGATAGTAAATCTTGCACGATTGCCGAAAAGGCTGTATCTTTGCACCGTCAAAACAGAGGAAACCCCTGGCAAGGTCCATTTGCGTTAACGACCGGCCGAAAGGCAACCGATGCAAGATATCTTTTATTAATCGCTGCGTTATTTTTTATTATTTATTGTGTTTATTTAATTTAAGGTATTTAGAATTATGGAAACTATTTTTAAGAACAAGAATTTGCAGCTTGCAGCTATTGTCTGTTATGTTGCCGCAATGCTCTACATTGCTTACGAGGTAGTAAAATAATCGCCTGCCTCTTTTTATTAAGAAACTAATTAAATGTTATAACGGGTCGTGTAAGGGATTGTTCCATTGCACGATCTTTTTATTGTATGTTTGACATCACCTTTGTCGATGCTATCGACTACCTGGGCACATTTGCCTTTGCCATCTCGGGCCTTCGCATGGCCTCCGAGAAGCAGTTCGACCTGTTTGGCGCCTTCATCGTGGGTGCGGCTACCGCTGTGGGTGGTGGTACGTTGCGCGATGTGATGATCGGTGTCAGTCCGTTCTGGATGACGCAGTGGATCTATCTGTTCATCGTCCTGTTGGCCTTGCTGGCCTTCGTCTTCCTGCACAAGGCTATCAGTCGCATATCGGGCACCATCTTCCTGTTCGATACCATCGGACTGGGTCTGTTTACGATCGTTGGCTTCCAGAAGACGCTCGAGGCCGGTTTCCCTTACTGGTCGTGCAACATCATGGGCATGTGTACGGGTGCGGCCGGTGGCGTCCTGCGCGATATTCTGATCAACGAGGTACCGCTCGTTTTCCGTCGCGACATTTATGCCTTGGCCTGCATGGTTGGTGGCCTGTTCTATACCAATGCCTTGATCCTCGAGGCTCCTCCTATCGTAGCGCAGGTGGGATGTGCCTTGGCCGTGATTGCCATACGTCTGTTTGCTGTCCGATACCACTGGCAGCTGCCGTTGCTGCATGCCTATAGGATACCGAAAATACAAAGCCAGTTCACAGGAACTGGCTCGAGATTCGGTAAGGCAGGAAGAAAAAGGTTAGGCGAAGGCCGTAGGCATCAGAAGTAGAAGCCTGCATTCAACGTCACGTTGAAGCGCTGGTTCAGGTCGCTCCATCCGGCCTTGATACCTACAGGACCAACGGCTGTGCGGATGTTGTAGCTGGCCTCGACTCCCCAATTCAGGGACTCACGGTTCAGTATCGAGCTCAGATGGTTGGTGTGGGTACATACATCGCTCGTGAGCAGGATATAGTGGTTCTTGAAGGGCGAAACCTGCGCCGTGAGGCCTACGATGCCCAAGCCGTCTTCGCGTATCAGCTCCATCTTGTTCAGGCCGGCCATGGTCTGCTGCTGGATGAAGTGTTGCTCGTTGAACATGCCACCGATGACGTTCATCAGGGACAACGGCTCGTCGATGTCCTCGGTCACCATCACGCGGGCAAACAGATGGGGTAGGACATTCAGCTGGTCCGTAATGCGGTACGAACCCTGCATCTTGACCGCAAAGATAGGCAGCATTCTCTTATCCTGGAAAGAGATGAGATTGTCGGTCACCAGATCGGCACTCAGCTCCACCAGATGACCTCGCGACGGGAAGTATTGGTAGTCGTGGGTATTCACCTCGCTCTTGATGTAATAGGAGAAGAATCGATCCTTCGTATAATCCTTCGGATGCTCGGCAAAGACGTTGTCGAGCAACACGTCGTCGTATAGGAAGTGGCTGTAGTTCAGTCCGAACGTATACTTGATGTTGTGCCACTCCTGGGTGAAGTAGAGATTGAACTTGTTGAGTTGCATGTTCAGGTCGATCACCTTGCGACCGCCCGAATGCAGTCCGATGTCGTGACGCTGATACTTGTATTTCAGGCCGAAGCGTTGCGTGCCGAAGGTGCGCTGGCTGTAGTCGACCTTACCTTCCAGACGTTCGCCTAGGCGGGCCTGTAGTACCAGCAACGAGGCTCTCTGTTGCGAAAGTACCATGTTCAGGCGGAACTGCAACGTGGCAAACTCCTGATTGTCGAAGCGGCCGCCAATGGCTACCGAACTGCTCATCGAGTTGCCGTTGGCCAGATACAGCGAGCGCTCGGTTTCCTGTTCCTCCTGGATGTTCCAGCTCGACGTGCTTTCGATCGACTTGGCAAAGGAGTATTCGCCCACACGGATGCGATGAGGCTCCTCGGTCAGATGCAGGGTCTGGCGCAACGAGTCGAGGGCCGGCTTCTTGAGCGAGGCATAGTAGTCGCCACGACACATCAGCGTATCGAGGGCTTCAGGGCCGAACGAGGCTGCACTGTAGCCGGTGACGTCAATCGGGATGTAGATGTCAGCATCGGCCACGTTCCGACGGTAACGCTCCTGGCTGAAGAGGTCTACACAGTTCATCAGCAAGTCGATGGCCGAGTTGGTCAGCTGGTTGTCCGTGATCTGTACCTTCAGGTCCACGCCAATCACGATGTCGGCACCCATCTCGCGGGCAACATCGACAGGGAAGTTGTCGCTGACGCCACCGTCGACGTACACCACAGAATCGATCGTAACCGGTGTGAATACAGTAGGGATAGCCATCGAGGCACGCATGGCCATGGCCACGTTGCCGCTGGTGAAGACCTGACGTTCGCCATTCACGGCCTTGGTGCCCACACAGGCAAAGGGGATAGGCATGTCGCTGAAGTCGAGCGAGTCAGGCAGGAAACGCGTCAGGTTGCGGAAGAAGCGCACCACGTTCGTGCCATGAATCACACCGCCACGTCCGGTACGCGAGCGCAGACGGTTCTGATCGAGAGCAAAGCGTAGGGCGTAGCTCTCGTCGGCCTTCTTGGTGCTGAGCGTCGAGTTGCCGAAGTCTGGATTGTCCGAAATCATCTTGATCCAGTCCGTCTGGCTGATGATGGTACGCATCGTATCAGGCGAGTAGCCGGTGCAATACATGCCGCCCACGATCGATCCGATCGATGTGCCAACGACAAAGTCAATCGGGATGCCGGCCTCTTCGATGGCTTTCAGCGCTGCCACGTGGGCCACGCCTTTAGCACCACCTCCGGCCAGCACCACGGCTATCTTCGGACGGCTTGCTGTCGTGTCCGTTGCCACCGGGGCGGCTGTAGCGGGTAGCAGCGACAGCAGGCATAGTAGGGTCAGTAATATGTGTCTCATCGTTCTACGTTGTCAATGCTCATGTTCTCTACACGTTCAATGAAGTCCTGGCAGCGCTGGCAGTATTCCTCCCAGTGATCGCTGATGCTCTCGGCATGGTCGCTGCCTTCGGCAATCCACAGCTCCTTATACCCCTCGGTCTTGGCCTCGAAGTTGCTCATTACCATCGACGAAGGGACGTACTTGTCCGCATCGCCATGGATGAAGAGCATCGGACGACGGCATTTGGCCAGCTGTCCGCGTGTCTCGCCTTCGGTGAAGCTCCATCCGTACCTGAAGTGGCAGAGCCAGTCGGCAACGTAGAGTAGGGGGAAGGGCGAGAAGCCGAAGCTGTCGTCGAGCTGGAAGGCCAGCTGATCCCAGATGGAGCTGTAGCCGCAGTCCTCGATGAAGGCTACGACGCGCATCTCGTCGCTGATGGGTTCGCCCGACGTGTACATGGTCATCGCACCGCCCATCGACAGTCCGTGGACCACGATGTCCTGATCGGGCCAGAGCTGATGAGTCGTCGGTATCCAGAGGTTGGCCACATCCTTGCGGTCCAGCCATGCAAAGCGTATGTGGTCGCCCTGGCTCTGTCCGTGTCCGAAGTGGTCGGGCAGTACGACGTTGCGACCCAGCATCTCGTAGTGCAGGTAGGCGTAGCGCATCATTCGGACGGCATTGTCGTTATGACCATGCAGCATCACGGTGGCACCCGTGGCAGCGCTGTCGTGTTGCAGTACGATGCCATGGCGACGCAGGCCATCGCTGGCTACGATTGTCGTATCGCGCCATCGGCCCAGGGCCACAAGGCTGTCGTGCCAGGCTTGCATTTCGGGGTGACTGGCGTAGACCTCGTTATAACATCCCTCGATGTCGTGGCGACGGTCAAGCTCGGGGTTGACGGCCGTCTCGAGCAACAGATTGGCCAGATACAGCGTCGCACCGCAAACGACCATCACGATGGCCAGCAGGGTATAGAGAATTTTCTTCATAGATTGCTCAAATGATTGGTCAATTTTGCGGCAAATATAGACAATTTTTACTTAAATAGGAAATTTTTGCTTCTATTTTTTGCGAATTCCTTAAAAAATGAGTATATTTGCCCCCGATTTATGGTTATGTTTTACAAAAGTGCCAACCATCCAATTTATATTATATGTTCAAGATTGTAAGCAAAAAGATGTTCAGCGAGAAGGTCGCCTGCCTTGAGGTAGAGGCTCCGCTGATTGCCCAGAGCCGTAAGGCCGGACACTTTGTCATTGTCCGTCTGGACGAGAAGGGCGAGCGCATCCCGCTCACCATTGCCGATGCTGACACCCAGAAGGGTACCATTACCCTCGTTGTGCAGAGTGTCGGAGCAAGTTCCACCCGTATCAATGCGCTCAACGTAGGCGACGAGCTGGCTGACGTTGTAGGCCCTCTCGGCCATGCTACCGAGATCGAGAAGTACGGTACCGTCGTATGCTGTGGCGGTGGCGTAGGCGTGGCTCCATTGCTCCCTATCGTCAAGGCTATGCACGAGGCTGGCAACAAGGTGATCGTTGTTCTGGCTGCTCGTACCAAGGATCTGATTATCCTCGAGGACGAGATGCGTGCCAACTCGGACGAGGTGATCATCATGACCGACGATGGTTCGTACGGCAAGCAGGGCGTCATCACTGTTGGCGTCGAGGAGGTGATCAACCGCGAGAAGGTCGACAAGTGCGTCTGCATCGGTCCTACCATTATGATGAAGTTTGTGAGTCTGCTGACCAAGAAGTACGAAGTTCCTACTATCGTTTCGCTCAACACCATCATGGTCGACGGAACGGGCATGTGTGGCGCCTGCCGCGTCACCGTTGGCGGCAAGACCAAGTTCGTCTGTGTCGACGGTCCTGAGTTCGATGCTCACGAAGTCAACTTCGATGAGATGATGTCGCGTATGCGTGCCTACCGAGCAGAAGAAGCCGAGGCCATGGCAGCACTGAATAAATAATTAGGTCGTCTAGAAAAACTAGAACTCTAGAATTACTAGAAAAAATTACAATTATGACTTTAGAAGAAATCAAGGCACTTCGTAGCGAACCATGGCGCGAAGAGCTGCGCAAGAGCATGAGCCCAAAGGACCGTGGCGCCATTGAGCGCGTCGTCATGCCCGAGCTTACCCCAGAATATCGTGTCACAACCTTCACCGAGGAGGTACAGCAGGGCCTGACCAAGGAGATGGCCATGATGGAGGCCAAGCGTTGCCTCGACTGCGCCGACCCATCGTGTATGAAGGGCTGCCCTGTCGGCATCAACATCCCAACCTTCGTCAAGCACATCGAGAAGGGCGAGTTCGACGAGGCCATCCAGACCATCAAGAAGACCTCGTCGCTGCCAGCCGTCTGCGGCCGTGTTTGCCCACAGGAGAAGCAGTGCGAAGGTCAGTGCATCAAGCTCAAGATGAAGCAGAAGGCCGTAGCCATCGGTTACCTGGAGCGCTTTGCTGCCGACAACGAGCGCGAGTCAGGCCAGATGAAGGCTCCTGAGTGCGCTGCCAAGAACGGCAAGAAGGTATGCGTCGTAGGTTCTGGCCCTTCAGGCCTGGCCTTTGCTGCCGACATGGCTAAGTTCGGTTACGACGTCACCGTCTACGAGGCGCTGCACGAGATCGGTGGTGTGCTGAAGTACGGCATCCCTGAGTTCCGTCTGCCTAACAACGTGGTCGAGGCCGAGATCAACACCCTCCGTCAGATGGGCGTCAACTTCGTGCCCGATGTCATCGTAGGCAAGACCATCAGCTACGAGCAGCTCCACGAGATGGGCTTCGACGGCATCTTCGTCGGCTCGGGTGCAGGTCTGCCACGCTTCATGAACATCCCAGGCGAGAACCTGATCGGTGTAATGTCGAGCAACGAGTACCTCACCCGCATCAACCTGATGGGTGCAGGTCGTGGCCAGGGCTTCGATACTCCGGTGCTGAAGGGTAAGAACGTCGTCGTCTGCGGTGGTGGCAATACCGCCATGGACTCGGCTCGTACCGCCAAGCGTATGGGTGCCGAGACCGTTACCCTCGTTTACCGTCGTGGCCTTGAGGAACTCCCCGCTCGTGCTGAGGAGGTACATCACGCTATGGAGGAGGGTATCGACTTCCACGTACTGCACAATCCGCTGGAGTACATTGGCGACGAGAATGGTCGTGTCAAGGAGGCCGTGCTCCAGGTCATGGAGCTTGGCGAGCCTGATGCCAGCGGTCGCCGTTCGCCTGTAGCCGTCGAGGGCAAGACCGAGACCATCCCTGCCGACCTCGTGATTGTAGCCATTGGCGTATCGCCCAATCCAATCATCCCATCGGCCTTCAAGGGACTCGAGATCAGCCGTAAGGGCACCATCGTGGTAGGCGAGGAGACCATGCAGTCGGCCGTTCAGGACGTATTCGCCGGTGGCGACATCGTGCGTGGCGGTGCTACCGTCATCCTGGCTATGGGCGATGGCCGTCGTGCTGCTGCCAATATGCACGAGTATCTCAGCAAGTAATAGAACCTTTTTAGTTTATCCTCCATCATAGGAAATCATAGTAAATCATATTTTAGTTATTTGATTTTTTTGATTTCCTATGATGGAGTAATAATAATCATAACATCAATGGATCAAGTAAGTTATGCACTGGGCCTTAACATCGGCCAGCAACTCAAGCAGATGCAGCTGAAAGACGTGCTCGTTGTCGAGGACTTCGCTGCAGCCATCACCGATATGCTTCAGGGCAATCAGCTCAAGATGACGGCCAGCACAGCACAGAACGTGCTGAACGCCTTCTTCCAGGACCTCGAGGCCAAGCAGCAGGCCGCTGCAGCCGAGGCCGGTAAGGCCGCACGTGTGGCTGGCGAGCAGTTCCTGGCCGAGAATGCCAAGCGCCCGGAGGTGACCGTCACCGCCAGTGGCCTGCAGTATCAGGTACTGACCGAGGGTACAGGCAAGCAGCCTAAGGCCAGCGACACCGTACGTTGCCACTATCATGGCACGCTGATCGACGGTACGGTTTTCGATTCGTCTGTCGAGCGTGGCGAGCCTTGCGAGTTCGGCCTGCGTCAGGTTATTGCCGGTTGGACCGAAGGTGTCCAGCTCATGAAGGAAGGTGCCAAGTTCCGCTTCTTCATCCCTTACAACCTCGCTTATGGCGAGCGTGGAGCCGGAGCTTCGATTCCTCCTTATTCGGCACTGATCTTCGACGTCGAGCTGCTCAACGTCCTCTGATACGCTTCAGGGCCTATGACTGAGCGCCACTTGCACTATCTGTGTGAGTGGCGTTTTTTGCATTCATACCAAAAAATCACTCGTCGATGCCGGTCTGTGTGCTATTTGGGCTTGCTCGTTTTGCTGCAGAGTTTTTTGCCGGAAAAACGGGCTTGCGAGATTTGATGGAGAGTATTCGGCCAGAAAACTGCACGCCATAAAAACTCGGAGAATCATTCCTGTGAAAAAATGTGCGCCATAAAATCGAGGAAGCGCATTTCGCCGGCTAAACGTCCTTCAAAAAATCGAGGAAGCGTAATCCGTCAGCTGAATGCTCTCCATCAAAACTCGGAAGCGTAATCTTGCATCTAAATGCCCTTCATCAAATCGAGGAAGCTCATTCCGTCCGCTAAATGCCCTTCATCAAATCGAGGAAGCGCAATTCGGCTACTGATCGTTCGGTATCGGATCGGCGAAGGGTGAAACAGAAAAACTCCCCGAAGCAGATGCCGCGGGGAGCTCCAAATTATATAAGGATTAAGCAATGGATGTGCTCAGGATCAATAGCCAGGGTTCTGGTAAGCCTTCTTCTCCTCTGGGGTCATCTGGAGAGCATCGAGCTGACCCTGTGGGATAGGACGGAGGTAGAAGTGCTTCTGGATGTCGCGAACCTTCTCGGCAGGCTGACGGCCGTTGGCATCCGAGATGTGGTAAACCTTGGCGCGGGTGTGCCAGGTCTGGGTACGAACGAGGTCGAACCAGCGGTAGCCTTCGCCCCAGAACTCGCGCATACGCTCGTCGAGGATGTAGTCGATGGTGATGGTCTCAGGAGTAGCTGCCATGAGTTCCTCGCTGCAGTCCTTGACAACGGTCAGACTGCTGTAGCCGGTATTGCCATTGAGCACGGCGTAGTCGTTGAAGGCGGTCTTCCACTTGCCGGCACGAGCACGGAGCACGTTGACGAGGTTGCGAGCCGTACCCTCCTGCATCTTACCATTCAAGTTGACCTGGCTCTTGATCTTGGCGCCCTTGACAGCAGCCTCAGCGGCGATGAGATAGAACTCAGAGAACTTGGCAATGACGAATGGACGTGGTGACGAACCGTTAGGGTTGCCGAGTTCAGAAGCCTCACTACGATCGGTACGATGGCCGATGTGCTTCCAAACGCCAGGGTATGACTGACGGCTGACGTCGCTGATGTTGATTACGAACTCGGGGTGACCCTCGAGGGTACCGGCATTGATGTTACCGTTGGCTGGATCGTACTTGACGTTAGGATCGTCGTAAGGGAGGAACTGGAGGAAGGTCTCGCCATTCTGAATCTGTGCACCATTGGCACCGATTACGTATGGATTGGCGTTGCCACCCTTTGCGAAGTTACAGCGATAGTGGGTGGTGAAGGTACCATCCCAACGTGAATCCTTGTCGACGTCGGTGAACTTCTTCAGACCGTCAGGGATAGGAGCCATACGGGTCCAAGGACGACCGAGTGGCTGGCAAGCCTCGCGAAGTACAGGGTTGGCATTCGAACCGTCAGGGAAGTCGCCACGCATGTCGCCACAGTAGTTCCACTGGGTGAACCAGCCGGCAAAGTTCTCAGGTGCGCCACCGTTGCCCCAGCCAAGGCCACCACCGTTGTAGAGGTCGTCGTCCTGGTTGTGATCGGCCCAGAGGAGCCACTCGGCGTTGCGGTCGTTCTGCCAGAAGTTTACGTCCATGTAGGTCTCCTGGAGCTTGTATGGACCAGGGTTCTCGACGGCAGTCATGGCCATATCGTAGGCCTTCTGGAAGTAGTTGAAAGCCTCACCCTTGTCGCGGTTGCAGTTAGGATAGGTCTCGATGCCCTCAGGGTTCTCGAGCCACCAAGCATAGGTCAGATAGGCCTGCGAGAGGAAGAGACGGGCTACGTTCCTGGTGAGGGCACCAACGAGACGTGGGTTCTCAGGGAGGTCGGCAACAGCCTTCTCAAGGTCAGGGAATACTGACTTGGCATAGACTTCGGCTACGGTGTTGCGCTCAGAGGTACGCTTAGGAGCGGTGTTCGAGTGGAGCTCACCACCACCGAGGTCGAGCGGTACACCACCAAACGTCTGAACGAGCTTGAAGTAGTAGAAGCCACGGAAGAAGTAAGCCTCGGCTACGAGCTCAGGGGCAATGCCTACCTCGCTGGCGTTCTCGATAACGGCGCTGGCGGTGTTGATGTCGCTGAATGCCTGACCCCACAGAGCGTCAGAACGTACAGAGTTTGAGTTGATGGCACCTACACCGGTCATGTCGATGTCCTTCTGGTTACCATCGGCCGAGTGGCCATAGGTATACTCGTCGGTACCGGCCTCGCATGAGGTGAAGTAGTAGGCCTGGCCGTAGAGGTTACGGAGGTGTGCATAGAGGGCAGTCAAGCCACCCTTCACACCTTCTTCGGTCTTGAAGAAGGTAGGGTCGTAGCTACTGCGTGGCTGCTCGTCGAGGACATCCTGGCACGAAGACAGGGTCATGGCCGACATCATGGCCAGAGCGCCAATGCGGAAGATATTCTTAGTTTTCATTTGTATCCTTATTTATTAGAATGTCACGTTAAGACCGAAGAGGTAGTTGCGGGTGCCAGGAGCGTTGGTACCGACAACTGGCAGTGCGTGACCACCCATCTGGGTAGCGTGGAACTGACCCTGGTTAGACATAGAGTTTGGTTCTGGATCAAGACCGCTCTCCTTGTAGTAGGCCGAGCTGATGATGAATGGATTCTGGACGGTAGCGTAGAGACGGAGCATTGAGATGCCCGACTTGGCCATCCAGTCGCCCTTGAAGTTGTAGCCGAGGGTGATGTTGCGGATCTTGCAGTAGCCACCGTCGAACAGGCCGAGGGTCGAACCATACTTCTGGTTATCGCCTGACTGAATGCCGCCTGGCTTTGGATACTTGGCATCCTTGTTCTCTGGGGTCCAGTAGTCAACCTTTACGTTGCCACGACGACCGGTCAGCATGTTGAGGTAGCCGTACGAGCTGTAGAGGGTCGAGATGAGCTTACCGCCAATCTGGTATGCACCGATGATGTTGAGGTCGAAGCCCTTATAAGCTACGCGGGTGTTGAAGCCGCCTACGAGGTCTGGCTCAAGCGAGATGATCTGACGATCGTCTGGGCCGATGGCCTGCAGTTCGCCCTTCTCGTTGTAGCGCTTCTCGTACTTAACCTTGATCATACCCTCGTTACCACCTGGCTCAAGGGTCTGAAGGAGGTCGTAGTCGGTATCGCCCTGGTTCCAGAGGCCGTCGTACTGGTAGTCGTAGATTACGTCGATAGGATAGCCCTCGAACCAACCGTTACCTTCGTCGCGACCTGGCTTGCGCTTGCCGGTTGCAGGATCGATCTCGTTGCTGCCGGTCAGCTTGACGAGCTTGTTGCGGTTCATTGCCATGTTGATGCCTGCCTCCCAGGTCCAGCCGTTGTAGTTGTCGAGGATGGTGCCGTTGAGGGTAAGCTCGAAGCCCTTGTTCTGGGTCTCGCCGATGTTGGCAGTGTAGCTGCTCACACCTGCCGAACCAGGCAGAGAGACGTTGAGGAGGATGTCCTTGGTGTTCATTACGTAGTACTCGGCAGTACCTGACAGTCGGCCGCCGAGGAGGCTGAAGTCGACACCGTAGTTGTAGGTCTCAGAGTACTCCCAGCCGAGCTCCTCGTTGGCGAGCTTGCTGGTGTAGTAACCAGTCATGTAGCCCGATGGGTCGGTACCGAAGTTGTATGGAGTGGTGCCGAGCGAACCGAGGGTGGTGTAAGGAGCGATAGACTGGTTGGCAGTCTGGCCATAACCTACGCGGAGCTTTAGGTTGTTGACCCATTCAACGCTCTCCATGAAGTCCTCCTTGGCAACATTCCAACCGAGCGATACGGCAGGATAGGTGTGCCACTGGTGACCCTTGGCAAGGCGTGAAGATGCGTCCGAACGAACGGCAACTGATGCCATGTACTTGTCGTCGTACGAGTACATCAGACGACCCATGTACGATACGAGGCCTGCCTGCCAGTAGTTCTGGTAGTTAGGGTTGACGATGGTACCCTCGGTTGCCTGACCGATGTTGTAGTACTGGAAGTAGTCGGCAGGGATGTTCTTGCCGCTCATGTGAGCCTGGGTATAGGTGGTCTGCTCGGCCGAATACATGGCTACGGCATTGACCGTGTGCTTCTCGGCGAAGGTCTTGTCGTACGAGAGGACGTTCTCGACAGCCCAGTTCATGTACTCGCTGTGCTGGATCGAAGCGTTCGAAGGCTCGTTGATGTTGACGGTGTTGACGCCCTTGCCGGTGAAGTTGCCGTTCTTGGTAGCACGGTAGTTCAGACCGAGGTTGATACGATACTTCAGGCCGTCGACCCATGGGCAAGCAACCTCAGCGAAGAGGGTGTTGTAGGTACCGAGGGTCTTGTTCTGCTGCAGCCAGGTGTCGGCTACGCTCTCGATGCGCTCCTTGGTGTAGAACCATACGTCGTCCGAGCCCATGTGAGCTACGCGGCCGGTTGGGTCCTGCAGGTTGTTAGGATCGACGAGTGGCGACATCTGCAGTACACCGTACATGCCGAGGTGCATACCATCAGTAGTATTATAGGTATTGGTGGTCGAGAGGCCGAAGCGGAAGTACTTGCCTACCTTCTGGTCGAGGTTGGCACGGACTGACAGACGGTCGAATGCCTGGGTTGGAACCACGCCTTCGTCGTGCATCAGGCCAGCACCGAACGAGTAGCTACCGCCATTGGTGCCACCGTTGATGGTGACGTCGTGGCTCTGCGAGATACCGGTCTGGTAGAAGAGGTCCTGCCAGTTGGTGTTGTTGCCGCGATGCTCGTCTACACCGTCGCCATACTTGCCGGCGATGTCGCGCATCTTGCCCAGCTCGTCACCGTTCATCATCGGGAACTCGTTGAACAAGGTCTTGATGCCTACATAACCATTATAGGTAACCTTGGCAGGTGAGCCCATCGAACCCTTGTTCGTAGTGATCATGATGACACCGTTGGCACCACGCGAACCGTAGATAGCGGTTGACGAAGCGTCCTTCAGGATGTCCATCGACTTGATGTCCGAAGGGTTGATGTCCGAAAGGGAACCGAGGAATGGGATACCGTCGAGCACGATGAGTGGGTCGTTCGAAGCAGAGAGCGAGCGCTGGCCACGGATGCGGATACGCATCTCGGCGCCTGGCTGTGAGTTGGTCTGCTGCATGTCGACACCAGCTACACGGTTCTGGAGGGCCTGGGTGATGTTGGCCGAAGGATTCTCCATCAGCTTACCGCCGCTGACCGAAGCTACCGAACCGGTAACGGCCTCCTTGCGCTGGGTACCGTAACCGATGACCACAACGTCCTCGAGCATCTTGCGATCCTCGCGAAGGACGATCTTCATGTTCTGAGAGGCTGCAACATTCTGAGTCTCGTAACCGATGAACGAAACGGTCAGCTTGGCGCCCTTTGGAACGTTGAGCGAGAAGTTACCGTCGATGTCGGTCATGGCACCGTTGGTAGTGCCAGTCTGAATCACGTTGACACCAGGGAGAGATTCTCCGGTGTTGTCAACAACTTGACCCTTGATGGTGACGTTTTGTGCCACAGCCATCAAGGGGAAGAGCATCAGCATAAGCACACTCCACAAGATGTGCTTGGCATTCTGCCTTCTCGAAGTTTTCGATGTGTTGTACATAAGATTTTGTTAAGTTGATAATTGAATGAAATCAGTAAATAGTTCATAATTTCGGCGCAAAGATAGGTATAAATATAATTATAGGAGTAGAAATGTGATACAAAAACGTCTAATTTCGTAACATGACACAAAAATAATAGCAAAAAGTGGTGCTTTCTTGCCGTTTTTGTGCCAAAAGGGTAGTCAAGACTGTGGTGTAGGGCATGCTATATTAATGAAACGATACCCTCGCTACAATCCGTTGTAACGAGGGAACCCTATGTTTTATGTTCCAAAAATTTATTGTTTCGTGTCTTTTGCCACGCTGTCCTGAGGGTCAGGAGGCCGTCGTGGCCTTCTTCTTCTTTTTCTTCTTTTTCTTGCTGGTGGCTGTGGCCAGGCGGGCAGGGTCGTACTGGTGATTTTCCTTCAGCTCCTTGGCCGAGAAGAGGAACACCTGGTAGACTTCGTCCTGGAAGCGATGCTGTGTGTAGAGGTCGAGGTCCTGGATGATCTTGTCATCGTCCTCGTCCGCATTCGGATGAGTGATGTGGAAGTGGAGCTTCATGTGGTTGGCACAGAGCTCCAGCAGACGCAGGCGCTGGTCGCGATCGGTCATTTCACAGGCCTTCTGTACCATGTCCTCGACCACCTTGCCGTACATGCGCCAGCGGATATAGGGCTGTTGCGGATTGGGCAGAGGCTGCGGACGGTCCTCGAGGGTTTCCTGTGGCGTGATTTCGACCGGATAGTCGATGTCGAGACGATAGCCAGAGAGCAGGGCCAGGTGGTCCCACAGAATCTGATTGAGGTTCTCGACACCGTCGGCGTTAGGATAGAGGTCGCGCATGATCGAGACAATCCCGTAGGCATAGCGTGTACGCTTCTTTCGGTCGGGGATGGTCAGGCAGTAGGCGACGAGTTCCTGAAGGTTTCGTCCGTATTCAGGCAACTTGACCGGTGTCATCTGGGTGTTGTATTTCTGCATTCCTTGATGTTGTGGTGTTAAGAAGTCGGGGTGTCAGGTGCTGTGATCAGCTGAGAGAGGCAAGGATGTCCTTAGGCTTCGAAGCCTGGAACTCCTTGAGGTAGAAGGGCGTGAAGTAGGCCGTGTCGACAAACTGGCCACGGTTGAAGGCCTGGACACAAAGGGCCATCATGTCGCGAGCCTGGACGCAGATCTCCTTGACGAAACGTGCGTTGGGATGCGTGATGACGCTCTGGCACTTGTCGGCACCATCGCCAAAGAAGTGTACGACGTGCTGGTCGAGCACATCGTGGAGGAATTGTTCATCGACCACCTCGGCACTGGCCGGACGTACTTCGCCCAAAGCCTGATCGTAGAGGGCATAGTAGACCTCCATGCGACGGGCATCGATCATCGGGCAATAGAGGTCGCCTTCGTCCATCATGAAGTCCGAACGGAACATTACCTGGCAGCACATGGCCTTGAGCGTAGGGATGGCAATCAGTGGCTTCTGCAGACCGAAGGCCAGACCCTTGGCCTCGCTGACACCAATGCGCAGACCCGTGTACGAACCAGGACCGGCCGATACGGCAATGGCATCAGGCATCAAGCCGTTCTTGCGGGCATATTCCATTGTCTCCTCGACGTATTGGCCCAGCACCGAAGCATGGTTGGGACCCTCGTAGGTCTCGCGTGAGAATTCGATATCAAAGTCGCGACTGAGAGCCACGCTACATGCCTTGCACGACGTCTCGATCATCAGAATATTGGCCATTTTGCTAACAGAAATATATAATATTGGATAGAATCGCTGAATTTTCGGTGCAAAAATACAAAAAAAATCGATATGTTGTGCCATCGAATCGAAAAAATGACTATTTTTGCACGAAAATTTACTATATTGCACCTAAATATACCCCTCAATGATACAGTCAATGACAGGTTTCGGCAAGGCAACGGTCGAAATCGCACAGAAGAAGGTGACGGTCGAAGTGAAGTCGGTCAACTCGAAGCAGCTCGACCTGCAGGCCAAGGTTTGTTCGACCTACCGCGAGCGTGAGATGGAGATCCGCCAGATGGTTCAGCGCGAGATGCAGCGTGGCAAGGTGGACATGGTCATCACCTGCGAGCAGCTCAATGCCAGCGATGCTCCACGCATCAACATGGACGTGGTCCGATCGTACAAGCAGCAGATCGACGAAGTTTGGCACGGACTGTCGATGGCACAGCCAGGTCTGGGTGCCGAGTCGTCGGCCCTGATGCTGCAGCTGTTGCTTCGCCTGCCCGAGACGATCACCGTTCAGCAGCAGACCGAGGTAACGCCTGAGGAGCTCGATGCTGTAGTGAAGGTTGCGACCGAGGCCGTTGCACGTCTGGTGGAGTTCCGTCAGCAGGAGGGTGCTTCGCTGCAACGTATCTTTACCGAGAAGATTGCAAATATCCGTGCCCTTCTGGCACAGGTCGAGCCCTACGAGCAGGGTCGTACCGAGCGTATCCGCCAGAATCTGCTGGATCGTCTGGCCAAGCTGCCCGTCGACTACGACAAGAACCGCCTCGAGCAGGAGATGATCTATTACATCGAGAAGCTGGACATCAACGAGGAGAAGCATCGCCTGACCAACCATCTGGATTACTTCCTCGAGACGATGAACGCTCCGATGGATGCAGGTGGTCACGGCAAGAAGCTGGGCTTCATCGCGCAGGAGATGGGACGCGAGATCAATACCCTGGGCTCGAAGTCGAACCAGGCCGAGATGCAGCGCATCGTCGTGAAGATGAAGGACGAACTCGAGCAGATCAAGGAGCAGGTGCTGAACGTGCTCTGAAACTAAATTCTCCACACAGAACTGACAACTTGAGCTATCTGCGAAAGTTGAGTAAATAATATAATATGAATACAGGAAAACTGATTATCGTCAGCGCCCCATCGGGCAGCGGCAAGAGCACACTCGTGAATTACCTGATGCAGCAGGGCCTCGACCTGGCCTTCAGCGTCAGCTGTACGTCGCGTGCACCTCGTGGCACCGAACAGCATGGCGTGGAGTACTACTTCCTTTCGCCCGACGAGTTCCGTCAGCGCATCGAGAACGACGAGTTCCTCGAGTACGAAGAAGTTTATACCGACAAGTTCTACGGTACGCTGAAGAGCGAGGTAGAACGCCTGTCCGTGGCTGGCCATACGGTAGTGTTCGACGTGGACGTCAAGGGCGGTGTCAACATCAAGCAGTTCTATGGCGATCGTGCCCTGAGCCTCTTTATCCAGCCGCCTTCGATCGAGGAGCTGTCGCGTCGCCTGCATGGCCGTGGCACCGATGCCGAGGAAGTCATCCAGCAGCGTCTGGCCAAGGCTGCCGAGGAGCTGACCTATGCTCCACGCTTTGATCGCGTGATCGTGAACGACGACCTCGCAACGGCTCAGGCCGAGATCTATCGTGTGGTGACGGATTTCCTGTCCGAATAATCTATCCAAGCTGACAGTCGTGAGAATAGGCATTTATAGCGGCAGTTTCAATCCGGTGCATCAGGGTCATGTGGCGCTCTGTGACTATCTGGTCAGCCAGGGCGTGGTGGACGAGGTGTGGCTGATCCGTAGCCCGCTCAACCCGTTGAAGGTGGCATCGGCCGACAGTCTGGCATCGGATCACGACCGTACCGAGATGCTTCGTCTGGCCATCGAAGGCCACGAGGGCTTGCGTGTCTGCACTATCGAGGACGACCTGCCACGGCCTAATTATTCGATCACCACGTTCCATGCCCTCGACGAGCAATATCCCAGACACGAGTTCCACCTCATCATCGGTGCCGACAACTGGATGATCTTCGACCGTTGGCGTTCGTACGACGAATTCCTGACACGCTATCATCTGGTGGTGTATCCACGTCCGGGCTATCCGCTGTCCGACGACGATCGTCTGCGCTATGGCCAGGAGGCCCTCGGTCGCGTACAGTTTGTCGAGGCTCCACAATTCGACATCAGCAGCACCCAGATACGTCAGGCAATAGCTCGTCACTGCCAGCCTGAACTGATTGATGCGCGCGTGTATGCGTACATTCTAAATAATAGTTTATATTCCGAATGAACACTGCTACCATATACTCTCAACCCGTAATCGATATGCTGACGGTCTCGGCCGAATACTGCATCATGCTGGAGAAGCTCGCTTCGTCGGGACAAGGCCGTCGTCGCTTCCTCGAACAGATCACCAAGGTCCTGCCGCTCGTCTATGTCAAAGCTGCACTCCTGCCTGTGGTCGATCCGCTCGACGATACCGACTTCCTGCCTGAGGCTGTGACCGAGGACGATTACGAGGACGTGCGTCAGGCCGTATGGCGTATGCTGAAGGCCGATGACGAGTACCTCGAGGTGTTCACGCCCGATATGGCCTATAGCGAAGGTGCCACGACACGAACCATCAGCGAGGATCTGGCCGACATCTATCAGGATCTGAAGAACTTTGTGGCCGTCTTTGCCGATCGCAACGAGCAGGCCATGCACGAGGCGTTGGCCAAGGTCGAGGAGAACTTCCGTACCTATTGGGGCCAGCGACTGGTCAATGCCATGCGCCCGCTTCACGATCTGTTGTATAATAACCCGCAAAACAACGACGACGACGATGCCCAATCGAACCAGGATATTTAAGTCCACCATCACGAAAGAGGAACTGGCCGAATTGCCCACCAAGGAATTTGCTGGCCATCCGGTGACGGTCATCAACGTCGAGCAGGCTGAGGTGGCTGTACAGCAGATCCGCGAATCGGGGATGTTGGTAGGCTTCGATACCGAGACGCGACCTTCGTTCCAGAAGGGCGTGTCGTATCGTGTATGCCTGGTACAGCTGTCGGTAGGGCAGGTGTGCTACCTTTTCCGCCTGAACAAGATACAGGAACTGCCTGCCTGCCTCAAGCAGCTGCTCGAGGATCCGAATGTCATCAAGGTGGGTCTTTCTACGCCTGACGACTTCAAGAACCTGCGCAAGTGGGGCGACCTGCAGCCACGTGGCTTCATCGAGCTGCAGCAACTGGTAAAGAACTATGGAATAGCCGAGATGAGCCTGGCCAAGATCTATGCCGTTCTGTTCGGCATGAAGCTCAGCAAGCGTCAGCGCCTGACCAACTGGGAAGCCGATCAGCTGAATCCCCGCCAGCTGGCCTATGCGGCCCTCGATGCCGTAGCCTGTGTCGAAATCTATGAAGCCCTGATGAAGCAGGGGCGTAAGATCATCGAACAATAAGATTAACCTAAAACACGCTGTTATGAAACGTTGGCCTAAACATATTGTGCTCCCCATTGCCTTGGCTGCCTATTTCGTGGCTATGGCAGTCTTCAGTATCTATCACAAGGGCGGTCAATTGCCCGACAACTTCCTAGTCATCGTCCTTGTCGAGGCGCTTGTAATCGTAGCGCTCTACTTCCTGCTGAAGAAGCGTCGGGATATGAAGGGATACTGACCCGAGTCAATCAAAGAATTTCCGGAAAACGATCGAAAGGTTTCGTAATAATAAAGCAGTCCGCCAGACACTCACGTGCTTGGCGGACTTGGTTGATGATGATTTGGAATAGGAGAAAATGCTAAATGGATTGCAATAACACTAATATAACGCGCAAAAGCGGAAAATATTGTGTTATTCCCCTCAAAAATGCACGAAGGCTTTCAATTACTCGGCATCGGCTGAAGCCTCGGCAGAAGCCTCGTCAGCAGTTACTGACTCTGGCAGTGCAGGAGCACTCTGCTCGATGATGTCGATGTCGGCCTCGCCAGCGCTTACGCTGCTGTGCTTGAGGATGAGGGTGCAGCAAATACAGAAGACAGCGATGACGCCCATGAGGGTCCAGGTTGCCTTCTCGAGGAAATCAGCGGTCTTTGGAGCGCCGCCCAGCTGGTTGTAAGACTGGAAGCCTGCTGCGAGGCCACCGCCTTTAGACTTCTGAAGCAATACTACGCAAACGAGCAGTATGCTTACAAACACGATGATGATAGTCAGAATTAACATGTCGTTGGTTGTTATTTTGTTTTATTATTTTGTTATGCTTGTGGTCAACCTTTTCGTCCGGTTGAAGCCTGTCCGCTGTCTTTCGTAAGGGCAATTACCTTCTCAAGGTAGCGAATTTGGTCTGCAAAGTAACTATTTTTTTTCGAGAATTGCAAATTTAATTGCGAAAAAATCGCTAAAGCCTGCTCATATTTGTGCTGTTTGACATATACCTTTGCCAAACTCTCGGTTAAAAATGCGCGATCCTTGATTTTTTCGAGTGCATTTGGGTCATCGTCCGGCAATTCAACGGGTGTGGCTTCGGGGACGAAAAGTTGGCCTTCTGACTCGGCCGAGAGGAACGAATCGATGATGTCGTCCTGCTCGTCGTGCTCGGTCTTGATGTCCGGCATATCTGCCAGATTGTATTGCACTTCTGAGGTCGTTCCGAACTCGAGCGAGTCGAGAAAACGGTCGATGAGTTCGAAGTCGTTTGCCTCAGGCTGCTGGCGTCGCTGCTCCTCGAGCTGCTTCATCAGCGTCACCCATCCGTACTCGCCATGGTTGATGAGCTTGAAGAGTTGGGTGCGGTCGGGCAGGGCAGGGGCATTACGTCTGATCTCGTCACTCAATTTGGCCGAATGCACGTTGGCCAGCGCTACGAGATAGAGCATGCGGTAGGTAGCACAATACGGATGCTGACTGATCAGTTCCGGCAGGCGTTCTACGGCTTCAGCACCCATCGTTTCAGGCTGCTGTATCCAGTTTTCGATACTCACGTTTACTCTGTTTTTATTTGTTTCGGTCCGGAGGCTTACCAGTTGGCCACGGTGGCGTTGAAGATGTCCTCGACCAGCTTTTCGGTTATTTCCTCGCACAGACCATCCTGTACGTCGGTCAGCAGCTGTGAGGCGTCAAAGTCGGCATATTGCGAGAATTCCTTCTCGAAGTTCTCGGTCTTGTTATTCTTGTTTACGAACTTGATTTTCACCTTGATCGTCAGTCGTGTTACCGAGGCATACGCATCCTGGTTGATGGCCTGGTTAGACAGGCTATAGCCCGTGATCGCACCACTGAGTTGCAGGTCACCATCATTCGTTACCTGCGACAGCTTGGTCTGGTTGATGTACTTCTGCTGCAGCTGATCGTTGAACATTACGGCCAAGGGAGCATAGACCAGCGATGCCTTGATCGGGATGTACTCGAAGCTGATGGTCTTGGTTGTGGTGTAGTCGATGCTGGCTCCGTTCAGCTTATAGCTGATTGAGCAAGCTACGAGCCCTGCCATGGTCACGATGGCAGTCAGCAGTATAGTCAATCGTTGATACAGACGCATTCTTGTTGTCTTTTGGTAGGGTGGATGGATCATTCGTCAGCCAGACCGTATTCGGTGATCTTGCGGTGGATGGTTCGCTCGGAAATGCCCAGTTCGTCGGCAGCCTTGCGCTTGTTGCCGCCGTTGCGTTGCATGGCGTTGCGGATTGCCTCTCGTTCGATCTGCTCCATCGTCATAGGCTTCGATGCTGAAGGTTGATCGGTGTGTACCTCGTCCGGGACTTGCCAGCCGTTCGAGGCTGGGCGTCCATCTGGCATTTCCTCTACCTCAACATCTACAGCCGTATCATTACCATGGTGCTGACCATAGTGCGTCAGGCCGGACGAGGGCAAGGCGGCAATGGGTCGCTTCGGATCCTTCATGCCTAACTTCTCGCGCACTTCATCCAGCTCGATCTTCAGCTCGTAGATGGCAGCCTTGATCAGGTTGATGTCCTGTGCACTCACGTTGTTGTCGCTTCCGGCTGCGATGGCACCGCTCGGTGGTAGGTAATGGCCCAGCACTGAAGGCGTTATGATGGGATTCTCTGCCTCGGTAATCGACATTTCCTCGACCAGATGAAGCAACTGTCGAACGTTGCCTGGCCACTGGAATCCGCGCAACATCATGCGGCTGTCGTCGGTCAGTTCCAGCTTGCGCTGCATGCCATAGCGCTTGGCTGTCTCGCTGGCAAAATAGCGGAACAGGGTCAGTACGTCGTCACCACGCTCGCGTAGAGCAGGTACATGGATCGAGATGGTCGACAGGCGGTAGAAGAGGTCCTGGCGGAAACGGCCTTCGCGAATGGCTTTCTGCAGGTCGACGTTGGTGGCTGCGACAATGCGTACATCGACCTTACGCACTTCGTTCGAGCCCATGCGGATGATTTCGCCATTCTCGAGCACACGTAGCAACTTGGCCTGGACAGTGAGCGGCAGTTCGCCTACCTCGTCGAGGAAGAGTGTGCCGCCATCGGCCTCTTCGAAGTATCCCTTTCGATCGCCAACCGATCCAGTATAAGCACCTTTGACGTGGCCGAACAATTCGGACGTGATAGTATCCTCAGGCAGTCCGCCGCAGTTGATGGCAAGACACTTGCCATTGCGTCGGCGTGAGCCGTCATGCAGAATACGGTGGAACACCTCTTTGCCTGTTCCGTTCTCGCCTGTAATGAGCACGGGGACGTCGAACTGTGCCACCTTGGCCGCCTTTTCGACCGCCAGCATCAAGGCCGTGTCTTTGCCCCTGATGCCGTATCTATTCATTATATTAATGATATCTTGGTTCTGCATATTTGAACTCTTCTCCTTAAAATCGGCCGCAAAAGTACGCATTTTTCCTAAGATTTCCAAATTTTCCGTTAATATTTTTGGAATTCTTCACGAAAAGGGCTATCTTTGCGCCAAAAATGGGAGAATAATGACTTCCATCATTGTTTAAGCATGACTGAACTATCGCAATTATATAGTGAAACTTTCCATTGCGAGCCTTCTCGTGTGGAGTTACTTGGCGGTGCGGCCAGCAATCGTCGCTACTATCGGCTGACCCATCCGGCCGATGGCAGCACGCTGATCGGCGTCATCGGCGAGAATGCCAAGGAGAACCACGCCTTCCTGGCGCTGGCCCGCCATATGCACCAGCAAGGGCTCAACGTGCCACATATTGTGGCAGCCAGTGCTGACGAGATGCGCTATTTGCAACAGGATCTTGGCCAACAGTCGCTCTACGACGTGCTTCGTGCACAACCCGATGCCCCTGCAACCCATGAACTGCTCTGCCGTGTGATGCGTGCCTTGCCACGTCTGCAGCAACTTACTCATCGTGGCTTCGACTATGCGGTCGACGCCTTTCGCGAGCCCAGCTTCTGTCTCACCACGGTCCGCTGGGATCTCAACTACTTCAAGTACTGCTTCCTCAAGCTCACCGGCTATCCAATGGACGAGCTCCGGCTCGAAGCCGAATTCGATTGTTTGACGGCCCGTCTGCTCGACGCCTCGGCTGCCGACGATGTGCCTTGGGCCTTCCTCTATCGCGACTTCCAGAGCCGTAACGTCATGGTCGATGCCGACGGTCAACCCTGGTTCATCGACTTCCAGGGTGGCTATGCCGGTCCGGTCTACTACGACGTGGCTTCGTTCCTATGGCAGACGCGTGCCAATTATGCGCCCTCCTTGCGCGAAGAGCTTGTTGACGTCTATATCGAAGCCCTCCGCGAGTTCTATCCCTCGGTCCAGGCCGAAGCCTTCCGCGACAGGCTTTACCCATTCGTCTTCTTCCGCCTCCTGCAGACGTTGGGTACCTATGGCTATCGTGGCCTGTTCGAGCACAAGGCCATGTTCCAGACGCCCATCTGTCAGGCCTTGCAGGCGCTGGTCGAGCTGGCCCCGCACGTCAGTCAGCTTTGTCCTTACCTCTGTCAGGTATTGACCGAAGTGGCTCAGATGGAACGCTTCCGTCCGCATCCGGCCACAGGTCCGCTGACCGTCCGCATCACGTCATTCAGCTACAAACGCGGCATTCCTGAGGACCTTTCGGGCAACGGTGGTGGCTTTGTCTTCGACTGTCGTGCTCCGCTCAATCCCGGTCGATTCCCTTTCTACAAGCGGCTGACGGGCCTCGATCCTGAGGTTATAGACTTCCTCGAAGGCCGACGCGACGAGGCTGGTTCGCTGCTTGCGCTTCCGGCTGACGGGCCGACGTCAATGCAGCAGTTCGTCCAGCATGTCTATGCGCTGGTCGATCCGGCTGTCCAGACCTACCTCGAACGTGGCTTCACCAGTCTGGTGGTCAACTGCGGCTGCACCGGTGGACAGCATCGCTCAGTTTACTGTGCACAACATCTGGCCGATCATCTGCATCAGCAGTTCCCGTCGGCGCAGATTATCCTTACTCATCGCGAACAACAGATACAAAAACAATACTAAGCATATTCAATGACAAATCATATTGACGAAGAATTCGAAGACCATCGTGTCGAAGGTACCACCATCATGCCTATGTTCGGCGACAACATGCTCGATCTGGCCTTTGCCCCCGAGAAGTGCGACCCCGAACAGCTGCCGCTTGTAGCGCTGCGTCGCATTGTGATGATGCCCGGCATGACAATGCCCATCAGCATCGGTCGCGCCAAGAGCCAGCGTGTCGTGCGCGAAGCCGAGCGTTCAGGCCAGTACATCGGCCTCATCACACAGATTTCGGACACTGAGGATCCCGATCGTGGTGACCTCTACGACGTGGGTGTTGTCTGCGAGGTGATGAAGATCCTCGAGTTGCCTGATGGTACCCATTCGGTCATCATTCAGGGCCGTCGTGCCTTCCGCCTGAATCGCCTGCTCACGGTCGATCCTTTCCTTCGTGCCGAGGTCGAGCTGCTCGACGACGAACTTGTATCGCGTCGTAGCCGCCATGCCAGGGCCTTGGTCAGCCTTCTGCGCGACCATATTACCGACATACACGAGTGCCCAGAGAATCCGGTGACCAACGAGATCATGTTTGCCATCAACAACATTCACGATCCCAACTTCCTGATCACCTATCTGTCGGCAACCTTCCCAATGTCGCTCAACAGCCGCCAATGCTTGCTCGAGATCCGCAACATGCTGAAGCGTGGCGAGGAGCTGGCAAGCATCGTCAGCCAGTGCCTCGAGTACTCGCGCATCAAGATGAAGGTGCATCAGCAGACCCAGATCGAGCTTTCGAACATGCAGCGCCAGCATTACCTGCGCACTCAGATTCGTTCCATTCAGGAGGAACTGGGCGAGACGGCACAGGAGGACGTCGATCGCCTCTTGCACAAGATCAACCAGAAGCATCTCCCTATGGCAGTGCAGGACGTCTTCCGTCGCGAGGTCAATAAGCTGCAGCGCATCAACGAACAGTCGCCTGACTACTATGTGCAGTTCAACTATCTGCAGACCTTGGCCGACATGCCTTGGGGACGAATGACGGTCGACAACCTTAACCTCAAGTACGCCCAGCGTGTGCTCGACCGCGATCATTATGGCCTGAAGAATGTCAAGGAGCGCATCCTCGAACATCTGGCTGTGCTGAAGATGCGTGGCGACATGAAGGCACCTATCCTGTGCCTGGTGGGCCCTCCGGGTGTAGGCAAGACATCGTTGGGGCGCAGCATCGCCTCGGCCCTCAAGCGCGAGTATGTCCGCATCTCGTTAGGCGGTCTGCACGACGAGGCCGAGATTCGTGGCCACCGCCGCACCTACATCGGCGCCATGCCTGGCCGTATCATTTCAGGCATTCTCAAGGCCAAGCACGACAATCCTGTCTTTGTCCTCGACGAGATAGACAAAATCTCGGCCGACTTCAAGGGCGATCCGTCGAGTGCTCTGCTCGAGGTGCTCGATCCGGAACAGAACAAGGCCTTCCACGACAATTATCTCGATCTCGACTACGACTTGTCAAATGTCCTCTTCATCGCTACGGCCAACAGCCTGGCGCCGATTTCTGGTCCATTGCGCGACCGTATGGAAATCATCGATCTTTCGGGCTACGTGCTCGAGGAGAAGGTTGAGATCGGCGAGCGCCACCTTTTGCCTCGTCAGAAGGAGGAGCATGGCCTGAAGGACCTGCGTTTCGCCATCCCCAAGCGTACCATGGAGCAGATTATCGACCTCTATACCCGCGAGAGTGGTGTGCGTCTGCTCGATAAGAAGTTGGCTAAGGTAATGCGCAAGGTAGCCTGGCGTAAGGCCAACGAACTGCCCGTACCCGATAAACTCCAGCCACGCGACCTCGAGGACTACCTCGGCAAGCCTGATTACAATCCCGAGCGTTACGATGGCAACGACTATGCTGGTGTCGTCACCGGTCTGGCCTGGACGTCGGTGGGTGGTTGCATCCTCGAAGTGGAGTCGACGCTCGTTCCCGGCAAGGGAGGCCTGACGCTTACCGGACATCTGGGCGACGTCATGAAGGAGTCTGCTCAGCTGGCTCTGCTCTGGATCAAGGCCAATGCTTCGACCCTCGGCATCGATTCGAAGATCTTCGACCATTGGACGGCGCACATCCACTGTCCTGAAGGTGCTACGCCAAAGGATGGACCTTCGGCCGGCATCACCATGGTCACCTCGCTTGTCTCGACCTTCACCCAGCGTCGTGTCCGTGCCCGCATCGCCATGACGGGCGAGATTACGCTTCGTGGCAAGGTAATCCCTATCGGTGGCGTCAAGGAGAAGATCCTGGCAGCCAAGCGTGCCGGCATCACCGATCTGGTACTCTGCGTCGACAATCGCAAGGACGTCGAGGAGATCGAAGCCCAGTACACCGAGGGCCTCGTGTTCCATTATGTCCGCGATCTGCACGAGGTGCTCGATTTTGCACTTTTGCCTGAGAAGGTCCGCCATCCCAAGAACTTCGACGTGCCAGAACAGCCGTCTGCTGCCAAATAATTCGAAATCCAGACAATTCGACGATTCGATAACTCGATAATTTGTAAAACTTCACTATCATGATTCACGATCTTGGCATCATCATGCTGACCGCCGGTGTCACCAGCCTGGTCTGCAAGTTCCTCAAGCAACCTGTCGTGCTCGGTTACATCGTGGCCGGTTTGCTCGTCGGTCCGTACGTCTGTGGTGCCAGTTGGGTGCACGAAGAGGAGTCGGTCGAGACGTGGGGACAGGTCGGCGTCATCTTCCTGCTCTTCTCGCTCGGTCTCGAGTTTTCGTACAAGAAGCTTGTCCAGATGGGCTCGACGGCCATTATAGGCTGTTTTACCATCGTCGTGGGTATGATGACGGCCGGTTTTCTGCTAGGCCGTGCCATGGGGTGGGATCAGATGAATTCCCTTTTCCTGGGCGGTATGCTCTGTATGTCCAGTACCACCATCGTCTTCAAGGCGCTCGACGACCTTGGACAGCGACAGCAGAAGTTTGCCGGCATCTGTTTCGGCATCCTTGTTGTCGAGGATCTGTTTGCCGTCGTACTGATGGTGCTGTTGGCCTCGCTGGCTGTCAAGCAGACATTCGATGGTCAGGAGATGTTCACCCAGGTGGTAAAGCTGCTTGCCTATTTGCTCTGGTGGTTCGTGGCTGGTCTGTTTGTCATTCCGTCGCTCTTCAAGTATTGCCGCCGTCATCTCAACGATGAGACACTCACCATCGTGGCGCTGGGCCTCTGTCTGGGCATGGTACTGCTGGCCGAAGGAGCTGGCTTCAGTGCTGCCCTTGGTGCCTTCGTCATGGGTAGTATTCTGGCCGAAACGCTCGAAGCCGAAAAGATCGAACATCTCGTATCGCCAATTAAGAATATGTTCGGAGCCGTCTTCTTCGTGTCCGTCGGCATGATGATCGATCCGGCTCTTCTCATCCGCTACTGGCTTCCTATCACGCTCATCACCCTTACGGTCATCGTCGGCCAGATTATCTTTGCTACGTTGGGTGTTGTACTTTCGGGCCAGCCGCTCAAGACGGCTATGCAGTCCGCCTTTGCCCTGACGCAGGTGGGAGAGTTTGCCTTCATCATCGCCAACTTTGGCAACGAAAAGGGCGTCACCGAGCCTTTCCTCTATCCGGTCATCGTAGCCGTCTCGGTCATCACCACCTTCCTTACGCCTTATACCATCCGTCTGGCCGAACCTGCCTACGAGCGCATTGACAACCTGATGCCACGTCGCTGGAAGCTGTTGCTCGATGCCTATGGTCATCGTCGCAGTACGCCGCGCGAGGATTCTGCCTGGCAGCGTCTGCTCAAGAAGGTGGGTCTTTCGGTCACGCTCTATACCGTTACCTGCATCTTCCTCATCTCGCTCTACTTTTCGTTGCTCAGCGATCTGCTGGTCGATACGGTCAACGGTTTCCTGCCCGATGGTTATTCGTGGGTAGGTCGTGGCCTCAGCCTCATCGTCATCCTCATGGTACTTTCGCCATTGCTCTACCAGATTGTCAACAAGCACAAGCGTAGCCGCGAGGTATCTGCCGTGCTCCAGTCTGGAGGTCTCTTTCCGCGTACGGCCATCATCATCCTCAACGTGGCTCGCATCATGCTCTGCATCGTGTTGCTTATCTCGTGCATCTCGCAGCTGTTCGATGCCACCTACGTCGTTTTGGTTGTTCTGGCCATCCTCGTGGCGCTCATTCTGGTTTATTCGCCCAAGGTTCAGCAGCAATCGGTGCTGATCGAGCGTAACTTCATGTCCAATCTTACCGCTCGCGAAGTAGCCGTCCGTGAGGGACGTCGATCTTCTCCTCACTCGCAAAAGCCTTCGTCGCACGCTACGGCCGATATCGACGATATGCACTTTGCCAGTATCCTTGTGCCAGCCTCATCGCCGACCATTGGCCAGACGTTGGCCCAGATGGATCTTCGCAATCGTACGGGCGTCAGCGTCATTCGCATCCTCCGCGAGGCGGGTAATGTCAATACGCCCCGCGCTTCCGAGACTTTCCATGCTGCTGATCGCGTCGTGGTCAGCGGCAGTGTCGAGGCTATCGAGATCTTCCGTCTCTTCGTCGATCCTCAATCCAAGTAATCTGCAATGAATCCTTTCCTCAAGTTCGTCCTCGCACTGGTGGCTGTCCTCGTCCTGCTGTTCGTCGTGCTGACGTTCGCAGCTGGCCCGATGGTCCGTGGCGTGATCAATGATAAAGGTCCTCAGCTCCTGGGCCGTAAGGTGCATGTCGATGACGTCTCCATCAATTTCTTTACTGGCTCGTTCCAGCTCGATTCGCTCATGGTGGCCGAGGCCGATGGCGTGACGCCTTTCATGAGTGTCCGAAAGGTCCGTGCTTCGATTTCCATTCCACGCCTGCTGTTCGGTACCTATTCGCTTAACGACGTCGACGTCGATCGTTTGCGCCTCGAGGTGCAGCAGCGCGATACGGTCTTCAACTTCTCGGACATCCTTGACCTGCTTGCCTCCGACGAGGCTGACGATTCGCCCTTGCCGCTGGTTCTGCGCAACATCAACATCCATAACAGCCATATCCATTATCAGGATCTTCTGGTGCGCAGTGACTTCCGCATCAACGACTTTTCGCTCTTCATCCCTGGCGTCGATCTGCGCGACATCAGCACCTCGGTCGGCATGCAGCTCTCCTTAGGCGATGGAGGCCAGCTCAGCACGCGCCTCGACTATGACGAGCGTACGCATAGCTATCGTGTTAACCTGCTGCTCGAGGGATTCAATCTCCAGTCCATCCTGCCGTATGTGCGTCAGCAGATTGCGTTTGGCGAACTGGCCGGTACGCTCAATCTCGATCTCGAGATGAAGGGCGATCTCCGTCACATGCTCGACTTCTCATTGCGTGGTACCGCCGGTGTGCGTGGCCTCAATGTGCTCGATCCTGACGGCCATCCTATGGTGCAGTGCGATACCGTAGCCATCGGAGTGCGCAACATGGACCTCAAGCAGAATCGCATCGAGCTCAGCCAGATCCTGTTCGACCGTCCAGATATCCGCATCGCGTATGGCAAGGACAGTCTTGACAACTTTACGCGTCTGATGACGGCCGAAGCCCTGGCTTCCGAAGCGGCGCTCCCGGCCGATGATCTCGAGGCCGAGACGTCCGTATCCTTCAACGGCCGGCAGAAGGAACTGCGTCTTCTCATCGATAAGCTGGCCATCCAGCAGGCTCGTCTCAGTTATCGCGACGAATCGCTCCAGGCCGATCCCTTCGTCTACCAGTTGGCCGACGTCAACTTCCATGCCTCATCGTTCACGCTCAATGGCATCAACCACCTCACGGCCAATGCTCGCTTGGGTCAGCAGGGAACACTCGAGTTCCGCTATGACGGTCATATTACCGATCAGCGCAACATTCGCATGTCTGTCATGGCCGATAATGTCGACTTCTCCGAGTTCTCTCCTTATACCGTTCAGATGTTCGGCAACGAAGTATCGGGTGGCACCCTCTCGGTCAATATGGCCATGCAGACCGTCAATGGCCAGCTGATGTCGCAGAATCGCTTCATCCTGCGCGATCCTAAGGTCGAGAAGAAGCGTCGCGACGTCACGCCTGAGATGAACATTCCTTTCCGTGCCGGTATGTATCTGCTTACCGACCGTAACGACGTCTGCGACATCGACCTTCCCGTGCATGGCAACCTCGACGAGCCACGCTTCAGCTACAAGCGTCTCATCTTCCGTACGCTGGGCAAGTTGATCGTCAAGGTAGTAACCTCGCCCTTCCGTCGTCAGAAGTCGGCATCGGGCGACGAACTGTCAGCCGGCGAGCTCTTGCAGCTCGACGATCGTTCGCTCGAGTCAATCAGCCTCGATTCTCTAAGTACCGAAATTCTTTCCGAAGAATAATGAAACTCCTGATTCTCTTCACCGGCCGCACCACGGGCAATGTCTATCCCGGCCTGATAGCCGACTATGTGCAGCGCTTGTCGCACTATCTTCCTACCCAGCTCGACGAGATTCCTGACCTGCGCAATACCAAGTCGCTCAGCGAGGAGCAGCAGAAGGAGCGCGAGGCAGACCTCGTCCTCGATCGTCTGCAGCCAGGCGATGTCCTGGTGCTGCTCGACGAACGTGGACGCGAGATGACCAGCCGCGAGTTCAGCCAGTGGATGGAACAGCGACTACAGACCGTGCCGAAACGCCTCGTATTGCTCATAGGCGGCCCCTATGGCTTTTCGCCCCGAATCTACGAAGCTGCACAGCAGAAGATTTCGCTCTCGCGCATGACCTTCTCACACCAGATGGTGCGCCTCTTCCTGGTCGAGCAGCTCTACCGCGCTTTTACCATTCTGCGCGGCGAGCCGTATCATCATGATTGATTTTTCCTTGTAACTTTTCCAATCACCAGTTGCAGCAGCATGCCTATTGCAATGCCTGCCAGCAGCCATAGCCAGTGATGGTCTTTTTGCTCCTCCTCCTCGGCCGGTCCGAAGGGGAGGGGCTGTCCTTCTTGACGGAACGCTAGGCGATGCCATTCCTGCTCGGTACCGATGTTGCTGGGTTCGAAGGCTACGATGCCCTCAGGTCCGCCAGCCGATACGCGGCCATCCGGATGACATATCATACTACGCATGTTGAAGTCGTTGAAGGGCAAACCATCCTCGGTCGTATAACAAGTGATCACGTTGTTGTTCAGGCGTGCAAGGCCGAATTCGGTCGTTACCCACACCTGTCCGGTGCTGTCGCAGGCCACGCCCTGTGTCACTTCGCTCAGCAGGCCCTCGTTCAGACCATAGTGCTGCACCTGGTCCGTTATCGGGTCGTACCCGTATAGGCCGCGCATCGTAGCCAGCCAGTAGCGACCGTCACGGCTCATGGTCATGTCTCTCACCCACGTATCTTCCAGCGATTGCTGTCCGCTCTGATTGCCCGTGAACAGGGTTTCCTCCTTGGTGCGTTTGTTTACTATATGTACACCGTCAGTGGCACCAGCTATCACCAGGTCCGGGAATCTCGGATCGGTCATCAGGCAGTGCATGCTGTGTCCGGCAATCAATGGTTCATCGAAGCATTGTCGTTGTCTGTCCCATCGCTGAATGCCGTGGTTGAGGTGTGCTATCCACATGTCGCCATCCGCATCGAAGCAGATGTCCCATACATTATTCGAAGCCAATCCTTGTTGCTCGGCCTCGATGTGGGTCAGGCACTGATGGTCGGCATTCACACAATATAGGCCGGCTCCGTATGTACCAACCCAAATATGGCTCTGTGCATCCTCGCCGATACAGGTCACCACGTTGTTGGCCTGCACCGCAAAGTGCCATGGCTCGCTGTGTCCGGCAGGCATCTCCACCAGACCGTTACCATCCGTGCCCAGCCAGATATTGCCTTGTCGGTCGTGCATGACCTGCGTCACGTTATTGGCCAGGATCGGGTTGTATAGCGAAGGCGCGGGGTCGTATTGTGCCGGACGCATCCACCTGAAGTGATTGCCCACGGGCACCGAGTAGGCCACGCCCTTCAGTTCGTAGCTT
The DNA here is from genome assembly GCA_045640225.1 of Bacteroidales bacterium. Taxonomy (GTDB): domain Bacteria; phylum Bacteroidota; class Bacteroidia; order Bacteroidales; family UBA3663; genus Liminaster. Next base: position 1,084 of record JAZUEP010000068.1, on the reverse strand, counting down.
ACCCACAGCACGTCGTCCTGGTCTACGTTCACGTTGGTTACGATGCCTTCCGGATAGTTCTCGTGCTCAGCCTCGGTCTGGAAGGTCTGCTGGGTGCGATCCCATCGGTACACACCGTGGCGTCCCATAGCCATGTACAGCAGGCCATTCTTCGATTCTGCCATTCCTCGCATATCGATGGGTGGCATGCCCTTGATGGCACTCAAGTCCTGCCATTGGTCCGAGTCCGACTTGCGATGGTACAGTTCCTGCGACTGCATGTCCCACGACCAGATATTGTTATGGCTGTCTACGTATACACGCGGCAGGTACGATGTCTTGCCCTCGATCAGCGTCTTCAGCCCATTGTCGGTCAGCAGCGTAGCCGGTTCGCGATAGTTGTCGGTCAGCACGATGGTGCGGTCGTATTGTATCAAGGTCAGGCCACGTCCCTTGTGCGACGGAGCGATGTCCGTCACACCGGCAACCTCCAGGTGGTCTACCTTACGGTTGTCTATGTCGTAGTGCCAAACGCCTTGACCGTCGAAGGCCCACACGTCGCCACGCACGTCAATCTTCATCCCGAAGTTATCGCTTATCCCGAAACCCAGGTCCTGCAGGTACTTCTTTGCGTCGTTGTAGCATTGCCAGGTCCTCGGATCGAAGCGTACGTACAGATTGTTGCCCGTCCTGGCCCAGATATTCCCTAATCGATCCTGCTTCAAGTGGCTGATGCGCTCGTTGGGCAGTTCCGGACAGGTCGTCTTGTTCAGCGTGGTGCGTATCTTTGCACCGTCGTAGATGTCGATGCCGTGGTTCGTGGCTATCCATACCCATCCGTCGCGATCCTTCATCACATCCTTCACACCGTTGCTCGACAGGCCGGAAGCCATCGTCAGCTGCACCATTGTGTGCGACGTCGGTATCGTCACACCCCAAGCCGTGGTTGCTGCCGCAGCCATCAGTACAAGTCACTATGTTTGCAGGCCTAAACCGGCAAACGGTTAGACAAAAAAGATACCGGACGCTCTTAGGGGCTTTGCGCCCCTGCCGCTTGGCAAACTCCGCAGTGTTTTTCATAGTGGAGTTTGCAGAAGCAGAAGAA
>JAZUEP010000067.1:0-52171 GCA_045640225.1 Bacteroidales bacterium | reverse complement strand
TGAGAGGGCGTGTCAAAAGACACGAAATATTAAATAATAAAGCATAAATAATATGGCTACCCCGTTACAAAGCACTGTAGCGGGGGTAGTTACTCGTTATTATTTAGTTATTATTTGCTGTGGCTTTTGACACAGCCTCTTGGCTGGAAAAATGGGCTTGCTCGCGGCGAGGAAGAGCGTTTAGCCTGAAGATTGGACGCCATAAAAACGGGGAAGACTTTTCGGGCAGAAAAACGGGCTTGCTCGCGGCGAGGAAGGTCAATCTGAAAGGAAGCGGTGCTTGGTCGGAACGAGGAAGGCAATTCGGGTGATGAGCGGGTTTTTCCAAGTCATATAGCTATACAGAGACAAAAGTTTAGAGTGGAGAGTTGGGCTTAGTTTAGAGTTTAGAGTGGACAAAAAGAGCGATGAGGGAGGAGAAATAAGGGGCGAGGGAAGGAATTTGGACGAAAGATTTGCTAATATAATAAAAATAATGTATATTTGCCGCCTAAATTGGAATTTTTGGCCATGCAAGCAAGCAAATATTACGTAGTGTGGAGGGGCTATGCACCCGGAATATACGACTCGTGGGAGGAGGCCGAGATACAGATCTCGGGCTATCCGGACGCGTCGTATCGTGCCTTCAAGTCGCTGGAAGCAGCCACCGAGGCCTATCGCGAAGGCTTCGACAAGGAAGGCCTGATCAAGGAACTGCAACGCCAGATGCAACAGGGGACGGCCATCGAGTTCGACCCTGAAGCCACGGCCAAGCCCCAACCGGCACCCGCTCAGCCGACGGCCCCTGCCCCATCGCCACAGCCACAGCAGGCAGCGACGCCCTACCTGCTGGATGCCATCGCGGTGGATGCGGCCTGCTCGGGCAATCCGGGCCCGATGGAATACCGCGGCGTACACATCCGGACGGGTCAGCAGCTGTTCCACGTAGGCCCGTTGCAAGGCGGTACGAACAACATTGGCGAGTTCCTGGCCATCGTTCACGGCATGGCGATGCAGGAGAAGCAGGGAACGCTGCTGCCGCTGTACAGCGACTCGGTGAACGCACAGAAATGGGTGCGAACGGGCATCTGCAAGACACAGCTGGCCGAGACGCCCGAGACGGCGCACATCTTCGACATGATCCGGCGGGCCGAGACCTGGCTGAGGACGCACCGTTTCCGCGTGAACGTGTACAAATGGGAGACGAAGCTGTGGGGCGAGATACCGGCAGACTTCGGCCGCAAATAAACCGACAAGGACATGAAGATCATCTGCATAGAACCAACAACGACGTCACCCCAGGCGCTTGCAGCCCTGCAGGACCTGGAGGGTACGGCACTATACGTCAGGCCCGAGACGGCACTGACACGTTCGGACTGGCCCTTCTTCGTACCCGACTGGAGCGAGCACATCGTGGCACGACCCCAGCTGGTGGTGAAGGTGTGCCGCCTGGGCAAGTCGATACCCGAACGCTTTGCGCACCGCTACTACGACGAGATGACCCTGGGCGTGAGCTTCGTGGCCGAGGACCTCAGACAGCAGCTTGCCCAGCGAGGCCTGCCCTGGGACGTGGCGACGGGCTTCGACGGTGCGGCCTACTGCGGACAACGATGGCTACGGCTGAGCGAGATGGCGACCGAAGGCAAGGATCGTGCGGACGTGCAGCAGCTGGCTTACAGCCTGACGCTGAACGGCAAGGCTTGGCTGGACGGCACGACCGCCGACATGCGGCCGACAGTGGACCGTATCGTGGCCTACGCCAGCCGCTATTACCTGCTGAAGACGGGCGACCTGATCCTGACCGGTTGGCCCTGGACCGAAGGCACCGTAGTAGGTGAAGGCGACGTGATAGAAGGCACGCTGCAGGGACAGGAGGTGCTGGGGTGCAGGTGTAAGTAGAGGGATAAATCCCCAAAATCCCTTCAAAAAAAACCATCCGAGGCAATAAAACCGGAAATCCTGCGTTATTAAGGTAGATATTTGTGCGAATTATGAGACTAGGACACATACTTCTGATGGCATCGCTCGTGATGTCGGGCGCTCAGGCTGCCATGGCGGACGTCGCAGTGGGAGAACACCACTGGGCCGCACATTCGCAACTGGCCGAGGGTAGATGGCTGAAGGTATCGCTGGGCAGCGATGCCGAGGATGGCATCTACCAGGTGAGCTATGACTGGCTGAGAGCACAGGGCTTCGGCAATCCCGAACGCGTGGGCATCTACGGCTACGGCGGCCATCAGCTGTCGGAGGCCATGACGGAACTGACGCAGGACGACCTGCCCGAGGTGGCTGCCTACCACGACAAGGCGAACCAGCGCATACTCTTCTACGGCCAGGGCATGGTGACATGGTACTGGAACCAGCAACGCGGATACTGCCATCGCGGCAATGCCTACGACAAGAAGGCCTACTACTTCCTGCACGAGAAGGCCGACGAGCCACGACAGATGTCGACCCTGGAGGCTGGTAATACTACCGGGACGCGGGTGACGAAATACGACGTACACTTCCTGCACGAGCAGAACCTGGAGAACCTGGGCAAGACGGGACGCGAGATGTACGGCGAATCGTTCATGGTGAACCGCATGCAGAAGTTCGACTTCGAGACCGTAGCGGCCGGAAAGGTGCGCGTGGTGGTGAACTTCGTGGCTGCGGCCAGCGACAAGTCGTCGGTCAGCGTGGCCGTTAACGACAAGGAAGTGGGATCGGGCACGATGAACAAGCTGTCGAGCGAGTATGCCTATGCCACCGAGACGACCGTAGACAAGAACTACGACCTGGACAGCGCCAACGGCCTGACCGTAGCCGTGACCTATACCCCACCGACGACAACGAGCGCCACGATGGCCCGCCTGAACTACATACGCATACAGGCCAAGCGCGACTTTGCGAAGCCTCAGACCTACGAGCTGTTCCGCTCGAGCCAGGCCATCGGCCAGCAGGTGACGTACGCCCTGGGTACACAGACCATGGCGGAAGGCATCGAGGTATGGGACGTGACATCGCCCAGCGACGTGATGCGACAGATGACCGATGCCGAGGGATGCTTTGCTGCAGCCGAGACTGGCCTGCGCGAATATGCCCTGGTAAACACCCAGGCCCGTAACTTCCCGACCGTGACGAGCGAGGGCATCGTGGCCAACCAGGACCTGCACGGCCTGCCACAGACCAACATGGTGATCGTAGCGGCACCCGCCTACCTGGATCACGCACAACGTCTGGCCGATTATCGCAGCACGCACGACGGACTGCACGTCACCGTGCTGACGCCCGAGGTGATCTACAACGAATTCTCGTCGGGCAAGCAGGACGTCACGGCCATCCGCCTGCTGATGAAGATGTTCTTCGACCGATACCACAACACGGCAGACACCACCGTGGTAGGCCCACGGCTGGAGCCTCGCTACCTGCTGCTGTGGGGCGACGGACGATACGACAACAAGGAGATTGACCGCAACTACTACCTGCCCTGCTACGAGACGGAAGCCTCGCTGGTAGGAACATCGTCGAGCGTGTGCGACGATTACTTCGGATTCCTGGAGGACAAGGAAGGCGGCCGTACGGACGCTGCCCTGCGCTACACGATCAAGAACGAGACGGTAGACCTGGGCATCGGACGCCTGACGGTGAATACGGTAGAGCAATCGGCCGGCGTGCTGAAGAAGATCATCGCCTATGGCGACAACCAGGCCCTGGGCGGATGGAAGAACCGCCTCTGTTTCCTGAGCGACGACGACAAGATCAACACCCAGGGACAATCGGACTCGCCCAACTGCCACGTGATACACAACGAGACGATGGTAGAACGACTGGAGGCATCGGGCCAGCGCGAGTTCGTGGTACAGAAGATCTACCTGCCCGCCTACAAGCAGACCAAGAGCGCCTCGGGAACGGATTATCCCGACGCCAAGAAGGAGTTCCAGGAGGCCCTGAAACAGGGCGTGCTGCTGGTAAACTATGCGGGACACGGCAACACCACAGCCATCACCAACGAGAATATGATGACGGCCGCACAGGCTTCGAAGCTGAGCATGAAGCACCTGCCGCTGTGGGTTACGGCCTCGTGCGACGTATCGCGATGGGATGACCTGGGAACCTCGATGGGCGAATGCCTGCTGCTGAACCCCGACGGTGGCGCCATAGCCCTGCTGTCGACCGTCCGCGTGGTATACGCACAGCAGAACCGCCAGCTGAACCTGGCCATGATCGACAACATCTTCCGCCGCTTCGACAACGGCAAGCGCTACCGCCTGGGCGACATCATGCGAGCCTCGAAGGTGGCCTTGGGTTCGGACGAGAACAAGCTGAACTTCAGCCTGCTGGGCGATCCGTCGCTGATCCTGGCCTATCCGGAACAGAAGGTGCAGGTGACCGAGATCAACGGCATAGACGTGAGCGGGACGAAGGACGTAGTAGAGCTGCCGGTGCTGAGCAACGTGACGGTGAAGGGACGCATCCTGCAGACAGGAAGCACGACGGACACGGATTCGACGTTCAACGGCCTGATCTACCCTACCTTCTACGACGCGGCCGACACGCTGGTGGCCGACAAGGGCCTGATTCAGGACGAGAACAACGTGGTGATCTTCACGGCACGCAACAAGAAGGCGTTTGCCGGACGTGGCGAGGTGAAGAACGGTGAGTTCGAGTTCACGTTCACCGTACCGATCGACATCGGCTACCACAACGAGCTGGGTCTGGCCAACTTCTACGCCTGCAGCGAGGACGGTGCCGAGGCTTCGGGCTACTTCGAGCAATACCGCCTGACCGGAACGGACGACTACACCATCGAGGACCACGAGGGACCGACGATCAACGAACTGTTCCTGAACGAAAAGGGATGGACCGATGGCGACGTGGTGAACTCGACGCCCTACTTCTATGCCGAGGTACACGACGAGGGAGGCTTCAACGCGACGGGCAACACCGTAGGCCACGACATCGTGCTGACCATACGCTGCACCAGCAACATGCTGCTGGCCACCCAGCAACACATGCTGAACAACTACTTCACGACCTACACGGGCGACCCGAAGACGGGCAACATACAGTACAGCATCCCCGAGCTGGAGGACGGCACGTATGAGGCCACATTCCGCATCTGGGACGTATACAACAACCCGACGACGCAGAAGTTCACCTTCACCGTACACAACCAGAAGGCACCCGAAGCCGTACTAGTACAGGCTTACCCCTGCCCGGCACGCATGGGCGACACGATCACCTTCCGCGTGATGCACAACCGCCCGGAATCGGCCCAGGAGCTGACGCTGCAGATCTACACCCAGACGGGACACAAGGTATACGAGACGACGGTGAACGCCACCTCGGCCGCCAAGGTCTATGCCCGCGACCTGGAACGTCCCACCGAGCTGGACGACGCCATGAACGCTGACGAGAGCAGCAACTTCATGGGATCGGCCACGATAGAATGGAACTCATCGGCCCTCCGACCCGGCTTCTACCTGTACAGGGTCTTCCTGTCGTGCAACGGATCGACCGAGATATCCGGAAGCGAGGTGCTGATGGTGAATCCGTAGAAAAAATGATTTTTGGGACTAAAATCCCTTATGTTTCGCTTGCGAAACTTCACGTAAAAAATGACAACAATGAAGAGATATATTGTGTGGGGAATGGTAGCAGGCCTCCCCTATCTGGCAACGGCACAGGTGAACCGCGAGCGAGCCGAAGCCAACCCCTATAACCCGCTGAATCCAGCAATGATGTCGATGACCATTGCACCAGACGCCCGTGGCGGCGGTATGGGCGACGTGGGCGTGGCCACGGATGCCGACGAAGTGTCGCAGTTCTGGAACCCGGCCAAGTACGCCTTTGCCTACAGCCGTAGCGGCCTGTCGCTGAACTACACGCCATGGTTGCGCAAGATCGTAGGCGGCATCAACCTGATGAACCTGGCTGGATACTACAAGTTCGGCTACGACGACAATCAGGCGGTATCGGCCTCGCTGACCTACTTCAGCCTGGGCGAAGTGACGGCCTACAATGCGGCCGGTGTGCAGCTGCAGGTAATCAACCCGATGGAAATGTCGTTCGACGTGGGCTACTCGCGTATGTTGAGCGAGAACTTCTCGATGGCCGTTGCCTTCCGCTACCTGCATTCGGCCATGACCTACACCGACGACGACAACAAGCCGGACAACACCTTCTCGGCCGACCTTGCAGCCTACTACGAGGCTTATCCTCAGGTGGGTTACAACGAGTGCAAGTGGACGTGGGGTCTGAACATCTCGAACATCGGCGGCAAGGTAAGCTACGACGGAGGAACCACCTCGCAGTTCCTGCCAGCCCGCATGCGACTGGGTACGGCCTTCACCTTCCCGATCGACGACTACAACCTCTTCACCGTGACAGCCGATGCGGACAAGTTCCTGATTCCGGTTGCCCCGAAACGCGACTATTACGACGACGAGCAGGCCTATCAGACAGCCCTGATGGACTTCTACGGCATGAGCGGCTTCACAGGCGCCATCAAGTCGTTTACGGACGCACCACGCGGCATGGCCGAGGAGCTGGAGGAGATCAACTGGGGACTGGGTGCCGAGTATACCTACGACCGTCGCTTCTTCCTGCGTGCAGGCTACCACTTCGAGCACGAGAACAAGGGTGGACGCAAGTACTTCACCTTTGGTGCAGGCATCGCGCTGAACATCTTCCACATCGACGCCTCGTACGTACTGTCGAGCGAGCAGACATCGGCCCTCGACCAGACACTCCGCTTCACCCTGGGCTTCGACCTGGAGGGACTTCGCGACGTGATGGGAGGAAGAAGGAGATGATTTGATTCTAGGATTATGGATTATGGATTCTAGGATTATGGATTTTAGGATTATGGATTTTAGGATTTTAGGATTTTAGGATTCTAGGATTTTAGGACGATACCTGCAGATTGTCCCAGACCTTCGTCCACCTTTACATTCGTCCTAAAATCCTAATATCCTAATATCCTAAAACTTAATATCCTCTAAAAAAAAGATTACAAATGGATTATACGCAATACATCGAGCGCGTCATTGCGCCCGAAATACTCGAGCAGGCACGTACGTTCATCGACACACACGAATGCTTTGTGGTGACCGCTCACATGTCGCCCGACGGTGACGCCATAGGCTCGGCCTTAGGCATGAAGCAATACCTCGAGGCCAAGGGAAAGAAGGCCACCGTGGTGATGAACGACGCACCCGGTGCAAACCTGGCCTTCATCCCCGGCTACCGCGAGGACATACTGGTATACGACAATCAGAACGACGGCACCCCTTCGCAGCGCACCGAGGCCCTGGAGGCCATCGTGGAATGCGACGCGATGATAGCCGTGGACTTCAACGTACCAAGCCGCATGGGCGGCATGAAGGACATCTGGATGGGCCACGATGCGCCCAAGCTGCTGCTGGACCATCACCTGGATCCGGCTACTGATCAGTTCGACATCTGCATCTCACGCCCCGAACAGGCAGCCGCCTGCGAGCTGGTGTATCGCTTCATCCACGAGATGGGCGACGACCACCTGCTGAACCAGAAGATCGCTACCTCGCTGTTCTGTGGTATGATGACCGATACGGGATGGTTTGTATTCAATACGAACCGTCCGGATTTCCACCTGATCATGGCACGTCTGTCCGAAGAAGGCATCGACCGCGAAAACATCATCCGCGCCAGCCATCTGGTACCCGAGCGCAAGGTGCGACTGGAGGGCTACCTGAAGGACCGCAAGATGCACATCGTACGCGAGCATAAGGCTGCCTACATATCGCTGTCGCACGCCGAGGCCAAGCGATACAACCACCAGAAGGGCGATACCGAAGGCGTCGTCAATGCACCCCTTGACATCGATGGCGTATGGGTGAGCGCCTTCTTCCGCGAGGAGAAGAACCTTGTGAAGGTCAGCCTTCGCTCGAAAGGCGAATATCCGGTCAACCAGATGGCCGAGAAATTCTTCAACGGTGGCGGTCATCGCAATGCAGCGGGTGGCGAATTCTACGGCAGTTTGCAACAAGCAGAAGCCATTTTTGTGAAAGTACTGCCACTTTTCGACCAATATCTGCCCTAAAAAGGCAAAAAAACTGGTCAAAATTTGGAGAATAGGAGAAAAATCCTTATCTTTGCCGCGCAATAATAAGGACATAAATCGAACAATGAACAAGATACTTTATTTTCTAAGCGCGCTGGCACTGCTGACAGGTCTGATGTCGTGTCAGGAATCAACCCGTTCGTACGCTGACCTGGTAAGCATCGAAGAGAGCAGCATCAATTACCTGCTGGACAAGGAGAACTACAGCATAAAGAACATCGACGAGGCCACGCTGAACGACTGGACCAAAAAGGTGCTGAACGACAGCATCGATCCTGCCGAGTTCATCGAGCTGGGACAATGGTACAACGTGACGGAAGGATACTTCAAGCGTCTGTGCTTCCGTATCAACAGCTGGGGCGAGAACCACGACCGCTGGATTGCCTGGAAGTCGTACCAGGACAGCCTTGCACACCAGCAGCGTCCTGCCGTCAAGCCCGACTCGGTATCGTTCTACAACCAGAAGATGGTGAACGGCAGCTACGTACTGGTACGTTACGACAGCCTGTTCAATATGACTGACTCGCTCGACATCCATAAGGACACACCAGCATCGAACCTCGAGCCTTACGACTACCAGATCATCTACGGCTGGAACGAATACTACTACGCCACACAATACTACTCGTACAACCAGGGAGCGACTTCGTCGTACACCTGCACCAGTGGCGGTCTGGCCTTTGCACCACGCTTCCTGTGGTACGGCTCGGAGGTCTCGCTCATCGTACCTTTCTCGCTGGTATCGAGCGACCTGACCAGTTACTACTACACGCTATACTACGGTCGCGTGAAGTACAGCAAGCCAAATTATCTGCCTGAGTAATCCTTGCTCTGTCGACGGAAAAGGACAAGAAATCAAGCATCAAAATAAATCATCAGCATATGTCACTCATCAAAAGTATTTCGGGTATTCGCGGCACCATCGGCGGCAAGGTCGGTGAAGGCCTGAACCCTCTCGACATCGTAAAGTTCACAGCAGCCTATGCTACCGTAATCCGTCGCACCACCCAGAACCCATCGAACAAGATCGTGGTGGGTCGTGATGCACGTCTGTCAGGCGAGATGCTGTACCATTGTGTAGCCGGCACCCTGATCGGCATGGGCTATGATGAAGTCAACATCGGTCTGGCCACTACCCCAACCACCGAGATCGCCGTCACCGCTGAAGGTGCCGACGGTGGTATCATCCTCACCGCCAGCCACAACCCTATCCAGTGGAACGCCCTGAAGCTGCTGAACAACGAAGGTGAGTTCTTTGACAAGCAGACCGGCGAACAGGTACTGCAGATTGCCGAGGCCGAGGATTTCGACTTCCCAGCCATCACACCGAAGACTTACACCGGACAGGAGTCGCAGACCGAGTCATCGCCCAACTACGAGGGCAATCCTATCGGCCACATCATCGAGAAGGATTACACGGACTATCACATCCAGCAAGTGCTCGACCTGAAGCTGGTCGACCAGGAGGCCGTACGCAAGGCAGGGTTCCGCGTCGTATGCGACTGCATCAACTCGATCGGTGGCGTGATTATCCCTAAGCTGCTTCGCCAGATGGGCGTAGAGGTAGTCGAACTGAACTGCCAGCCAACCGGCAACTTCGCCCACATGCCAGAGCCTATCGTGGCCAACCTGCAGGGCATTGCCAACTACATGAAGGATGCATTGGCAAAGGGCAGCTGCTTCGACCTGGGCGTAATCGTCGATCCGGATGTTGACCGCCTGGCCTTCGTACAGGAGACCGGCGAGCTGTTCGGCGAGGAATATACACTGGTAAGCGTGGCCGATTACGTGCTGCAGCATACCCCAGGCAATACCTGCTCGAACCTGTCGTCGAGCCGTGCCCTTCGCGACGTAACCCGCAACCGTGGCGGCGAGTACAATGCAGCAGCCGTAGGCGAGGTGAACGTCGTGACCAAGATGAAGGCCACGAACGCCATCATCGGCGGCGAAGGCAATGGCGGCGTGATCTATCCTGAGTCGCACTACGGACGCGATGCCCTGGTAGGTGTAGCCCTGTTCCTGACCAACCTGGCCAAGCTTCGCGAGCAGAATCCCGAGCTTACCGTAAGCGAGTTGCGCAAGACCTATCCTCCCTACGAGATTGCCAAGCAGCGCGTAGACCTGTCGCCCGAAATCGACGTCGATGCCATCCTGCTCCGCATGAAGGAGAAGTATGAAGGCCAGCCAGGCATCGAAGTAACCGACATCGACGGTGTGAAGCTTGACTTCCCTGACCGATGGGTACACCTTCGTAAGTCGAACACCGAACCTATCATCCGTATCTATGCCGAGGCCAGCACCATGGAAGAGGCACAGAAGACGGCCGATCAGATCAAGGCCGAGATAGGCTGACAATCCCCTCGCCTATCCAGATAGGACGAAGGCGTAACTAAATCGCCCCCAAGACATTACCCGACGGCATGAAATTCATCTTTACAGACAAGATAATGGCAATATGCATAGCGCTCACGACAGCACTATGCATATCGTCGTGTAAAGAAAAGGGGCCAAAGACTACCAAACTACAGATCATCTATACGACCGACGTGCATGGCCGAATCCTCGATACCGACTTCATGCACCACGACAAGGAGATGATCAGCCTGGCCAACATGATGACTTACGTCGAGGAAGCCCGCAACGACGCCTCGAAGGAATTGATACTGCTGGACAATGGCGATCTGCTGCAGGGCGATCCATCGATGTACTACTACAATGTAGAGGCCATCCGCGATGAACATCTGGCCGTTCGTGCCATGAACTACATCGGCTATGACGCCATCAACATCGGCAATCACGACTTCGAATGCGGAGAGGGCATCTACTACGACCACTTCTCGAAGCAGACCAACGCCACGGTACTGGGTGCCAACTGCATCGACTCGCGTACACAGCGTCCGATGTTTGCGCCCTACACCATCATCGAGCGCAACGGCTTCAAGATTGCTGTTCTGGGCATCACCCATTCGGGCACACCACAATGGCTGCCCAAATCGATGTATCCGCACATCGAATTCGGTTCGATGACACAAGCCACGCTCGACTGGGTGCCACGCATCATCCGAAGCGAGGAGCCAGACCTGATGGTCGTGATGTTCCATGCCGGAGGCGAGCAGGCCGAATTCATCGATACCAGGAGCAACATGCGATATACCGAGAGCATCGAGCAGATCATCGCCCAGACCCACAGCATCGACCTCGTACTGATTGGCCACGACCATAAATGGGGCATTCGCAGCATGATAGATGCCGATGGCGACTGCATCCCGGTAGTTCAGCCCAAGTCGCATGCCGAACAATACGCGACCATCGATATCACCTTAACCCAGGACGTGGAAGGCAATCATAGCTTCAAGATCGAGCAGATCAAGCTGAACGACTGCTGGCGACTGCCGCCAAACGAGGCCTTTGCCGAAGCCTTCAGCGACGCAACGGAAAGCGTGGATGCCTACCTGAACACACCATTGGGAGCACTGGCCGACACACTCGACGGCAAGGGAACGCTGGTGGGACAGACCAACCTGATGGACTTCATCCACGAGGTGCAGCTGAGTCGCACTGGAGCCGACATCTCGATGGCCAGTGCCATGAGCTCGTTTGCCGACATTCCGGCTGGCGACATCTCGATGCGACAGTTGTTCGACCTCTATAAATACGAAAACCAGATAGACAAGATCTGGATGACGGGTGAGGACGTAAAGAAGTTCCTTGAGTACGGCTACGGTAAGCAGTTTGCCCACATGAAGTCGAACAAGGATCACCTGCTGAGCTACATCACCGACGAAAACGGTGACATCCAGATGGGCCCGTTCGGTCCGGAACTGGCCACGCCACAATACAACTTCACCTCGGCCGCAGGCATCAATTACATAGTGGACGTTTCCAAACCAGCAGGCGAACGCGTCACCATCGAAAGCATGGCCGACGGAACGCCATTCTCGATGGAACGTCGCTACATCGTGGCCATCAGCTCGTTCCAGGCCTCAGGCGGCGGCGGATTCGTTACCAAGGGACTTGGCTGGGACGAACAAGACATCCGCTACCACTCGGTAACCGAATCGACCAAGGATATGCGCTACTTCATCGCCCAGCATATACGCAAACACGGCATCGTGAAGAGCCAGCGCTCAGGACACTGGAAGGTAGTGCCTTCGACCTGGTGGGACGACAATAAGGACCGCGACGTCGAGATCCTCCTCCCCTATCTGAAACATTGACATGAAAAAACTGGTATATCTACTCCTACTTCTCGAGGTACTACTCGCCGGCTGCAAACGACCCGACGAGATGGAGCTTGCCATACTATACACCTCGCAGAACTATGGTAATGTGCTCCCTTGGGACTTCAAGAACGATACAGTCTCGAAAGTATCGCTTGCCAACTTCATGTCGGTAGTCAAGGAGCAGAAATCGATATACGGTGACCGTTGTATCGTATTGGACAACGGCAATATGCACACACGAGGCCTGGCGAATTTCTATTGGCGCTACATCGACACCCTGTGCGAGCCAATCACCTACAAGGTGCAACGATACATCGGCTATGATGCCGTAGCCATGGGTCACTCGGATCTACGTCTTCCGGAACCCTATCTGGCACAACGTCACGACACGACGATATGTCCGCCTACCATCTGTGCCAACCTCATCGACAAACGCACAGGCCAAAACTACTTCAGACCGTGGGTAATCCTCGAACGTAAAGGGGTGAAGATTGCCATCTTCGCGCTGGTCGACGAAAATGCCGATGGATGGACGCCACAGATGGGACATCCGGATGTAGAGACACGAAACATGGTCGACTGCATGCGCGAACAAATCCTGACGTTACGCCACGAACATAATCCTGACCTTATCATCGGTATGGTGTGTTCGATGAAAGAAGAGAAGGCCGAGGAGCTGAAGAAACAGATTCCAGGCATCGACCATCTGATTACCCTTCCTCAGACCGACACGCAGACCAACAGCCAATATGCAGGTCTCATACATATCACCCTCACACGCGACAAGGATACAGGTTCGTATAGCAAGCATATCCTGACAGCCACGATCAACCTGGCACAGTACGAGATCGACCACGAGTATACCGAGCGCTTCAGCAAGGATATTCAGACGATGCGTGACAAGTACCGCGAGGAATATGGCCACATCGACGACGAAATCGTCACCTCGTACGGCATCTATTCATCGCATGACTACTACCGCGACATCATTCATCAGGCCCAGCTGTGGTATTCGGGAGCCGACATCTCGCTGGCCAACATCGCTCATGCCGATGCCTTCATCAAGCCAGGTAATGTGAACATCAACAAGATCATGGAGATCTTCAACCACGAGAATGTACTTGTCACATTCCATGCCAAAGGACGTGAATTGAAGGACATCCTCGAATCGTTCTACGCACAACAGTACAACCAGATGCATTCGCCCAACGATCCACTCCTCGCCTTGGGCCATGACAAGAAGGGACACCCCCTATACAACGAGAATGGTCAACCCTACCTGAACCTACCACCGAGCCGATTCACTTCGGGTGCAGGACTATATTATACGGTCGACCTACGTTGTACACCGGGCAATCGTGTAACGATACACTCGTTGACCAACGGCAAAACGTTCCATCCAGATTCGACGTACACACTTACAACCAACTCGTACATCGCCTCAGGATTCGGCAATCCGAAGTACCTGCCCTACCTGAAATGGGACCTGGGCGAGATACACCGACGCATCACCGACTTTACGATGCCTTCGCTCACGTACGTCATATATAAATACTTCAAGGAATGTCCTACAGCCTATACTCCCAACGAAAACAGGACTTGCGATTTTGTCCCTGAAGACTGGTGGCGTCAGGCCAAGACGCGTGAGATGAACGAACTTAACCCTACCTGGTAATGACCAAACATGTAACAACATATCTGTTGCTTGCGATCTGGAGCTGCCTGTTGTGCGGATGTAGCATTTTCACAAAACCAGATACCATCGACCTGTGTATCGTCTACTCGTCGGATACACACAGCTTAGTCTGTCCGTACGACTTCCATCACAACCAGGAAGCAGAGACTTCGCTCTGTCACTTTGCAGCACTGGTACGACAGCAACGTTCCATATACGAGGACCGTTGTCTGGTCTTCGACAATGGCAATAAGCTGTCTGGCGGTCCTACGGCCTTCTACTATAAGTTTGCCGACACCATCAGCGAACCTATCAGCTACCGTGCCGAACGTGAGATCAGATACGACGCCATAGGCATCGGAGCACGCGACATCGAGATCGACGAATGTCTGCATCCTCAACGTCACAACAACGATCGTCAGCCACTGACGGTATGTGCCAACCTGCTGAACCGTCAGACCAACAAGCCTGTCTATAAGCCTTATACGATCTACGAGCGTGGAGGCGTACGCGTTGCCGTCATTGGCATGATTGCACCTACCTCAGGCGACTGGCTGCCTCATGACCTGTGGAATCAGTTCGAGACCGAAGACATGATCGAATGCGCCAAGAAATGGATTCCCGTCGTTCGCGAGCAGGAGAAAGCCGATCTCGTCATCGGACTGTTCTCGTGCAGCAAGGATTACTTCAATTCGTCAAACGATTTCGATATCGATACCTACAAGAATCCAGCAGGCGGATTGCCTACCGCCATCCGAGTTCCCGGTTTTGATCTGGTACTCCTGGGCAACTCGAACGAGGCGGTACAAGGTAGCGTAATCAACGACAAGACCCAACAGGAGATTCCCTACATGCAGTGCGGATCCAATGTCGAGAAGGCAGGACTGGCACGTATCCACATGAAGAAGGAGGATGACGGCTCGTACAGCAAACGTATCTTCACAACGCTGATCGACCTGAAACAGTACAACCCGGATCCGGTGATGAAGCACAGGTTCCAGAATG
Source organism: Bacteroidales bacterium (assembly GCA_045640225.1). Taxonomy (GTDB): domain Bacteria; phylum Bacteroidota; class Bacteroidia; order Bacteroidales; family UBA3663; genus Liminaster. Next base: position 37,203 of record JAZUEP010000067.1, on the reverse strand, counting down.
CACAGGACAGCATCTTCGTATACTTCAACCGCCCTATCGGCTACCTCAACGACTCACTGATCCTCGGCGAGAAGGGATTGTATGGACCTGACTACTACCGCGACCTCATCAATACTGCCCAGCTTTGGTATTCGCATGCCGACATCTCGTTTGCCTCGGTAATCGCTACTGAAGGCACCATACAGGCCGGCCCGCTGACCATGCGTCAGGTATTCGACATATATCCTTATCATCACCAGCTGCAGAAGCTGACCATGACAGGCGAGGAAGTGCGACGCGTCCTCGAATGGAGCTATACCTGCCAGTTCGAGACCATGAAGACCGGTAAAGACCCTTTGCTGCTACTCCGAAAGGATCCATACGGACACATATTATATAATATGGAAGGTCAGCCGACATTGCTGTACAATCCGATGTCGTACATTGCAGCCGGAGGCATCAAGTATAAGGTCGACGTAACCAAACCTGCCGGCGAACGCGTGCAGATCACGTCCTGGTCTGACGGCTCGAACTTCGATCCTCGAGGCCTCTACCGCGTCGTAGTGAGCAGCGAATTGCTTCGCGACGAGGACAAATTCATCTCGCGAGGTCTGAACTGGGATCGCGAAGAACTCTCGCTCCATGCCGTACCTACGCCTCAGAACTCACTTCGCAAGATTATCTACGACTATATCCGCGAGATGGACACAATCCGTATCGCACGTCGTTACGACTGGGAGATTATCCCACACCACATCTGGCAAGAAGCCAAGAATCGCGAGCAGGCCGAAATGGATCCGCTCTGGAACTAACCCTTTTCTGAATATGAAAAAAACTCTACTCCTAACATTGACGACACTCACTACCCTGGCGATGACTTCATGCCAGAACCGTCCGGCCGAAGCTGATCTGGTATTGCTTTATACGACTGACGTCCATGGAGCTTGCCTCCATTACGACATTCGTCAGGATCGACCCGCCAGGACTTCGCTAGCCAACGTCTGCACCTACGTCAAACAGCAACGTGAGGCTACACCCGAGGCCGTGATGCTGTTCGATACGGGCGACTTCCTGCAAGGACAGCCTTCGATGTATTATTATAACTTTGTAGACACCACATCGAACCATGTGGCCGCCGAGGTGTACAACTACATCGGCTACGATGCCATCGGCATGGGCAATCACGACATCGAGACAGGCGAGAGCGTCTACTACCGTCGCCTGCCCTCACAGCTGCAGATGCCTCTGCTTTGCGCCAATGCCATCGACGAACGTACAGGCAAGCCAATGTTCACGCCCTATACCATCATCGAACGCCAGGGCATCCGTGTAGCCGTCCTGGGAATGATCACCCCGAACATTGCTGCCTGGCTTCCCAAACAGCTCTGGCCACATCTGGAGTTCCAGGACATGGTTGAATGTGCAGCACAGTGGGTTCCTATCATCCAGAGCAAGGAAAAGCCAGACCTGCTGATAGGCCTGTTCCACAGCGGATCGGACTACACGGTCAACGATTCGGACATCGATACCTACAAGAACGAGAATGGCGGTATTCCTGCCGCTATCAAGGTTCCGGGCTTCGACATCGTGCTCTGTGGCCATGACCACCAGATCAACCTCGCGACCATCGTCAATACGGCCGGTGACACGGTTCAGGTACTCGATGCTCAGACACAGGCTGCCAAGGTCGGTCGTGCCGACATCCACTTCAGCCTCGATCAGAAGTCTGGACGCTACCTGAAGAAGATCACGACCGAACTGGTCGACATGAAGGAGGTTGAACCCGATCCGGACTTCTGTGCACACTTCCAGCCGGCCGTCGATTCGGTCAACCATTACGTCAACCGTCCTATCGGACAGATCACCGCTACCCTACAAGGCGAGCCATCGCTGTACGGTCCTTCGATGTTCATGGACTTCATCCACGATGTCCAGCTTTGGGCAACGGATGCCGACGTCTCGTTTGCAGCAGTTCTGTCGCCACACGATTCGGTGCCTACAGGTGCATTGACCATGCGACAGCTGTTCACACTCTACAAGTACGAGAACCTGCTGTTCAAGATCCGAATGACCGGAGCCGAGATCAAGAAGTACCTGGAGTTCGGTTTCGACCGCCAGTTCAACGTCATGAAGTCGGCTTCGGACCACCTACTGGTATTCAAATATGGCGAGGATGGCAAGATCCTGTCCAACGACTTCGGACCACGTCTGGTGACACCTACGTTCAACTACACCTCGGCAGCAGGCATTCGCTATACACTCGACCTCAGCAAGCCACAGGACGAACGTCTGACCATCCATTCGATGAGCGACGGAACGCCCTTTGACCTCGAGCGCGAATATACCGTAGCAATCAACAGCTATCAGGCCAGCGGTGGTGGCGATTTCATTCCTGTCGGACTCGGATGGAGCAAGGAAGAGCTCGAGGCACGAATCATCAGTGCCGAACCCAAGGATGTGCGTCGTTATGTTTCGGACTACATCCTGGCAAAGGGAACCATCGAACCACACCTGCGAGGCGACTGGCAGCTGGTTCCTACCGACTGGTGGCAGAAAGGCATGGCTACCGACAAGCGCTTCACCAATCCTAACCAGCGCTAAACGCTCGTCGAACCCTGCAATCGTACCTTCAATCATGAAACTGAATGCTCTCAGCATCGGATACAACAACTCCGCGCCAATACTCAAGGATATTGACGCGGAGTTGATAGTTGGACAGCTTGTGGCCTTGGTAGGACGCAACGGAACGGGCAAAAGTACCCTGTTGCGCACCATGGCACGCCTACAAACGCCTCTATCCGGCAGCATCGAAGGCGATACGCCAGCCATCGTACTGACCTCCACACCTGACCTGCGCAACACGACCGTCCGTCAGATGGTTGCCTACGGACGCCTACGCTTCACCGGATTCTTCGGCCGCCTGCACGACGAGGATATCGCGAGTGCTGATCGTGCCATTGCTCGCCTCGGAATCGAGCATCTGTCCGAACGAATGTTCTGCGACCTGAGCGACGGCGAGAAACAGAAGGTCATGATTGCCCGAGCCCTCACACAGGATACCTCTACCCTATTGCTCGACGAGCCGTCGGCTTTCCTCGATTATCCCAGCCGCCAGCAACTGATGCAACAGCTTCAGGAACTGGCACATCACGACCAGCGTTCGATCGTGGTCAGCACACACGATTTAGAGCTGGCCCAACGATTTGCGGACCAGCTCTGGGTAATACGTGATGGAAAACTCACAATCGGAATCAAACCTGAGGACGTCGACGTCAGTCAGCTCCTCGGATAATCATTTATATCCTGTAAAGGATCAGGCAGGCATCATGTCAGGAGTCTCAGACGCAACGGTAACGTCCTTGCTGATCTTGCTGACCAGACCCTGAAGCACCTTACCAGGACCGCACTCAACGAAGTCGGTTGCACCGGCAGCAATCATGTTCTCGACTGACTTGGTCCAACGTACCGGACTGGTGAGCTGTGCAACGAGATTCTGCTTGATCTCGGCAGCATCGGTGTGAGCCTGTGCATCGACATTCTGATAGATGGCGCACTTTGGAGCGTTGAAGGTAGTAGCCTCGATAGCCTCGGCGAGCTCTGCACGGGCTGGCTCCATCAGTGGAGAGTGGAAAGCGCCACCGACCTGCAGTGGAGCAACACGCTTCACGCCCATCTCGGTGAACTTGGCACCGGCAGCCTGAACAGCCTCGACAGCACCCGAGATGATTACCTGACCAGGGCAGTTGAAGTTAGCTGGAACTACCACGCCATCGACAGCTGCACAGACTTCCTCCATCTGCTCGTCGCTTACAACGATATTGCGCTGCAGGACTGCAGCCATCGTACCAGGAACCTTCTCGCAGCACTTCTGCATGGCCTGTGCACGCTTGCTGACGAGCTTCAGACCATCCTCGAACGAAAGGGCGCCACAGGCTACCAGAGCCGAGAATTCGCCCAGCGAGTGGCCTGCTACCATATCAGGCTCAACGCCATTGACGATGGCTGGAATTACCGAGCAGAGGAATACTGCCGGCTGTGTGACCTTGGTCTGAACGAGGTCCTCAGGTGTACCCTCGAACATCAGGTCAGTGATGCGGAATCCAAGTATATCATTGGCCTGCTCGAAGAGCTGCTTGGCCTGCTCATTTGACTCGTACAGGTTCTTACCCATACCTACGAACTGCGATCCCTGTCCAGGGAAAACGTATGCTTTTGCCATAGTTGCTATGAAAAATTAAGTTGTTATTCTGATTCAATCGGTCGCCACATATTTACAATTATCCGTGCGCATGTGACGCGTGTTCCGAAGTATCATTCCGGTCGATGGAACAGCCTTGCAACTGTGCAATTTTCCGAAAGACAGCGCAAAGGTACAGTATTTCATTCAATTGACAAAATCACGGACATTCTTTCAACAAAAAACTGCACAAAAGCCTTCCTAATGTGTAAAAATCTGCATGTCTAAATGACAAAAAATCGACAATATCATCGAAAAGGACAATTTTTGTGGTGCTAAGTTTGTAGATGTCAAAAATAATTATTATCTTTGCGGCGCAAAAATAGTAAACCCAATATAAATTACCTAAAAATATAGGCATCATGGCTAATACTAAATCGGGACTGGTTCCTGAGCGTTTCGAGACCGTTGTTAACGGTAAGAAGACCGCCCTCTATGTGCTGAACAACAGCAAGGGCGCTGAGATGTGTGTCTGCAATTACGGCGGTATCATCGTATCAATCATGATGCCAGACCGCAATTGCGAGATAAGCAACGTTGTACTCGGTCTGAGCAACGTCGACGATATGATCAAGCGTGTCGACCCATATCTGGGCGCTGCTATCGGTCGTTATGGCAACCGTATCGCCAACGGCAAGTTCACGCTGAACGGTGTTGAGTACACCCTGCCACAGAACGACAATACCAACTGCCTGCACGGCGGTCTGAGCGGCTTCGAGTCGAAGGTATGGGACGCTGAGCAGAAGGATGCTCAGACCCTGGTTCTGTGCTACACTTCAGCCGATGGCGAGGAGGGCTTCCCTGGCAACCTCAGCATCGAGATGACCTACACCCTCACCGACAACAACGAGGTACGCATCGACTACAAGGCAACCACCGACAAGCTCACCCTCTGCAACCTGACCAACCACTCGTTCTTCAACCTGGCTGGCATCAGCGGCAAGGCCGAGGCTCCTGTCATCACCGACCACGTATTGACCCTGAACTGCGACAAGTTCATCCCAGTGGACAAAATCGCAATTCCTGTTGGTGTCAAGACTCCAGTCGAGGGTACCCCATTCGACTTCCGTCAGCCAGCACTTGTTGCTGACCGCATCAACGACAACGACACCCAGATCAAGTATGGCGCAGGTATCGACCACAGCTTCTGCATCAACCAGAAGAATGCTGGCGAGCTCACCCTGGCTGCCGTATGCGAGTGCCCAGCTACCGGTCGTGTTCTCAGCACCTACACCACCGAGCCAGGCCTGCAGGTTTACTCAGGCAACTTCCTGAATGGCACCGTAGGCGTATGCGGCACCGTATTCCCACGTCGTTCAGGTATCTGTTTCGAGGCACAGCATCACCCTGACTGTCCTAACCAGCCTAAGTTCGAGCAGTGCGCTCTGGCTCCAGGCGAGACCTACCAGCAGACTACCATCTACGCTTTCTCAGTAAAGTAATAGACCCTGGAATATCTGTTGCGAGCGACGTCCTATTGCCGCTCGCAACAAATAAATAAAAAACAACAAACATTATTATAAATCAATCAACAATCATGGCAAAGTCAGAAAAGAAGCGCAAGAAGATCTTCGGTTTCCACACTCCATTCAACAAGCCTACCAAGCTTCAGGAAGCCCAGGCTGCCACTATGGCTGCTTATCTTGCAAAGAAGGACTAATCCCTCGATCAAAAGGGCGCACTTATTGTGTGCCCTTTTCTTTTCAACCACAATACCACACAACACTTTAATACCTATCATGTATCATGGACAATCAACTGATTATCGAAAAGTTTACTAAGCACCTTGGTGGCGAACCTACTGCTCTTTATGCATCACCAGGCCGTATCAACCTCATTGGCGAACACACCGACTACAATGGCGGTTTCGTATTCCCTGGCGCTGTCGAGCAGGGCATGTTCTGTGCCTTCCGTCCAAACGGCACCCGTACCATCCGCGCATACAGCATCGACCTGAAGGACTATGACGAGTTCTCGCTCGACGATCCTGCAGGACCTCATGCCAGCCACTTCCGTTACGTCTATGGCGTAGCCAAGGAGATGGAGAAGCTCGGCGTTGCCGTACAGGGCTTCGATACTGCCTTCACGGGCGATGTACCTCTCGGTGCCGGCATGTCGTCGAGCGCTGCCCTCGAGAGCTGCTTTGCCTTTGCACTGAACGATCAGTTCGGCGACAACAAGGTCAGCAAGATGGACATGGCCAAGGCTGGCCAGGCTACCGAGCATAACTATATTGGCGTCAACTGCGGCATCATGGACCAGTTTGCATCGGTTCATGGCAAGAAGGGCTGCCTCATGCGTCTGGACTGCCGTAGCGGCGAATTCCAGTACTTCCCATGGGAGCCAAAGGGCTTCCGCCTCGTCCTGATCAACAGCTGTGTGAAGCACGAGCTGGTGGGCAGTCCATACAACGAGCGTCGCAAGAGCTGCGAGCGTGTAGTAGCTGCCATCAATGCCAAGTATCCTGAGCTGAAGGCCGAGACCCTACGCGACTGCACATGGGAGCAGCTTGAGGCCGTCAAGGATACCTGCGATCCTGTCGACATCAAGCGCGCCAACTTCGTCATGGGCGAGAAGGACCGCGTGCTGGCTGTCTGCGACGCACTCGAAAAGGGTGATTACGAGACCGTTGGCCAGAAGATGTACGAGACCCACAACGGTCTTTCAAAGGATTACGAAGTAAGCTGCGAGGAGCTCGACTTCCTCAACGACGTTGCCTTCGACTGTGGCGTTACCGGTTCTCGTATTATGGGTGGCGGCTTCGGTGGTTGCACCATCAACCTCGTTGCCAACAACCTTTACGAGCTGTTCACCACTACCGTTGTCGAGCGCTTCGAGCAGAAGTATGGCAAGAAGCCTATCGTCATCCCTGTAGTGATTGGCGATGGCGCTCGCCGCGTAGAATAATTCATAATTGAGAATTCATAATTCATAATTCATAATTCATAGCGTTTGTTGCTAACTTGGGGTCGTTATCTGTCGACAATAGCCAAGTTTCGACCAACCAGTAATTATGAATTATGAATTATGAATTATGAATTAAATGAGATATTTCATCTACCTACAATACGACGGTACCAACTATCACGGTTGGCAGACCCAGCCTGATGCTGTTACCGTCCAGGAAACCATCGAACAGAAGCTCTCGCTGCTCTTGCGGCGAGAGCTCTTCATCGTAGGGGCCGGCCGTACCGATGCCGGTGTACACGCCCGTCTGATGGCAGCACACTTCGAATATGAGGCCGAACCGGACAAGGAACTCGACCTCGAGATGCTGGCATTCAAGCTCAATGGCCTGCTGCCACCCGATATTGCCATCCTTCGCATCGTCCCTGTACGTCCCGATGCCCATGCACGTTTCAGTGCTACCAGCCGTACGTATCGATATTACGTCCGCAACACCAAATCTCCCTTCGATCACCTCTATTCGATGCGATCGTACCGCAACCTCAACGTCGCGATGATGAACGAGGCTGCCAGCCATCTATTCGACTACATCGACTTCACCTCGTTTGCCAAGCTGCATACCGACGTCAAGACCAACAATTGCCGCATCATGCAAGCGCATTGGGACGAGACGCCAGACGGCCTGGTCTTCACCATTCAGGCCGATCGCTTCCTTCGTAACATGGTGCGTGCCATTGTCGGCACCCTGCTCCTGGTCGGCCGTGGCAAGCTCACAGTCGAGGAATTCTGCCGTACCATCGAGCGTAAGAACCGATGCTCGGCAGGCGACAGCGTGCCCGCCAGTGGTCTGTTCCTCGAAGATGTCGGTTATCCCGATGACATCTTCATCCGGTAAGGAATCTTCGATTCGTAGTCCTCTCTAAATTGCTTCTAAACGTTACATCTCGGTACCAAAAGAACAATCTGCAGCAATTAATAACCTATAAATTTGGTTAATTCGTAAATTTTCATTATCTTTGCGCCCAAATATACGACTCGCAAATGAAAAATATACGCAATTTCTGCATCATCGCTCACATTGACCACGGCAAGTCCACCCTGGCAGACCGTCTGCTGGAGTGTACCAAGACTGTGGCCGAACGCGACATGCAGGCGCAGATTCTCGACAATATGGATCTGGAGCGCGAACGTGGCATCACCATCAAGAGCCACGCCATCCAGATGGACTACAACTATACCGGCAGCAAGTCCGAGGCAGGAAAGTACATCCTGAACCTGATTGATACTCCCGGCCACGTCGACTTCTCGTACGAGGTCAGCCGTTCGATTGCTGCCTGTGAGGGCGCTCTGCTCATCGTCGACGGTACGCAAGGCATCCAGGCACAGACCATCTCGAACCTCTATATGGCCATCGACCATAACCTCGAGATCATCCCTATCATCAACAAATGCGACCTCGATTCGGCCATGCCCGAGCTGGTCGAGGACGAAATCATCGAGCTTCTGGGTTGCGACCGCGAAGACATCCTCCGCGCCTCAGGCAAGACCGGCATGGGTGTCCCCGAGATTCTCGAGGCCATCGTCGAGCGTGTTCCTGCTCCGGTAGGCGATCCCGAGGCACCACTCCAGGCCCTGATCTTCGACTCGGTATTCAATAGCTACAAGGGCGTCATCGGATACTTCAAGATCGTAAACGGCACGCTGAAGAAGGGCGACAAGGTGCAGTTCGTCAACACCGGTTCGCAGTACGATGCCGACGAGGTCGGTATCCTGCGCATGGACATGGAGCCACGTGCCGAGGTTACCTGTGGCGATGTAGGCTACATCTGCTCGGGCATCAAGACGTCGACCGAAGTGAAGGTAGGCGATACCATCACGCACCAGAAGCGTCCGTGCGATCAGGCCATTGCAGGCTTCGAGGAAGTCAAGCCTATGGTCTTTGCCGGCGTCTACCCTATCGATCCCGAGGATTACGAGGACCTGCGTGCCTCGCTCGAGAAACTGCAGCTCAACGACGCCTCGCTTTCGTTCCAGCCCGAATCATCGCTGGCACTGGGCTTCGGCTTCCGTTGCGGCTTCCTTGGCTTGCTCCACATGGAGATCATCCAGGAACGTCTGGGCCGCGAGTTCAACATGGACGTCATCACCACAGTACCGAACGTATCGTACAAGATCTTCGACAAGCATGGCGTCGAGAGCGAGATCCACAATCCTTCAGGCATGCCTGACATCATGCTGATCGAGCACATCGAGGAGCCATACATCCGTGCCACCATCATCACGCAGACCGACTACATCGGTGGCATCATGAAGCTCTGTCTCGACAAGCGCGGCGTGCTGGTCGAGCAGAAGTACATCTCGGGCAACCGCGTCGAGATCTACTTCGACCTCCCGTTGGGCGAGATCGTGATCGACTTCTACGACAAGCTCAAGTCCATCTCGAAGGGATACGCATCGTTCGACTATTACATCCACGACTTCCGCCCGTCGAAGCTCATCAAGCTCGACATCCTGCTCAATGGCGAACAGGTCGACGCACTCTCTACACTGACCCACGTCGACAATGCCGAACGCTTCGGTCGTCGTATGTGCGAGAAGTTGAAGGAGCTGATTCCACGCCAGCAGTTCGACGTTGCCGTACAGGCTGCCATCGGTGCCAAGATCATCGCCCGCGAGACCATCAAGCAGGTGCGTAAGGACGTTACGGCCAAGTGTTACGGTGGTGACGTCAGCCGTAAGCGCAAGCTGCTCGAGGCTCAGAAACGAGGCAAGAAGCGTATGAAGCAGATCGGTAAGGTCGAGGTTCCTCAGACTGCCTTCCTGGCGGTGCTGAAGCTGGATTAAATGCCTCCCCCAAAGGCCTCCCCCGGCCCCTCCAAGGAGGGGAGACGGTAGTTAGTTTCATTAGCGCAAAGCTCGTTGTTAATTGTTCTTTGTTAATTGTTCATTGACGCGAAGCTCATTGTTAATTGTTAATTGTTAATTTATAATTTTAATTCTCGAAAATGGAACATTTAATTCCTTCGTGGATGCTGATTCCTTTCGTAGTGCAGCTGCTGTGCATCGCTGTGCTCCCCTTGACCAAGGTTGAGGAATGGTGGGAACACAATCTCCACAAGCTTTATGTTTCGCTCATCCTGGGCGTTCCTGTAGGCATCTGGCTTTGCTGGAACGGTATGAGCCACGAACTCGAGCACCAGATGATCTATGACTACGTGCCATTCATCCTCCTGCTCATGGCCCTGTTCGTCACCACAGGTGGCATCTGCATCAAGGGTGACCTCAAGGCCACTCCTGCCATCAACACCACTATCCTTGGTCTGGGCTACATCCTGGCCTCGTTCATGGGTACTACCGGTGCTGCCATGCTGCTGATTCGTCTGCTCATCCAGACCATCTCTGAGCGCAAGTACAAGGTGCACACCATCATGTTCTTCATCGCCACTGTGGCCAACTGTGGCGGTCTGCTCACTCCTCTGGGCGATCCACCGTTGTTCCTCCTCTTCCAGAAGGGCGCACCATTCACCTGGTTCATGAACCTCATGCCTGAATGGCTCGTTGCTGGAGCTCTCCTCCTCGGTATGTACTATGTGGTCGATCTCTACTTCTTCAAGAAGGAGCCTATCGAGAACATCAAGGCCGACATCGCAAACCAGACCAGCATCAAGGTTTCTGGCCTGCTCAATGTATTCTGGCTGCTCTGCGTCATCGCTTCGACCATGTTCATCAATGCCACTTACATCCCAGCCATGGGCGAGCATGATGCACCATTCTACCTGAAGCTCCTCCGCGAGTGGGCCTTCATCGCTATCATCATTGCCAGCATGGTTACCACCAAGAAGCACACCCGTAAGGAGAATAACTTCTCGTGGACTCCTATCCTCGAGGTTGCCTGCGTATTCTGCGGTATCTTCGCTACCATGACTCCAGCGCTGATGTACCTCCAGCAGAACCCACTGCCTGTCACCGAGCCTTGGCAGTTCGTATATTGCACCGGCTGCCTCTCAGCCTTCCTCGACAATGCTCCTACCGCCATGGTATTCCATGCCACTGCTACTACCCTGCCTATGGCCGATGGCGCTACCATCGTTGCTGGTATCAGCGAGATCATGCTCAAGGCTATCTCGATGGGCGCAGTGTTCTTCGGAGCCCTTACCTACATTGGCAATGGTCCTAACTTCATGATCAAGTCTATCGCCGAGCAGTCGGGCATCAAGATGCCATCATTCTTTGGCTACATGTTCAAGTACTCGCTGGTATACTTCCTCCCTGTTTACATCATCGTCCAGCTGATCTTCTTCTAAATCAACGCTGACAATTTTGTAAATAGTCAACAAACGATAACCAATAATTCCCACTCCAGTTACAACACACCGTAACATGGGTGGGAATTATTTGATGAAAATGCCGACCGACCTTCCTCGCAACGCGGAGGAGCATTTCGTCAGCAAAATGCGCTTCCGAGATTTGTGGAAGAGCAGTTCGCTCAAAAATTACTCTTCCTCGATTTGCGGAAGACCATTTTGCGAGAAAAATGCACTTCCTCGTTTTGCGGAAGAGCATTCCGGAAGAAAAATGCGCTTCCTCGATTTGTGGAAGAGCAATCTGCAAGAAAAATGCGCTTCCTCGCTGCGAGGAAGACTTTTTTGCCAGAAAATTACTCGCCCGCAATGTTGCGAAACACAATTTTGATTGCAAATTTGTTCTACACGTTTTGCGGAAGTGCAAACCATTACAAAAGCACCGAGTCGGCCTTTCTGCGCCAAATCCATCACATTTACATCTAAACTTTCGCTTCACTCATCGATGTTACCCGTCGAAGCCATAGCTCCTCGCGTCAACGAGAGTCTCCGTACCAATCCCAACCTCGTGATAACCGCGCCACCCGGTGCGGGCAAGTCGACGTTGCTGCCGCTCACCATCAGCGAGGCGTTCGGCAACGAGGGTAAGGTCGTGATGCTCGAGCCGCGCCGTCTGGCTGCACGCCAGATTGCCGAGCGCATGGCCGAGATGCGAGGCGAAGCCGTCGGCCAGACCGTAGGCTATCGCGTGCGTCACGAAGCGAAGGTAAGCAAGGCCACCCGTATCGAGGTCATTACCGAAGGTATCCTCACCCGCATGCTGGTCGACGATCCGACGCTCGATGGCGTGGCCGTCGTGATCTTCGACGAGTTCCACGAACGCTCAATCCATAGCGACGAAGCCCTGGCCCTGACACGCGAGGCCCAGCAGGTGGTTCGCCCGGACTTGCGCATCGTCATCATGTCGGCCACCATCGACACACAGAGCATCTGCCGTGCCCTCGATGCGCCGCTGGTCGAAAGCGAGGGACGCATGTTTCCCATCACCGACGTCTGCCCTATCGTGGCCGACAGCGATACGGCCAACGCATCCACACAGGTCAACGATACGGCAGAACAGATGGCACAATACGTGCGACAGGCCCATCGCGATCACGAGGGCGACATCCTCTGCTTCCTGCCCGGCGAGTCCGAGATCCGCCGCTGTCAGGAACTGCTGAACGACAGCCTGGCTCCTACCCATGTCCTACCGCTGTATGGACGCTTGCCCAACGACGAGCAGAGACGCGCCATTGCTCCCAGCCGCGAAGGCGAACGTAAGGTCGTGCTGGCCACCCCCATTGCCGAGACGTCGCTCACCATTCAGGGCGTACGCGTGGTGATTGACAGCGGATTATGCCGCCAACTGGTGTTCGACCCACAGACGGGCCTTTCGCGCCTCACGACGGTACGCATCAGCCACGACATGGCCCGCCAGCGACGTGGACGAGCCGGTCGTGTGGCTGCCGGTGTATACTACCGCCTCTGGAGTCTGGCCACAGACCACAGGATGGCGGATTGCCGTACGCCCGAGATCCTCGAGGCCGACCTTTCGTCATTGCTGCTCGACGTGGCGGCTTGGGGCGAATCCGATCCGCAACGACTTCCGTGGCTCACTCCGCCACCCAATGCACACCTCGGACAGGCCCGCACCTTACTTCAGCTATTGGGAGCGCTCGACAGCCAGAGCCGCCTGACCGACCATGGACGACGGCTGGCCCAGCAGCCCTATCATCCGCGTCTGGCCAACATGCTGCTCGTAGCAGCGCGAATGGACGATCGTGCCAAACGGCTTGCTGTCCGCCTGGCCGATTACCTGGACGGTAGCCTCCCAGCCAACGAGCGTCGCAAGGCCGAGGCACAGCTGATGCTCTCGCCTACGATCCTACAGCCCGATGTGGCTCGGCTGCTGGCCGCGGCCTATCCCGAACGCATCGCACAGGCCTTGCCTGAAGGTTGCGGACGTTTCCGGTTGGCCACAGGCGACGTAGCGATGGTGGACAACGACGATCCGCTGGCGGCCTATCAGTGGTTGGTGGTGGCTTCGCTCCACACCTCAACGGCAGGCATGGGCCGCATATTCCTGGCCGCACCGGTCGACGATGTGCAGTGCCTCGTCCCTTACATGACCGAACGCGACAACCTGACGTGGGACAACAAACGCGGACAACTCGTGGCACAGCGCGAACAGCGTATCGGACGCCTGCTGCTCAGTGCCAGGCCGCTGACCGACGTTCCGGCCGAACAGCGTCAGCGCGTCATCTGCGAAGCCGTGGCCCAGTACGGCACCTCGATGCTCGACTTCGACGACAAGGTGCAGAACCTGCAGCGACGCGTGGCAGCTGTGGCATCGTGGCATCCCGAGCTCGAACTGCCCGACCTCTCGACCGAGTCCGTCGTCAGCTGTGCCGACGAGTGGTTGCCCCTCTACCTGGGCAAAGCCAGCACGACGTCCGAACTGAAGCGCATCGACCTCTGCCCGGCCCTCTGGTCGCTGCTTACCTACGAACAGCAGCAGGCCGTCGATCGTCTGGCACCGACCCATATTGCCGTACCGACGGGCAGTCGCATCACGATCGAGTACCGTGTCGGAGCCGAACTTCCTATCCTGCGCGTCCGACTGCAGGAATGCTTCGGCCTTACCGATACGCCACGTGTCGACGAGGGTCGCCGACCTGTTCTGATGGAGCTGCTGTCGCCGGGATTCAAGCCCGTACAGCTCACCAGCGACCTGCATAGTTTCTGGAACGAGACGTATTTCGAAGTGCGCAAGGAGCTTCGTCGCCGATATCCCAAACATGCGTGGCCAGACAATCCGCTCGAAGCAGAGGCCGTACGCGGTGTAAAACGGAAGTAAAACAAAAAAAATGCACTGAAAATTTGGTCATTCCAAAAAAACTGCGTATCTTTGCCGCCAAATATTGACATTTTTCTATGGCATCGTTAATCAACCTGACCAATCCCTTCGCCCGCAAGGAGATCACCGAGGATAACCAGTGTATCCTCGAGTGCGCCATCGACTGGGCCATGCAGGCCGGCAAGCTGCAGATGCACAAGTATCGCAGCCGCCATCTCGAGATGGAGACCAAGAGCTCGGAGCACGACGTAGTGACCGAAGTGGACCGCGAATGCGAAGCGCTGCTCATCGAGAAGATCAGCCAGACCTATCCCAGCCACAGCATCCTGGCCGAGGAGTCTGGCCTGCATCAGCATCCCGATTCGGAATGGGAATGGGTGATCGATCCGCTCGACGGCACCAACAACTACTCGCAGGGACTGCCTATCTTCTGCGTCAGCATCGGTGTGCGTCGTCGTGGCGTCACTCAGGTGGGTGTGGTCTATGTGCCACGGCTCGACGAACTCTTCACCGCTGTGCGCGACGGCGGTTCGCAACTGAACGGCAAGCTGATTCACGTCAATCGCAAGACCGACTTCGCTCAATGCGTCATGGCCACCGGCTTCCCCTACGACAAGGGAACGGTATCGAGCGCCGACAACAACCTCGACAACGTCTGCCGTATGCTGCCACAGCTGCGCGGCCTGCGTCGCATGGGCAGCGCGGCCTACGACCTCTGCTGTGTGGCATGCGGCATGCTCGACGGCTATTGGGAGCTCAACCTCAAGCCATGGGATGCCTGTGCAGGACAACTCATCGTCGAAGAGGCTGGCGGCATCATACGCTCGTTCCGCGACGACCGCAACATCTCCATAGCTGCCGGTAACGAAGGCATCGTCCGTCAGCTGCTCGAAAACGTAAAATAAATAAACCCCAAAATAGAATGGAACAAAAACCCATCGTCCTCTCGGGCATTCGCTCTACCGGACATCTTCACCTCGGAAACTACTACGGCGCTCTGCGCAACTTCGTCGAGATGCAGAACGACTACGACTGCCGTTACTTCATCGCCGACTATCACTCGCTGACCACTCAGCCCGATCCTTCGGTGCTCAATCCTAACGTACGTTCAATCCTGGCCGAGTATCTGGCCGCAGGTATGGACCCCGACAAGTGCACCATCTACATCCAGTCGGACGTTCCTGAGACGTGCGAGTTCTATACCCTGCTGAATATGCATGCCTACCTGGGCGAGCTCGAGAAGACCGTCTCGTTCAAGGACAAGGCCCGCAAGCAGCCCAACAACGTCAATGCCGGCCTCCTCACCTACCCCGTGCTCATGGCTGCCGACATCCTGCAGCATCGCGCCAACTTCGTCCCTGTAGGCAAGGACCAGTTGCAGCACCTCGAGATGGCCCGCAACTTCGCCAAGCGCTTCAATAACTTCTACAAGTCCGACCTCATGGTCGAGCCACGTCCCTACGAGGCCAAGGGCGAGCCTATCAAGATTCCCGGTCTGGACGGTTCGGGCAAGATGGGCAAGTCCGAGGGCAACTGCATCTACATCAACGACGACGACAAGACCGTCATCAAGAAGTTCAAGAAGGCCGTGACCGACATGACCCCCGAGCAGCCAAACTCGGAGATGAACGAGCCTATCAAGAACCTGTTCTACTTCCTGAAGCTCGTCTCGACCCAGGAGATCTACGACCAGTATCTGGCTGCCTGGAACGACTGCTCGATCCGCTACGGCGACCTCAAGGTGCAGATCGCTACCGACGTGCTGAAGGTCACCGCTCCTATCCGCGAGCGCTACAACGAGATCTACGCCGATGCCGACTACCTCAACCGCGTACGTCGCGAGGGCGCCGAGAAGGCTCGCACCTATGTCCGCGAGACGCTCGACAAGATGCGCGAGGTGATGGGCTTCCGCATGTTCTGATCGTACGGACAAAACGCGGGATTTCGTCCCACAAGTCGACCAATTCGTCGATAGTCGATCGGTTTCGTCGAAACTTTCTCAGGGTTTCGTCGAAACCGATTTTCGTATCCCCCATATTTTTCGTTACTTTGCACCGTCAAAACAGTAAAACCTGTAGCGACAGGCAAGCAAACAGAATACAATAATTTAATAAAACGAAAGATATGAAACAGATCCTCTCCCTCAGCCTCGTCATGGCAGCCAGCCTCAGCGCACCAGTGGTCGCTAATGCCAGCACTCCTAACACGTCCGAAACCTCGCTCGAATCGCCTGCTCCAGCAGCCAGCTTCGACGTCACGGGTTGCGTTGTCGACTCGCTTACCCACGAAGGTGAACCTATGGCTACCCTGCGCGTCTGGAAGGCCGGTGCAGCCATGGACAATGCCAAGGCCGTAGCCATGGGCACGACCGACAACAACGGTCGCTTCAACCTCGAGGTTCGTCAGCGTGGACAGTACGTGTTGCTCATCACCTCGATCGGCCGCACCCCTATCCGTCGCGAATTCACCCTCACTAAGGACCAGAACCGCCTCGATCTGGGCACACTGCTAATTGCCGAGTCGGCCGAGGAGCTGCAGGACGTGGTCGTAGCCATCCAGAAGCCACTGATCAAGGTCGAGGGCGACGTGATTGCCTACAGCGTGAACGACGATCCTGATGCCAAGACCAATACTTTGCTCGAGATGCTCCGCAAGGTCCCGATGGTCACCGTCGACGGCGAGGACAACATCCAGGTGAACGGAAGCTCGAACTTCCAGATCTTCATGAACGGCAAGCCAAGCCCGATGCTGAGCGGCAACTCGAAGGACGTGCTGAAGGCCATTCCTGCCGAGAGCATCAAGAACATCGAGGTAATCACCAATCCTGGCGCCAAGTACGACGCTGAGGGCGTAGGCGGCATCCTCAACTTCGTAACCGACCAGAAGCAAGGCATGGAAGGCTACACCGGCAGCCTGGCTCTGCAGAGCGGCAACCGCATGAACGGCGGCAACGCCTACGTGATGGTTCAGAAGGACAAGCTCACCCTCTCAGTCAACGCCAGCGAGATGCTGATGAATACACCGGCCGTCGACGCTACCAACGTACGTCAGAACCTGGCCGAGGGATCGACAGTGACCTCGAACACCACCACGACGGGCAAGAACAACATGACCTTCGCCACTGTCGATGCCAACTATCAGATCGATGAGCAGAACACCGTTTCGGCTACCGTCAGCCTGATGAACATGAACTCGAAGAACGAGATGGAGATGCTCACCTCGACCGTCCCAGGCAGCGACTATTCGCAGACCAACGACAACCGCATGCGCAGCACATCGGTCAACGCCAGCGTCGACTACATGCATACCTACAGCGACAATCCCCGCCACACCCTGACCACAGCCTATCGCTTCAGCACCGCACCTCGCCAGAACGACATGCTGACCGAGTACAACGGCCTCGACATCCCTGACTACGACCGTACCGACAAGAACAATATGATGGAGCATACCCTGCAGCTCGACTATGTGCAGCCTCTTTCGGCTCTCAGCACCTTCGAGGCCGGCGGCAAGTACGTCTATCGCCAGAGCACCAGTGTCTCGCATCTGCTCGACTACGAGCACCAGAACTCCATCGGCGCCCTGTACGGCACCTATGCTCAGACGCTCGGCAAGCTCAACGTCAAGGCTGGCCTTCGCTACGAGTTCACCTCGCAGGACGTGACCTACAATAAGGGCAACGGCGAGGACTTCAGCCTTACCTACAACAACTGGGCACCAAACCTCACGCTCACCTATACGCCGACCTTCGGCAACACCCTGTCGCTCAGCTACAACATGCGCATCAGCCGTCCGGGCATCTCGGTTCTTAATCCTTATCGCAACACCCAGGATCTGCACAACGTGAGCTTCGGTAATCCGAACCTCGAGGTCGAGACTTCGCACAACATGCAGCTTACCTACAACTACTTCTCGGCCAAGGCCATGTTCAATGCCAGCCTGCGTTACTCTTACCTCGACAATGGCATCGAGTCGTATTCTTATCTCGCCGACAACGTGCTCTACAGTACCTACGGCAACATCGGTCAGCGCCAGAACACCGCTCTGAGCCTCTTCGCATCGCTCAGCCTCACGCCAACTACCCGCCTCACTCTCAACAGCACCACTTCGTACATCGACCTTCGCGCTTCTGAGATGGGCTACAAGAACAGCGGCTTCTCCGAGATGGCCATGATCAACCTGCAGCAGACCCTGCCTTGGGACCTGAAGCTCTCGGCCATGTATATGCTCAACACGCCATCGATCACCCTGCAGGGCGAGTCAGCCGGCATCAACATGCACATGCTGGGCCTGACCAAGACCTTCCTCAACGATCGCCTGAGCGTCGGCATCAACACGGTCAATCCGTTCCACGGCACGATGAACATGAAGATCACCTCCGAGGGCAACGGCTACACCAACGTCAGCGAGACCAAGATCTCGATGTGCACCGTCATGGCCAACGCCACCTATCGCTTCGGCGACCTGAAGCTCAAGCAGCAGGTTCGTCGTTCGGAGATTGAGAGCGACGTGCTCGAGGTGAAGAGCAGCGGCGAACAGATCAACGGTGTATTTATGCAGCAATGATTCGCGGTCTATCGGGCATTTTCCTTGTCCGATAGACCAATTTTTACCCCATATTATAAATAATGTAGGCTTTTATTTGGAAAAGCCGCAAAAGTTCCTTATTTTTGCACACCGTAAGCGATTTCTTTTTCGTCCGTCGCTCTATCCGATTCAATAGCATGAAACCTGACGTCAAACAAAACCTGATACTGCTTGTTGTCCAGATCGCCATCTGGCTCGTGATGATGCTGGCGCCTTCGGGCGTGATCTACCTGCTCGATCCTTCGTCGCCACGTCACTGGATGTTCTTCGGCCAGGCCATGACCATCCTGGGTCCTATGTTCATCATCTACATGGTCAGTTTCTACCTGTTGGTGCCCTATCTCTGGTTCCGCGGCCACAAGGTGCTCTGCGGGCTGGCTACCCTGGTGCTGATCGTGCTGGTCAACCACAACTTCGTCTTCGGCGATGTCTCGATGCTGCCCAAACCCGCCCAGGATGGCTACTATTCGCTCATGGGCACTACGGTCATCATCCACCTGTTCGTAGCCTTCGCCGCCCTGGTGATGCGTAGCTATCTGCGTTCGCTCACCATCCAACGCAAGCTCGAGGAAGAGCAGCGCAAGAGCACCGAGGCCGAACTCACCTGGCTCAAGAATCAGCTCAATCCGCACTTCCTCTTCAACTCGCTCAACAACATCTCCTCGCTCACACAGATCGATCCCGATCAGGCCCAGGAAGCGATTGCCCAGCTCAGCGACCTGCTTCGCTACGCGCTCTACGAGAGCAACAAGCCGATGGTTTCGCTACAGGGCGAGGTCGAGTTCATGCACAACTACATCAGCATGATGCGTCTGCGCTGTCCGGCTTCGGCCGTTGTCGACGAGGATCTGCCCGACGCCACATCAGCTGTCGGATCGGCCAGCTACCAGCTGCCACCGCTCCTCTTCATCGCCTTCATCGAGAATGCCTTCAAGCACGGCATCAGCAACAACCAGCCGTCGCGCATCAGCATCAGCCTGCACCACGACGAGCAACAGCTCACCTTCCGCTGCGTCAACACCAACTACCCTAAGACCGATCACGACCGTAGCGGTTCGGGTGTCGGCCTCGAGAATACGCGTCGTCGACTCGACCTCCTCTATGCCAATCGCTACACCTGGCAGCAGCAGCTCGCCGATGGTATGTTCTCCATCGAACTCTGCATCCGAAACTGAACGACCTCCAACCATTAATCACTAATCATTAATCGACTCACCACTCCCATGACTTGCATGATAGTCGACGACGAGCCGCTGGCCGTACGTCTGATCGAAACCATGGTGGGACGCACGCCCGACCTACAGCTCTGCGGATCATATACCGACTCGATCGCGGCACTCGAAGCCCTGCAGCGCGAGCCTGTCGACCTCCTGTTCCTCGACATCCAGATGCCCGACCTCAACGGCATGGAACTGGCCAACGCCATCGACAACCAGCGCACACGCATCGTCTTCACCACAGCCTTCAAGGACTTTGCCTTCGACAGCTACGAGGTCAATGCCCTCGACTTCCTGCTCAAGCCCATCCGTTACATCAAGTTCCAGGCGGCCATCGAGAAGGCCCGTCGCTTCTTTGCGGCTACTCCCGCTGCTGCTCCTGCTGCTATGCCAGCCGAGGCCGATACTTCCGTGGCCAGTCCCTCGTCACCTACGTCTATCTTCCTGCGCATCGATGGCGAGTTGCGTCAGCTCAGCTTCGACCGCATCCTCTACGTCGAGGGAATGAAGGACTACCTCAAGTTCTACATCGAAGGCGAGCGTACGCCATGGGTCACGCACCTCACCATGTCTGCAGCCGAACAGATGCTGCCCCCGTCGCAGTTCATGCGCATCCATCGCTCGTTCATCATCTCGCTCACCCATATCCGCAGCATCGACCGCAACGACTGTGTCTACATTGCCGACCAGATCATCCGCGTCACCGATGCCTACAAGGATAACTTCGCCAAGTACATCGAGCAGCACATCGCCAAATAGCCTGCCTCGCTCGTCTTGATATACACCTACAAATAGTCCCTGCTACCGCAAAGTAACAGGGACTTTCCTTTAATATATAATACAGCGATCGAGCAGTATTATTTATCCTTTATTATTTGCGAGAAGTGATTACTTCTCGTTCACTCTCTGAATCATGATCGTGGCAATGGCGTCCTTTGGCTTGGTGCTGGCGCCCGAACTTGCCTCGAAGCCGTTGAAGGCACTCGAGAAGAGGGTCTTGTCTATCACGTAGCGCTTGTTCAGGTAGTTGATTACCTTCGTAGCCTCGGCCATAGCGTCAACCACGTTAGGCGAACCGTCGGCCGAAGCCGGAGCATATCCCATCACTACGATCGACGACAAGTGCTTGCCTGCAGCGAGGCTTGCCAGCTGTATCAGCTTGTTCTCCAGTCCTGCACCATCGGCCACCATCTTAGGCGTGACGTGGAAGAAGAACTCGTAGGCATTCGTATTCTGTACCGCCATGCCAGCCATCGGGTCCATACCGCCCTGCTGCTCCATGGCCTGATTCATCTCCTCGCGGCGACGACGACGTTCCTCGCGGTCCTGCTCGGCACGACGCAGAGCGGCTTCCTCCTCAGCCTGCTGCTCAGCCAGATACTGCTGCATCTGACGCTCGCGCTCCTGACGGATGGCCTCGTCGCGCAATACCGAACGCGATGCCGTGCGAGGCTGACCGCGGAAGGCCATCCCTACACGGGCCTGTACCGAGTGTTCGGTGTAGTTACGGGCTGGAACCCAGCCGTCATCGGTCGGATTGGCATACGCATAACCTACTGATAAGCGCAGGTCGATGTTACGGCTTACACGGATATCCAGACCTGGTCCCACCTCGATTGTCATGTATGGCTGGCGCTCGTACTTGTTGTCCGGAGCGTCAATCTCGAGGTACGATGTCGGACGCGAATGTACCAGCACGCCGCCACGGCCTTCGAGGAAGAACGACAACTTCTCGTTCGACGAATTGAAGCGTACCGTCAGGTCGCCCATCAGGGGCAGCACCACGTCGGCCTTCAGGTCGTCCACCACGCCGAACATTGGATAGGCACCCGTTGCGATACCCAGGTATACGTTGCTGCCGATGTTGTAACCCAGACCAATGTCGACCAGCGCAGCCAGGTCGCCACGCGTACCATACGATCCACCCAGGCCAGCACGGAACTCCCATTTGTTCCCGATGCCGTCATCATAGTTCACCGGCATACGGTAGTAACCCGACTGGGCCACACTCAGCTCTGCCTGACAGAGCAGGCCGGCAGCAAGCAACGATATAAAGTTTGTAATTTTCATAATTTGCTGAATAATGATTTTTTTTACGCGGCAAAGATACTCATTTTTTCTGATAGTTGCAAGCAAAAGCACAAAAAAACCGATTTTTTGCCCAAATATTTTGCCACACGACGAATAATCCGTATATTTGCCCCACAGAAATTACCTTTTTTACTACAATGAAACACCATCGCATCTCATTGATTGCTTCAGCAATCGCACTACTCACATCCGCCCAGGCCCTCGTGGCCGGCAATTACCAGAGCTTCAAGGTATCGGTCTACACACGCGCTTACGAAGTTGAAAAGATGAAGGACCTCCACTGGCTCGACTCTACCTGGAACGTCATCTCCAGTCAGCTCACTGTCGACAAGATCTACCTCGAGACCCACCGCGACCTGCTTATCGTGCCTCACGAGACGCTCGAACAAGCCAAGCGCTACTTCACCGAGCGTGGTATCGAGGTGGCCGGCGGTATCACCTATACCATCGACGAATCCAACAACTTCGAGACCTTTGCTTACTCTGATCCTAAGGACCGTCAGAAGGTGCAGGAGATTGCCGAACATACGGCCCGTCACTTCGACGAATTCATCCTCGACGACTTCTTCTTCACCAGCGCCAAGACCGACGTCGAGATCGCTACGAAGGGCGACCGTTCGTGGACCGATTACCGCCTCGAGCTGATGACCGAAGCTGGCCGTAACCTCGTGCTCGGCCCTGCCAAGAAGGTGAACCCTAAGGTGAAGGTCATCATCAAGTACCCTAACTGGTACGACCACTTCCAGGGCCTCGGCTTCAACCTCGAGCAGGGTCCGCAGATCTTCGACGGCATCTGGACGGGTACCGAGACGCGCGATCCCGGCAGCGCACAACACCTGCAGAATTATCTTAGCTACAACATCATCCGTTACTTCGAGAATCTCGCTCCCGGACGCAACGGTGGCGGCTGGGTCGATCAGGGCGGCCTACAGATGAGCATGGACCGCTATGCCGAGCAGCTCCACCTCACCGCCCTGGCCAAGGCACGCGAGGTAGCCCTCTTCGCATACCATCAGCTTCTGGGCGTAGGCCTCAGTCCGCAGTATCGCGCCCCGTGGCAGGATCAGCCTACCAGCTGGAACTACGACGCCATGACCGCTCCGTTCACCGATGCGAAGGGCCGAATGGTGACCCCTACCACCATGGCACGCATTGCCGACGTCGTGCTACATCAGACCGATCAGCTCACCCGTCAGCTAGGCAATCCCGTGGGCATCAAGTCGTACAAGCGCTTCCATTCGCGTGGCGAAGCTTTCCTCCAGAACTACCTGGGAATGATCGGCCTACCTATGGATATGCATCCTACGATGGCCGACGACCAGAAGGTGCTGCTCCTTACTGCTCAGGCCGCTGGCGATCCTGACCTGATCCGTCGCATCCGTCAGCAGTTGCAGTCGGGGCGCGACGTGGTCATCACCACCGGACTGCTCCGCCTCGAGCAGGAACGGCTGGACGACATTGTCGAGCTTCGTTGCGGCGAACTCCGCGCCTTGGTCAACGACTTCGGCCGCCACGGCCAGAGTACACGCGACATCCTGATTCCGCAGGTACAGTATTATACCAACGACTCATGGGAGGTCGTCAGTGCCGGCCGCCCGCTCAATGGCGGCGTATCGGGCTACCCTATCCTCCACCGCGCCCTCTACTCCAAGGGCAACATCTACGTGCTCACCATTCCTGACGACTTCGGCCAGCTGTACGACTATCCACAGGGCGCCCTGAAGGAGATTCGTCGCATCCTCAGCCGCGATCTCGATGCCTACCTCGATGCGCCATCCAAGGTCAGCCTCTTCCTCTACGACAATCATACCCTCGTAGTCGAGAACTTCAACGATCAGCCTGTCGAGATCTCCGTCATGATGAACGAGCATCAGGCCACCATCACCGACCTCCTCACCGGCCAGGTCCTCCAGGCCGTCGCTCCCGTCATCCCCGACAATCCGTGGTTCCGCCGCAACATGAGCACCGACGTCAGCTTCAAACTCACCCTC
Organism: Bacteroidales bacterium; assembly: GCA_045640225.1. GTDB lineage: Bacteria > Bacteroidota > Bacteroidia > Bacteroidales > UBA3663 > Liminaster. Next base: position 12,997 of record JAZUEP010000067.1, on the reverse strand, counting down.
GCCCCACACTCCTACAAGGCGTTCAAGTATTGATGTCGCAGCTACTTATCATTTACATAGAATGCTCTTCTTCAAATCGAGGAAGAGCATTTTGCTTCCGAAATGCTCTGGCGCGAAAGTAGCAATAGGCTTCGGGCGGACGGAAAAGCAAACTGGGGGACTGAAAATCGTACTTTTTTGCGCGTTTTGGCGATTTTGTGACGGAATTATTTGGCACGTTGCGAAAAATGTGCTATATTTGCACATAGAAATCGGAAGATAATACCAAAACAACGATAAACAACGTATGAAAGAACTGATTTGCCCTAACTGCCACAAGGCATTCACGGTGGACGAGGCGGACTATGCCTCGATTGTCAACCAGGTAAAGAACGCGGAGTTCGATGCCGAAATCAGACGACGCATGGCCGAGGTGGATGCCCGCCACAAGGCTGAGGAACAGCTGGCGGCCGCCAAGGCTCAGAAGCTATACGAGAAGGAACTGACCAAGATGGACAAAGCCCTGAACGACAGGGATAACGAGATAGTACGCCTACGCATGCAACTGGGCGACATCGAGGCCCGCAAGGCGGCCGAACTGACCGTAGCCATGGCCGACAAGGACCGCAGGATTGCCGACCTGCAGTCGGCCGTGAAGCAGAGTGCCAGCGAGCAGAGGATAGCCGTGATGGAGGAACAGCGCAAGGCACAGGACATGATGCGTGCGAAGGAGAACGAGATTGCGCAGCTGAAACTGGACGTGGAGCTGGAGAAGAAGCAGGCCATCAGCAACGTCACGGCCCTGACGAAGGACTACGAGTCGAGGCTGCAGGTGGCGAAGGAGCAGGTGGACTACTACAAGGACCTGAAGACGCGCTTGTCGACCAAGATGATTGGCGAGACGCTGGAGCTGCATTGCTCGAACCAATACAACCAGATGATGCGCTCGATGCTGCCCAACGCCTACTTCGAGAAGGACAACGACGCGTCGAACGGCTCGAAGGGCGACTTCATATTCCGCGACTTTGCGGACGACGGCACGGAGTACGTGTCGATTATGTTCGAGATGAAGAACGAGGCCGACGCTACCGCCACGAAGCACAAGAACGAGGACTTCCTGAAGAAGCTGGACGCTGACCGACGCGAGAAGGGCTGCGAGTTTGCGGTGCTGGTGTCGCTGCTCGAACCGGACAACGACCTGTACAACAACGGCATAGTGGACGTGTCGTACCGCTATCCGAAGATGTACGTCATACGTCCGCAGTTCTTCCTGCCCATCATCTCGCTGCTGGTACAGACGTCGAAGAAGAGCCTGGAATACAAGCAGCAGCTGGCCATCGCCCAACGCCAGTCGATAGACGTGACGAACTTCGAGAAGAAGCTGCTGGACTTCCAGGAGAAGTTCGGCAAGAACTACCGCCAGGCCAGCGACAAGTTCAACACGGCCATCGACGAGATTGACAAGACGATACAGCACCTGCAGAAGGTGAAGGACGCCCTGCTGAGCAGCGAGAACAGCCTGCGACTGGCCAACGACAAGGCCGAGGCCCTGACCATCAAGCGCCTGGTGCACGGCAACCCGACGATGAAGGCCAAGTTCGACGAGGCGCGCCAGAACAACGCCTCGGCACAGATTGACAACGAAACGACCGAAGAAGTATGATGGAACAACTGTATGAAATGATAACAAACCACGACGTGACGCTGGTGGGCGCCGTCGTGAAGCTGGTGATGAGCTTCGTCATCGGTTCGGCTATCGGCCTGGAGCGTCGCCGAAAGGGCCAGGTGGCTGGTATGCGCACCTTCTCGCTGATCTGCATGGGCGCGACGCTGGCGATGCTGATCTCGATCTACATCCCGCAGGAGTACATGGGCCTGAAGAATGGCGATCCGGGACGTATTGCCGCCCAGGTGATATCGGGCATAGGCTTCCTGGGCGCGGGTGCGATTATACAGATGAAAGGTTCGGTGAAGGGTCTGACCACGGCAGCAGGCATCTGGATGACGGCAGCCATCGGCCTGGCCATCGGCTCGGGGATGTACGCCATCTCGCTGGTAGCTGCGCTGCTGGTGCTCTTCGCCCTGAAGACGGCCGAGAAGCTCGAAGTGAACCTGTTCAAGACGGGCGAGAGCAAGATCATCCGCCTGAAGACCGACTGCATCGTGACGGACATGAAGCCTTTCCGCAAGGACCTCGAAGCCCACAACATCCACATCGTGGACGAGTTTATCCGCTACAACTACCACGACGGCCAGACGGTGATCAACTTCATCATCCTGGCACGCGGACAGCAGGACTTCATCGAGCTGTTCCGCCAGATGCACGAACATGGTAACGTCGTATCGATTACGCTGACCAACGAGGTAAACAACTAATAAACAATAACGAACATGATGAATCCGATTGACATTGCCCTTCAGATCGCCACCACTGCCCACGCCGGCCAGACCGACCGCGACGGCTATCCCGTAATCCTGCATCCGCTGACCGTAGGCCTGATGGGCCACACGGACGAGGAGAAGATGGCGGGCTTCCTGCACGATGTGGTCGAGGATACGTCATTCACCTTCGACGACCTGCTGGAACGGGGCATCCCCGTAGGCGTGGTCAACGCCCTTCGCCTTCTGACGCACCAGAAGGGGACCGACTACTACGCCTACGTACAGCGCATCATCGACTCGGGCAATCCGATCGCCCTGCAGGTGAAGTACAACGACCTGCGCCACAACTATGCACGCGGCAAGGCTTATCCGGACCTGCAGCAGAAGCACGGCAAGGCGCTGCAGATGGTGGAACGTGCCATCGAGGAATGCTCGAGGGTGGACGTCTACCAACGGCCGACGGAGCCGGGCATCGAGGTAGCCACGTTTGCGTGCGGCTGCTTCTGGGGCGCACAGCACCACTTCGACCGCGAGGCGGGCGTAGTGCGCACGCTGGCAGGCTATACGGGCGACGACCAGGTGCCGACCTATGCCGACGTACGCGAACACAAGACACGCCACGTCGAGGCCGTGATCGTGGAGTTCGATCCTCTTTGCACCTCGTACGAACAGCTGTGCAAGGTCTTCTTCGAGATTCACGACCCGGCACAGACCGACGGCGTAGGGCCTGACCTCGGGCCACAGTACCGCAGCTGCCTGTTCTATGCCGACGACGAGCAGCGACAGACGGCCGAACGCGTCGTCGCCCTGCTGCGCGACAAGGGGCACGAGGTGAACACCCTGCTGCTGCCGGCCGCGCGCTTCTACATAGGCGAGGAATACCACCAGCGATACTACGAGAAGACGGGTGGCGAACCCTACTGCCACATCCGCGTGAAGAAGTTCTGACCCCGACGTAACCCAGAGGAAAGCATGCTGTTTGGCATGCTTTTTTGCTATCTGCCGGGCCAAAAACGGGGAGTAACGTGCAGATTCGGCATTTTTTGGCCACGAAATGGCGAATGTTCGGGAAAAAATCCGTATATTTGACGCCAGAAAAACGCGCTTTCGTGCGCGATACACATTACATTAAATCTGAAAAGACAAAAGATGAAAACCGAGTTCCTCTCATTTGCTGCAGTAACATCGCTGCTGCTGGGTGCCTCGTGCAGCGAGCAGAAGGCACCTGTGGCCCATCAGCCGCTGAAGCAGATAGTCTTCCCGGGCGACTACCCCGATCCGAGCATCGTACGCGACGGCAACGACTTCTACATGACGCACTCCTCGTTTACCTACTATCCCGGCCTGCTGGTATGGCATTCGACCGACCTGCGCAACTGGCGACCCATTGCCCGTGCCGTGGGCGACCAAAGCTATTCGATCTTCGCACCCGAGATCTGCAAGGTGGGCCAGAAGTTCTACATCTACTACCCTACCAGCGGCGGCGAGAACTTCGTGGTGATGGCCGACGACCCGGCCGGACCGTGGAGCGAGCCTATCCGCATCGACGTGAACGGCATCGACCCGGGCCACGTCTATGCCGAAGACGGCCGTCAGTACCTGTATACGAACAACGGCTTCTGCGTGCAGCTGACCGAAGATGGTCTGGCTACCGCGGGCGAGAACGTGAAGCGCTATGACGGATGGGAGTTCCCGGCCGAATGGGAGACCGAGGGCGTCTGGCTGGAATCGCCCAAGCTGTTCCGTCGCGGCGAATACTACTACCTGGTGACAGCCGAAGGCGGCACAGCCGGACCGGCCACGAGCCACATGGTGGTAGTGGCACGAAGCAAGTCGGCCCTGGGCCCCTGGGAGAACAGCCCCTATAACCCGATGGTGCACACCTACACGGTGGACGAGGAATGGTGGTCGAAGGGCCACGGCACGATCTTCGACGATGCCGAGGGCAACTGGTACATCGTGTACCACTCGTATCGCAACAGCTTCCACACCCTGGGTCGCACCACGATCATCGAGAGCGTGACGTGGACCGAGGACGGATGGCCACAGCTGGCCGTCGAGGACAACACCTTTGCCGAGGACGACGCTTCGAGCGCACAATACGCCGCCCTGCGCGACTACAGCAATCCGCTGCTCTGGGCCAAGTGGGAACCGGGCTTCGAGGAGGCCGACCTGTGGACTATCACGGCCGTTGACCGCCAGTACGAGGTGACCGTAGAGTACGAGATGACCGAGGGCGCCAAGGCCGGCCTGTACCTGTTCTACAACGAGCAGGCCAACATCGGCATCAAGGCTCCGGCTGCCCAGCATTGCTACCTGCGCATCCGCAACGTCAACAACGTGGCCACTACCTTCCAGAGCCTGGACGGACAGGAATGGACGGCCGTCGAAAGCGACGTGGACGTCTCGGGCCTGCACCACAACAACTATGGCGGCTTCTTTGCCCTGCGTCCGGCCCTGCTGATAGGCGAGGGCGTCACGGTCAAGGCATTCAACTATACACCACTTAACAACTGAAAGATATGAAACGACTCCTCACCCTCCTGCTGGTCCTCGCCACCGCGATGATCGCTTCGGCACAGCAAGCCAAATCGTTCGACATCGACCTCTGGCCTGACGGACTGCCCAACAGCAACGGCATAGACAAGACCCAACCCTACGATGCCGAGACCCGCAACTTCAAGCCCATGATCCGCGTCTTCCTGCCCGATTCGGCACGGACCGACGCAGCCATCCTGGTCTGCCCTGGCGGCGGCTACCGCGTGCTGTCGATCGGACAGGAAGGCTACGAATGGGCCGACGTGCTGGTACCACAGGGTATCGCCACCATCGTGCTGAGCTACCGCATGCCGATGGGCGTGACCGAGGTACCCATCAGCGACGCCACCGAGGCCATGCGTCTGATACGCGAACATGCCCAGGAATGGGGCATCAACCCACAGAAGGTGGGCATCATGGGCTTCTCGGCCGGCGGACACCTGGCATCGACCATCGCCACGCACAGTCCCGAGGCTACGCGCCCGAACTTCCAGATCCTGTTCTATCCGGTGATCTCGATGGACAAGGAGATTACGCACATGGACTCGCACAACTGCCTGATAGGCGAAGATGCAACGCCCGAGCTTGAGCAGCTGTACAGCAACGACCTGCAGGTTACGGCCCAGACCCCTCCTGCCCTGCTGATCCTGTCGGACGACGATCCGCTGGTATCGCCACAGAACGCTGCGCGCTACTACCTGGGCCTGAAGAAGGCCGGCGTGAAGGCCTCGATGTACGTCTACCCATCAGGCGGACACGGCTACGGCTGCGGCCGCTGGTTCAAGTATCGCAACGAGATGCTGCAGGAGTTCAACAACTGGCTGCAGTCCATCCTCAACCCCGAGCCTCCCAGGGCTTGGCCACCCAAAAAACGCTGAGCTTTTAATTATGAATTATGAATTATGAATTCTCAATTATGAATTAAGAAAAATATGAAAAGGAATTACCTTCCCCTTGCCGTCCTTGCGGCAATGATGGCGGCTACGTCGTGCCAGAAGCAGGCCGATGTGCTGCCCTACCAGAACCCAGAACTATCGCCCGACGAGCGTGCACAGGACCTGCTGTCGCGTCTGACCCTCGAGCAGAAAGCCCAGCTGATGCAGGACATCAGCGAAGCCATCCCCGAACTTGGCATCCAGAAGTACAACTGGTGGAACGAGGCCCTGCACGGTGCAGCCCGTAGCGGCCTGGCCACCGTCTTCCCTCAGGCCATCGGCATGGCCGCCTCGTGGGACCCCGAGCTCCTGCAGCAGGTGATGACCGTAGCCAGCAACGAGCAGCGTATCAAGTACATACAGGCGCGCCGCGTGGGCGACGTGAAGCGCTATGACGGTCTGACCGTCTGGACCCCTAACATCAACATCTTCCGCGATCCGCGCTGGGGTCGTGGCCAGGAGACCTATGGCGAGGATCCGTACCTGACCCGCGTGATGGGCGGAGCCGTTGTCGACGGCCTGCAGGGCACCGACGAGGGCAAGGTCTACGCCGGCGCCAAGGGCAAGAACTGGCGTCCGTACGACAAGCTCCACGCCTGCCTGAAGCACTATGCCGTACACAGCGGACCGGAATACGAGCGCCACTACTTCGACGCCAAGGACATCTCGCAGCGCGACCTGTTCGAGACCTACCTCTACGCCTTCGAGCAGCTGGTAAAGACCACCGACGTACACGAAGTGATGTGCGCCTACAACGCCTACGAGGGCGAGCCTTGCTGCGGCTCGGACAAGCTGCTGACCCAGATCCTGCGCGAGGAATGGGGCTATCAGGGCATCGTCACCAGCGACTGCTGGGCCATCAACGACTTCTATGCCGGCGAGGGCCATCACAACAACTTCCCTGGCGATGCCGCCCTGGCTTCGGCCAATGCCGTACTGAGCGGCACGGACATCGAGTGCGGATCGAGCTACAAGACCCTGCCTGATGCCGTCGAGCGTGGCGCCATCAAGGAGGAGGACATCGACCGTTCGGTGTTCCGCCTGTTGCGCGACCGCTTCCGCCTGGGCGAGATGGATGCCGACGATCAAGTGAGCTGGAACCAGATACCCGAGTCGTCGCTGGCCAACGACGAGAGCGACCAGCTGGCCCTGCAGATGGCACGCGAGACGATGACCCTGCTGCAGAACCGCAACCAGGTGCTGCCGCTCAACCGCGAGGGACTCCGCATCGCCCTGGTAGGCCCGAATGCAGCCGACAGCGTCGTCATGTGGGGCAACTACTACGGTACGCCACGTCGCACGGTTACCGTCCTCGATGCCATGCGTGCCAACCTGCTGCCCGGCCAGACCCTGACCTACCACAAGGGCTCGAACATCGTCACACCGGAGCTGTTCGAATCGGTGATGGACCAGTGTGTCGGACCTAACGGCCAGAAGGGCTTTGCAGTGAACTACTGGAACAACTCGGACCGCGACGGCGAGCCTGTGGCCAGCGTACAGCTGACAGCGCCCTGGCAGCTCTCGACCGGCGGCGCCACGGTCTTTGCCCCTGGCGTAGAGCTCACGGGCTTCTCGGGCCAGTATTGCGCCCGCTACCACGCTACCCAGAGCCTCGAGCTGGTGCTCGACGGTTTCTGTTCGGGCGAAGGCGAGTTCCTGGTGAACAACGATACGATTGCCCGCTTCCGCACCAATGGCGGCATCCGTCCGGCCAAGGGTTCGCTTCGCGTCGAGGCCGGCAAGGACTACGACATCGTGCTCAACTTCAAGCACCGCATGGGCGATGCACAGTTCAACTTCAACCTGGGCGTCATGGTTCCGGTCGACCTCAACCAGCTGATTACCGACACGCGCGATGCCGATGTCTACGTCTACGTAGGCGGTATCTCGCCCTTGCTCGAGGGCGAGGAGATGAAGGTGCCATACGAGGGCTTCAAGGGCGGCGACCGCATCAGCATCCAGCTGCCTAAGATCCAGCGCGAGACCCTGAAGCGCCTGCACCAGACGGGCAAGCCTGTCGTCTTTGTCAACCTGTCGGGTTCGGCCATGGGTCTCACCCCCGAGCTGCAGTCGTGCGATGCCATCCTGCAGGGCTGGTATGGCGGTCAGCAGGGCGGTCAGGCCGTTGCCGAGGTGCTGCTGGGCAAGTATAACCCATCGGGCCGTCTGCCTATCACCTTCTACGACAGCGAGCGCGATCTGCCTGACTTCCACGACTACAACGTCAAGGGTCACACCTACCGCTACTTCGACGGCCGTCCGCTATTTGCCTTCGGCTATGGCCTGAGCTACAGCACCTTCGCCTACGGCAAGGCCGAGCTGAAGCAGCAGGGCAACGAGGTGAGCGTCACCGTCCCTGTCACGAACCAGAGCGCCGTCGACGGCGAGGAGATCGTACAGGTCTACCTGCGTCGCGATGCCGATACCGATGGCCCGATCAAGGCCCTGCGCGGCTTCAAGCGCGTCAAGATAGCTGCCGGCCAGACCGTCAACGTCACCGTACCTGTAGGCGACCTTGCGACCTTCGATCCTGACACCCAGCGCATGGCCGTCGTTCCCGGAGCACACACGCTCTACGTAGGCTCAAGCTCGCGTGCCGAGGACCTGCAGGAACTGGCGTTGCAGGTGAAGTAACCAATGCCGATTGAACGAGGAATTGCTATGGCCACGTTGTAAAATAGTACGCGTGAGCCCCAAAAAGGACGAGAGCGAGAGAGTTTGCAGAACTAAAATTTGGAAATCCGCCCAAAAATTACTATCTTTGCGCCCGCTAATTATTAAGGTAAGATAGAAATCTGAAACACTCGATCGAAATATATGAATTATCTCGGACTTATAACAGCTATATGCACCTTCTTCATCATCGGCCTGTTCCACCCCATCGTTGTCAAGGCTGAATACCACTTCGGCACCGGTTGCTGGTGGGCCTTCCTGCTGGCGGGTCTGGCCATGATAGGCGGTTCGCTGGTGATCGACAATCAGCTGGCCAGCATCATACTGGGTGTACTGGGCTGTTCGTGTCTGTGGAGCATCCTCGAACTCTTCGAGCAGCGCAAGCGTGTACAGCGCGGATGGTTTCCGGCCAATCCGAAGCGCATGAAAAAGAAGTAACGGAATCCTCACATGGGACTGAAACTGGATACAATCTTCAAGCAGGGAACCCGCTATCGGGCGCTGTTCCTGTCACTACTTCTCTCAGCCATCGGATTCGGTCTGTACAAGGGCGTCATTGACAACTACATGGCCGAGGTGGTCAGGATGAACGAGCTGGACCGCGGTGTGACCGAGTTCTTCCGCGAGGTACCAGGCCTGCTGCTCGTGCTGATACTGGCCGTGTGCTACCGATGGTCGGCCGAACGGATGTACAAGCTGGGCATGGTGGTGATGGTGATAGGCATGGCGCTGCAGGCCATGATCCAGCCGGCCAAGGTGCTGGTGATTCTGGCCATCTTCATCTACTCGACGGGCGAGCACATTCAGTTGGGCATGAAGAACACCCTGTCGCTCGAATACTCGAAGGACGGACGCGGCGGCTCGGCCCTGGGATACCAGAACGCCATCTACCAGATAGGCAACCTGGCCGGATACGTGGCCGTGATTGCAGCCTTTGCGATGGTGGCTTCGGCCGAACTGTTCAAGCCCGTATTCATCGTGGCAGCCGTGATGATGGCCCTGGCCCTGATGGTCAGCCTGCGACTGACGGGCAACAGCGTGACGGACCGCACCAAGAGCCGCTTCTACTTCCGCCGCAAATTCACCAAATACTACATGCTGGAGGTGTTCTACGGAGCACGCAAGCAGGTGTTCTTCACCTTCGGCCCCTACGTTCTGATCTTATTCTATGGCGCCGATGCGGGCGTTATCAGCCTGTTGTTTGCCATCTCGGCCATCGCCTGCTTCGTGCTGGCGCCTCTGGTAGGCAAGCTGATCGACCGCATCGGATACCGTACCGTCATGATTGCCGACACGCTGATCCTGGTCATCGTCTGCTTCTTCTACGGCTTTGCGCACCATCTGTTCGACAAGGACGTGGCCTTAGTCGTCTGCTGCGTCAACTACATCCTCGACTCGGTAATCTCGCTGGCTTCGATGGCGTCGAACGTGTACGTACAGGACATCTCGGACTCGAAGGAAGAGATGCGAGCCACCATCTCGACGGGCATCTCGGTCAACCACGCCATCACCATCTTCATTGCCCTGCTGGGTGGATGGATCTGGAACGTGTTGGGCATCGAGACGCTGTTCATCATCTCGGCCGTGCTGGGACTCTGCAACAGCGCCTACGCGGCTACGATCAAGACACAGAAAGCCTGAAGTACACAAACCCATACACCTGAAAAAACGATGAAGACACATTCCCGCCTGCTGATGTCGGCATTGATGGCCACCCTCTTATGTGGTTGCTCGGACCGAATGCTCTACCGCGATGCATCGGCCCCGATCGATGCGCGTGTGGACGACCTGCTGGGCCGCATGACAGTTAGCGAGAAGGTCGGCCAGCTGCTTTGTCCCCTCGGATGGCCCATGTACCAGAAGACCGATGACGGACACGTCGTGGCCTCGGACGAGTTCCGACAGCGCATGGACGAGATGCCCCTGGGAGGCTGCTGGGCCGTACTTCGCGCCGACCCGTGGACCCAGAAGACGCTCCAGACGGGCCTCACTCCTACCCTGGCGGCCGAGGCCATGAACCAGCTGCAGCAGTATGCCGTGGAGCATACGCGCCTGGGAATCCCCCTGCTGCTGACCGAGGAGGCTGTACACGGCCACATGGCCATCGGTGCCACGGTCTTCCCTACCGGACTGTGTCTGGCTTCGACCTTCGACGTGGACCTGATGGAACGCATGGGTCAGGCCGTCGCCCTCGAGGTCCGGAGCCAGGGCGGACATGTAGGCTACGGACCGGTGCTCGACATCGCCCGCGACCCACGCTGGGGACGCACCGAGGAGACGATGGGCGAAGACCCCGTGCTGACGGGCCTGATGGGTAGCGCCCTGGTGCGTGGCATGCAAGGCCAGGACCCCGCGGACGGCAGGCACGTCTACACCACGCTGAAGCACTTCGCAGCCTATGGCGTACCCGAAGGCGGACTGAACGCCGAGCACGCCAACGTAGGCCTTCGCGCCCTGCACAGCGAATATCTGCCCCAGTTCCGTCGTGCCATCGAGGCCGGAGCCGCCAGCGTGATGACGTCGTACAACGCCATCGACGGCGTGCCCTGTTCCTGCAACCCCTATCTGCTGACCGACGTCCTGCATGGCGAATGGGGCTTCGAGGGCACGGTATACTCCGACCTGGTGAGCATCGAAGGCATCGCCAACAACCACAACGTGGCCGAGGATTATTCCGAGGCGGCAGCCCTGGCGCTCAAGGCCGGTGTGGACGTGGACCTGCAGGGCAACGCCTACGGTCCGAACCTGGAGCAGGAACTGAAGCGGGGCCGCATCGCGATGAATGACCTCGACCGTGCCGTCGGCAACGTACTGCGGATGAAGTTCCGGATGGGACTGTTCGAACATCCGTATGTCGACCCCGAGACGGCAGCCGCCGTGGTCCGGAGCGACGAACACCGTCAGCTGGCACGCCAGGTAGCACAGAAGGGCATCGTACTGCTGAAGAACGACGGCATCCTGCCCCTGGGCCACGACGTGGCGAGCATAGCCGTGATAGGCCCGAATGCCGACATGCCCTACAACCAGCTGGGCGACTACACAGCCCCACAGGACCGCCACGCCATCGCTACCGTGCTTGACGGCATCAAGGCCGCCCTACCCCAGGCCCGCGTCAGCTATGTGAAGGGATGCGCCATTCGCGACACCCGGCAGACCGATCTGGAAGCTGCCCGTCGAGCAGCTGCCGCGGCCGACGTGACGATACTGGTCGTCGGAGGTTCGTCGGCGCGCGACTTCCGGACGTCGTACGAGGAGACCGGAGCCGCCATCGGCGAGAACACGCTGTCGGACATGGAGACCGGCGAAGGTATGGACCGTGCAGACCTGCGCCTGATGGGCGACCAGGAACGGCTGATGCAGACCGTGCTCGAGGCCGGACGACGCGTGGTGGTGGTCTACATCGAAGGCCGCCCCCTGGACATGAATCTGGCCAGCCAGCGCGCCAATGCCCTGCTGACGGCCTGGTATCCGGGCGAGCAGGGAGGAATGGCCATTGCGGACGTCCTGACGGGCGACGTCAATCCGGCCGGCCGTCTGCCCATCAGCATCCCGCGCAGCGTCGGGCAGATACCCTGCTACTACTCGAAGCGCCCTTCGCACGACTATACCGACCTGTCACAACGCCCGCTCTACGCCTTCGGCTATGGCCTGAGCTACACCACCTTCGAATACACCGACCTGCAGCTCGAACCGGGCGACGGCCGCGATTGTTACCAGACCGTACGTTGCACCATTCATAATACTGGTACGCGCGACGGCGAGGAGGTCGTACAGCTGTACGTGAACGACGTGAAGAGTTCGGTCGAGACGCCTCAGAAGCTGCTGAAGGACTTCCGACGCGTGGCCCTGAAGGCCGGCGAATCGGCCACCGTGTGCTTCCGCTTAGGGTTCGACGACCTGGCGCTGTTCGACCGCGAGATGAAGCGCGTCGTCGAGCCAGGTACCTTCAGCGTGATGCTCGGCGCGGCCAGCAACGACATCCGCCTGACCGCCGACTTCGAAGTCAGATAGAACCGATTGACAGGCATTAAAACCTTTTAGACGAATGGTAAACCGTAACGACATTACCGACTGGGCTCAGGAGACCGAGGCCCGCGTGGCGAAAGGCGTAGCGCTGTTCAAGCAGGGCTACAACTGCTCGCAATCGGTCGCCATGACGTTTGCCGACTGGTACGACGTACCACAGGGCCTGATGGCCCGTCTCTCGGCTTCGTATGGCGGCGGCATCGGCCGTATGCGCCAGACGTGCGGCTCGGCCTTGGGCATGTACATGCTGGCCGGACTCGAGATAGCCAGCGAGGAGGCCAATCAGGACATCAAGCGCCAGAACTATGAGGCCGTTCAGCAACTGGCCGCCACGTTCCGCGAGAAGGCTGGCAGCACGGTATGTAGCGAGCTATTAGGCCTGAACAAGCAGCGGGCCGACGGCACGATACCGGAGATTGTGATCTGCGCCACACCCGAAGCCCGCACGGACGAATACTACCGCA
>JAZUEP010000066.1:0-51027 GCA_045640225.1 Bacteroidales bacterium | reverse complement strand
GAAAATTTGGAAGCGGACGAAAAAACACTTATATTTGCAGCGCTATAGGTACAAAAAAAGCCCCCGTAAGGCGAGGGCACCTGAATGTTTTCACAACGGAAAAATCCTTATTGTGATTTGCTTCAAATTCGCTGCAAAGATAAGGCCTTTGTGGATACAATGCAAATTTTTAGTCAGAAATATCATAAAATTTAACATTTTCGAGCAATGAAACGCATATTAGGCCTTGATCTGGGTACAACAAGCATTGGTTGGGCATTGGTGAACGAAGCCGAAGACCGTCAACAGGAGAAGTCGTCGATCGTTAAGATGGGTGTGCGCGTAGTGCCATTGTCTGCCGACGAAAAGGACGCATATCAGACTGGCAAGGACGTACAGACCAATGCCGGCCGCACCATGAAGCGTGCAGCCCGTCGTAACCTGCAGCGATTCAAACTGCGTCGTGAGAATTTGATCAAGTGCTTGCGTGAGGCAGGCATCATTACCGATGTTACTGTACTGACCGAGGATGGTCCAGGCTCAACTTTCCGTACGTTGCATGCACGCGCCAAGGCTGCTACCGATGAGATTGCGCTCGACGACCTGGCACGCGTTCTGCTGATGATCAATCGCAAGCGTGGCTATAAGAGTAGCCGAAAGGCTGCAGGTGGTGACGAAGGTGCTTTGATCGATGGCATGGCTGTAGCAAAAGAGTTGCAGGAGCGTGGCATCACTCCCGGTCAGAAAGTGCTCGAACTGTTGACCGAGGGGAAGAAGTACGTCCCTGACTTCTATCGTTCAGATCTCCGTGCCGAACTGGAGCGCATCTGGAATGTACAGCAGCCTTATTACCCCGCTATTCTGACCGACGACCTCTATCGCCTGCTGCAGAACCGTGGACGCAACGATGCATCGAAATTATTCTATGCCCGTTATACCATCAATACAGCTCAGAATGCAGGCAAGGAGAAGCGCTTGCAGGCCTACCGTTGGCGTGTCGAAGCACTGGAACAACAGATGCAAGTAGATGTGCTTGCCTACGTGATTTGTGACCTCTGCGGTCAGATCAGTGGCTCGAGTAACTATCTGGCCAGCATCAGCGACCGTAGCAAAGAGATCTTCTTTGCCGGTCAGACCATCGGTCAATACCTGGTGGCGCAGATCGATGCTAATCCAAATACAAGCCTTAAGAACCAGGTGTTCTATCGTCAGGACTATCTTGACGAATTCAATCGTATCTGGGACGTACAGCAGCTGTATCATCCCGAATTGACCGACGAACTACGTGCCAAGGTACGCGACTACTGCATCTTCTATCAGCGACCACTCCGCAGCCAGCACAGCCTGATAGCCAACTGTGAGTTCGAGCAGAAGACGGCCATCATCGATGGCAAGGAGAAGGTAGTAGGCATGAAGGTATGCCCTAAGTCATCGCCTTTGTTCCAGCAGTTCAAGATCTGGCAGGTGCTCAACAATGTAGCTGTAATCGAGAAAGGCAGTCACCAAGGACAACCTTTGTCCCTCGACCAGAAGCAACTGCTGGCTGTGCAGTTGCAAAGCGTATCGCGCATGACCAAGACACAGGCCTTACGTCTGCTCTACGGCAAGCGTGCCAATGCCTATGAGCTGAACTACACTGAGCTGCCTGGCAACGATACTATGGCCTCGCTGCTCGATGCCTTGCGTACCATTTTCGAGATGACGGGTCATGACGACATCAAGCAGCTTAGTGTGTCCGAAGCCATCGAATTGCTCAATGCCCTTGGCTGGAAGAGCGACTTCCTGCAGTTCGATCCTCTGGCCGAAGGTAAGAAGCTCGAGCAGCAGCCTCTGTATCGTCTGTGGCATCTGCTTTATTCGTACGAGGGCGACGACAGTCCTACGGGCAACGACAGGCTGATCGAGCATCTGATAGCGCTGACAGGCATTCCGCGTGAATACATACAGCCTTTGGTCAACGTCACCTTCAAAGACGATTACGGCAGCCTCTGCGCTAAGGCCATCCGTAAGATCCTGCCCCACATGATGGACGGACTGGAGTACAGCGTGGCTTGCGAATATGCTGGCTATCGTCATTCGGCCCACTCCCTTACTAAGGAGGAACGCGACAGCCGTGAGCTGAAGGATCGCCTCGACATACTGCCTCGCAACAGCCTGCGTAACCCTGTGGTCGAGAAGATCCTGAACCAGATGATCCATGTGGTCAATGCCGTGAGCGACGCTTATGGCAAGCCTGATGAGATACGCATCGAGATGGCACGCGAGCTGAAGAAGTCGAAGAGCGAGCGTCAGGAGATGACACAGAGCATCAGCCGAACGACTAAGGAGAACGAAGCCATCGTGAAGTTGCTTCAGGCTGCGCCTTTCAACCTCCAGCATGTGAGCCGCAATGATATTGTGCGCTATCGTCTGTATGAGGAGCTGAAAGGTAATGGCTACCACACATTGTATACCAATACCTACATCCCTAAGGAGGCTCTGTTTAGAGGCAACTTCGATATTGAGCACATCATCCCTCAGGCTCGTCTGTTCGACGACTCGTTTGCCAACAAGACCCTCGAAGCTCGCCAGGCCAACCTTGATAAGGATAAGATGACAGCCCTCGATTACGTATGCCAGATCTACGACGAGGCCGGTGTCGAGCAGTATCGCAATCGTGTTGAGGCTCTCTTCAACGATGGTAGCATATCGCGCACCAAGCGTAATAAACTGTTGATGCAAGAGGCCGATATCCCAGAGGAATTCCTTAATCGCGACCTTACCACTACACAGTACATCGCCCGTCAGGCAGTTGCTGTCCTCGAACAGATGGTGCGCATCGTTACGCCTACCACCGGACAGATTACCGACCGACTGCGCGACGACTGGCAGATAGTCGACGTGATGCAGGAACTCAACTGGGACAAATACGACCGCTTAGGTCAGACCTACTTCTACGAGGATCATAACGGCAAGCGCATCGGTAAGATTCGCAACTGGACCAAGCGTAACGATCATCGTCATCACGCCATGGATGCCGTTACTATAGCCTTTACAAATCCGGCCATCATCCAGTACCTCAACAACCTGGCGGCTCGTAGCGACAAGGCCAGTGCCATCTATGCCATCGAGCAGAAGTACCTGGAGCGCATCAAGCGCAATCTGCGTTTCCTGCCACCTATGCCATTGGGCGAATTCCGTGCACAGGTCAAGGAGCAGCTTGAGGCAATCCTCGTTTCGTACAAGGCCAAGAACAAGGTCATGACCGAGAATGTAAACCACTACCGTAAAGGTGCAGAACAGCGGACTAAGAAGCAGCTCACCCCACGCGGACAGTTGCACAACGAGACCGTCTACGGCCGCATCGAGCAGTATGTGACCAGCGAAGTGAAGTTGGGCGGCAAGATGACCGTCGAAGTGGCTCAGACCGTTGCTAACAAGCGCTATCGCGAAGCCATCCTTTCGCGTCTGGCAGCTTTTGGCAACGATCCGAAGAAAGCCTTTACCGGCAAGAACTCACCCGATAAGCTGCCGCTCTACCTCAACGAGATGCAGACCATGGCTGTGCCAGCATCAGTACGCGTGGTTTCGCTACAGCCCACCTTTACCATTCGCAAGCCTGTCAGTCCAGACCTTAAGATTGAGAAGGTGGTCGATGTCCATGTACGTCAGATTCTGCAGATGCGTCTGGATGCATTCGGAGGAGATGCCCGTAAGGCCTTCACCAATCTGGACGAGAATCCTATCTGGCTCAACGAGGAGAAGGGTATTGCCATTAAGCGTGTAACAATCTATGGTGCCAACAGTGTCGAACCCATACACTGCAAGCACGACCATCGAGGCGCTGTAGTACGTGGCGTGGATGGTAATCCTGTAGGCACGGATTATATCTCGCCGAGCAACAACCATCATATTGCCTTCTATCGCGATGCAATGGGTAATGTCCAGGACGTGGCTGTGACCTTCATCGAGGCTACCGAACGAGCACGACAAGGGCTGCCAATAGTCGACAAGAACTATAAGGCTGACGATGGGTGGACATTCCTCTTCTCGATGAAGCAGAACGAGTATTTCGTATTCGCAAACCCTGATACCGGCTTCAATCCTCACGATGTCGACTTGATGGATCCTTGCAATTCGGCAATTGTCTCAGAGAATCTGTATAGGGTGCAGAAGTTTTCAAAGACAGAAGATGGAAGGGATTACTGGTTCCGCCATCATCTTGAGACGATTTTGAATGATAATAAAGCGACATCAGGCTTGACTTATAAGAGATATAGGAATCTCATTTTTATCGACAATGTAGTCAAAGTCCGCCTCAATCACCTAGGCCAGGTAGTTGCCGTCGGCGAATATTAATAACCTTAAAATCTAATACCATGATTAAGAAAACACTCTACTTCGGAAACCCTGCCTATCTGTCATTACGAAATAGTCAGCTTTTGATTCGGTTCCCCGAAATCCTGAAGTATCAAGAACAATCGGAGGCTATCCGTCAGGCCTCTGAGATTACAAAGCCAATTGAAGACCTTGGTGTAGTGGTGCTCGACAATCGTCAGATCACCGTTACACAAGGTCTATTGTCGGCCTTGCTCGACAATAATTGTGCTATTGTAACTTGCGACGAGCATTCGATGCCTACAGGCCTCATGCTGCCTCTTTATGGCAATACCACTCAGAACGAGCGTTTCCGTGAGCAACTCGAAGCTTCGTTGCCTCTGCGTAAGCAATTATGGCAGCAGACCGTACAACAGAAAATCGAGAACCAGGCTTGTGCCCTCGAAGAGAGTACGGGCGAAGCTCACGATTGTATGCACATTTGGGCTAAGGAAGTTCGCAGTGGCGATCCTGACAACCTGGAGGGACGTGCAGCTGCTTACTATTGGCGTAATTTCTTCCCTATGTACGAAGGCTTCACGCGTAGTCGTGAACGTGATTGTCCGAACAATCTGCTAAACTATGGTTATGCCATTCTGCGTGCTGTGATAGCGCGTGCATTGGTTTCCTCCGGCTTGCTCCCTACGCTCGGTATCCATCATCATAACCGATACAATGCCTACTGCCTTGCCGATGACATTATGGAGCCATACCGGCCTTTTGTTGACAGACTTGTACTACAGACTTTGAAGCAACGAGGCTTGACGATCGAACTGTCTCGCGAAGTTAAGGCTGATTTGCTAAGAGTACCTACGCTCGATGTCAGGATAAACGGAAGACAAAGCCCCTTGATGGTGGCAGCTACTCAAACTACGGCTTCGCTACAGAAGTGTTTTGGTGGCGAATTGCGACGAATACAGTATCCTATCTATGAAGCAGAATAATCGTGCCAGCCAGTATCGTGTTATGTGGGTTTTAGTTATGTTCGATTTGCCAACGGCCACCAAGAAGGATATTCGTATCTACACGGATTTCCGTAAGAGGCTCTTGAACGATGGGTTTACTATGTTTCAATTCTCGATGTATGTACGTCATTGTTATAGTGCCGAGAATGCACAGACCCATATTAATCGTGTTAAATCCTTTCTACCAGAAAAAGGTAAGGTCGGAATCATGAGCATTACAGACAAGCAGTTTGGCGATATTCAGATATTTTTTGGCAATCAGGAACAGGAAGTAGAGCAACCATGCCAGCAATTGGAATTGGAGTTATTTTAAAACAAAAAATCCAGCCCTTTCGAGCTGGATTCATAACGATAGTCTCAACTTTTTTAATTTGTGAGAATGCTCATACCTTATTGCAATTCAATCGATTATACAGATTGAGTTGTTCCTATCGGTATGCTTTGGGAATTTGAAAGCAAATCACAACAAACGTGCGCACCAGATATTGCGGTTGGGGTTGTTCCTATCGGTATGCTTTGGGAATTTGAAAGCAAATCACAACTTTGATTAGAATTACGTTACCGTCTGCATCGTTGTTCCTATCGGTATGCTTTGGGAATTTGAAAGCAAATCACAACTTGTTCAGTCATTGTTCTTTTCTTCTGGTGGTTGTTCCTATCGGTATGCTTTGGGAATTTGAAAGCAAATCACAACAAACTCAATGCCTTTATCGGCACTCAGTCGTTGTTCCTATCGGTATGCTTTGGGAATTTGAAAGCAAATCACAACTATCTCATCGACTCGGACGGCTCACTCATTGTTGTTCCTATCGGTATGCTTTGGGAATTTGAAAGCAAATCACAACTTTGAACGAGGATCGGCTTCACGTCCCGCTGTTGTTCCTATCGGTATGCTTTGGGAATTTGAAAGCAAATCACAACAAGATGTTGTCTGTGGCCTTGTCCGGCCTGTTGTTCCTATCGGTATGCTTTGGGAATTTGAAAGCAAATCACAACTAATGCTAACCATGCACTTTCTACAAAAGCGTTGTTCCTATCGGTATGCTTTGGGAATTTGAAAGCAAATCACAACTATGTAATTGAGGTGCTGATTGTCGATGAGGTTGTTCCTATCGGTATGCTTTGGGAATTTGAAAGCAAATCACAACTCATTTGCTGCAATAATTACAGCGTTCAAAGTTGTTCCTATCGGTATGCTTTGGGAATTTGAAAGCAAATCACAACTGCAAAGTTCTGCTTGTATTCTTCTTCGGGTTGTTCCTATCGGTATGCTTTGGGAATTTGAAAGCAAATCACAACACAGCCTTTATGTCGATAAGGCGTGGCGCAGTTGTTCCTATCGGTATGCTTTGGGAATTTGAAAGCAAATCACAACACGCTTGTTCTCCACGTTCTCGCGGATGATGTTGTTCCTATCGGTATGCTTTGGGAATTTGAAAGCAAATCACAACTTCGTTCCTATGCGTGTCATTTTCCCTAGGGTTGTTCCTATCGGTATGCTTTGGGAATTT
This sequence comes from Bacteroidales bacterium, assembly GCA_045640225.1. Lineage (GTDB taxonomy): Bacteria > Bacteroidota > Bacteroidia > Bacteroidales > UBA3663 > Liminaster. The sequence continues at coordinate 44,216 of JAZUEP010000066.1, read as the reverse complement.
GAAAGCAAATCACAACTGCGGCACAAAGTGCTCAGTTTACCGACCCGTTGTTCCTATCGGTATGCTTTGGGAATGTGAAAGCAAATCACAACTGTGTCGGTGTCGGCTCTGATCCAAAACCGGTTGTTCCTATCGGTATGCTTTGGGAATTTGAAAGCAAATCACAACAGTCCGTCTGTAGAGAGTTTCCGTATGTAAGTTGTTCCTATCGGTATGCTTTGGGAATTTGAAAGCAAATCACAACAATATTTCCTCGGATAAAACTCCTCAGAATGTTGTTCCTATCGGTATGCTTTGGGAATTTGAAAGCAAATCACAACGTATTTTTTTTCGAATCTTCGGCGAGTGCGTTGTTCCTATCGGTATGCTTTGGGAATTTGAAAGCAAATCACAACAATAGTCGACAAAGGGTCCTTTGAGTTCAGGTTGTTCCTATCGGTATGCTTTGGGAATTTGAAAGCAAATCACAACCCGAAACTCAGCGAATCGTACTGCTACAAGTTGTTCATATCGGTATGCTTTGGGAATTTGAAAGCAAATCACAACTCCCTTGATGCCCGTCTCGGCTGCCTTGTTGTTGTTCCTATCGGTATGCTTTGGGAATTTGAAAGCAAATCACAACTCTCCCGACCCGACAAACCAAAACTCATCGGTTGTTCCTATCGGTATGCTTTGGGAATTTGAAAGCAAATCACAACTCACAAGCGTGGAATCCGTTTTCGCACATCGTTGTTCCTATCGGTATGCTTTGGGAATTTGAAAGCAAATCACAACTCACAGATCGGCTATGCACAGCGTGATCAGGTTGTTCCTATCGGTATGCTTTGGGAATTTGAAAGCAAATCACAACAGTCTTATTGACTTCATTAATGGTGACATTGTTGTTCCTATCGGTATGCTTTGGGAATTTGAAAGCAAATCACAACATAGAGCTGTTCAACCGGAAGATTGAATTGTTGTTCCTATCGGTATGCTTTGGGAATTTGAAAGCAATTTATAATTAGATTTCAAAGAACATCTATATCGAATGACATGAAGCCATTTCTATCATGCTTAATGCTAACGGTCTATCATATCGCACTACGATGCTGCAAAGATAAGCATTTTTTCGTAAACAAGTATACTTTATAGCAAACTTTTTACGAAAAATTGAAAGTTTAGGCGAAAAAAGGGTTATGGAGGCTTATTTCTGCTCTGTCTTTGCGATTGTACTGAGGAGGGTTTCGAGGCGTAGCTTGAGGTCGTGGTTCTCCTGGCGGAGCTGACGGTTCTCGGCTTCGAGCTGATGGAGGCGGGTATCGACATCGTTGCGGTAGGCGGTGCGGGCTTTGTACATGCGCTCCTTGCGGAGCACTTGGCCGGGGGGTAGGGGCTATAGAAGGCCATAGAAACTACGAATTGCGGCGATTAGGCGGGGCAAATATACTGAAAAAAGTTTGCAATGGCAAACATTTTGTAGAAAAAGAGGTGGGAATGGCTGTTTTTTTGGCTTTTATGATTGTTATTCAGAAAAATGTAGTACCTTTGCGCTCGCATTCGGATTCGTGCCGAATGTGGGCGCTACTGTCATGAAATGGCGCCTGGTGTCTTATCCCGCTACCGTGTTGCAGACGGTGGCTTTTCAGTCAATAAAAAGTGGTTCGGAAAAAAGCAACGACCACACCAGGCGCCTGGCATTTTGCTTTGTTAAGCTAACAACAAAATGCCTAACTTCTTCAATCGAGCTGCACAGCTACACTACTGCCAGCTCACCTCAATCCTTACCAGCGATGTCGCTGAACGTCAGCACATCATTTTGCGACGCAATGTTGCCCCTACCCTCTTCTTCTTCATTGCCATTGGCTTAAACCGCGAAGTTCAGGACTGGCTCATCAACGAGCAGCGCAGCCTGAAGCCTGCTCGATGGCTGCAACTCGTGGGCTGGCTGATGGACCAGGACGTGTTCCTGGTCTATCAGAGGTCGAAGATGGCTCGTTTCCTAATGGAAAATGGAAGTCTAGCCGAGCGCTATTCAGCCAGAAGCATAAGTCTTGCCTTATCGCGTCCTTTGCCTCAGGATATCGAGAAAGGGATCAAGGAAGCCTTCTGTCGGTATTTTTGCAATGGTTTCTGACTTTTTTGGTCAAAAGTATTGCATAATCCAGAAAAACCGTATTATTCACTACCTTTGCAGCGCAAATCCACGATGGGTTTGCGCTGTAATTTATTTATTCACTTAAAAAACAAATGAGAGACGATGGAAACGATTATTTATGTGCTGGTGGCGATAGCCGTGGCTGAGGCTATAGTGATAATGAACGATCTGACACGAAGACAATGAGACGACCGGACGAGACGTTCCGGCAACGGACGTGCAGATATGTGGGCGAGGTGTTCCGCGACCGTGCGGAGTATGTCGATGCGCACTGGGACGAGCTGATGGAGAGGTTCTGCGAGGAGAATGTCCAGGCGTTTGATAACTACGTCATGCGGACTCTCTCCCCGCCCATGAAAAGGGGGACTCTCTCCCCGCTCTCTCCCACAAGGGGATTTGCTTCGCGGCACCTGTAGGGAGAGGGCTTTCCCCTAACCCGAAAGGGAGGTAAAGAGGTTGCTTCGCGCTAATCCGAGAATGAGATAAAAAAGAGGGCTTGGGCCTAAAAAAATGGAGCGAGGTCTGTGGCTGACGAAATTGACTTGCTCGGAGCGAGGAAAAGTAATTTGCCAGAAAAGTGAGCTTGCGAGATTTGTTCGAGAGTTTTTCGACAGAAAACTGAGCTTGCTCGGAGCGAGGAAGAGCAGTTCGCCAGAAAATTGGGCTTGCTCGGAGCGAGGAAGAGCAGTTCGCCAGAAAACTGGGCTTGCTCGGAGCGAGGAAGTGCAGTTCGCTGGAAAACTGGGCTTGCGAGATTTGTTCGAGAGTTTTTCGCTACAGAAATGGGCTCGCGAGTTTTTATGTAGAGTATTCTGCTGGCGAAATGCGTTTGCGAGTTTTGAGATTCCGATTAGTCAAGATTTTAGGTCGGATTCTTAGTTGAGATCTTGAGGAGCGCAGCGATGACCATCCACGAAAGGACTTCCAGAGAGGGTCGCTTCGCTCAAAATCCGAACTAAAAATCGGACTGAAAATCTTTACTAACCTTCGTCCACGCGAAGCCCAATTATGAATTATGAATTCTGAATTATGAATTATCCAAACACAGCGTTCGTATCAGACGCCGCAACCGAGAGCCTGGTGATAGGCTTCCTGCTGCAGATCGACCAGGTGGATCATGCCGATGCCTGGATGTCGCAGCTTGACAAAGAGTGTTTCTACAACGAGCATCAGCAGGAGGCCTTCGAGGCGATGGCCGAGCTGATGACGATGGATCCGCCGCAGCCGCCGTCGCTGATGAACGTGTCGGTACAGCTGCGTGCAGCGCATCCCAAGCGTAAGGTGATGGACTTCGAACTGGCGGACTGGTTCGCCCATGCCGACAGTACGGACGTGACGGTGGCCGTCGACGTGCTGCGTAACCTGAAGGTGCGACGGACCCTGCAGAAGCTGGGCTACGACCTGATCGAGAAGGCGGCGAGGCCCACCGAGGAGGTGGGCAACCTGGTGGACATGGCACAGAACGTGCTGGACATGCAGGACGTGACGCATCGCCACCGTGGTACTCCCCTACGCAGCCTGACGGGGCCGCTGAAGGAACGTGTGACGCGCAACCAGGACGACGCCACGCGCAGCCATGGCCCCTGGACGGGCATCGAGGTGCTCGATGCGCAGGGCGGACTGCCCGAGTCGGGACTGGTGGTGCTGGCGGGCGGAACGTCGCAGGGCAAGTCGTCGATGGCGTCGAACTTCGTGCTCCACTCGGCTCGCCACGGCATGCGGTCGGCTTACTTCAGCATGGAGATGAGCAACCAGAGCCTCGTGGCCCGTATGGTGGCCATGGAGCAGCGCGGCATCTCGGCCCAGGGCATACGGTCGTGGAAGCTGAACGACGAGGACCTGCGCCGCACCCTGTCGGACATCGATCAGCTGGATGCGAAGTTCGGCGAAATGGTGTACTTCGACGATACGCGGTCGAGCAACCTGCAGGACATCTGTTCGGGCATCCGCTACATGCATCAGGCCTACGGCATCCGGCTGGTGGTGGTGGACTTCCTGCAGCTGCTGAACTTCAACACCTCACGGCGCGACCTGACAACGGAGCAGCTGATGGGTCAGGCCTCGCGTACGCTGAAGAACCTGGCCGACCGCCTGGGGCTGTGCGTGGTGCTGCTGAGCCAGATCAACCGTTCGCAGTCGAACATGCGTCCGTCGCTGGCGGTGATTCGCGACTCGGGTCAGATAGCCGAGGCGGCGGACATGGTGATCTTCTGCTGGCGTCCGTGGGCCTACCACGGCTCGTACGACCTGGACTTTGCGGATTACACCACGGCGGGCACCATGGCCTTCCTGCTGCTGAAGAACCGCGAGGGCGCCCTGATGGAGCGCCTGCTCCGCTGGGTGAGCGAGCACACGCTGCCCATCGACATCCCGGATCATGAGCTGACGACGTTCAGGAAGAGTTATGGAGGGGAAGGCGAGAGAGGATTATTTGATTAATTCATAATTCAGAATTCATAATTCATAATTCATAATTCATAATTCAGAATTCATAATTCGGAATTCATAATTCATAATTGGCTTCGCGCCACACGCGTATGCAAAACAAAAACATCTTAACATCTTCACATCTTAACAACTTCACATCTTCACATCTTAACATCTTAACATCTTCACATCTATGCAGCCCCTGATCATCACCCTCCTCGCGATACTGGCAGCCGAGGTCTACATCATCATCGTGCAGAACTCCGACCGACGCCGATGACTCCCGACGAGCAACTGCGCGAACGTACCTGCGCACTGATACGCGAGGCTTTGCCCGAACGTGCCGAGCAGGTTCGCCGCGACTGGACGGCCATCATGGCCAGCTTCTGCCAGAGCGAAATCCAGCGATTCCACAACTTCATCTATTCACATTATTTACTATGACTATCTTTGGACGCATCTCGTTCGTAGGCGACCTTCGTGAAGTCCCTACCACCAAGTCGACGATGTCCGTACTGGGCATCGAAGTGAAAACCTTTGTACCCCGCCACAGCGCCATGGGCATCCGTGCCGGCGTGACGGGCCTGGGCCTTGAGCTCCGCAACGAGCTGGCCGAGACCTTCGTGCTGCAGGCCGGCGACTGGATCTGCGTGGAGTACGACGTCTATCCGGCTCGCTACGCCGATGCCCAGGCCCGCAGCGTCTGCACCTCGCGCATCATCGTCAACCGTTACGCTCCGATAACGGACTTCGACGAGCTGATCCGCACCTGATCATCGGGAGGATCAGCCAGAGATGGCCGCGAAAGTCGCATGTCAGTCGCACGTTAGTCGCATGTTAGTCGCATGTTAGTCGCATGCCCTTCCGACAGCTAACTGACTGATCCTCCATAATTTAACCCTCCGAAATGGCCGAGAAAGTCGCATTTCGTGTTCTCCGTGCACATTTGGGGGGGGTAAAATCCAAATCTCTACACATTTAATCCCTTCCACTCCTATGAAAGCTCCACAATTCTTCACTACTTTCGGCGCAAAACGCTCCGAAGACCTCAGCTGGACGAAGCTGCTCGACATGGTGACGTCCACCTCGAACCTCGTGTACCGCAACACCCTGGCCAGCCGTAAGGCACGCGCCGAGGGCAACGAGCCGCTGGCCAGCCGCCTGAAGAGCAGCTGCGGCCTGATCACGCCCTGCTGCCACTGCCAGGGCGAGCGCAAGACCGAGAACATGGCCCTGCTCACCATGGTAGGCATGGTCGACATCGATCACATCCCGGCCGAGGCGATGGCCGAAGCCATGGCACGCGTGAAGGCCGACGCACACACGCTGTTCTGCCACGTGACCAACAGCCAGCTGGGCATCCGCGTACTGTTTGCCTACGACGTGGTGGATGCCGACGGTGCCGTGGTCGACGAGCAGCAGTTTGCCTTCGGCACCATGGCCGACGAGGATCACGCCCAGTACGTACGCCGCGTCACGCCCGTCTACCGTGCAGCGTGGGAGGCCGGTACGCGCTACTACGCCACGCTGACGGGCTTCCCTACCGACAAGTCGTGCAAGGACCCCGTACGCATCTCGTTCCTCTGCCACGATCCCGAGGCGCAGTACAACCCCGAGGCCCAGCCCCTGGTGGTGACCATGGCCGAGGTACGCCCCTTTGCCGACAATCCGCGCAAGCCATCGCCCACCGATGCCGTACATGCCGCCCCCGTACTGAAGGACCAGGTGCTGCGTCAGCGCGTACAGCAGCTGTGCCAGCCTACCGAGGCCGACGAGTCGCTGATCCGTGGCCTGCTCGAGGTGATGAAGTACCGCCCCAGCAACCGCCATAGGTTCTGGCTCCGCCTGGGCCAGAAGCTCCGTGCCTGTGGCCATACGCCCGACCAGATTCCGGCCTACAAGGAGGCTGCCCTCCGCATCCTGTCCGACCGCAACCTGATCCTGCCCGACGACCCTTCGCTCCGCCTCCCTCACGAGATCGAGGATGCAATGCGGTGGGGGATGGAAAGGACTCTCCCCCCGCCCTCCCTGGAGGGAGGGAGCCAAAGGACTCTCCCCAACCCTCCCTCAGAGGGAGGGAGCCAAGATACTGAAGAGGACGTAGAAAGCCCGACCCAAGATACTAACTGGCCCCCTCCCTCTGAGGGAGGGCGGGGGGAGAGTCCTGGAGGGCGGGGGGAGAGTCTACCCTCCCTCGACGACATCATCACCTCCGAGTGCCCCACCTTCCCCGAGGCAGTGTACCTCAACCTGCCGGAGCAGCTGTACAAGGGGCTGGGGCCGCTGATGGAGGCTGTGGAGCGCGGCGAGGTGCCACGCCGTCGCCTCGACGTGCTGCTGATGGGGCTGCTGGCCAACTATTCGGCCCTCTGCCCCGAGACCCAGATCCCCTACGGCAACAACGTCTACACGCCCAACCTGGGCTTCATGAACATCTCGATAGCCGGCAACGGCAAGTCCGTGCTCACCTACGCCTTCCGCGTGGTCGAGAAGGTCGATGCCTACCTGGAGGAGACGTCGCGCAAGGAGCACAGCGAGTGGCAGCAGCAACAGGACGCCTACCAGCTGGCCATGCAGGACAAGAAGCTCAGCCGCGAGGAGAAGCAGGCCCTCGAGCGCCCCGGCGACGAACCGCAGGACCGCCTGCTCGTCATGCCCGGCACCACCAGCCGCTCGCAGTTCACCCTGTGCATGCACGCCATGGGCCGCGACGGCCTGATCATCAACTCCACCGAGATCCAGACCATCACGGCCACGCTGCGGCAGGACGTGGGCGACTTCTCCGACCTGCTCTGCAAGGCCATGGCCAACGAGCGCATCGACCAGTACTTCAAGTGCGACAACCACCGCATCAAGGTGGAGCGCCCCAAGCTGTCGGTCTGCCTGTCGGGCACGTTCAACCAGTTCCATCAGTTCATCCCCGACTTCGAGAACGGCCTCTTCTCGCGCTTCGCCTACCTGATGATGGAGCCCCACCTGCAGTGGATCTCGCAGCAGCCCGACCCCAACTACCAGGACTACACGGCCGAGTACCAGGCGCTGGCCGACGATGCCTTCCAGATGTGGCAGCTGCTGCAACAGTGCCCCACCATCGTGCTGTTCACCGACGAGCAATGGCAGCAGCACGACCAGCACTGGGCCCAGCAGCTCGACGGGCTGGTGTTCGAAGGCGGCGAGGACCGCATCTCGATCGTCAACCGCCACGGCCTGCTCCACATGCGTCTGGCTGCGGTGCTGACCGTGCTGCGCAAGTGGAACGAGTACCGACGCGTAGCCTCACAGGCCAAGCCTACCGACGATCGTCAGCGCCAGCGCGTAGCAGAGCTGTTCGCCAAGGAGCATCCCACCATGACCTGCCGCGACGACGACTTCCAGACCGCCCTCCTGATGGCCGACGTCATGCTGCGCCATGCCCTCCACCTCTCCACCACCATCGTGCAGCTCACACCGCGCAACGTACAGCCTATGACGCGCTGGCCCTGGACCGTGCGCTGCGTGTCCGAGATGGACGAGGTGTTCCGGAGCGAGGACTTCTGCAAGCGGGCCACGCAGGTGTACGGACGCGTCAAGAGCCAGGCCTACCGCTCGCTCAAGAAGCTCGTCACCGATGGCTTCGTGACGAAGCACGGACGCGGCACGTACCGCAAGCAGCAGTCGATGCTACAGCTCGAGAAGTCGCTGCCCCCTACCTCCGAGGCTTGCGATTGATGCCACCGTCCACACACAATTTACCCACGAATCGTTTCACGAATTATTGTTCATGAGTCGATTCGTGGGTATTTAATTCCTTGTCAGGAAGCGGGTCCCGATTGACGGCTGCGGCGTTATTCCGATGCTACGCAGACGGGACGGATGCTAAAGCCATTATAGCGAGGATTGGACATATGACCTGAATTTCCATTCTTGAAATCGTAATAGAATAGTCTTGCTCGAGTCGAATCAGGAGATAAATCTGATGTCCAAAGGCTACAAAAATAAGACGCCGTATATGGAAAGTAGATTGAAGCATTTGTATATGGACTTTTCACAACTATTACTTGTTTGGCCTCATCCCAAGCCCAATTGCATTCATTGTAAAGCCAATTGATTTCCTCGTATGTCGGCATTCGCCAGTCACCTTTCCAATTGACGTGGGCGGCATCGTCGATAGGTTCGAGCCTCGTCTTGTTATCGCCGACGAATCGGGTAGCATTGTAGTCCTCGTACCAGATGGCATTCTTATGGCCATCTGGTACGGTATATTTGGTAATATACTCTTCAGTAGATTCGCCTTCAAACATGAACTTGTAGTTAGCCCAAAGGAAGTTGTACCTGCTATTGGTAGTATGACCCTGCGTATCGCCCCAGGCGAAAAGCAAGCCCTGCTCCTCGGGCTTCTCCGCACCGATGTTGCAGGTAGCCCAGTAGACAATACGGCCATTTTCGTCTCTCAGGCCCATGTCGACATAGTCGTAACCGGCGCTTCGGACGCCATTTTCGTCTACATCAATAGGGTTGCGCATGCCTGACTGAGCCATCATTTCGTTGACCTTCTGATCGAGTACGTCGAGCCTGATGCTGATGGCATTCAGCACGGCGTTGAGCTGGGCAGCATCGACCACCTGCGGATCGTCCTGTATGTTCTGGATGGCACGACGCGCAGCCATCGTGGCATCGCCCACGTTGGTAACATTGTCGTGATTCACGTCGTAGACCGAATAGGTCTCCAATTGGCCTTGTGCCAGAGCGGCGCTTGCGGTGACCGACAGCAGCGAGGCAAGAAGGATAAGCTTTTTCATTGTTCAGAGGATGTAAAGTGGGTTATCGTCATTCTTCGACGCGGCAAATATACACCTTTTTTATTATATCGCCAAATTTTTGGCCCAGAAATCGACCGAATCCCCGTTTTCGCCACTATTTTGGCCTGAAATGAGGAGGATTTAGTAATGTTTACTCCTTCCCTGCCAGGAAGAACTTCATTTACCTAATTAACTTCACGTGCAATATTTTTCTCTCGTGAAGTCAATGAAGTCAGTGAAGGGAGAGCTTCGCGCGAGAAAAAACGGCGCAAAACCATGCATTTTAGGGGTAAAATGCGCACGGAGAACCCAAAATGCGACTTTCTCGCCCATTTTCGAGGCATAAATTATGGAGTATCAGCAAGTTAGCCTCCAAAACAGCATGCGACTAACATGCGACTAACATGCGACTAACTTGCGACTATCGTGGGCTTACAGTCCTCCCCCGGCTAGCGATTGGTGATTGGTGATTGGTGATTGATGATTGGCTTCGTGCTGATTAATTACAGGCTGTGCACGTCGATGGCCACGTCGACGTCGAACACCCCGTCGGCATCGATCAGCGTATCGTCGATGCAGCGATAGAGGGCAGCATTTTCCGGATTTTGGCTTCAGCGGAGCGCGCAAGAGCACTTCGTCCGCAAAATGCACTCCGCCGAAACGCGGAAGAGCACTCGGCTAGCAAAATGCATTGCGCCGAAACGCGGAAGACCACTTCGCCCGCAAAATGCCCTTCCCCGCCGCGAGCAAGAGCACTCCGCCAGCAAAATACACTCCGCCGAAACGCGGAAGACCACTCCGCCCGCAAAATGCGCTCCGCCGAAACGCGGAAGAGCAATCTGGCAGCAAAATGCCCTTCCCCGCCGCGAGGAAGCCACTAAGGACACATCGACTCACATGGTCTTGCCGGCGGATATGCATCTTCTTATCTGAATCTTGGACGAGGTGCTGATCGATGCTGTCAAAGCTATAGAATAAGCAGAGTCGATGTGGGAGATTATTTCGACGCACGTAAAAACACCAATATTGATCGTTATATGTCCTCAAACGCCAATATCTATTATAAAATATCAAAAAATCACATTAAAAACGCAGAAATATTTGCGTGGAATGCACAATTTGCTTATATTTGCAGCGTAAATACGTAATCTCGCGCAATATTCCATACAAATATGACAGTAAAAAGTTTTTCAATAGAAGGAATTTCTAACATAAGCAGTTTGAGGCTGGATGTTGGCAGTTTGAATGCTCTCATTGCTCCTAATGGCTACGGCAAGAGCAATGTACTGCGGGCGATTGGGTTTGGCATGGCTTTCCTTTCTGCATCGGAACAAGATAAGCTACAGATGATGCGGAGCCGATTCATTCCGCTTAACAATTACATGTACAGGAAAGACTTCCTATTTGAATTGTCTGGTTCGATGACAGAAAATGACCAGGAATTGGAATTCCTGTATGGTTATACCTTCAGATGGGCAACAGAAGACAATGATGGCCATATTATTTCAGAATGGTTGAAGGTAAAACGGCCCACAGATCAACGCTTCAAGCAAATGGTGAACAGAGCTTCTGGCAAAGAATGCCTGATTATTCCTTCTCCGACGGGCAGATGCACGAAAGCTTTTGAAGTCACTTCTTCTCAGTTGTCACTGTCAGCTATTGCCCTGCGTACGGATATGTATCTAAACAGCCTTGCATCACAGATCTGCGGCATGACGATTCCGAGTCTTGAGACATTGGACAATCCTGAATCCTATTTTTCTGTAGATGGAGAAAGAGGTATCCGTATGCTCGACGGTGAGACATTGAGTGCTTATCTCTATAGACTGAAAACCACGGACGAGGATAACTATGCAATCCTAACGGATGGACTTTTGCAGCTTCTGCCAGGAATTGAAGAATTTTCGCCCGAGGTAATAACGCTTGCCGACGGACAGAGTAAGATCTATGACATTCGTGTGAAGGAGAAGTTCAATGCGCAGCCTACGAGCATTCGCCAGTTGTCGAGTGGCAGCAAACGCATCATTTTCCTTTTTACGCTCTGTGTGGCAGCTCAAAAGAAAAGCATCCCGATGATTATGCTCGAAGAGCCTGAGAATTCAGTTCATCCTCGCCTGATGGAGAATCTTCTGCTTGCCATGCAGAACTATGCCTCGGATACAAAGATTCTCATCACCAGTCATTCACCGCACCTGATGCGTTACCTCCAGCCACAGCAGATGTACTTTGGTCTTCCAAAGGCTGACGGCATAGCACACTTTGCACAGGTCAATCCTTCAAAGATGAAGTTCCTCTATCGTTATGCTGGCGATATGGAACTGACATTTGGTGAGTTTATGTTCGACTTTATGCTCGACATAGAGAACGATGCCGAGAAGCTCTCAACTTACTTCCGCACAAATTGAGTATGGCAAAACTGAAAGACAATAAGGCCAAGCGCGTCATCATTTTTGTTGAGGGCGATACGGATGAGGTCTTCTTCAAGGCAATGCTGGAATATTACAAGAGCATCAGCCAGACAGACCTCGTACCCTGTGATGTTTGCAACCTGAAGGGTGTGACTCGTTATACCAGTAAACTGCTGGCTAAGCTCAAGAACGAGATACTGCCAGATGCCAAGAGTAGGAACATCGACATACAAACCGTATGTTGTAGTTATGATACAGATGTATTTGAAGTCCGAAACCCGTTGATGGTCAACTGGGATTCTATTCGTAAGAGTGTCAAAAGGATGGGTGTGGAGAACTTCATCCGCATCGGCGTTTGTAGTTCCATCGAAGACTGGATTCTGGACGACATAGAGGGTATCTGTACTTATCTCAAACTGAAACAAATTCCTAATACACTTAAAGGTACAGATGGTAATACGAGACTTTGTGACTTGTATTCCAAGGCACGAAAAACTTACAGCAAAGGCTATGCAACACGAGAGATGATCAAGACTCTGGATTTGTCAAAGATAAGGTCAAAGCGGCTTGCTGTTTTAAAGGAACTTGAGGAGACTTTGGGTGTAAATATGTAAGGTATCCTAGGGTTCACATGGAGTAAACGGAGTTAAGGGAGTGCGACCTTCATTGACGTCATGGACTTCACGTCAGAAAGAAGAATCCTTGTTACTCTTGTTTCTAACTCCTTTCCACTTCTTACACTCTGGGAGCCATAAAAACTCCCGTTCATATCGTCTTCTCGCTATGATACAGCTTCCGCGTAACGAGGAACCGCATTCTGTCAGCAAAGTGCTCTCGCCCGAAACGCGGAGCCGCATTTACGACGCAAAATGCTCTTCCCCGCTGCGAGGAAGGACATTCTGTCGGCAAAATGCTCTTCCGCGAAAAGGGGAAGCAAAAAATGATGGTCAGGGTGCATTTTTTCGCCTGAAAATTTGGAAATTACAAATTAATTCGCTATCTTTGCAGCGCACAACACATCATGTGGGGTAGAGTGAAAGCTCGGAAGTAAGTAACATGCAATAATAACTTGATATTAACAACAGGGAATTAAGAGGAATTAAAGGAATTCACGGCCCTCTTATCTTTCTTTCATTCCTTTCATTCCTTGTTCTTAATTATCCTTCAGCAGCCGCAGCCATGAATTTAGACGAAATGAAAGAATACGCGATTGTCGAGCCCTATGCCGAGGAGATCGAGGCAGAGATGTCCGTCCTGGAATCGGCTCTGGACCTCTACGACTATTATCGTACGCAGAACAACCTGTTGCAGGTGATCGAGCATTTCCTGCCCTATGTAGAGCAATTCGTCGTCAACGACGGCATGAGGTTCCTGCTGCATTACTCCACCCGCAGGAAGATACGCGGGGCCAGCCTGGCAGCCTACCGTCAGGACATGAAGCTGATGAACCGCATCACGGAACTGAGCAACGACGCATTGTCCGGCCGCCCGTTCACACGGCAGTACATCAGCTGCCTGCAGGCCTGTGCCAGCCAGAACCAGAAGATCAAGGAGCAGCTGAATCGGATCGAGAAACACCTGAACCAGCTGCTGTCGCGCAAGGGCGAGGGTCGCGGGAAGCTGTGCGAGGAGGTGTCCCGAGCGGTCAGTAGCGAGCGCTTCTATGCCGCTGTGCGCAGCGAGCTGATCCGTGCCTACTGCAAGGCGCGAGGCTGCGACGGACAGGCCATGACGCGCGAGGCCTGGCAAAGCATCCTGGACGAGACGCGACACCTGGTCGAGGCGCAGCTCGGGGGCCGGAAGTACGAGCCCGAGGTGTACCTTACGCCCGACGACCTGCGTACGCTCATCGGCCGGCATGCCGCCCTGTACCGCTGCATCGACGACACGATGATCGATGCCGACGGTGTGTTCGACGTCGATACGGCCATCGACATGCACAACCTGCTGGACCATTGGACCAACGAGAACTACGGCAAGCTGCGCCCCCTGCTGGCCTGTCGGCAGGTGATAGGCGACGGCCTGCGTGGGCAGAAGCCACGACGCGAGGCAGCCCGTAAGGCCCATGCCGCAGCTGCTGTCGAGGCTCAGCCGGTCAGCAGCCTGACGCGCTGCTTTGTCGACACGTCGGAGGCCATGCACGAGCGTGTAAGCCGCGTCGTAGGCCAGCACTACACGGGTCAACCCGCTGCCCTGTCGCTCATCGAGTGGGCCTTGTACGGGGCGCAGGTGATCAGGGTGGAGAGCGAACACCGCCTCTTCATCGAGGCGCTGGTGGAGTGGGGCATCATCGACGATCCCGGCACCGAGCAGGTCAGCCGTATGTGCAGCACCATGTCGACCAAGACCTCCCGCCTGCGCCAGAAGATCTCTTCCTCCGAACAGAAGCGTATCGAGGAAATCCGTGAAGGTGTGAAGATGTGAAGGTGTGAATATCCTAAAATCCTAAAATCCATAATAAAATATAATAACCCCAAACAAACAACAACATGAAAAAACCAAGATTCCTATTCGCGCTACTCATGGCGATAGTCATGATGGCGGTGAGCCCGACCGTTGCTTGGGCAGAAGATGATGTGACAATCACTGTTATTGAGAGCTCGTACGGCGACGTTGAGGGTGAGGGACCAGCGAATCTCTTCGATGGCGACCCCGACACAAAGTGGTGTAGTAGTAGCAATAATGAATTCTACGTTATTTTCGAACTCAGCAAGCCTTCTGTACTGCTTAGCTACACGCTGGTAGATGCGGCAGATACGAAAGAACACCCCGAACGCAAGTGGCTTTCCTGGACAATTCATGGCACGAATGATCCTAATTCCGGCTCATGGGCTACTCTGGATATAGTAGAAGACTATGATTCTGATTACAATGGTAAGGAATTTACCCCTAATCCTGATTATTATGCTCCCCGTCCCTATATTTACTATGCAATCAGATTCAAAGCTGCTGGAGTGGACGATCAAGAACAGCCGATCCAGCAGATGGCAGATATTAAGTTCGAATGGTGTAGCGACCACCGGTGGGACAGCGAGACGGGCAAGTGCACTGAATGCGGCTACTGCCCTCACACAGGTCGTTGGGACAGCGAGACGGGTAAGTGCACTGTTTGCAGCTACAAGTGCGAGCACCAGTGGAACGAAGACCATATCTGTACAGTTTGCGGCTACGAGTGCGAACACCAGTGGTACCAGGGTAAGTGTACTGAATGCGGCTACGATCGCTCGAACGATCCAACGACCTTCGCTTCTCTCAAGGAACTGTTTCTGTCTCATACTCATGCCGATAAGGTAACCGTCGATATCAATGATGAGATTTATTTGGTTACAGATCATCCATCGGTTCCAGGATACCGTTTGGTTGCTTTTGCGTTTGAAGACGGAATGATTGGTCTCATGATTCCAACGGCATCACCTACCGTCAGCGAATGGAAGAAGGGCGGCACTGTGGAGGGTACTCTGAAGAACGCGGATTGGGACCTCAAACATAATGTGCTGAGTAGCGAGAGTGCAGATATCTGGGAAGCCTTGGAGTATATACCGAATGAGGTCGAAATCCCAACCTACGAATCTCTGATAGAGCTGAGTGATGCAATTTCTTATCCAAGTGAAGGATTTGGTTTTGGTAATGTGCCAGTAGTTAACGTTAAAATCAATAACGAGATTACTGGTTTTGATGTAGAGACTGAAGAAGGAATAACTTTATACTCTGTAGAGCTTGACGATAAGTATGTAGTTAAGGTGGCATCGGTCCCATACGACCCTTCTTGGGAGGTAGGCGGAACTCTTGTCGGAACATTAAATAACGTCATGGCCATAGCCAGTTCTCTTTTCATGCTCGCAAATTATGGCGACGCTGATTTCTGGTCAGACGTTACGTACTATCCGGTTCCGGAAGTGACCATCAATGGCGCAACGGTTTCGGTCACAAAGGACGACGAGAACAACTATTCAACCAATGAGGACATCGTCCTCACCGACGGTGCTGGATTCACTTCGAATGTCGACTTCTCGGCTCCAAGCGCCAGCTACACCCGCGATCTGAGCACTTCTGCTTCGGAATGGGGTACGCTCTGTCTGCCATTCGCTGTGCCAGTCGACGCTGCCACGGGTGTGACCTTCTACACGCTCTCGGCCGCTACAAGCACCGAAGTCACGCTTACGGCAGTCACCTCGGGCAGCATCGAGGCAGGTACGCCAGTGCTGTTCAAAAAGGGTACTGCCCCCAAGCTGGGCATCAACGTCGAGCTGCCATTGCTCAAGGCCAAGCCCGCCGAGGGCTCTGCAGCCGATGGCCTCAAGCTCGAGGGTGCCTACGCGGCTAAGGCAGCCACTGAGGGCTACTACCTCGACGCCAAGGACGGCCGGCTGCACAGCATCGAGGCGTATTGCAGCGAGATGGGCGCATCGTCCCTCACCATCCCGGCCTACCGTGCATGGATCAGCGGCAACGTATCGGCAGGCGCACCACTGCGCATCAACGTCGAAGGCGAGGCCACATCGCTCTCTGCCCTCCGCGCCCTCACCGAAGGCACGGCCCAGATCTACGACCTCTACGGCAACCGCCGCAATGACCTGCAGCCAGGCGTGAACGTGGTGAACGGAGTGAAAATCATAATTGAGAATTGAGAATTCATCCCTAATATCCCTTACATAAACTTATGAAAAAGCAATATTCTGCCCCACAGCTCGATGTGGTAACTCTCGATACTCGTGACCTCATCGCCACCTCAACCCGATCGCTAGGCTTCGGCTCAGGCGGCGGCACCGGCAGCGTCGGCGCTCCCGATCGCGACGACTGGTCGCTCGAGGATTGGTGAAGTGACTGACCGACGTGTCGGTCAGTAAGTAAATAATAAAGGATAAATAATAAGAGGGCGTGTCGAAAGACTCGCCCTCTTTCTCGTGTGACGTCCACGAGATAAAACGGACTAGCGCGAAGCCAATCATCAATCATCAATCACCAATCATCAATCACCAAAACTCCCCTAACTCCGGGGAATTATAGATATTTGAGGATATAAAATCGCGGGAATGATAGAAAAAACACAGAAATATTTGTATAATCCATTTATTTCCATTATATTTGCGCCCAATGTATATGCTGGGACTGGTGTGAATATCCATCAAGCCCCCGAAAATCCATTCAAATGAAAGTTAGCGAATCGAGCAATAAGAACAATGAGGAGATCCCTCGCGTGCTGAAAGTGCAGACACAGTGGGAGAACCTCTTCTTCTACCAGAAGAGCGACGTGGTGTATCAGCTGGCTTACGCTTTCTGCGACAGGTTCATACACCTGTACAAGGACCGTACTCGCGACCAGGTGATCCAGGCAGCACGTTCGTGCAAGCAGAACATCGTGGAGGGCCTTGCCGATGGCGTGACATCGACCGAGATGCAGCTAAAGCTGCTCAACGTGGCAAGATCGTCGCTCAAAGAACTTCGCGAGGACTTCGAGGACTATATCAAGTCGCGTCATCTGAAGTTCTGTGGCGAGGCTTCGGCCGATGGAATCATCCCTGCATACTACTATGATGGCGACCGGTCGAAGTATGACGCCATGCTGGCCTATTGTCGCACCCATAACAAGCTGGCCGATTACGAGCCCTTCTTCGCCCGCTGGACCGACGAGGAGATGTGCAACTACGGTGTGACCCTCTGCCACATGATCGACAAGATGATGCTGTCGTTCATGGAGAAGCTGGAGCGTGAATTCGTGACCGAAGGCGGCATCAAGGAGCGCATGCACAAGGCCCGTACCGGCTATCGCCAGGCTCAGGACGAACGGCTCAGACAGCTCGAGCAGGAACGCCCCCAGCTGGAGGCCCGTATCGCCCAGCTTGAAGCACACCTCGCCTCAGAGCGCCAGAACAGCCAGCAATGGCAAGCCGCCTACGAGGACCTGAAACAACGCGCTCTCACCGCCTACTACCAGCAGCAGAAGGTGATAGACGAGCTGAGAAGAAAGATTGAGGGGAGGGGCTAGATGTTCTAGAGGGTCTAGAGGCTCTAGATTTTCTAGAAAGCCTAGAATCTCTAGAACCTCTAGTATCACTCCTTCCACTCCGTAGCCACCTCCACCTCGGAGCCGAAGTTGTCGTCGTGGCTTCTGACACACCCTTATGACAATCCAGGCGGCAGAATCATTACCTCCAGTGGCCTGCAAATTCCGTTTTTTTGCGTTCCTGTCATAACCTATACCTGAAGCCTACGGTCAAGGCATGGGTGCGGGTGCTGTGCGTCTTGTCCTCGTAGACGTAGCCGGCATCGAGGGTGGCGTGTGCATTGAGCCTGATGTGCGAGCCCAGGGTGAAGCGGATTCGTTCCATGACGTCGGTATGTCGCACCTCGCAGCGGAAGAAGGGCGTATAGCGCGTGTCGCGTACGGGATATTGCAGCGTCAGGCGATGGCGCATCAGGTGGAAGGCCTTGCCCCGGAAGGTGTAGGCCGGAGAGCCTGTCTGCATCTCGGGCAGCCAGTTCCAGCACCACGACTCGTTGAGGTCGGCACGGATGGGCCCCATACGCCACGAAGGGGTCACGGCCACGTAGGGTCGCCAGTCGTTGCGCCAGATGCCCGGACGGCTGGCGGTGGGGTAATTGTGGAGCTTGATCCAGTCGATACCTGCGCTCAAGGCCAGCCATTTACAGGCGGAATATCGGATGTTTCCGTCGAGGTACCAGAGGAAGAAGTCGGTATTGTCGCGGCTGGAGCGGAGCTCGGTCTGTGCCGATACGCTCCATCGGCTGTCGATCGGCTTGATGAGCGAGAGGTACGTCCACACGCCCGTCTCGCTCGCCCTGGCAACAGGGTGGCATACGGCCATGCATAGGAGGAGTAGATTCAGAAACTTTTTCATCGTACGATAGTATTGAGAAATGCGCTGCAAAGATACGGCTATTTCGCGAAGTAATCCTTCCGCTCGATCAGCGTGAGGCCATCGAGGCTGAGCAGGATGCCATCGGGGGCGGCATCGAGCTGCTGTCGCTGCTCGGATTGCAGGTAGATGGGGTAGTCGCGGCCTAAGGGCAGGATCTGCAGTTCGACACGCTTGCCCACGAGGTCGCTGACACGGACGAGCATCGACTTGCCGTTCCAGAAGTTGTCGGCTACGGCGACGCCATCGGCCAGCACGCGGGCAGCATCGCCACGATAGTCGACGCAGAGGAACAGATCGCCGGCCATACGCTGAGTGTCGAACGCGAGCTCCCAGCGGGCAGCAGCGGCCCAATCGGCCTCGACAGGCATGGCAGCAACCTTCTGAGCGCCCATAGGCACCTGTCGCAGGCCCTGATGCGGCTGGAGGGCCGTGACGGTCAGAGCGTCGGTACCGACAGGCTGCCAGACCTCCTCGACGATGCCCTCGTCGCCACGGTAGAGGATGCCACCATGAGGCGCTATGAGGAGGTGACCGTCGATGACGTAGGCCTGTCGGGCACGGGCTTCGGACAGGAGGGTGAGGTGATGCCCATCGACCTGGATCGGCTGGTCAGGCGTGAGCTGGTGAGGACGGCCATCGATGACGACGGACGTCGTAGCGACTCCGGCTACGGGGATGAAGTACAGCCCATCGTCGGCCTTGGCGAACGGCTGGACGGAAGAGGACGAGAGGCGATGCCCCATCCACTCCAGACCGTCGAAGGTGACCGATGCCGAGCCTTCGGGCTGCAGGATGCGGACGTAGTCGTTGCGGAACACGAAGCAACCACGGCGGGCGTATTGCGGCGAGAGGCTGTCGACCGGCAGCACGGCCAGCTGCGAGCCCCAGTCGGCCAGGAACTGATGCAGCCAGCGGCTCTGGTGCCACGCTACGGGATTGGGCTGTCCCATCTCGCCCAAGGGCGCCTGGAAGTCGTACGACAGCGTAGGCATGTCGTTGTAGTTGGTGACGGGCGAAGCCTGGTTCTCGGCCAATCCAGGGCCAGGATTGGTACCGCCATGGTACATGTAGTAACCGGGCAGATTGCTGCCGCTGCCCAGCTTGCAGATGGCCAGAGGCTGGATCTCGTAGCCCGTGATGTTGATGCGGCGATGGTACGACGGCATCATGCCGCCACCCAGCTCGCAGGTCAGGTAGGGATATTGCAGGTCCTGCTGCTCCATACGGGTGTCCTGGTCAGTGCCCAAGGCCTCGGTGGCAATGACGCTGCTGAGGCGGGCATCGCGCTTCATGACGAAGGCCTGGCGGTAGTCGCCCGGCATGTCGGTGAGCACACGGTCCCAGAAGCCGTCGGCATAGTCGCCATAGAGGGGCAGCATCTGGCCGAACTCCTCCCGCCCGTTGAGCTTAGGCCATCCGGTACGGGTGTAGAAGGGGAGGTCGAAGCCCATCGCTACGGCCATCTGCTTGAGGCGCATGTAGTACGACCAGGGGCCACGGCATTCGTTCTCGAGCTGCAGGCCGATGACCGTGCCACCTTCGCGCCAGAGCATGTCGTGGCATTGCTCGAAGATGTGGCGGTAGAGGCTCTCGGTAGCGGCTATGAAGCCCGGAGCCTCGGAGCGCAGCTTGTACTGCCCGGGGTCGGCCAGCGCCTTGTCCACCAGCCACGAGGGGAAGCCGCCCTGCAGCACCTCGCCATGGCAGAACGGGCCGATGCGGAGCACCACGGGCATCCCCTCGTCGCGACAGACACGGAGGAACTCGTGCAGGTCGCGCTGACCGCTCCAGTCCCATTGGCCCTCGACGGGCTCGTGGTGGATCCAGAAGACGTAGGTGGAGAGCACGGTGATGCCTCCGGCGCGCATCTTGCGCACCTCGCGACGCCAGTCCTCGCGTGGGACACGGGCATAGTGTATCTCGCCCATCACGGGCAAGGCATGCTGACCGTCGAACAACAGACCGTAACGGTCCACCTGGACGGTATGGCCCTGCGGATTGACGTTGGTCCCGAACTGGAAGTATTGTGCCTCGGAGGTCGGGCAGGAGGCAGCCAGCAAGGCTGCGGCAAGGAATAAATGTCTCATAGCGTGGGCAAAGATACGGAATATTTCTGAAACATGGCGTTTTGAGCCTCATTTTTGTGCCAAAATTTGGAAATAACGGCAGAAAACACTATCTTTGCGGCCAAAACGAGAGAAAACCAATGACGACATTCGAACAGATCATAGCCGAACAGGGCAAGCTGGTGTACACCAATACGGGCATCAGCATGATGCCGCTGTTGCGTCAGCATCGCGACCTGCTGATCATCGGACCTCCGCCCGAGGGCAGGCTGCGGTTGTGGGACGTGCCGCTGTACAAGCGCGACAACGGGCAGTACGTGATGCATCGCGTGCTGTGGGTGCGCAAGAAGGACTACATCATGTGCGGCGACAACCAGTGGTATCCTGAGCGTGGCATCACGGACCGTCACATCGTAGGCGTGCTCGAGGCTGTGAACCGCGATGGCAAGCTACTGCCGGTCCGCGCTACGAAGGAGCATCCGCACGTACCGCTGGGCTACCGCCTCTACGTGGCGCTGTGGTGCGTGTTCTATCCCATCCGTGCCGTGCTGGTGGCGGCGGAATATAAATGGCGGAAGATACGAGGAGTTAAAAAGTTAAAAAGGTAAAGAGTTAAAAAGTTATAGTCCTACGACCATGCCGAAAAGGTATGGCTTGTCCCGATAGTTATGACGTGGGCTACGCCTGTACTTTTGTCTCTGAGAATAACTTCAAGCTCGTTGACTGAAGCTATTGTTCCTGATATTTCCAAATCTTCCCTCAAGCTCGTCATCCGAAACTATCGTCCCTAAAATCCCCAATATCCCCAAAATCCCCAATATCCCTAAAATATCCATCCAATGAAACTGAAATATACTTTTGCCGTACAGAAAGTCACCGACTTCTGGGCAGCAGTGCCTGTAGGGCAGGACTCGATGAACTATAACGGCGTGATCAGCCTGAACGAGACAGCACGCGACATGATGGAACTGCTTCGCGAGGACATCACCGAGGAGGAACTGGTGCAGAAGATGAAGGAGCAGTACGACGTGGACGAGGCAACCCTCCGTCAGCACGTACACGAGTTCATCGGCAAGCTTCAGGAAGCCAAGGTACTGGTATGACGAAGGGAACTTATCTGCTGGCCGGCGTTGCCGTGGGCATCGAATCGGTGTACGACGAAGTGCATCGGATGTGCGCCTCGTACGCCACGGACCAGGAGCCTGCCTTCACCGTTGTCACCAGCATGGAGGACGTGGCCGAAGAGAGCCGCATGAGCGACGAAGAACGTGCCGCTGAGGGCCTGCCGGAGTACCACTTCGAGCCGGAATACCTCGAGACACTGGCCGTATACCGCCGGATAGCCGACGGTATGATGGAGCGTGGCGTGATGCTGATGCACGGATCGGTGATTGCCATCGATGGCGAAGGCTACATGTTCACGGCCCTGAGCGGTACGGGCAAGAGCACGCACGTCAGGCTGTGGCGTCGGCTGTTCGGCGAACGGGCCGTGATGGTGAACGACGACAAGCCGCTGGTACGCATCACAACCGACCAGGGCGAGACCCTGCCACGTCCCCGCGTGTACGGCACGCCCTGGGACGGAAAGCACCACCTGTCGAACAACATCGACGTGCCGCTGCGTGCCATCGTGGTGTTGCGACGCGGACAGCAGAACGAGATTCACCCCCTGACGGTGCAGGATGCCTTCCCGACCCTGCTGCAGCAGTCGTATCGACGCTCGGATCCGATGTCGGCCATCCGTGCCCTGCAGCTGCTCACTACCCTGGCCCAGCACGTCGGA
This sequence comes from Bacteroidales bacterium, assembly GCA_045640225.1. GTDB lineage: Bacteria > Bacteroidota > Bacteroidia > Bacteroidales > UBA3663 > Liminaster. The sequence continues at coordinate 21,739 of JAZUEP010000066.1, read as the reverse complement.
CTGTACGAACTGCATTGTAATATGGACCCCGAAGCCGCACGCGTAGCCTATGAAGGAATCGCTTAGTTGGATGTGGCGTCAGTCGCGTGGCTATAGGCTACGGCTGACCGTGAGCCTGCTGTTAGGCCTCACAAACGTCGCTCTGGGCCTTGCCTTCATCTATGTAAGCAAGGGCCTGGTGGACATCGCTACGGGCCGCGTAGAGGGCAAATTCTGGCCTCACGTCGGACTGCTGGCCGTGATGGTAGCGCTGCGTCTGGCTACCTACAGCCTCCGACAGTGGGTGTCGGGCCGTATCGGACAGCAGCTGACCAACGCCATGCGCAGCCGCTTCTTCCTGGCCGTGATGCGACAGCCCTGGCATGGCCGCGAGGATCGCGCATCGGGCGACATCATGAGCCGTCTGGGCGAGGATCTGCGTGTCGTGGTCGAATGTGTGAACAACGACCTTCCGGCCCTGGTACTGGCCATCGTGCAGCTGCTGGCTGCGTCGTGGTTCCTGTTTACGATGCAGCCGGGCCTGCTCTGGGCCTTGCTGGCCATCATGCCGGTAGCCATCCTGCTGAGCAAGCTGTACTACAATACGATGCGAGGACTGACACGTCAGGTACGTAGCGAGGAAGCCGACATCCAGAGCCACATGCAGGAGTCGGTACAGAACCGTCCGCTGCTGCTGTCGCTGGGCCGCGTAGCCCTGATGAACGACCGCCTGGTGGACAAGAACGATCACCTGCTGTCGACCTACACGCGTCGTCTGGCCTTCACGATCAAGACGCACCTGTTCGTACAGGCAGGCTTCAGCATCGGCTACTACACCGCCTTCGTATGGGGCGCCTTCGGCCTGATGCAGGGCACGGTGACGTACGGTATGATGACGGCCTTCCTGCAGCTGGTGGCCCAGGTGCAGCATCCTATCCTGAACCTGTCGAGCCTGTTGCCTGCCATCGTGCGTGCAACGACGGCCTCGGAACGTCTGCGCGAGGTAACCACGGCTCCCGACGGGCAGTCGCTGCTCGACATCGATCCGTCGCATCGTATCAGCACTGAGGTCGAACCGGGTGGCATCCGTCTCAGCCATGTTACCTATCGTTATCCCGATGGCGATACGGATGTGATACGCGACTTCACGCATCACTTCGCGCCTGGTAGCCGTACGGCCATCATCGGCCCTACGGGCAGCGGCAAGAGCACGCTCATCCGCCTCTTGCTCGGCTTGCTCGAACCTACGGCCGGACAGCTGCATGTGGGCGATTCGATTGCCTACGTCCCACAGGGCAACAGCCTATTGCGCGGTACCATCCGCGAGAACCTCTTGCTGGGCAAGCTCGATGCCACGGACCTCGAACTGCGGTCGGCCCTTACGCGGGCCTGTGCGCTCTTTGTCTACGATTTGCCGCAAGGCCTCGATTCGCCCTGTGGCGAGAAGGGCGGCGGCCTGAGCGAAGGCCAGGCACAGCGCATCGCCATTGCTCGCGCCCTCTTGCAGCCAGGCTCTATCTTGATTCTCGACGAAGCATCGTCGGCCCTCGATCCCGACACCGAACGGCAGATCGTCGAGGACCTCCAGCTGCAATCGCTCGGCAAGACCCTGATCTGGATCACGCACCACATGGCAGTGCGCGACTATCTGCAGGATTGCATCGAGATTCGCTGAAGTAGGAGATGCTCTGATTGCCTTCTATTTTCTGTTGAATAACATGTTTTTGTTGTGAAATTCACTTTTTTCGGATGATTTATAAGGAATAATTTGGATTGTTTCTACATTTTTCATAAATTTGCAGCGTCAAAAGGGCCACATTATGTGGAACAACCCTATTGATGCCTTTTTTTATTGTTAACAGAAAGACGCTACGACGTCATTATCTTCGCCTCTGAAATTCTCGCAAAATTTCAAATGTCTAACTGAAGATAATGCAACGTTAAGGTGTCCACTGGTGGTGTATTGTACAGCACCATCTTCCACGTCCGTTGTGGGCAGGTGGGTGGTATATGCATATCGCTACGGGCGTGGAGCTTTAAACGTTGCTTATCCTTTTAGACAGGCAATGCGAGAAGCCTCAGAGACGGGTAAGCAACAAGTAGAAAGCTCCCGTCTTTTTAGTATAAATTGGCCGATTTGGAGCATTCAAGCCAGAAAATGGGTTACATGTGAGAAATTGCGTAATTCTTGTATTACTTCCTTTTTTGATTATGGCTTTGACTTCTTGCAATGGTAAGAAGCAGGCCATTGATGACTTGCGTGAATTACGTACGGAGATAAGAGTCCACGGAGAGGAATATGACTCAGATGATTGGGAAGGTACAAAAGAAGAAATTGCCCAAATCCATGAGCGTCTCGAAGACTATGAGTTGACTGCCAAAGAAGAAGAGCTTGTCGAGAAGATTGACTCCGAGATTTCCATGTATATGCTACGCTACAACACAAAAGGTGTACTTGGTGAAGTGGCTAATGCTCTGTCTGGAATGATTGATGATGTGGCCGGTACGAATACCCAGGAAGTATTGGCTCCTCTTATCTCAGAGGTGGATCGTACACAGCGGCAAGTTGAGAAATCAGCAAAAATATATTTCTGGACACGTGTTCTTTGGGTTGTTGTGCCAATAATAATCATGGCTACAATCGCTCTTTTTATATCGCTTCGCAATACTGGCCGTACTCGTGGGGCAAGGAGAGCTCGAACCACAAGAACAAGGCGCAGGTAATAACACATATTATAATATTATATACGATGAATAACATGCATTGTGATGCCAACCATATCCTGATAGGATTAGGTGGTACCGGAGGCAAGATCCTTCGTGAATTTAAGATGAGAATGTTTGAGGAATTCCCGGAGCCAATGCTCCGTAGTAAGCAACCTGTGCAGTTGTTGTATGTGGATTCCTCTGACGAGATGATGCCAAAGGACGGAAAGCCACGTGCAGACTTCCGTGTCATGGGCCAAGATGCATCATTTACCGAACGTGAATTTCTCTACATCAAAGCCGTTGATGTGGAGCACATCTTGAACCACATCAATAATTATCCTACAGTAAAGGGTATTGTAGATAATGTTTCGGCCGTTAAGGAGGCAATCGGATCCTTAGGAGCTGCGGCTGGTCAAAAACGTCGAGCCGGTCGTTTGCTTTTTGCAGCCAATGCCGTTGCATACGTAAATGCCATCAAGGACGCATACGCTCGCTGTGAGATTATCTCTGGCAGTGCCGAGAAAACCTATTTCCATATTTTTGCCGGCCTTTGCGGTGGCACTGGCTCTGGCTCAATCATTGATGCCATCGTGCAAACAAGAAAGCATTTCCCTGATGCCATTATCTCAGTTTATGCGATGATCCCTGAGAAGAATCTCCCCAAATCCAACATGGACCAAGGACGATATTATCAGAATGGCTACGCTGCCATGAACGAACTCAATGCGCTGCAGTCAGGTCGGTTCTCTCCGCATGACATCACCGGCAACGGCGGCACAGCTAAGTTTGACGGATTTAATGTTAAGAAGGGTTGGGCCGATGGTTTGACAATCTATAGCAACGTGAATGAGAACGGTCTTCGATTGGATTCTCTTGAGGCATTGCCAAAGGTTGTCAGTGATTATGTATATGCGCGTATTTTCATGCTCAACGCGGACAATAAGGATAATGAAGACATCATCCGTGCCTATTCATTCGAGAATATGGACGATTTTGCCTTTGAATACGATGAAACTGCTCCGTCTAACGTCACACCCAAACGCATCGCTCGTACCAAAAAAATCAATTCATTCGGAATCAAGCGTGTGATGTACCCAGAATTGCGGATTCTTAAGCACATTACATATACCGTTGGTGAGTCTGTTCTTTATCAGTTCAAGTACAATAACTGGCGTGAGAACCAGGGCTATGTCAACGAAGAAGCCTACAAAGATTATCGTGAATCATATTTGAAGTCTGATAATCTGTCAAAGTGGATGTTGGATGATGAGCATCTATTACTGGAAAAGAAGATTCTGGAGAGTGATAAGGCATATCCTATATTCAATGACTATTGGCTTGACAAGTCAAACGGCTATGCCGACGAGGCCAAGTCGGCAGATTGTCCATTGATTGAACTTCAGAATATTCTCAAAGAGTTTTACGACAAGCATTTTCGCGATTGTGGCGTTGAGGCATACTATAAGGGCAAGGAAGCTGCTGTTCCAGATATGGCCAAAGAAGTACGCAGGACAATCGAGCACGAGTTGTTTGGCAAATGGAAGGTTGGCGATATTTCTATCATTGAGCTTCAGAAAGTGTCGAAACTGCTGTTGGAGCACATGGTGGAGGTTCGCAAGCATATTGAGGATCTTGCCAATGACGAGAAAGAGACATATCTTGCTATTGATGATGAGCGTGCTGCCAACGTCAGCGAGTGGTCGGGGTTGAACGTCTTGCAGCGTATGGTCAATAAGGGTGCACGCATTTACGCTGATCATCAAACCACACTGGCAGATATGTTTGTTTCTCAGACACGTATCGTCGCCATCGAATTTGCCAAGAAACTTGCTGCTCGTATCTTCATCGAACTACAGAAAATGAATGAGGATATCACAGCCTTTGGCGAGAAGATCAATAGCGCTCTTGACGAAACCGAACGCCTCCTTGCTGCACAGCAGAAAGTAAATAAGGGGCTTGAGGACATGAAGAGTGCAATTATTGAGGTAAGCGAAGAGGAACGAATGGCAGAATTCGAGGTAGAGATAAAGATTGACAAGACCGATATGCCTAATATCGCCCGTCAGCTTCGTGAAAAGATTCTGCCTCCTGCTGATTTTACCAATTTCGGAGCTCTGGCTAACCAGATTACTATTGACATTATCCGCGATGCTTTCGATGTAAAACTTGCTGAGATTGTTCGAGCCAAGCATAACGAGAAGGCAGAGAGCGACAAGAAAGTACTTGGCTTGAACATCTTGACCCAATTGCAACAAAAGTTGCTCACTTACGACGATATTAAGGCGTTTGCCTACAACATTGTCAAGCAGAGTGGCGTATATCTGATTCTGAACAACGATCAGATGCAATTGCATGTTCGTAACAATGAAGGTAATCTGAGTCCAACCAATATGGCTTCTATCAATAAGAAGACAATCTTGGTGTCTATTCCATCGCCAGATGACAATCCTGGATTAAAAGACTTTGCCGACAAGTTAGAGCAGGCGTTCGGTGAATCGTTCCGTCAAGGAACTTCACAAACCAGTATCAAGGTTAATCGAAAGAGCTCACGTAAAGATGAGCTTTCGATTATTACCGTTGGTTATTGCTTCCCTATGCGTGCCATGAGTTGGCTGTCTGATTACAAGGACAAATACGAGTATTTCCTGAACACAGGAAATCCAGCAACAGATTCAAGCAACGCCATATTGCTACATTCTGAAGGCGATGGTAAGAGCCTGCCATCATTGTTTGTAGTCGAAAATGCCGAACAGTTAGCTGCAGAAGCATCTTCTACAGTGACGCAGCCTGCTTCTTCAATGGTACAATCTGCAACTTCAGTGGTGACTCCTGCGCCACCTATGCCTCCTACTGGTATGCCTGTCCCACCGCCAATGCAACCCGCAGAGCCTGTAGTTCAGTTGTTTTTGTTTATCAATGGTCAACAGTATGGACCTTATGATTGGCAAACATGTAAGCAGTTTGTTCCGACTGGACAATTAACGCCACAGACTATGGTTTGGGAGCAAGGTATGGCAGTATGGATGCCAGCAGGTCAAGTCCCTAAATTGGCAACTCTTTTTGCGCCTGTTGCACCAGCTATGCCTCCGATGCCACCTATGGGAGGCCCTACACCACCACCTATGTTATAGAAATAAAAAATAAATAATCATTATGGCAACATCAAGAAATACCGAACATGTTCGTTTCCGTTATGGCCGATGCCTGAACGATGAGTGTGAGAACTGTAAATCGAAAACCGTTATTGAGATCCCTGCACGAAAGGACTTCGTTTGTCCTGTTTGTGGCAAGGAATTGCATGAGTGCCCACCTCCAAAGAAGAAGAGCAATGGTATGCTATATGGCATAATAGCAGCGGTTGTCGTTATTGCGTGCGTAGTTGCAGGGATTAGCCTGTCTGGTGGCAATGACGAGCCTGTTATGCCAGAAGAAGAGAAGGTCACAACAGAGGAAGTAACCGTAGAAGATTCTTTGGATACAGCAGAACCAGAACCTATTGTTGAGGAGCCAGCCACAGTCGAAGCTTCTGAACCAGAGAAAAAAGCTCCAGAAAGCAAACCTGCTGCATCAGCATCACGCAACAAGGATCTTGGCTATGCTACCTGGAAGGGCGCTCTTAAGAACGGACAGCCTAATGACGAGAATGGTACGATGACTTATAAGGAGAGCCATCGCATTGATAGTCGCGATCCGCAAGCTCGTGTGGCCGAACCTGGCGATTATATCATCGGCGAGTTTGTCGATGGCAAGCTCGTTCAGGGTATCTGGTACGACAAGAGCAATACTGTAAAAGGCAGTATCATTATTGGCCGATAATCAATCAGCTTGAAATGAAACGACTTTGGTCAATTGCAATAATAATGTTTTGGGCGGCAGCTCTGTCTGTCGCTCAAAACTCGCTGTTCACTATCGAACAAAAGAACAGCGAGCGAGGATATGTGTACACGTTCATCGAACGATACTTTGAAGAAATCCAGCAGATGTACAATAATGCAGAGGTTCTTCAGAAGATGAATGATGACAAAGTTTTCTTTGCTCATGGCGCAATCAGCGACATTAAGCAACTTCACCAGGCACTGCCATTCACGCTGAATTGTTTTGAAGATCGCTATTATGAGGCATCTTGGCAAAAAGACGGTCAAGAGTACATCACAGTAATTTTCCCTGTATCCTACGAATTACTGTTGGGTATGCCCAAAATTGAGATCGAAAAGACCTTGCAAAACGAAATTGTATCCTCTGTGAAGAAGGCTTCCGAGGCTTCAACTCTTCCTGTTGCACTTGACCAGCTCGAGAAACAACCCAATGGTTTATACCGCACAAATCCGAAAAAGCATTACCAACTTGAGTCTTTGAATGACTGTCTGTATTATCTGTGTGATTCGGATGGTAGATTCTCTCTTGTTTGTGATTCTGCGTACCTCGAACAGACTGTCCTCAATATGTTCCACAATATTCAGTCTCAGGATTACAGAATTGATGTGGAGCAAGGTGTGTATGGATTCAAGAGCTTACATTACAGGTTGACGCTTAATCAGTGGGTTGCATATTGCAAGAATAAAGGGATGACCATTTATACAGCACTCGAAGAAGAAAGCAAATCAGTATTGCGAATACTTATAGTAGCAGAATGCAAGGAACTCGGATTTAATCATCTATTGTCAGTTGATATTCCTCGAGATTTCCTAACAAATACGACTACGGTATGGTCGGCAAAACTAAACGGCTATATACCGACCCATAATGTGAAAGATTTGTATCAACAATATAAAAACAGACCTAATCGAGAGGTCAAACTTAACTAAGAAGGCAATGAGAAGGAGTCTCTCCTTAATATATATAATAATGTGTATCTGTAGTGCAGCACTGCTCGCTCAAACGGATACCCAAAGCGCTATTCAGAAAATCAATCAGATTAAACGGAGTGGCGAAGAATATTTCTTTGCAGAGGCCACGTCTCAGACTTGGGAAGAAGCACTCAACAATGCTAAGACTTTGTTGTCTGCTCAGATTGAGATGTGGGCAAAATCCGCACCTTCGGGCGAGACCACCGAAGTATATGTAGCACGAGCCACGGAGCATCTCTTTGAAATAAAGGCTACGCGTGGACAATTGTTTCGAGCTTTTGTCTATGTGAAGAAGAATGATCTATTAGCCCTTTCTGCAACAGATAATGTATTGGTAGTTCCCGTCAAGCGAAGCGAGACACCAGAAGTAACCTTGATTACGCCACAACAGAGCGAAGTCAAAGAAACAACAATTGTGCAGAAGCAACAGAATCTGGCAGAAACAGTCAGCATTGAGAGTCCTGTTCAAGTCGCGGCTCCTCTCCCATTGAAAGAAACTTATCAATTATCATCCTTTGAACGTGAGATGCTATCAGTTTCTTCATTCAGCAATGTTTCTGACTTTATTCGAAATCTTCAGGGAAGCAACAAAATAAGCAAGTTAGGCAAATTTGCCGAAATGCCACAAGATATTGATTGTTATCTGTTCGTGTATAATCCGCAGGGTGAAATCCCCGCATATTTACACAAGACAACTCAGGGATACTTCAATTTGAAAACTAAGTCGGCAGATGATATAAAGAACTACAAAGGTTGTGGAGCCTTGTGGTTCACTCTTCGATAATGTGATAAATACCAACAATATGAAAAAGTCAATACTTTTATTATTTCTCTTTGTTATTTGCACTACTGGATTTGCAAATGTCAACGTATCTATCTCAGATGGCATCAGCAATAGCGCTATTAAGAGCAAGATGGAGCAAAAGATGTCTGCATTGCTGACAGAGGTCAACGCAGCACAATCTTCTGGTCGAGCTTTGGATTTCAAGGCGCTCGCATTGTCTGCTTCAGTTCAGCGCTCAATGTCGATGCTCTGGGAAAATAGTCCTTTCGAGTGTACAGATGAAGAGATTGTGGAGTCATGTATCGAAACAAACTCCGGTTATCAGGTTCGCAATATCCCTCTTATGATGAAGCCCCGTGCCGATCGAGACTTTAATGAAAGTGAGTACCAGGAGGCTGTGATCAGCTTTGATCGAAGTGGTGAGATTGAGAGTTTCTATCTTTCCATTAATATGAATCTCTACATGAATGTGGTTCGAGCCAATAAGGAACTGACAGACTTACGTCGTCGTCAGTTGATTCTTGATTATGTTGAGCAATTCCGCACATCTTATAACACCAAGGACATTAATTTCCTTGAGCAAGTATTCAGTGACGATGCGCTTATCATTACCGGTAAAGTTGTACAGTCGAAGAAGACTGATGGGGCGTTCCAGCCTGCCGAAAAGATTACCTATAAGAAATATAGCAAACAGGAATACCTTACGCATCTCAAGGCATCGTTTAAGGCCAAGTCTTGGATAAAAGTTACCTTCGACGAGATTGAGGTCATGCGACACCCTGTCAATGTGAATTTCTATGGCGTCACCTTACATCAAGGCTATTCGTCTAGCAACTACCACGATGATGGCTACCTTTTCCTGCTTTGGGACTTTACCGACGAAAGCCATCCTCAAATTCATGTCCGCACTTGGCAGCCCGATCAGTTCAATGGAAAAGCATTACCAAAGGACGAAATCTTTAGTTTGAGTGATTTTGATATTTAAGTTCTTAACTTTTTTCTTTTTTGTTGGACTGATACTTTCGTATTATAGCCATAGAATAATACTAAAGTATATGGTGCCTTTCACAATCAATCATATATGAATAGATTTAGAGTTATTTTTTTTTGTTTGATTCTGTGTCCATTTCAGATAGCGGCACAGGAGCTTAGCGCTGATCCTTTGGAAGAATTGACGGCAGATTTAAAAGCAAGAACTGAGCCTCGATATGATGTCAATGGCAATGAGTGTGCTTTGATTCGAGTTTTGATACCAACTCTTCAGAATCTGAAATTTAAGGGTCGCCCTGGTATTATTGGCGATGTCTTGTCTCAACCTGGCGAATATGATGTCTATGTGCCTGAAAATACTAATAAACTCACCATCTTGCACTCGGATTTTTTGCCTTGTACTGTAGAGTTTCCCAAGGTTAAGGGTAAGACTGTCTATAGATTGGTTTTGAGGGTTCCTGAAAATAGTAGTTCGAATACCATCGTGCGTCTGCGTACCAATGTTCAAAAGGCAACGTTGAGTATCGGAGGACAAACATTTACTACAGACAATGCTGAGTTCCATTTCCCGCTGGGGGCAGGAGAATATGACTATTCTGTATCTACAAACATCCAAGGTTTTAGTACATTCAATGGACATGTGTCAATCTCAGGAAAAGATATTGTTTGCGAACTTCCCGATGCGAAACTTGTGTCAGAAGAGCAGCGTAGCCTTACCATCTACTGCGATAAAGGCGCAGAAGTCAAGATAGATGGAGAGCTACGAAAGCAGAAACATAACGGAATGTTTACCGTTACTGTACCAGCTGGTATTCATTTAGTAGAAACAAAGTTGGGTACTAGTGGTAGCTGGTATAAGAAAAGAGAAAAAGATTTATCGGAAAAGAGTGACTCCATCAATATGCTGATGCGAGGAGCTTTGCGTATTACCTCTCCATTGAATGCAGAATTCGTATTTGAGCCAATTGGAGAATCTATCGCACCCGAGAGAAAAAGTGTGAAAACTGGAGAGACGTTACAATTGCTTGGGTCATATAATGTCAAGGTGAAAAAGAAAGGATATAACGAGACCTCCATAAGAGTCGATGTCGGAGTCGGTGATCAATTGCTGAATACTCGAATACCGATGACAAGTGAAGCCGATAATCTTTTCTTTGGTCTTAAGGGCAAGAAGATGGATAAAGTAAAGGCTTGTAAACTGTATGAAAAAGCAGCTAAGGCCGGAGATGATCAAGCTATGTATCGGTTGGGCATGTCTGAGCAAGAAAAAGGAAATGTCCAAGGTGCCATTCAGCATTGGAAGACAGCTGCTGCTCTCAATAATGAAGATGCCATGATGGCCATTTGCCATAATTCGGCTTCTCCTATAGAACAGGCAGAATATGCAAAAAAAGCTGCAGAATTGGGGAACGAAGAGGCAATGTTGCTTACTGCAGATTATTTGATGACAAAACAGAATTTAGGCGAAGCATTTACTTGGTATGAGAAGGCATATTCCCATGGCAAAATTGAAGCAGCAGTACCTTTAGGAGATTTCTTCTTTAATGGTTGGGGAATGTCTAAGGACTATGTAAAGGCTCACCGGTATTTTGCAGAAGCAATGGCAGAGGGAATTCAAGCGGCGAAGGAACGTCTTGCCGACTTTGCTTATTATGGTATCAATCAGGACAAAGATCAGCCAGCAGCGCTAAAGGTTTATAATCAGTTGTGGCAGACAAAAACAGCATCTGATGGATCTTTATACAAATTGGCTGTTTATTTCTATAAGAAAGGAGATTATATGCATGTCCATCAAGCATTGCAAGACATCAAGCAGCTTGATTATTTAGTTAACGAGACAGCTTTAGGAGGTTTTGAATTTGAAAAAATGGCTAACACTCTGTTTGAAACAAATCCGAGTCAGTCTCTAGATTTCTATATAACAGCAGTTCGTAAGGGTTTAGACAAGGCGATAGTTTACGATCGTATAGGACAACTCTATTATAAAGGTCGCGGTACTGCTAAAGACCTTAACCAAGCCATTTCTTGGTTAGAAAAGGCATCGATGTCTGGAAGTGGTGAAGGAAGCTGTTTTCTGGGCGCTGCGTACCAGGACCAGCAATTGTATCCTCAAGCCTTGAAGGCTTTTAATACATCTGTAAAGCAAGGCTATGTGAATGCTAATGGGTATATTGGCACTATGTACTCAAAGGGATTGGGGGTAAAGAAGAACCTTGACTCTGCGGTTTCTTATTGGGCGAAGGCTGCAGCTAACGGGCATCAACCTTCAATAAAGAATCTGATAAAGTATTACGAATTCAAAAAGAATGCAGCGGAGGCCAACAGATGGAGAGTTTTATTAAAGTAACCTCTTACGTCTTGTCGTGTATATGTTTCATCTTTGGAGGACTCATATACATGACGTTCCGATCCGAAACATTGATAATGTTCGATTGGTTCCATACTCTTGGTATTGATGGTATTGTCAGTTCGTTACGAGCTTATGGCGCGTCTTTCCTGCCATTGCCGGATTGGATAATCTATTCTTTGCCAGATGGATTATGGGTTTTATCCTATGTCCTGGCTATATCAGCTTTGTGGGATTTCGATTTTCGAACTCATTGGAAGATTATTGTTTTGATTCCATCTATTGCAATATCTTCTGAATTATTACAATCGTTTGGGCTCATTCATGGTTCTTTCGATTGGATGGATTTTTTAGCATATTGTTTGGCAACAATCATAGGTTTGATTTATTGTAAAACTATAAACACATTATTATGAAATCATTATTCAGTTTTAAAAATCTGGCATCTTTGGCTATCGTGACATTTTTCCTCGTCATGGCTGTAGGTAGCGATGAGTCTTCGGATAGTAATACCTCAACCGAAAGTAATTACGATGAAATCGAGGCTGTACCAGAGAAGCAGGAATCAGAGCCAGATTTCTTCATGGATATGAGCTCTGAAGAAGTCGAAGCAGTAGAAATCGAGCCAGATTTTTCTGACGAAGAAGATGAGACCTCAAGTCAGGGGTATGTCAATGCTTCGGAGATTGATACTACTTTCAGCGATGCTCAGGACCCAGATTTTGAGTGATATTTAACAGACTCGTTTAGTGATATTTCTGGCGTTACGTTTCATTAAGCATATTCATTGAACATCCATCACGATGATGCCTACCTCTTCGTGCTTTGGGATTTCACAGATGAGAGGCATCCTTAAATTCATGCCTTACCTGGCAGCCGGCCGACTCCAATGGTAAGACATTGCCAAAGGAAGGAAATCTTCTCGTTGAGTGATTTTGATAATTAAGCTAGATTTAGATATACTATTCAATGAATCGGTTGTTCGCTTTTCTGCTATATCTTATTTTTAGTACCTGTTCCTTTGCTCAGGTACTAAACGATGTGTCGTTTGAACAAAAGACAACAGACCTGACTGCGAAGGTTAATCCTGTCATGGATCAAAATGGTAATGCCTGTGCTCTGGTCAAGGTTGTTGCTCCCCGTCTCGAAGATTTGAAGTTTGAAGGTAACTATGTCGTCAAGGTCGAAAAACAAGAGTTGGATTATTATGTGTGGATGGCGAATGGGGCAAAGAAATTAACTCTTCGACACAGTGATTATCTACCGATAGAGAAGAACTTTGACGCACCTTTGGAGGCTAAAATGACATATCAGTGGATAATTACGGGATCAGAAGAGGGCCCTTCCACACCTAATGTAAAACAAAAAACAGGCTGGGTCATCATCGACAGTCAACCGCAAGGAGCATTTGTATATCTCAACGATGACTATGTGGGCAATACACCGCTCGATACATACAAGGCTCCTTACGGTCATTTTACTTACCGCTTGGAATTGGGGAACTATCATAATACAAGCGGCGAGTTCGACCTGGGCCAACCCAAATACGAAGTGACCATTCCTTTAAAGCCCGCCTTTGGCAGCATCCGTGTCACCAGTTCTGTGAATGGGGCAGAGGTATTTCTTGATGGGAAAGATACAGGTAAGAAAACTCCCTGTACTCTGGATGTAGTTGCATCAGGGTCTCATCATCTTACCATACAACGGGAAAAATATGCACCCCAACAATTGGATGTTGTGGTAACCGATGGAGAAACCTCTAGTGTAATGGTTAATCTTGAAGCTCGTTTTGCACATGTCAATATTAACTCGATAAGCGGAGCTGAGATTCTAATTGACGGCAACCTTAAAGGAATAACGAATTACAGTGAGGATTTAATGGATGGGTATTACGAAGTGTTGGTCCGTATGACTCATTATAGGTCTGTTTCCAAACAAATTCATGTAAAGGCGGGTCAACCACAGGCCTTTTCACTCGAACCTACGCCTATCTATGGGTCTCTTGATATAATGAGTAATCCTCGTGATGCCGTTATCGCTGTCGATGGACAAATACGTGGCCAGACACCAATCTCAATAGATCAAATACTTGAGGGAGAGCACACCGTTTATTTTTTACTTGATGGGTATGTGACGGATTCTCGAGTGGTGAATATTAGAGAAGGAGAGAATTCTTCAGTCAACGTGTCCATGCAGAAAAAAGAGCATGAAAGCAATAGTACAAAAAATAATATGAAGACAGAGCCAACATTTCATAATGGGCATGAATATGTAGATCTCGGTTTGCCAAGTGGTACGTGCTGGGCCACCTGTAATGTTGGGGCCACGGATTCTCGAGCAATTGGACAACATTTTGGATGGGGGGAATCTACAAACAAAAGTAATTATTCGTATGATAATCATAGTTTTAATTCAATAGTAAATCCTCTGCCTGCAATCAATGACCCTGCGAGTAAGAGTATGGGTGGAAGTTGGCGCATGCCTACCAAAGATCAATGGATAGAGCTAAATACCAAATGTTCATTCAAGTGGGATGGGGCTGGATATGTTGTAACTGGTCCCAATGGCGCTTCAATATATTTACCTGCTGCAGGCTATTGCAAAGATTCTTCAACTTACAAAAAAGGAGAACAAGGTGATTATTGGACATCTACACCAGATGGGATGACAAAGGCATTCGAGTTTATGATCAATCCAAAGGTTCATCGCATACAATCTGATGGCAGATTCTATGGAGCGAGTGTGAGAGCTGTTTTCAATCCATAATTATGAGACATATATTTCTTTCTTTGGTTGCTACGACAGCGTTCTTTGTTTTGTCAGCACAAGAAATAAAGTTGCCTGTCATGACATCTCCTGCGACATCGCAGTTAATTCTCAATACTACAGAATATGGGTCAACATGTTTTGAGCCTATTGTTCTGCCAGATTTCTACGACCACTATACGTCTTCAATTGCAGTTAATGGGGTATCTCTTGTTTATGAAGTGAAGGGTAAAGGAAAACCCGTAATCTTGCTTCATGGTAACGGGGGTAGCCACAATGATCTAGATTCGACGATGAATATATTGTCACGAAATGGGTATAAAGTCTATGGTATAGATTCCCGTGGCCAAGGTGCCAACAAACCTCTATCGGAGTATCACTACATTGACATGGCTGAAGACGTATATCAGTTTATTACGAAACTTGGATTGGGTCTTCCTGTTGTATATGGTTGGAGTGATGGCGGTAATATAGCTCTGCAGATGGAGGTTCTGCATCCTGGTACATGTGCAATGATTATTACAAGTGGAGCTAATATTTTCCCAGACGGATGGGGCGGTCATCAGAATATAGTTAAACGCATGAAAGAAGATCCTCATCCCAAACCTCTTAGGAAGATGTTATATTATGAACCTACAATGACATGGGCGGATATGAAAAGCATTCGTTGCCCTGTACTTATTACAGCAGGACAGAATGACGTGATACTGGAATCACATACTCGTACAATTGCTGAGAATATATCAAATGCTGATTTGCTGATTATCAAAGGAGCTAGTCATACTTCATACGTTAGGCACAGTCCTATAATAGCTTATACCATCTTTGATTTTCTTCGTAGTCATGGCTATTAACCCATCTAAAAAACACGGAGGTTCTAACACCAAACCATTCCACGAATTGGTGTTAGAACAGTACCAATTACAAACAAAAGAAGTCTTCCTGAGACCGTAGGTCATTTGAAAGCTATAAAAAGACCGAGGAGGCGTAATATTATGATATTAAGTAAATATGTAAAAAGAAACATGGAAATGAGATACTTATTTATATTGATTACATTAGTTTTGACAATGGGTTCAATACGAGCTCAGGAGTTTGAGGTTGTATCTGCCGTTGCAGATATGTCAGATTTGCAAGCTAGTACGAATCCTAAATTAGATAAAAAGGGGAACGCTTGTGCGTTGCTCAAAATTTCCGTCCCTTCGATTGAGGGTGTAACATTTGGCAAAGATGTGGTTGAGTCAGAATACACGCCAGGAGAATACCTCGTGTATATACCAGCCAAGACTAAAAGCATCAAAGTTGAACATCCAAATTATGTGTCAACAAAAATTGAATTTAAGGAGTATGCGTTACTGATTGAGTCAAAGGTGACATATAAAATACAATTGAAACCTCAAGACAATGTGACACACGTAATGCCGTTGAGTAATAAAAAATCACAGTATGTCACTTTTTCTGTTTCGCCAGCAGAAGCACGAGTTACAATTAATAGAGAGACATTAACTGCTAAAGATGGCGTTATTACCAAACTGCTGCCTATCGGCAATTATAGTTTTGAAGTAACAGCAGCAGATTACCATCAAAAAGAAGGTCAATTCGTCCTTACAAAAGAGGAATCTAACAATGAGATTGTTGAATTAAAACCAATGTTTGGTTGGATTGCTATCGATGGCGAGGAGGAGTTTCATAAAGCTGTCGTTTTTATTGATGATAAAGAAGTTGGTACGATGCCGACAAAATCAGAACGTCTTAAAACTGGAACGCACACTCTTAGAATAGAGAAACCGTTTTATAAAACTTTTCAGGACATAGTGATTGTCAATGATGCTGAGACCACCGATATTAGTGTTGAATTAGAGCGATTATTCGCAAATGTAGATATTTCCGTAGAGGATGAGGTTGAGATTTGGCTAAATGATAGTCTCAAATCAGTTGGTTCTTGGAGAGGAATTCTTCTTGCAGGTGATTATCTTGTTGAAGCTCGTCGAAAGAACTATAAAACGAAATGCCAGGAACTTACAGTCAAAGCAGGTTATAATCCATATCATATTTCTTTTGATTCGCTTGAAGCCAAAGTGGGAACATTGGCTGTTTATTTGGAAGAAGATAATGTGAGCGTATATCTTAATGATCAGTATGTCGGAATTGCACCTCTTTCAATTCCGTGCATCGTAGGCAATCACAAACTTACTATGCGGAAGGAAGGATATATTGACAATATTACAACTGCTATAGTAAGAGAGAATGGAGATTGTTATATTTGGGGAAAGATGTTGAACGAGAGTGAGTGCGATGAAGCAGAAGAGAATGAATTGAAGGTAATAAGTGTAGTGAGTCTTATTCCATTGAATGATAATCCGATGAAAATGTTTGATGGTAATAATAAAACTGTATTCAATCTTAGTCCATTTATCGGAAACGATAATTGGAGAGATGAATATTTTGACTGGGAATATACTTGCAATAAACTTTATTTCACATTCTCTCGTAAACAAAACGAACTGAAGAGTTGCCGAATTAAAGTCAGTGAACCATTCGATGGAAAAGAAGATTTGCAAATAACTATAAGTGAACCTAGCTTTTATACAACTTCATTAGAAGAACTTCTTGATGAAAATGGAGACTTTTTGGAACTAAAGAACATATATATATCAAATAGTCGTGATTGGCAAACAATTCCCTTAATAACGCCTTCTGATGGAAATGTTTATTACGGAACATCAACTATTGGATTTGCAATAAATGGATCTGAGTGTGGAAATCTTAGCATATCAGAATTGAAGTTCTACGGAGATTATGCGATTGAAGGATTGCACGATTATGAATTATACAGAGAGAAATAATTGAATTTTATGAGTCGATATTGTAATTGTTATTATTTCATTTGCTTCATATTGGTAGTTTTGTGCTGCTATACACAAACTGTAGCACAGAGTATCAACATATTATCAGTTAAGGAAGATAATTTGGTTGAAGAGAAGTATAAATCTCCGTATTATGATTCAAATGGAGATTTATGTTCATTACTTCATGTCGTGTCAAAAAACGTAAAGGGGTTATCCTTTGAAGGCAATATTCTAAATCAATCATCTTCTTTCGATGATTATTATATTTACGTGCCTTCTGGTTCCCGTAGAATTAGAATAAAGCACCCTGATTATTGGGTGTCAGAGGTTGATTTCCGTAAGTATGGAATCCGCTTGAAGGGTGGTAAATGTTATAAAATCACATTAGAATCGGATATTGTATCCGAGGATCAACTTCCTATTGATAAAAACGGATCTCAGACCTCTTTAGTTGTCTCAACAAGACCTTTCGGGGCAATCGTAAATCTTGATGGAAATGATGTCGGTAAAACTCCATACACGCTCTCTAAAATAAAGCCGGGGAGCCATCGGATAAGGGTAACTATGGAAAACTATACGCCAATAGACACGCTTGTCATGATTGAGAAAAAGCAGCAATCCGTTTTGAAAGGATTGCTGCCTCGAATTGAGTCGGTACGTTTCATTTCAAATTCTAGTGCGGCAGATGTCTGGATAGATGGATTGAAGGTGGGGCAAACAGAACAGCCGCTGCCTGTCTCTACAGGTATGCACTCTGTAAAAATTGTGTCAAAAGGCTATTATGATGCGGTAGATTCTGTTCTAATATCACCTAATTGCGAAAAAATATCTTTGCACCAGAATCGAAAGTCGGAAGGATCTAGAACAATAAAATATGATACATTAACGTTTGTACTAAGGGCAATAAGTGACATAATTAATCAATCTGATTATTATTCTTATAAATTGGAGGAAAGTGAAGAACTATCATATGTTAAGTATCATAAGCTATGGACTACTCTTTCCGAAAAATCCACACAGATACATATGTCATTAATTAATAATGTGCCGGTTGTTTTTGAAGATAAGGAGTTGAAGATTAAAGATTATTCTCACGTGACTGAACTGTTGGAAAATGTATTGGTTCCTCAGTTTTCTTCACATAAGAAATATTCAAAGGGAGTTGACTCTTTTATGGAGAAAGATTATATAAATGCTTATCGATGGTTTAGATCTGCATGGAAAGATGATCCCACTTTACTCCCTTCGGAAACGACTAGTGCATTGTCTTGGTTAACTCAAGGATTCTTGCTCGTTCCTAATCAGAAAGCTGCTATGCGTTATTCTTCTTTAGCGGATGCTGGAAATATGGACGCATGTTTTACGATGGGGTGGCTCTATGAGAACGGTCTTAAGAATGTGCAAGAGGATCCCAAAAAAGCGCTGAGTCTGTACACATTGTCTGTATCAAAAGGCAACTCACGAGGTACCCCAAAAGGAAACATGGCCTCTGTGTGGAATCTGGCATGGATGTATGAGAACGGCATAGGTTGTGAAGCAAATAGTGAAATGGCATCCTATCTGTATTCTATGGCCAATCTAATGTTTACAGATAGTGGCATGCAAGATGCCGCAGCTTTCTCTATGAAAAACCAAATAGTGAATAAGTATTCATTGTTTGAACTATATAATAAAAAAGATACGGAGAACGGAACTGTTTACCTGAGAGAAGCTGCAAATATGGGTCATATACCAGCATTGAAGGATTTGCAATCTTCATCGGTATGCTATTCTTGTTTGGCAGAAGATGCTGACGCTTTTTCTTCTTTGGCATTCGAACTTGGACTAACAGATATCGATTCTTGTATTGAATGGCTTGAACGTGCCGCTTCCTGTGAGACAAATGGAAGTGCAGGCTTTGTTGTTAGCTTCGCCAAGAAAATTAAGAAAGGTACATATCAATGTGACTTGTCTTTTGATCAAGAGTATTTCTCAAAAATGCCTACTCATGTGAAGATTGATGGCGTTGAGTCAGATTGGCAATCGAACGGAAACGAAATCCTTGTTAACATTTGGGAAAAGAAAGTCAATACAAAAGTATCTAAAAATTATATTGAGAAGGCTATACGTGTAGATGCATTTTTTGCAGATGGAACAAAAAAAAGTACGTGGCAGAAAATGGAAATATGGTTTAGTAAGGGCAGCCTATCCATAAGAATAAAGCCTTGGGATAAAGATGCAGAGGGTGTTATTATGCATTGTTCAATCTATCAGTAAAACAGCCGCCGATGATTGACGATGAGTAAGAAATGCTTTTAGCATTAAATCGAAACAACCAGATCATCGAGTAACACTTGGCTCTGCACCTTCTTCTTTCCTCTCCGACAATTTGTCGGCAAGACCCATCAAATACTATAGCACGATGCAGTATAATGCGGTGTCGTGTGCCATTGCCGTCAATATCGGGGAGGAAGTTGTAATACCCAAAGATAAAGATGGGAAGATTCCGTAGATTCTGAGAATAAACGGCATAAAAAATGCTGGAGCTCGTGGAAATCCTGTCAGAAAAGGGAGATTTCCACGGCTTCCAGCGATTTTTTATATTGCTTTTGTTTGTATTTGACAAAAAAAACTTATCTTTGCACCCGATAAAAACAGTTATTATGCTCGAGCAGGAAAAGACAACATTCGATGCGTTAGCCGGTGAATACCGTAATTACGTTAACGAAAGGTTCTCGAGAGAAGATTTCGTCGAATATAACGAAATACCTTTCTCGGCGCATAGTTGTGGAATTGAGGGCAATTCCTTCTCGGTAGATGAGACCCGCACACTCAGGGAGAAAGGCCTTGGCATGATTCCTCAGGACAAACCTTTGGTCGAAGCTTTCGAGATGCTCGATCATTTCAAGGCGTACGAGCACATGGTCAATACCGTAAGTGAACCATTGACCGAAGATTACCTGAAACACCTGCATTTCCTGCTCACCGAGCATACCATAGCGTATCGTCACAAGGGAGCAAAGCCCGGAGAATATACCGACAAAGACATGTGCGCCGGAGATACGATATTCGGCGAACACGAAGTGCTTGTGGCTCGTGTACCGCAGCTGCTCGAGCAGACGTCCAAGGCGTTGGCATCGGGCAATTATCATCCGATGGAAGTTGCAGCGATATTCCATGGCCATTTTGAGCACCTTCACCCGTTTCGCGATGGAAATGGTCGATTGGGGCGACTGATCAGCAACAAGATTCTGCTGGCTTATGACTTGCCATTGCTGATTATTCGCCGCGAGGATCGCCAGGAATATATTGATTGTCTGAAGCTGTTCCGCAAGGAATCTGCGCTGCCGCTAATCTCATTCTTCTATCGCACTGCCATCAGCCGGATGCGTAACGAGATTGACGAGAAGAAGAATGCCACAGAGAACTTCCGGATGGGGTGGAAGCTTTGAAAGTATACGAGCCATGACCATATATATAGTATCACAATGTGCAGATCTTTTGTATATAGCGGATAACGAGATGCGCATGCTGTGTTTATTGTGACGAAAGACAATTAGTTCAGAACTTACATTTTATAAGATTAACCATCTCTGTTCTTTTTCCCCCCGAAGCACTTTATTCCTTCCTGACATTATGGTTCCTGACCACTGTCGTTTTGACATAATAGATACCTTAACCATAACTTGCATTCCGACTTGAAAAGTCCTGTCTTTGTCTTCTGTCTGCCTCTAGCCCGTGCCCTGCTGCAGCCCGGTTCGATACTGATTATGGGCGAAGCCTCCTCGGCCCTCGACCCCGACACCGAGCAGCAGATACTCTCCGAAATCAGCCAGCAACAGCTCGGCAAAACCCTCATCTGGGTCACCCACCACATGATTGTACGCGACTATATGCAGCATTGCATCGAGATACGATGAGGCAGAGAATAGGGTAGAGACGGATATTATGTCTTGCATTTTTATGCTTTGCGACATAAAATCATATTCATCTCAAAAAAAAATAAGACTTAAATCAACTTTTTTTCACTTTTGTTTGGCAAAGACAACAAAATAATGTATCTTTGCCCCGTTCAACCACGCCGTATCATTCCTTTTTGGACGGATCCGGATGGGTGGGCAGACATATTGGTAAAGCGTTTATTGGCGCTTGGTTTTGGCTATTTGAAACTTCGAACACTTCAAAAGATCAGTCAAGAACCTTGCAACGATAGATGCTCATGGGTATGATATATATATCCACGATACTTGACAGCCTCATAGTATGGGGTTGGTCTTTCCGTTCGTGATGAATGGTGGTATTGTGTGTATCTCTTCATACGGCGTGGGCTCTGGGTACTCAAAAACACGCTGAAATCAGTTACTGAAGATTTGGAAGTTCGCTCGTGTAAATAACTGAAAATAAGGAAAGAATCGGCAAAAACGGAATCTTAAATTATCTAAACGGGAGAGCGATTAGTTTAGGATATAGGGGAACAATCTCGGGAAAA
>JAZUEP010000065.1:0-21145 GCA_045640225.1 Bacteroidales bacterium | reverse complement strand
TTCAAGGAGCGTCAGAAAGACGCAAAAATCGTAAAGGGTCTTGGCTTCAGCAAGTGCCGCCTTTCTTTGGCTATTCCACAGCTCATCGACTATCCTGGCATCGAGGGGTTCAACGGCAAGAAGATCGCTACCAGCTATCCTGGCATCCTTCGTGAGTGGCTCGATCAGAACAACATCAAGGCTGACATCCACGTCATCACCGGTTCGGTAGAGATCAGTCCTAACATCGGTCTTGGCGATGCTATCTTCGATATCGTCAGCTCGGGTTCTACCTTGGTCAGCAACCGTCTGAAAGAGGTTGAGGTTGTCGTCAAGAGCGAGGCAGTCCTCATCGCCAACAATAACCTTTCGGACGATAAGCTTGAGATTCTGCAGGAGCTCCTGTTCCGTTTCGATGCCGTACGCAATGCCGAGGACAAGAAGTACGTCATGATGAACGTACCCGATACTGCTCTTGACGAGGTTCTGGCCATGTTGCCCGCTTCGAAGGCTCCAACGGTCATCAATCTCTGCACCGAGGGATGGCATGCAGTTCATACCGTCATCAGCGAAAAGCTGTTCTGGGAACTTGTTGGCCGTCTCAAGGCCGCTGGTGCCGAAGGTATCCTGGCCATGAATATCGAGAAGATCGTTATGTGATTCTGCTATCATCATGAAGCTCTATACTTATCCCGATCGCTCGCAATGGCTTGAGATCGTTCAGCGTCCAACGTTCGACAACAGTCAGCTCCACGATCTGGTGGCTGGCTTGCTCGATCAGATTCGCCAGGGTGGCGATGCCGTTGTTCGTCAGCTCGAGGAGCGTTTCGATCATTGTCAGCTCACTGATCTTCGTGTCACCGAGGCAGAGTTCGAGGCCGCCTCAGCTGCTGTCGAACCTGCTTTAGCTGATGCTATCCGTCAGGCAGCACAGAATATTGCACGATTCCATGAGTCACAGCGTGGCTTCTATCATAAGGTCGAGACGCAGCCGGGTGTTCTCTGCTGGCAGAAGGCTATTCCTATCGACCGTGTCGGCCTTTACATCCCTGGAGGCACCGCTCCGCTGTTCTCTACCGTGTTGATGCTTGCCATCCCCGCTCGTATTGCCGGTTGTCAGAAGATCGTTCTCTGTACGCCTCCTAATGCCCAGGGTCAGGTCAATCCTGCCATCCTTTTTGCTGCTCGTGTAGCCGGAGTTACCGAAGTCTACAAGTGTGGCGGCGTTCAGGCTATTGGCGCTATGGCCTATGGAACTGAGTCGGTACCTAAGGTCTATAAGATCTTCGGTCCAGGCAATCAGTTTGTGCAGATGGCCAAGCAGCTCGTTTCCCTGCGCGATGTAGCTATCGACATGCCTGCCGGTCCTTCTGAGGTAGCCGTGGTTGCAGATGCCGCTGCCGACCTCGAATACGTGGCCAGCGACTTCTTGAGTCAGGCCGAGCATGGTGCTGACTCGCAGGCAATCCTCTTCACAGACAGTGCAGAGGTAGCCCTTCGCTTCCAGACGGTCATGGAGCAGCAGTTAGCTCAGCTCCATCGCCAGGAATTGACGCGTAAGTCACTCGAGCACAGCAAAGTTGTTGTCCTTCGCGATCAGGACGAACTTATGGAGCTGGTCAACGAGTATGCACCTGAGCATCTGATTCTCAACACTATCAACTTCGAACAGCTGGCCGACAAGGTTCGTAATGCAGGTAGCGTCTTCATGGGTCCATACAGCCCTGAGAGTGCCGGCGATTATGCCAGTGGTACCAACCACACTTTGCCTACCAATGGTTATGCCAAGGCCTACAATGGCGTCAATCTCGACAGTTACATGCGCAAGGTCACTTTCCAGCAACTGTCGCGCGAAGGCCTGCAGGGCATTGGTCCTATCATCGAAGTCATGGCCCAGAACGAACAGCTTGATGCGCACAAGAATGCCGTTACTGTCCGTCTGGCTTCCTTATAATACATTATTTATATTTAATACTGAAACAAAGTGGATCTTTCCACCGTCATACGTCCCAACATTCTGGCTCTTGCCCCTTACTCTTGCGCTCGCGACGAGTTCAAGGGCGAGGCCAGCGTCTATATCGATGCTAACGAGTCGCCTTATAAAAATGGCACCAACCGTTATCCCGATCCCCTTCAGCCCGAGGTAAAGCGTCTGCTGTCACAGCTCAAGTTCGTCCGTCCGGAACAGATCTTCCTGGGCAATGGCAGTGACGAGGCCATCGACCTCATCTATCGCATCTTCTGTCAGCCTCGTCATGACAATGTCGTGGCTATCTCACCTTCGTACGGTATGTATAAGGTGTGTGCCGAAATCAACGATGTTCAGTACCGCGAGGTAAGCCTTACACCCGACTTCCAGCTCGACCGGAATGCCGTGGCTTGTCGTGTCGACGACCGCACCAAGGTGCTTTGGTTCTGCTCGCCCAATAATCCTACGGGCAATGCCTTCGACCGTCAGGAGCTTGTATGGTTCCTCGAGAAGTTCCCTCAGAAGATCATTGTGGTCGACGAGGCCTACATCGACTTCTCGTCGCGCGGTACGATGCTTGACTACCTCGGTCAGTACGACAACCTCATCGTCCTCCAGACGCTCAGCAAGGCGTGGGGACAGGCTGCCATCCGCTGTGGCATCGCTTATGCCTCGTCGGACATCATTGCGTACTTCAACAATGTCAAGTATCCCTATAATGTCAATCAGCTTACTCAGCAGCACGCCATCGAGGTTCTCTCGCATCCTGAGGTACTTCGTGCCCATGTAGCCGAGGTTCTCGAGCAGCGCGAGGCCCTTCGTCAGTCGCTTCTCCAGCTTCCAATGGTTCGTGAGGTCTATCCCAGCGATGCCAACTTCCTCCTGACGCGTGTCGACGATGCCAATGCTACCTACCTTGCCTTGCAGCAGATGGGTATCATCGTCCGCAACCGCAACAGCGTACATCTCTGTCAGGGTTGCCTTCGCATCACAGTTGGTACGCCCGACGAGAACCGTCAGCTGATCGACGCCCTTAGCAAACTCTAATTATTCTTTAATATTATCCATCAACCCAATCATTCCAACCTTAAAATGAGTTACAATTGGAAATTCTCGCGCGTCGGTGGTATTACCCGCGTGTACATCAATTCGGCAGAAGACCTTCGTCACCTGGCCGAACTCGACAAGAAGATGTGGACCATCCTCTCTTGCCCTGTCAAGGGTCTCGAGATCGACGAGCAGTCGCTCAAGTATATCGACACCAACAACGACGGCTCGATTCGTATTGACGAAGTCGTAGCTGTCAGCAAGTGGCTCAACGATGTAGTTACCGATCTGCAGGTCGTTGTCGATGGCAAGGACACCCTGCCTCTCTCGCTCCTCAACCAGGACAACGAGGAGGGCAAGAAGCTCTACGATGCCGCTGTTTCAATCCTGGCACAACTTGGCAAGGCCGATGCTACTGAGATTGCCCTGGCCGACAGTTCATCGTGCCTCGATAGCTATCGTAAGTCGAAGCTTGCTGCGGCTCTCGAGGCAGCCAAGGCTGCTGCCGAGGTTGCTGCTCCTTATGGCGACAAGACAGCCGATATCGATGCTGCCTGGCATGCACTCGACGCCAAGGTCAAGGACTACTTCATGCGCCTCAAGCTGGCTCAGTTCTCGAAGGAGAGCACCGCTGCTCTCGATGTCAAGGTAGCTTCGATTGAGGCTATCTCGAACGACAACCTCACCGATAAGGCTGCCGATATCGCCAACTATCCATTGGCTCGCGTTCAGGAGGGTGTTACCAATCTGCCTGTCGACGCTGCTATCAACCCTGCCTGGAATGCTCAGTTCCAGACCGTTTGCCAGGCTCTCGAGGCTGATGCCAAGGAGATTACTGAGGCATCGTGGGCCGAGATTGGTGCTAAGCTCCAGGCCTTCGCTGACTATCAGAAGAGCCTTGCCATCACTGAGGCCGACATCACCCTTGACGAAGAGGCTGCCGGTGTACAGCTGGTCGACAAGCTGCTCCACCTCACCCGCGACTTCTTCACCCTCATCCGCAACTACGTCACGCTGCAGGACTTCTACAACACCTCGAAGCTCGCTATCTTCCAGTCGGGTACTCTGCTCGTCGATCAGCGCACCTGTGACCTCTGTGTCAACATTGCCGATGCCGGTGCCATGGCTGCTCAGGCTGGTAAGAGTAACCTCTACCTTATCACTTGTGCCTGTGTCAGCAAGTCTACCGGCAAGTCGTGCAACATCGCTGCGGCCATGACCGTAGGTGATGTCGACGATCTCTACGTCGGCAAGAACTGTGTCTACTACGACCGTGATGGTGTCGACTATGATGCTCGTATCACAGCTATCATCGACAATCCTATTTCTATCCGTCAGGCCATGTGGGCTCCTTACAAGAAGATGGCCAACCTCATTTCTGAGCAGATCGATAAGTTCGCTTCGAAGAAGGAGGCTGGTGTCAACGAGAGCATCACGGCTGGCGTCAACGAGAAGTCTGAGGCTGTTGCAGCTACCGATGCTGCCGGAGCCAAGGATGCTGGCAAGAAGGCTGCAGCCTTCGATATCGCTAAGTATGCAGGTATCTTTGCTGCCGTCGGCATGGCTGTAGGCCTGTTGGGTTCGGCTCTGGCAGCTGTCTGTGGTGGCATCGTCAACCTCTTTGTAGGTCAGCCACTCTGGAAGTCAGCTCTCATCGTTGTAGCCATTGTCCTGGGCATCATGTTGCTCATCTCTGGTCCATCGATGTTCATCGCATGGCGCAAGCTCAAGAAGCGTAACTTCGGTCCAGTGCTCAATGCCAATGGCTGGGCTGTCAATGCCGCTGCCAAGATCAACGTTCCATTCGGCAACACCCTTACACAGCGTGCCAAGTATCCTGTTCGCGTCAACATGAAGGATCCATTTGCTGAGAAGAAGCACACGGGTCGCAAGGTCCTCATCTGGACACTCGTCATCCTGATTGTTATCTGCTATCTTGGCTACAAATTCGGTGCTGCCTTAGGTTCACTTGCCGGCAACGTCTGATTCCGCTATTCCTTCGAGGCTGTGACCACCTGTCACAGCCTCTATCTTTTTATAAAGGTGTCTATAAGGTCTTCTCCTAGCCTTCACATTCTCATTCTTTACTCCTTTGTCCTCTATTTTCCAACGCCCTCTCTGGGTCACAATCTTTGCACTTACGGCCGCTCTCCTGTGGGGATGGGCCTATCCGCTCATCAAACTGGGCTTCGACGAGTTCCAGATCACAGCTGACATGACCGGTAGTAAGATGCTCTTTGCCGGCATACGTTTCACGGTCTCTGGTCTGATCATCCTGGCATTGGCTCGTCAGCGACGTCTCGACTTCCATGTCAGCCGTCCTGCCGACTGGTGGTTTGTATTGCTCTTTGCCTTGCTCAACACCACGCTCCATTATGCCTGCTTTTACATCGGCCTGTCACATGCCGCCGGTGCCCGTTCGGCTATCCTCAATTCGCTCAGTGTCTTTGCTGTCGTCATTCTGGCTTGTGTATTCTTCCGTAGCGATCGCTTCACTGTGTCGAAGGTGGTGGGTTGCGTCCTCGGTTTTGCTGGTATTCTGATGCTCAATGCCGGGGGAGGAGAAAGCGGTAGTTTCACGCTCATGGGCGATGGTATGATCATCCTCAATGCCCTCTGTGGCGCAGCAGCCTCGTTGCTTACGCGTGGTCTCAGTCGTCGAGTCGACGTCTTTGTCGGTACCGGTTACGGCTTGGCCCTGGGCGGTGCTTTGCTCATCATTCCGGCCTTGCTGATGCAGGGCACGTTGCCTGTCATCACTTTGTGGGGCTGCGTCATCCTGCTGATGCTCATCGTCATCTCTACTACCGGCTTTGCGCTCTACAACAAGTTACTCAGCTGCAATCCTGTCGGCAAGGTCGCTATCTACAACAGCCTCATTCCCGTAGTGGGCGCCATTACGTCGTGTCTTTGTCTCGACGAGCCTTTCACCGTCAATTACGTCATTGCTGGTGCCCTGGCGTCGTTAGGCATTTACATCATCAATCGTCGCTGATAGCGTATCAAATAACTCGTTTTAGGTCCGATTCCGCTCAATATTTGACAAAAATACCATAGATATTTGGATTTTTGCTCCAAAATGCCTATATTTGCAGCCTAAACACAAACGGCTTATGCGAGTATCACGTCACCCTCGTAATTAATTCGCTGACAACATACTACTCACATACAGATTATTTACTCTCAAAACTACACAAAATGATCCGACTGAATTGTTTCTTCAAGGCCCGTCAGGGCAAGTACGCCGAAGCCCTCGAGGCAGCCATCGCCCTTGTGGCCGAGTCACAGCGCCAGGAAGGCTGCATCGCCTACGATGTCTTCGAGAGCGGAACCCGCAAAGACGTCTTCATGATCTGCGAGACCTGGGCCGATGCCGAAGTCCTCGCTGCTCATTCTGCTTCCGAACCTTTCCTGCAGCTTGTCCCTGTCATTCAGGCTTGCGGCGAGATGAAGATCGAGAAGTTCGAATTCTAACACTCCCCAAATATCCCTCAATCATGCACCGCACTATCTTGCTGCTTGCAGCAGCTTTTGGCCTTGCCGCCCACACACACGCACAGCAGGGCTTTGAACACTCGGCATCCGAAATCGCTGCTCTCATGGGCGCCGGATGGAACCTTGGCAATACGCTCGAGGCCGGTAACAATGCCAATAACTTCACCAATAAGGGTGGCCTTTCTGCCGAAACTTCTTGGCAGTCGACCAAGACCACTCAGCAGGTCATCGACTTTGTGCGCCAGCAGGGCTTCCGCTCGGTACGCATTCCTTGCGCATGGGTCATGGGTCACATCTCTGATGCCTCGACTTACCAGATTGATCCTGCCTGGATGGCCCGTGTACGCGAAGTGGTAGACTATTGCATCAATGCCGACCTCTACGTCGTCCTCAATCAACATTGGGACGGCGGCTGGCTCGAGAACAACATCAAGGCTACCGGTCAGACGCGCGACAAGAACCAGCAGGTGCTCGAGGCCATCTGGACACAGATTGCTACTGAGTTCCGCGACTACGACGAGCACCTCCTCTTCGCAGGCCTGAACGAACCGAATGCCGAGACTCAGGCCGAGACCAACGCCCTGATCGAGTACGAACAGATCTTCGTCAATGCCGTCCGTGCTACCGAAGGCAACAACCTCTATCGCACCCTCGTGGTGCAGGGACCAAGTACGAACATCGAGCATACCGACAAGTACTACAACCAGTTGCCTGACGATCCTGCTGGTCCTGGTCGCCTCATGATGGAAGTCCACTACTACAACCCTTGGCAGTTCTGGGGTATGGAGAAGGACGAAGGCTGGGGCAAGGTCTTCTACTATTGGGGCAAGGAGAATCATGTCGAAGGTTCGCAGCACAATCCTAACTGGGATTGCGAGGAGGACGCCATGGAACGTCTGCTCGACATGATGAAACGCAAGTTTGTCGACAACGATGTGCCTGTCATCCTCGGTGAGTTTGGTGCCAACTGGCGCAACATCGAGTCGCTGCCCGGCGAGAGCCAGGAGAAGCACGATGCCAGCATCAACCTCCATTATTACCTGCTCACGCGTATGGCCATCGAGCGTGGCATGGTGCCTATGATGTGGGATACCAATTACTGCAATCGTCCATCCATGACCATCCTCGACCGCAAGAACCTCTCGGTCTATAACCCGCTGATGATGGATGCTATCACCCAGGCGCTTACCGAACTTGGCCTCAACGACCTGCCTTGCATCGAGCAGATTTCCGTGTCCGATGCTCCCGTCTTCGACTTGCAGGGACGTATCCTTCGCAGTCAGTCCAAAGGTTTGTGTATCAGTAATGGCCAACTGATTTACAATCGTTGATCGTCGTCTCGGTCGCTAATCTTCCATAGTGGACTTCTGGTTTAGTCCTTGGGACGTTCCAAGGTCAGTCCCATCATGCCTATCACTACGTCGTTCGAGAGTGTCTCTACCGAGATGCTCTCGATCTTTTTATCTGCCTTCAGCGGCATCTTCAGTATTACTCCAGCCCCGTGTTGTATCGAGCGTTCGCTGTAGCTCGCATCCTTCAGGTCACCG
Organism: Bacteroidales bacterium; assembly: GCA_045640225.1. Taxonomy (GTDB): domain Bacteria; phylum Bacteroidota; class Bacteroidia; order Bacteroidales; family UBA3663; genus Liminaster. Next base: position 13,108 of record JAZUEP010000065.1, on the reverse strand, counting down.
AAGTAGCCCACTTTCCCGTAGGCTGTCATACGCCCTGTGTCGATCAGATCCTGCTTCAGGTTACGGCTCACAAAGCCACTGCCCAGATGGAAACGGTAGGGATTCAGTCCTGGTCCCCAGAAGGCGTGGTCGTCGTGAATGTACTCCTCGTCGATAGGGCACCAGTTGATCGGATTCTCAAGGTGTAGGGTGTCGGTCGATTCGTCGGTGTAACGGGCAATAATCAAGCCGTTGTCGATGCGCGACTGCATGCTATTGGTCGATCCGGCAAGCATCAGGTAGGCGTATTTCGTCCGTTGTGGCTCGTCGATGGGTACCTCGAGTCGGTCTGGATAGTTGTCCCAAAGCGATGTGTAGCCTATGTTCCACCCTTCTTTCGGCAGCTTGAAACGTAGCCCCAGTCCCGTATCGAATACGCCCGCTTCGCTGGTGTTTTGTCGTAGGCCGTCGTCCTCGATCAGCGGCAACGTCTCGGGATGACACCATTGTCCGATGCCTTGAAGCGGTATCTGTAGCGTTGTGTAGGGCGAACGAGGCGAACGGTATTCGTTGCGGAAGATGTCGTCCACATTGGCATTGTATACCTTCTGTAAGTCAATCATCTGCTGGCGATCCAGGCTCTGTGGTGTCACGTCGTTCAGTCCCATGGCGGTCAGGTATTCCGGTGAGGTCACATCGGCTTTCGTAGGCTTGATTTCTGCATAAATACGTGGCTCAGGCAGTTGTCGGCGGTCAACTACGATGGTCTGACGCTCTGCTGTCGTCCCCTGTACCTCCAGATAAGCGCCACCGCCGGCATGGGTGCGTACCACGATGCGCAGTGGCTGGCCGAAGTGTTGTTCCACCTCGTAGATGTCGTGCTCACCTTCCTGTCGGTAGGTGTAGCTCAGATAAGGCGTCTTCACCGATGCCTCCTTCCATTCCTCAGGGAACGATGGCTTCAGTATGCACTGCCCATCCAGAGCATTGGGTATGATGCCAAACAGTCCGTTCACCACAGCTCTCGACAGCACGCCCACGTTGTCGCCGAAGTCACGGTAGGCCTCTTTCAGTGCCTTGTCATAGTAGCTGATCTGTCCGATGTTTCCGGGGCTCTGTCCCAGGAACATTTCGTCCAATAGGTCTCCTTTCAGTAGGTCGAAGCCGCTTGTCGTTCGTCCGGCCTGCAGGTAAGCCAGGGCCATGTTGGCTACCTCCTGATGCGCCACGTTGTTCGTGCTCCAGATGTAGGGTTGCCAGTCCGTGGTGCTCAAGGTGTGATATTTATGGTCGATTGTGGCCTGTAGGTTGCTCATCTCCGGATACCTTTCGGTCAGGTAGCTCAAGGCAAACGTGTCGACGACGAATTCTATGGGAATGTGTGGGATGTCACGGTCAACGTACATCGTGGCCTGATAGGCCTGCTCTGGCGAACAGGCATCGCAATCAATCGGTGTATACACGCTCCACAGGGCCGCGCTTGGATGGATGCGGCGGTGTCCCATCAAGTCCTGATACTCGGCCCATGTGCCACGGTCAGCCATCCACAGCCGCTGGTTCATGGCTTGTAGTATGGCGTCGGCTTCCTGTTGGTAGGGGGTAGGGTCCTCGCCGATGATCTCGGCAATGCGGGCGGCTAACCGGTTGCCACGGTAGTTGTAGGCCGAAGCATGCGTCACGGCACCGCTGTTGTAGTACAGCGCATCGCTGGCCCAGATGCAGCAGTATGCATCGTAAAGATGGTCATTGTCAGGATCGAAGTTTCGTTTTTCCCATGCCAGGTGCAGCTGTAACTTGGGCCAGAATTCGCGCAACACATCGGGACTTGCATCGTACTCGAAGTGCCAAAGCAGTCCGTCCACATAGTTCAGGTTCATGTCGTAGTGGTGCATCACGTCTGTACGGTTCGGGTAACGGCCAATGTATCCGTTGCTGTACATCTGTGTGCCCCATTTCTTCACGGCTCGACTCATGGCCTTGTCCGCATCCTGGCTCGGATGTGGTATCGTGGGCTCCACTTCGGTCACCATGCTGGCTGCATAGGCACGATAGTGGCTCAGCGAACGTTCTGCGAAGCCCAATGCGTCGCCACAATAGCATCCACGCCATCCGGCCAGTGGCGTATGCCAGCCTACGCAACCATGGTTCCACGTCGTGCCGTCCCAAAGGCCGTTGGCCGCATGCATCAGTGTAGGTCCCAGCGTGTTGATGATCGGGTCAGGTGTGTCGAACTGTACCTGGCTTATCAGCTGCTGTCTTTCCGTCTCGTTCTGCTCGAATTCGCGTCGGCCTTCGCTCAGCGTAGGGGTTAGCAGCTGGCTGTTGTCGCGAAGCACCAGATAGGTCTCGCCCTCTGCTTTCCACGTCGTCTGTTGCAGGTCGTGCTCGTCGGCCGAAGCCTCGAAAATCCATCGTTCGTCTGTGCCCAGGTCTCCATCGCGGTTGAACTTCGTGCTGGCAATGTCGCATACCTTTGCGCTCAGCTGTGTTCCCTCAGCGAAGCCTTCAGCCATGAATTGCCAGATGGCGCTCTCCTCGCTGAACGATGCCATGGCATAGATCTTCAGTTCGGCATCCTTAGGCCAATGTTCATCGCGTAATTTATAGGTACGACGACCGCCCTCGTAACGCGCTTCGCACAGCGACGTCTCGTCCAGCTGTACGGTGTAAGTCGTTGTTGTGCCGTCGTCCTTCGTCACCGGGGTCGATAGGTACAGCCTGATGTTCTTGCTCTCCTTCTTCTTGAACGTGGCGAATACGGGGCGGTCCGATGTCTCCAGGCGGAAGTTGCTTTCGCTGCCGTACAGGGCTCGGTTGTACCGGTTCTGGCCGTTGACGCACACTATCTCTCGTCCGATCGGGAAGTAGTGCATCGTCCGTTTCGGTTTATCCGCAGCCCAAAGCATCAGGGGCAGGGTGAGGAAGGGTAGAAGTGTGAGTCGTTTCATGCTGTTTGTTATGGCTGTTGTAGGTGGGAATGAAGTGCATTTCTTTTCGAAATGATCTTGCTCGTTTCTGGCAAGTGCATTTTTATCGCGTGTTACTTCATCTTAATTTGAGGCTGTACTTTTTTTCTTGCAAAATACTCTTCCTCGCAGCGGGGAAGAGTAATTTTTTAGCAGAACGGTCTCCATCAAATCGAGGAAGAGCATTTCGGAAGAAAAATACACGTCATCAAATCGAGGAAGAGCATTCCGGAAGAAAAATGCGCTCTATCAAATCGAGGAAGAGTATTTCGCAAGATAAATACACTTCATCAAATCGAGGAAGTCCATTTTTCTGGCGAAATAGTACTTCCCACTGTTATTTAGGTGTACTTATTGCTGAGCAAACCGTTGCAATGACTGAGCGCCCTGGTGATTAATGTCGAGGGCGATGACTTCGCAAAGGTAGCGTCGGCTCTTCTGGTGATTACCAAGTCCATAATGCCCGAGGGCAAGTAGATACTTGCAGTGGATCTGGTTGCGCAGATCAAGGCTATCCTCCCAGATCAATAGGTCGGGCAACGAGACGGCAAAGTAATCCATCCGGACCTGATCGAAGAGGTGTTGTTCGCCATAAGACACAAGCTTATGGAAGAGTGACAGAGCTTGCTGCTCATGGCCTAAAGCGCGATGACACAAGGCGGCAAAGAAGATCTTGTCTGGTTTGGCATCGTTGTAGTAGAGGGCAGGAGCAGGTTCGGTTGGTCCTACGGTGCCGAGGGTCCATTCCTCGGTGGCTTTCGCCTCGTCCCCAAGGAGGTGATAGGCAATGCCAAGGTAGTAATGGAAGTCGTTGTCCTGAGCGCCGTAGAGCTTGCCTTCGCCCAAGGTGCGAGGCAGTACAAGGCACTCATTGAGCAACGAAATGGCCTGTAGCAGATGTTCCTCGTTGCGATTGGACTGATCAAAGATAAGCTGTCGCGCAAGCTCGAGACGGGCAATCTGGTATTGACTGCTGACCTTGCCTTCTCCGCCTTCCCACGGATGGAAAACGTGTGCATCGATCATGGCCTTGGCTTCGGCATGTCGTCCCAGTTGGTTGAGCAAGGTAATCTGCTCGAGCACCAGGTCGTCGCGTCGTGCAATGGCCTCAGGGTATTGCTGTAGGTTCGACAGACGGAAGTCAGGGCTGTATTGCATACGTTTGTATAGCTGGTCGAGCTCCATCAGTACGCGGCTATCGGTGGTATCGAGGCTGAATGCCTTCTGCATACATTGTAGCGCACGTTCAGTGTCGCCTCGCTTGTTGGCATAGACAAGGGCAAGGTTGCGCCACGTCGTAGGGAAGTCAGGACAGAGATCGGCGGCTTGCTCCCAGTGCTGTTGTGCCAGATCATATTGGCGACGGTCGTAGTAGAGATTGCCCAGGAAGTGCCACGGATGCGCATCGGAAGGATTCTGGTCCTTGGCCCAATTGAGTGCCAGAATGGCTTCGTTGCAGTTGGGGAAGCAATAATCTGGCGACATGTCTGCGGCCATGCAAAGCGTGTCCTCTGACTCGCATGGGGCATAGTGCGACTCGGCCCACGCCCTATAATAGAAGGTAAGAGCGGTGGTAGCCTGTTGCTGTTCGGCATGGAGCCAGATTTCAGCGGCTTCGAGCCAGCAACCGGCCTCGCAATAATCGAGGGCCAGCTCGTCGTAGTTATTGGCGTCAGCATGCATCAGGCTGAGCATCTTACGAAGCACTGTAGGGTCGTCGGTGATGCTGTACTGTTCGTACATGCAGCCGTAGTTGAAGAGGTTGATCTGTAGCGAATCGCTGATCCACTGCAGGGCCTCTTCGCAACGTCCTGACAGGCGCAGCAGGGTGGCTTTCAGGGCACGTGCCTTGTGATTGTGCCAACCGCGGAGCAGTGCTTGCTCGACCTCGTAGAGGGCCTGTGCGAAGTTACGACGTTGCGTGCTGATCTGTGCACAGGCCAGGTATCCGGCTGCTTGCCAGGCAGCATTCCATGTAGACTTGTAGAACCATTCGTAGGCCTCGTCGAGCCGGCCAAGCAGCTTGAGGCAGAGACCAAGATTGTAGAGCGGCTCACCATCGTAGGGATTAGGATTATGTCGTTGCAGTACACGTACCGCTGTGCGAAGATAGCCCTCGGCCAGGTCGAAACGGCCCTTGCGGATATAGAGCAGTCCGAGGGCGTTGTTGCAGCGAACGTCTAGTGGATCGCGACGAAGGGCTTCCTCGTAATAGTCGAAGGGTGAATAGGTGGCGTGGCGGTACTGCTCGAGGTGCAAGCCAGTGAGGAAAAGTTCCTCGTTTGTACGGATCTCGTGAGGCAACTGAGCGGGTTGGGCTGCATCGGGAATCGGACGGACCTCATCGGGTTCGGCCTCGTATTCGAGTTCGAGTCGCTGATCGATATAGAGGGCCACATGGAGATCAGCAAACGAAGTAACAGGGACGGTCACGTCGAAAATCTGACGTGGTGACAATGTCTCTTCCCGATCGATGTAGACATGGCCTTGACGATCGGTGAGTTCGATGCTGACGCGAAGGGTAGAGGTAGCAAATACCTGCAGACGGGCCGTATCGGCCGAGGAGGGAGTAAGGTTGAGCAACAGGTTGCGTGTAGCATTCTTCACCACGCCCAGTTCGCGATATGGCAGGAAGTACTGGGTGAACTGCTTCTCCTCGTAAGGCATGAGCCAGGAGAAGTCCGGCTGGTTCTCGGTATAGACACCAGCCATAAGTTCGATGTACGGGCCGTCATCGTCGGTGAGGTTATTGTCCCAGGCACGGCCAAAGTCGCCATTGCCCCAGGTCCATTGCTTCTTGCCAGGGCTGAAATGATGGTCGGCCACATGCAGCATGCCGGCCTGGGTATCATTCTCGTAACCACCTTCGAAATCGTACTTCGAGGCAGCCACCATGTACGATGTAGGCACGAAGATATTCTTATAGTTCGAGATGTCGACACCTGCCGAGTAGTCCATCTTATAATAGGTACCTGTAGCGATTGGGAATGTCGAGACGGCACGCTTGCCATGGTCGAAGACGGCATTGACATCCGGCGGGAAGACGCTCTGGTACTGATCGTTGACCGAGACGGCTGGGTTGGCCCACCAGAGGAAAGTCTGAGGCATCGAGGTCGGATTGTACAGCCGGCCACGAACCTCGAGGTAGGCACAATCGGGACGAAGAGTGAAGCCGGCACGTCCCTGCTGATGGAACATACGTTCGCGTTCGTTGACCCATACGGTAACTGAGCCATCCGTAGCCGTATCGTCAATCGTAAAGTCAACAGGCATGAAGGTCGACGGACGATGGTGCTGTGGCCAGTTGAACTCGATGCCACCACTGATCCACGGTCCCGCCAGGCCTACCAAGGCAGGCTTGATGACGTGGTTATAATAGATGAAGTGACGCTGACGTACCTTGTCGTAAGCCATCTGGATACGACCGCCCAGTTCAGGCAATACCATCACCTTGATGTACTCGTTCTCGAGGTAGACGGCATGGTACGTATGATCGGTCTTCTGGTCGGAGATCGACTCGACGACAGGATATGGGTAAACCACACCGCTGGAACCTTGGTATACGCGTTTCTCGAGGAAGATAGGATTCTTTTCAGGTTCGCCAATCTCGTAAGTAGGGATTACGACATCTTCAGTCCAAGCTTTGACCATGGATGGTAAGGGTATTATGAATTAGGAGATGAAAGTTTACGTTCAAGCTCGTCGAGCGACACACCACGTGTCTCAGGACAATGGTGAAGCAGGTAGATATAGGCCGCCAGACAGATGGCCGAATAGATCCAGAACGATCCGTAACTGCCGAGCGAGGCGTTCATGAGCGGGAATGTATAGGTCAGCGTGCAGCAGCCAACCCAGAGAGCAAAGGTACACGTAGCCATAGCGATGCCACGGATTCGTGCCGGGAAGATCTCGGCCAGCAGTACCCATGTGACAGGGCCCAGTGTCATGGCATAGCACGAAATACCCATGACGACGAGGATGACCATCAGGATGCCCTCGACGTGGAAGTAATAGCAGCTGCCCAAGGTAAGATAAATGATGCCAAGGCCTAACGAACCGATAAGCATCAGGGTACGACGTCCCCAACGTTCGACCGTATAGAGGGCTACTACGGTAAAGACGACATTGGCAATGCCTGTAATAACGATGTTGATAAACATGCCGTCGACATTGTATCCAGCGCCCTCGAAAATCTCCTGGGCATAGTTGAATATCACGTTCGTGCCACACCATTGCTGGAAGACGGCAATGATCAGGCCTAACGTAAGCACGAGGGCATACTTGCGCTGGAAGAGCTCGGATAGGCCAGCTGAAGTTTTGGGCTGCTGGCTTCGTCCGTTGATGCGTTCCTGACGCAACTGCAAGTAGACGGGCGACTCGGGTATGAAGAATGACAACAGCAAGAAGAGGCCTGCCGGAAGCGTCTCGGCCCAGAACATCCAGCGCCAGCCTGAAGTGACGTTCCAGGTGGAGAGCAGCATCTGATGCGAGAGTGTAGCATCGACCTTCTGTGCCAATAGCATGTTGACGATCTGTGCTCCCAGGATGCCAAGGACTATGGTCATCTGATTAAAACTGACCAAACGTCCGCGTATTGCAGCCGGAGCAACTTCGGCAATATACATAGGCGATAGGGCAGAAGCAATGCCGATGCCGATGCCACCGGCAAATCGGGCGATGTTGAAGAGCGTGAAGTCGCTGAACCATCCGGTCGTGACGGCACTGGCGGTGAAGAGTAATGCTGCAATCTGTAGCAACGGACGTCGGCCTAATCGATCGGCTATGGCTCCTGCCAGCATGGCTCCGAACAGGCAACCGATATTGGCTGTAGTCATAGCCAGGCCCTGCAGTGAAGGGCTATTCTCGATGCCGAAATAGAGTTCGTAGAACGGCTTGGCGCCACCGATTACGACCCAATCGTAGCCGAACAGCAAGCCGCCCATGGCAGCTACTGACGATATGAAGTAGATAAAGCGTCTGGACATGATTGTAGATTTACGATAATAGTTTGTTGTCTGTTGCGGAAGGTTTGTCGAGGTTTTGACGGGGCAAAGATACTATTTTTTTGCATATCGTCCAAATAATCTACGAAAAAAAACAGGACAAGTTAAACCTAGATGGCATAAATCTATTCTAAATAGGTAAAAAATAATTCTTATCGAATAAAATAATGCTAAATAAATCCATTATGAAAAGAAACTTGCTACTGAGTGCCTTGCTGTTGTGCTCGACGTTGGCTGCTTCTGCCGGTGACTACTACTACGAGACTGACAACTATACGCGTCTGGATCTGAACTTGGTTTCGACCCAACCTGTGACTACCAGCTATAGTTATACGGCAGTGAGTCAGCATAACCTGTATGGCTTAGGTCTTAGCTATCTGAGGGGCGTGAATCTGACGGGCAAGAGACTGCCATTGTTCCTCGAGATGGGGCCGGAGGTGAACTTTGTACGACGTTCGGATGAAGTCGATTACTGGGACGACAATATCATGGTAGATCGCGATAACGTGAACACTCAGCTGCTGACCTTGAGCATGCCTGTCGATCTGGCTTATCAGTACCGTGTGACGGACGTCATTGTGTTGGCTGCAGCTGCCGGTGTGAATGCCAAAGCCAACCTTATGGCCAAGACCAGTGTAGACAGCGAAACGACCGACCTCTTCGACGAAGGAGCCAGTCGTTTCCAGATGGGATGGAATGCCGGATGCGGCATCTATTTCAATAGGTTCTATCTGGGCTTCCGCTTCACGGCCGACATCACTCCCTTCATGGAGCATGGCGAAGTGAAGGAACGCTTCCAGTCGTCGAGTCTTAGTCTCGGCCTGCGGTTCTGAACGTGGCTGTCCAGCCACCTGCAGGTGCCAGATGGACGTTGATCACCTCCGAGGGTGCGACCTGGCGTGTCTCGTGACGGTAATCGGTGGCCTCGCGGTCGGCATTGATGCCATCGGCAAAGCTGTCCATTGTCATCGGTGCAGTCAGGAAGCGTGAGAGGTCGATCTTGAGGTCGAGAGGCGTCCAGTTGTTCATGGCGGCTACATACCAGGTGTCGCCCTTGCGACGGGCTATGGCTACGTACTCACCCATCTCGCCGGCAAGGGCGATTGTCTGGTCGAAGGTAGTAGGTACGCCGGCAATGAAGCTGGTGCACTCCTGGTTCTGCTCATAGTGTGTCGGACTGTCGGCCAGCATCTGCAGCGGGGCTTCGTAGATGGTATACATGGCCATCTGGTGTACGCGTGTACCTTGACTCATCGGGTGATTGTTGTTGCCGAAGAAGTGGTCGCGTGTAGCATTGTGCATAGCGCCAGGCGTGTAGTCGAGGGGACCAGGCAACATGCGCAGATAAGGGATCGAGACGTCGTAACGCGGCATGTCGTGGACAGGACCGTTGGCATCGCGTGGTTCCCACTTGCAGTTCTCGAGGCCCTTGACGCCCTCGAAGTTTACCACGTTGGGATAGGCGCGCTGGATGCCGGACGGCTTCAGACCGTGATAGTCGACCAACAGATGATGGCGCGCAGCAGCGGCTGCCATCTCGTATGTCGAGCGGATCACCTCCTGATCGTCGCGGTCGAAGAAGTCGATCTTGAAGCCCTTGACACCAGCCGCTGCATAATGGCTCATGTTGCGGTCGAGGTCCTTGATGAGGTTGCGCCAGGAACTCCACAGGATGACACCCACATTGCGTTCCTTGCCATAAGCGACGAGTTCGGGAATACTGAGCTCGTCGTTGCTGTATGTAAGCAGATCCTCCTCGCTGCTCCAGCCCTCGTCGACGATGATGTATTCCAGACCGTTGCACGACGCGAAGTCAATATAATGTTTATAGGTACGCGTATTGATACCGGCACGGAAGTCGACACCTGAGATGTTCCAGTTGTTCCACCAATCCCACGCTACCTTGCCAGGCTTGATCCACGAAGTATCGGTCAGGCGACAGGCCGGGGCGAGGCAGAATGGCGTGTCGGTATCGAGCAGCTGAGTATCTTCGGTCGTTACCAGTACCAGTCGCCAAGGCAGGGCTTGTTGACCCTGGATGTCGGCAATATAGTCGGCACGCTTAGTGGGTACGAGATTGAGGCGATCGAAGCCTCCGACCACTGTCTCGGTGGGGAAAGGTGCGAATTCGGCCTGTAGCGTATGGGCTGGCGACGAAGCATTGCGATAGAGGAACATGCCGGGATAGTCTTCGACACTGGTTTCCATAACCACGGCTTTCGTACCGCCTGGCAGGCAAACGGCCAGTGGGGTGATGGCGATGGAATCGGGATACATTGCGCTGAGGGGCTGCTCGTCGTAGTACGACTCGAAGCTGTAGCAATAGCGTTCGCCGCCACGATTATCGTTGACGTAAGGGACAAAGGCCTGATGGTCGGCCGTAAAGGCAAACTCTGGGGATTCGCTGACTACACGCAGTGGCTTTCGGCTCTTGCTCACCAGGCGGTAGGCACAGCCGTCGTCGTAAGCACGCACTACGAGGTTGAACTCGCCACTGCAGTCCAGGGTAAGTTCGTTGCATTGATGCTGTACTTCGGCACGTTTGTAGGCTACGGTGGGGATCGTCTCGCTGATTGTGCGCTGGCGGGCCCTCAGAATGCGTGTCTTGGTGCCCCAGTTGCCCGTCGTTGTCTGGATGCCGATGGCCGATGGTGCCAGCACCGTCACGTCGTCGAGCGAGATGCTCCAGCAGACACGTTCATTATCGCTCACAGTGGCCTTCAGATGGCCGTTGGGCGATGTAACGGAATAGTCCTTAGCCTGCAGCGCCATGCAGCCAAGCCAGGACAATAGCAAAATTGTGCTTCGGGTGTAGATGTTCATATTCGGTATCTTATTGTGTGAGTTTATTTTTTGCACATGACTTAGGCAGTAACACTGCGTTATCGGCTGCAAATATAGTCATTATTTCTCCTAATTCCAAATTTTTACACCAAATTCGCATATTCCGCCCTCATTTCTTCACGATAAATCCCCAATATCCCTAATATCCTTTCAACGAAAAGTTGAAAAAATATCTAAGATTGCGTTGCAAAAGCGCTCAAATGATGTTAAAATGCGACGTATTTACATAAGACTTGCAATTTAAATTGGAATGTATCGGGAAAAAATACTATCTTTGCGCACTCTTCGTACATCTTGTTTCTTGTAGTGGAGATTACTGCCAAATATGTAACCATTAATAATATTTAATACAACAATTATGCAATTCGTGATAAAGGCTTACGATGGCGAGGGAATGCTTGCCAAGAGGATGGAGGTGCGTCCTCGTCATCTGGAAGGCATGGAAAGACAGAGAGGTCATGTCATTTGTGCAGGAGGCTTGCTCGATGACGAAGGAAAGATGAAAGGCTCCATGCTCGTCATGGAGTTCGAGAGTCGTGAACAGCTGGATGATTATCTTGCCAATGAACCCTATGTGCAGGAGCATGTATGGGAAAAGATTGAAGTCGAACGGATAAATGTTGTCATTCGATAAAGGATAATGATTGAAACTATGAAGAAGTATTTTTTCTATTTATTGTCAACCATGATGCTCTCTGCTTGTAGTGGAAACAAGGCTCAGAGCAATGCGAGTTCAGAAACTGCAACAGAGAATGTCGAGGTTGCAACAGCTGATAACAGCCAGGAACTGTTGTGGGGTTTTGTTAGTGTAGGCAATGACCAGTTGGGCACCATTGAAGAGTGCGACCGCGAAGAGTTTTACGAGGCTCAGGAGTTCCTGATGGAAGTGCTCAACCCAGGCGAGGATGTTGATACCTATTCAGAGGAATGGATTACGGCTCATTGCTCGGATGAAATGAAGCAGTTCCTGCGTGATCAATATGACTTCGATGGTGAAGGCTATGCCAAATGGCTGATGGAGGGTCGATTTGCCGGAGAAGGCGAATACGATACTGAAGTGACAGGCTTCGGCTACGGAGATCGCAATGGCAAGCCCGTGTATGCCATCGAGAAGCGCTATGCTTTCGAAGGAATGGAAAGTTTTGTCCGTAACCTCTACTTCGGCCTTCAGCGCAAGGGAGATGAGTTTATCATCACTTCGTTCGAGATGAATCTGGAGCCGAAAGACCCTACGGTGAGTGAGTGAAATGGCACTACTGACACTGCATCGCAAGCAACGCTTCAAGGTTGCTATTCCTTACTGGGTGTTCATCGACGGACAATCAGTCGGAATGATGCGTAGCAGTAATGTGGGCATAGACCTTCCCGAAGGCTCGTATAACCTTGCAGTCAAGATAGTGCTTGGTCTATGGAAATGGCGCTTCGACATCGGAGGCGATACGGTAGTCACTCTCTCAGAACAGCTGCCGACGAGAGTAAGGATCACGGACAGAGAACGATGGTGGAACCTGCTGTTCGACCTTGATCTGGTTATCTGGATAGCCTGTATGTTCATCGAACTGCCAGCGCCGTGGAACGTGGTCTATCATATTTTGTCCGAAGGGTTCTTCGCAATCTGGATGATACGCATTTTGGTGATCAGAAACAGATACTTCAAGTTAATGACAAGTTATTGACCTATGATACAACAAGTAGAATTTTCGCTCAGGGAGAAGCGTCGCGGCTTCCATCTGGTTACAGGAGAGATCCTTCAGCACCTGCCACTGCCATTGCCTGAGACAGGGCTGCTGAACCTCTTTGTCAAACATACGAGCTGTTCGCTGAGCATCAATGAGAATGCCGATCCTGATGTCCGCACGGATATGGAGCAGATTTTCAACCATCTGGTCAAGGAAAGAGAACCTTACTATGACCACGTGCTCGAGGGTGCCGACGATATGCCAGCTCATGCCAAGAGTACGATGATTGGTGTTAGCCTTAATATCCCAATCACAAGAGGCAGATTGAACCTCGGCATCTGGCAGGGAATCTATCTGTGTGAGCACAGAGACTACGGAGGTTCCAGAACGATTGTAGCAACCATTTACTCGTAATTACGACTATGACACCACAGGAATTTGTAAAGGCATTTGCAGAGGCATTCGGTTCTGATACCCAGTTGCCTATTGCTTTCGGCTATAGTGATGAACCTTTGACCGAACCCAAGGAAGGACTTCGTTGCCTGATGGGTTTGTTCCCCAAGGTCAGGAAAGGCGATGCGGTGACGCTGGCCGATAAGTTCATCACCTGTGGCGGCGGTATGCTCTATATGGGTAC
>JAZUEP010000064.1:0-32110 GCA_045640225.1 Bacteroidales bacterium | reverse complement strand
ATTTCTCACCAAGAAATTTGGATAACTCCGAGAAATGGTCTATTTTTGCATCCATAACAGATTGTTTGAGTTAGTATATTGTTTTTGCACTACAAATATACAGATTTTCTTTGACAATCTGTTATTTTCCTCAGATTTTTTTCAAGTTTTTCAAAGATCATATGCCAGCCTCCTGCGAAGGGAGGCTTAGGCTGTTATATTAACTACACTCGCATAAATCGGGTGTGGGAAACTTTAGTTCTTTATTTTTATTTATCCAAAGTTTTCTTTTCCCATTGTCTCAATATTTCCAGTTGCTCGACAGTATGGAACCAATGTTCTCCATTTTCCGCGATTTCCACCTGGCAAGGATGCTGGCTAAGAAATGATTCATAAACCTTCTCAGCAACGACTGCATCCCTCAGAGGTCGCAGTATAAATGTCTCTGTGTTCCAGCGTTCAATCGGGTGCGACACTACCCATTCGTAATACCGATCATCTTTATAATCCGCACAATCGATGAACGTTTTCATATCAAGAAGCGGAGAGACGAACAGCGCCTTGTCAAGTCCTCCCTGCTGAAATGCCAGCATCGAGAACCAACATCCGATGCTGTTTGCACGAACATTGACAGAACGGTAATTCTGCTTGAGATATTGTGTTACATCAGACAAAAGATCCATCACTATTTCCGGCATTTCCATCACTGGCAGATCAATGCCTATCACCTGATATCCCAAGGGATTCACAACATCCGCAAAAGCTTGCGCCTCCTCTTTATTACCCCCATGACCATGAACGAAAAGAAACACTTTGTCAGTCTTTTCGCCGATGATCAAAGCTTCGACATTCGCAATTCTTGTTACTAAAGTTTTCATCTGTCATTATTACATAGTCGCGTCAGAAGCCTCTTTATAAAGCAGCTCATGAATCTGTCCTAAATGCAGATTCAGATGATTGGTGTAGCCAATGATCATGTCCTGCAGCGTCACGCGATTGCCTTCGTAATCGAGCCAGTAGTTCTGGAGCTTTGTCTCATCCACAGAACGAATCACTTGGCAGATATGGAGGTTGTAATACTTCCAGAGCGACAGGAGCGTGTCCCAATCTTCATGCTGATAATCCTGCAGCGTGAGCCAAAGGTCATTATCCTGCGTATAATCAGGGAAGACAAGCATCCCCATCTCTGTATTTGGCATGGAGTGTCCACAACGAGGAGCGTATTGCAAACGAACCATGCGCTGATGATTATTGCTCGCCGAGTCAATCAGATGCCCAATGAGCATCTTGACACTTCGGTTCTGGTGATTGAAGCGAGATGTAATGATGTCTTCGGAAAGCGATCTCAGTATAGGTTCTTCCCGGAGGATGATGTTTTGTATCTCTCCGATAATATTGTTAAATCTGTTCATGGGTTATTTCGTTCAGAAAAAATGAGGACAATACCAATGATACAAAGGGAGGCTATTGCCCACGCGAAAGGATTGTGTGATTACCTTTGTATCTCCAACCTCAGTACCCTCATGGGGTGTTCTTCTCCATAGAGCTGCTGTTCGTCAACAGCTATTTCTCCAGTCGGAACAAAGCCACATTTCTCCATCACGCGGCCTGAGGCAGGATTGTCGATGAAGTGGCTGCTGATAAGTGAGGTGTAGGAGGTTTCTTTGCGAATATATTCGAGCATCAGCTGCAGGGCTTCGGTGCAGATTCCCTGATTCCAGTATGGCTTGCCTACCCAATAGCCCACGAGCGGTTCGCTTGGACGAGCCGGAAGATTCAGTTCGCACACAGGCATATAACCCATGGCACCAATGGCCTCGCCCGTCTCCCTGAGGACAATAGCCCAAGTAGTGTCATTGTGAAAGACAGTGTGGATTATCTCACGACTCTCCTCCACCGATTGATGTGGCGGCCAGCCAGCACGCTCCCCGACAATAGGGTCGCTCGCATATTTATATAAAGCCTCAGCATCGCTCTCTTGCCAAGGACGAAGAAGGATTCGATCGTTTTGCATACATCTTATTATTTAAACAAGGTATTCGTCGTATTTCTGTAATCATGGCGCAAAGATACGCATTTCTCCTTAATCTTCCAAATTTCTGGGACAAACAGATGATTTATGTGACGAACGACATCTGATAATCACTCTCTGACATACTCAACACAATGGACAGATTATCTGACGCGAATCCGAAACGCAAAGGGTATAGTAAGCTTAACCTCTATAATATGGTAGTGTTTTATGCTTCAAATAAGAAGAAATTAAGTTTTTTCATTAATTCTGTGCAAAATATTTGGCAGTTATAAATTTATTACCTACATTTGCAGCATTAAACCTCAAAAAATATATTGGTATGCCAGAGATATTAAGAATATCTGGGTTGAGATTCTTCTTCTGATTATGGTACTAACAAAGATTTGGTTTGATAACGACCGTATTTATGGATTGACCGATGACGACAGGACTGTATGGCAGTCTTTGCTGTGGTATAAGCGACTGAATGCTGCTACAGAGGAGCAACGCAATGACTATGAGATTGACGACGAGGGAATTCACTGGTATGCTCTCGACGAAGATATTTCATTCGAAAGCTTTGAGTATGATGATCCGGAGCCACAAGGAATTGCTCGTGTGTTCTTAACCCATCCAGAACTCAACGCCTCCGCCGAGGCTCGTCGTGTCGGTATCAGTCAGAGTTTGATGGCTCAGTATATCAATGGCATGAAGAAACCTTCAAAAGAGCGCGAGACTCTAATTCTTAATGAGGTCAAGGCAATTGGCAGAGAACTGGTGGGGATGTGAGACACACGTAATTCTCATTTGCGGCGAACAACGACACAGAACACTTGTGACGGTTCCCATCAAAAAAAAGCCCCCACGTTAGACGCAGGGGCAGAAATCTTCGGCTTATAGCCTTATTGTGAAAAGCTTCACAAATGTACCTTTAGTGGGCGCAAAGATAATGATATTTTTTCTACTAACCAAGAAAATTCAAAGAAAATGTCAAAAATAGTTGGAATTGATGCCGGTACTAACTCGTTAGGCATTACAGTACGTGATACTGATATGCGTCAAGGTGAGGACATTGTCTATAGCACGGTGCATCAATTTAAGTCTGGTGTAGGCAATGACAAGACTGGAGAGTTTTCTCTTGCTGCCGCACGAACAGAGAAACGAGCTTTGCGAAAGTTGAACCGAGTGCGTCGATACCGCAAATGGGCGACACTGCGACTACTCATAGAATATAATATGTGTCCGCTTACGAATGAACAGCTTGACATATGGGTCAAATATGACAGCGAACACGGTCGACGCTCATATCCGACAGACAACGAAGCCTTCGAGAACTGGATTAAATGTGACTTCGATGGGGATGGAAGTCCAGATGCCGAATGTTCCAATCCATATGCCATTCGTGCTTGGCTAGCCATGACTCCAGACATTGATTTCTCACTTACCATCAATCGTTTCAAACTTGGTCGCGCCATCTACCATATTGCTCAGCGACGTGGGTTCAAGAGCAGTAAAGGAGAAAGAATAAAGGAACACACGAAAGAATCAACCGCAAACGATAATTCTGAGACTTTGAAATCCTCAGAATTGAGTTGCTGTGCAGCTCTTGAGCAATACATGCAAGAGCATCATCACCCCACCATCGGTTGTGCCCTCTATGAAATTAGCCATACGGAGCGTATAAGAGCTCATGAAAAGTATCAGCCAATACGCAAGGAATACCAAAATGAAATAGCCTACATCTTTGACTTTCAACATGGACTTCATTCTGAGCAAGACTTACGTACACGACTCCTCTCAGAAAAGAAAGATGGTACAATCTTCTACAAGTGTCCTTTGAAGTCTCAGAAAAGTACGGTGGGCAAGTGTCTCCTTGAACCTTCGAAGCCTCGCTGTCCTCAGAGTCGTCCCGAGTTTGAGGAATTCACGGCATGGAGTTTCATCAACAATATCCGTTTCGGTGAAGGCTGCCAGAAGGAACTCACAAAAGAGCAGAAACAGCAGTTGTTTGATGCAAAGTTTATACGTGCTACTGACTTTCAGTTCATAGGTATCCGTCAATGGATAGAACAATTAACAGGTGCACAATACTCGTACGACACTAATAGTGCTCTCCGAACCATCAATTATGCCGATGAGACCATGGTGGAGGCTTGCTGTGTAACTTACCGCCTGCGTGAGCTTCTCGGGGGGAATTGGCAGAAGTGGGAATACAAAACATGTAAAACCCACAACACGAATGGCGACAATACCAAACGCCATCAAGTGGTGTACCATTGGGAAGACGTTTGGCACGTCTGTTTCACTGCGGACGATGAAGAACCGCTCGAACGCTTTGCTCTTGATGCCAATCTTGACAAGACGCTTCTTGTCCGTCTTTTCAATTCCATGCCGGTAGCGTATGCCAAGCTGAGTCTTAAGGCAATCAACAACATCAATCGATTCTTATCGCAAGGTTATCTCTACAACGAAGCATGCCTTTATGCCAAACTGCCAGAGATAATCGGTGATAAGTGTACACAAAATCTCATCAAAGACCTCAGGGGAGTAATATCAACAGTTAGTCATAGCAAACGCATCAAGACAATTACGAATGCCCTCATAGCGAATTACAAGGCAGAAGAATACCGATGGGCGGACCATGACACCTCTTATATACTCCAACAGTCGGATTACGACGATATACGAGCATTTGCGGCAGAGGAGTTTGGCAGCTTGACATGGAACGGCATGCCCCCCGAAGAACAGACATCCGTGACAGAAGAAGTAACAACACTTTATCAGCAGTTCTTTGCATCACGAGAACGCAAGTTTGTCAAATCGCCTAATATCAAAGATGCTTTGGTGTTATACCTTGCACAACGTTTCCCGAATATTGATGCCTGTAAATTCAACAAACTCTACCACCATTCTCAGGTTTCCGTTTATCGTCCTGCACATGGACACCACATCGAGGATGGTGATCGCATGCTCTACCGCAAACTCCTCGACTCACCGGCCATCAACTCTCTACGCAATCCAATGGCTCTGCGTGTACTATACACTTTAAGACAGGACATTAACTCTTTACTTCTTGATGGCATTATTGATGAAGACGACACTAAGATCGTCATAGAGGTAGCCCGTGAACTGAACGATGCTAACATGCGATGGGCCATCAAGCAGTATAATGACAAACGTCGCAATGAAAACAAGGTCTTTGAGTCGCTCTTAGGAGAATTTATTCCTACGGATGAAAGCATTCGCCGTGTGCGTTATTTCACGGAGCAAAACAGAGAATTGCAAGAATTTGAGGCTGGGATAGACGAAATTTTTTGGGGCAGATACAAGGATCAGCTCATAAGACGTTATCGCTTATGGCGCGAACAAAACTGTCAATGCTTATATACAGGAGAGCTGATTTCATTTACATCTGTCTTGTCGGGCAATGAGGTGGATATTGAGCATACTTTACCACGTAGCCGATCGTTTGATGACTCCATAGAAAACCAGACTCTTTGTAAGTCGTCTTTCAACCGTCAGGTGAAGCGCAACCGCATGCCATATGAGCTTGACAACTATGAAGATATTCTGCGACGTCTTGGCCCATGGGAGGCACGCATCGCACGTCTCAAAGACCGTGTCAGCTATTGGCGCTTTCGCACCAAGAAGGCTCAGGATAAAGACTCAAAGGATTCTGCCATCCATCAGCAACATCTGTGGGAGATGGAGCTGCAATACTGGGAGCACAAAGTAGGCAATTTCAAAATGAAGGAGATCAAACGAGGATTCCGCAACAATCAATTGGTCGACACTTCCATCATAGCCAAGTATGCTACTCTTTTCCTCAAATCGCTCTTCACGAGCGTAGAAGTGCAGAAGGGAACGGTGACAGCGGCATTCCGCAATATTATAGGTGTACCCCCAAAGACGCGAGACAACAACTCACATCACGCTGTTGATGCACTCATACTGACCTATATACCTGCGTCTGCGCCACGTGAAAAAATGCTTAAACTCTACTTTGAAAAGCTGGAAGCCGCTATAGTTGGTCATGATGTCTCACACCTGGAGGCACAAATCCAGCACGAGAAGAAGCTATGCGGCATCAATGTGAACCTCAATCCAACAATTCAGTTTCTTCGTGACAATGTTATTGCCCACTACACTTGTCGTGAGCAAGTTATCACTCCAGCACGTCGAAAGAAGAAAGTTGGTCATCGCACCTTCTGGCTTCAAGGTGACAGTATTCGCGGTCAACTCTACCAAGATAACTTCTATGGGAAGATAATGCAAGATGATAAAGAAAAAGCAGTTATTCGCCGTGGTGGAGGATATGTCAAGTTTGAGGAAAAGCATATTAAGGGCATCATCGACCCGAAAATTCGTGAGGCTATTCAGAAACTCACCGATGAGAAAGGTTTTGAGCAAGCATATAAGGAAGGTTTTTACATTATTGGCCCAACTGGAATAAAGACACCTATACGACACGTCCGCTGTGAATTTTCAGAGAAACCTGTAGTACCTGTCAAGGAGCATGCCTATTGGTCTGACAAGGAGTATAAGCGCTATTCGTATGCTGTGAATGGCGAAGTGGTGCTTTATGCTTTGTACGAAAATGGCAAGGCACAGGAACATCGATGTGTGACGCTTGCAGAGGTTGCAAAAGCCAACAGACGACGTGGCTTGAACAATGTTGAAGATCTACTCCCGATGTCCATCTGTAAAAATGGCAAGGAACTCACCCGCTCATTTGTGCTACATAGAGGCACTATGTTAATCCTGCGAAATGATGGAGAGAAGTTGTCTGCACTGACTATGCCTGAAATCTCGAAAAGATTGTATAGGTTCAGGGCAGTGGAAAAGATGAAAGAAGGTAAAATCTGTTTACAACATCATCTCTTTTCTAATTCTAGTGAAGTAAAAGTTAAAGCAGAGAGTATTTACACCATCGGGCAAGCAACACCAATCATTATTGTTGCTCGCGGCAAACAGAAGTTCTGGATAGAAGGAGTTGATTTTGATATCAAACAAGGTAAGGTTGTTGCCAAATAGAAAAGCAAATCTGCAGACTCTTATAGGGTTTGCAGATTTGCAGTCAGTCATTTTTCTACTCTAAGAAACTATTCAATCAACTCATGCACAGATATATAAAACTATTCTATTGTTAATGACTGATGTTTGGTACATTTTTGAAAGCTATTCACAACATTTAGGACGTACAGAAAAATTTGGCGGTTATTGTTAATGACTGATGTTTGGTACATTTTTGAAAGCTATTCACAACATCCAATGCACATTGCTGATAAATGCTCGCATTGTTAATGACTGATGTTTGGTACATTTTTGAAAGCTATTCACAACACGTCCTGGGCAGTGACTACGATTTGGGTATTGTTAATGACTGATGTTTGGTACATTTTTGAAAGCTATTCACAACGTCTTCTGACGTGCTCCGATGGTCAGGATGCTGATGTTTGGTACATTTTTGAAAGCTATTCACAAATGCTCAGCATTCAGGGTGTCGATAGTCTGCATTGTTGATGACTGATGCTTGGTACAATTTTTCTCTTTTTCGGTGCGAAAATATGCATTTTTCACCAAATAACCAAATTTTGCAATTAAAAATAATAATTAATATAGAAGAATTATTGATAGATAATGAAAGTGCTATCCTGAAAAGATAACTTTTTGCTAATAATTGTCCTCCATTTCTTCTAAGCATCGTATTCTTGTCAATAGAAGAGATCGTTGATAATCATCTATTGCATCAGATCCTCCTATAGTAGCCATTTCTTCTGTAATAAAGTTTATAATTACAGGAATATCGCGTTTGTTTTTGAGTAAGATAATTTCAATATCGTCAGTATCAAATTCCATTATTGGAAGATTAGACTCCATTAGCCTACCAGACTCTTTATATGTCTTATTCCATTCATTGAATTCACTTTGATTCCAGATCCAGTTATAGTGTTCTCCTGTGTCTGAACGAGAGTTCTCTGGCAACAACATTCGCCATTCACATTCTTTATAGTATTCATAATACTCTCTTGAAGAGTAATTGGCATTATTACTGAATGGTTTCATATATCCTAGTATATAACAAGCATCATTAAAACTAAGCAGAAGATTCTCAGGGTCTTCTCCTGATGTCATTGGCATTTGCTTTGCTGCTTTTCTTAACTGCTCTACAATTTTGAATTGTTGTGCCGAAATGATATAATTTACGGGATTGAGTATTTTGTAATACTTTTTTATTAAACTTCTTTTGTTGAACCCTATTGCATAATGTCCATAGTGTTCAACATGATCTGAAATATTGCTTAGTGGCATGTCACAGAAACATACCATTGGAATGGCAACGTGGAAGTCCTGTGTGAAATTTTCGTTCGAGTAATAGAACTTTAATCCATTAGACAAAATAGACTGAAGTGTTTCAATTGTTTTTGTATGATGCATTAATAACTTAGTACGGGAATTTTTCATATTCTGGATAATAATGTATTAAACATAATGACTCGCAAAGATATTTGTTTATTGAATAGGTTCCAAACTTTTCATAGGGAAATTTCGATATCTGCCTTATTTTATAATTAATTGAAAGAATTTTTGACATTAGGAGCTGTTATTTGATGTACGCAATACCTCTGCGTTCACACTCATATCGTAACGCTGCGAGGAAATAGCTTCGTTGAGCGCACCAGCCACGGCAGATGCGCTCACGATCGACATGAGCGATGATGGCCTCGTCGGAAAGACGATGCAGATAGAAGGAGAACTTGATGATCTGATACTTGGCACGCCATGGTGCCTTAATGAAAAGGAAGTTGAGCATAAGGATTGTTTTTTAAGTTTAACACTCACGCATCTTTCTTACCACCGTGGCATCTTATGTGTTGCTCGGTTGGTGCACCTTCTGGTGTCTCTTGATGCTTGTTTTCGGCGGCAAAGATAAGGAGTATTTTCTAATCCTCCAAATTTTGGGCCTAAAAAAACATAGGAAATTTCTCGATTCCTACGTTATACTTTAGTATAGAAAAAACACAAAGTTAATGAGAATATGCCACTTGACACAATGGCATGGCATTTTGGCTATATATTGCTGCCGTCCAGCTTTTGATATGTCTCGCAGAGTTATGTGAGCGAAAATGATATTTTGATAGAAACTCCATTACACTTCTTTACATTCTGCGAGCCATGGAAATAATACCTATACTCATTAAGATATTACACAAGATGAATTGAAAGAGCTGATTTCTATTAGATTGCCCTCCGGATCGGCAACGTAGCAAGTACGCTGTCCCCAAGGCTCGGTCGTTGGAGCGAAGACAGGGTTAGCGCCTAAGCTGATGGCACGCTCATATTCCTTATCCACATCGGCAAAGGTGGGGACATCGAAGGAGAGCTCCATCGTACCGTTGAGGCCATGTGGATAGGAAAGTTTCTGCGAGATCATCTGCTCGAAGTCCGAGCGAGGAAAGAGGATGATGCGCAGAACTTGTCCTGAGTTTGTCGAAGGATCGAGCGACATTTCTACATTGGGCTGTACGCCATCCCAATCGGTGGTGAAACCGAAGACGTCGCGATAGAAAGCCACGACCTTGGCATTGTCGGTGGTGAGGAGGCCTATGGTGTTGAAGGTAAAGTGTTTCATAAATCGGTTATTTCTGTTTGTAAAAGTTCAAGGAATCGAGCGGCATGCCCGCCGTCCATTTGTACATGGTGGAATATCACCAGCACGGTCAGGAACACCTTCAGGTTATCAAGATATTATTTCTTCCCATCTTTTATATTGTCAGTTCCGTTTTTTCGCTGCAAAGATAAGAAGAAATTTCAGCAATACCAAATTTCTGGGACAAAAGGACGGAATTTGTGACGAACGACAGCAATCTTTACAATCTGATAACAAAACCTCACAAAGTTCGACCCAAAAAAGCTGCGTCAACAGACACACCATGCGAGGCCGTGAATTGTACCCAAAGAAGGACTTATATAGGCGCTTGATTTTCTCTTCCGAAGGAGAATTGTCTGATGAGTTTGAGATGCTATATGCTTCGTTGTTCAAGAAGCCAGAACCTTATATTCGGGTCATTAATCTGCTTGCTCAAAAGCGGATGGGCATGACCCGATTAGAGCTATTGTCTGCAGGAGGCTTTACTGACAACGGAGGGTTCACAGAGATATTGAATGATCTGGAATGGTGTGGTTTTATCCGTAGTTACACTATGATGGGTTATCGTAATAAGTCCGAAATCTATCAGCTGATTGACCATTATACATTATTCAATTATGAGTTTATCGATGGACAGCGTCCTGGTGCCAATTATTGGAAGACTATGTTGGGAACACCTAAATACAACACGTGGTGTGGTTTAGCATTTGAACGGGCATGTCTGTGGCATACTGATCAGATCAAGAAGCAACTTGGCATCAGCGGAATCCTCACGAATGAATATACTTGGCGATGTGCTCCGGATGAAACGACTGGCCGTCGAGGTGTACAGATAGGTCTATTGATTGATCGCAGCGATGGTATTATAGATATATGTGAAATGAAATATTCGAAAGATCAATATACCATAACATCCGATTATAGCAGGGAATTAGCCAGAAAACGCGAGGTCTTAATTGCTGTAACCGAAACAAAAAAGGCAGTACATAATGTAATGGTGACGACCGAAGGAGTAGCACATAATGCCGAGTGGGACGAGATACAGGCTGAAGTTACGTTAGACAATTTGTTTGAATGCTAAAAAAAAATTGACTTTGATGTAGTTTTCAGCCTGCTCATTGCGACTAAAGGGTAAAAATCCAACAATAACGATTAAAATGGACTCAAAAGAACAGGAATATACGCACCTGATCAAGGAGTACAAGGAGACAATCTATACCGTCTGCCTGATGAATTCCGCCAATCAGGATGAGGCTAAAGACCTGATGCAGGAAGCCTTGATCCAACTGTGGCGTTCGTTCGGAACCTTCCGTGGTGAGAGCGACGTGCGTACTTGGATCTACCGCATCTGCATGAACGCCTGCATCTCTTTTATGCGCAAAGAGGAGAACCATAAAGATTCGCTACATATCGATGTGAGTGATATGCTATCCATGGACGATGATGACAGTCGTCAGATACAGACGTTGCACGACCGTATTCATCGGTTGAAGTTTATGGACCGAGCTATCGTTCTGCTGTGGATGGAGGATTTGTCGTACGAAGAGATTGGCGAGATTATCGGCCTCAAGGCCAAGAATGTAGGAGTGCGACTGGTGAGGATCAAGGAGCAGTTGCGCGAGATGTCGAACCCTAAGCAATGAAGACAATGGAGACCAAAGATAGAAATGACGAACTGTTGGAACTGAAGGACCAGATGGAGCTCCTGAAGAAGCAACTGCATAAGCATGAGATTGTAGGGGAAGGACAGATAGCCGAAATCGCCCGAACCTACAAGCCCAAACATCCCTATTGGAGAGCTGCGCTCGGCGTATTGGTGGCGCTGATGATATGCGCCAGTTGGGTCGAAAAGCTGATCTTCCATTACGACGAACTGCCACTTTGGGTAATTGTCCTGAGCGGTGCCTTCATATTGATGACGATGTGCCTCTATGGCGTGACGTATGCCGGCAACAGCTACGAGATCAAGGACGGTCATCTGGTGCTGCGCAACGTGCTGAGGCAGAAAACGCTCGATATCGCCATCGACAAGATCCGCTTCGTTGAGTTCATGGCAAACAAGAGTCAAGGAGCTCGCATCATGTATAATAAATATGATGACTTCTATCTCCGTGATGTGAACTATACCGAACTTATCAAGGATATACTGAAAATCAATCCTGACATCGAAATCAGGAAAGAATTAGCATAATCAGGGAAGACAAGCATGCCCATCTCAGTATTCGGCATCGAGTGCCCACGGTTCTGCTGATTGAAGCGGGTGGTAATGACGTCTTCGAGAAGTCCTCTCAGGATAGGTTCTTCTCGAAGGAAACGGAATCATCATGCAGGTGTCTGCTCCCTCGCGGGTCAGGAACTGCATTTCCACTTGCTGACCATCGAAGTCATCGAGCAGATACATTATACGCCAAGATGGTTGTCAATATCAGTATAGGGACAAAATGCCTTGCCATTTTTTTGTCATTTAGTTCAGGATTTGAATTTTACGGTGCAAAAATACGTATAAATCCATCTTCCGCCAAATATTTGGGACAGACAGACGCAAATTTCGGGAACTGAAGCGTAGTGTATTTGTTCTCTTACATTCTGCTCTTCGCATCCTGTCCGGCACCTGTACCTTTGTATTTGCTTGTCGCAGTGTTGAAGCGATATGAAAGCAGGAGCTGAAGGCATGGTGCGTACGAGTCATTGCTCTGGCTGTTGAAGAAGGTACCATAGTCGGTCTCGATGTGGTTCGCAGTCTTGTCGAGGATGTCGTTCCAGGCGAGACGAACGTGGAGGGCATCGTGCTTGAGGAACGACTTGCTGACAGCGAGGTTAAGGCCGTGAGTCGGCTTGGTAAACTTGTACATCACAGAATAGAAAGGACTTGTATACTGATAATCAAGATCTATCAGCCAACCTTGCTTCAAACGGAACGCATTGTTTGCCTGAACAAAGAACAACGGGTCATTGCGTTTAACCACGCGTGTACCAGTGGCTTCTCGAGGATCGATGACTGTCGTCTCGAAGAACTGCTTTTCCATACCTACGGTATAGCGCGGATTCCAGATACCAAAAGTCGGTGATGCATTGAGATAGATGTTGAGCTTGTGGACGGCCTCCTCGGCGTTCGAATACTTGATCATCGCCGTGCAATCATCGTTGTAGGGATATCCAAGCTGATAGATGGCGTTATCCACTACCTCGTATGCCCCGGTGAGGGTGAGCCATTGCCAGTTGGCATTGAGCGAGAGGGTGCGCTGTATCTCGTTCAGGAGCGTTGGGTCGCCCGTCTGATAAGAGAAACGGTTGTTGTACTGAATCTCCGTGCTCAGCTGGTCGTAGCGAGGGCGGTTGATCTTGGTAGTGTAGCCGAGGTTCAATCCTACGGGGCCCAGTCGGGTCGAGGCGTTGAATGAAGGGAACCAGTTGTTGTGCACCCGGCTGGCGTTCTCGGCAGGGGCACACTGGTTAGTATATTCGAAGTTGACGTGCTCATACCGTATACCAGCCACCATCTGAACGTGCTCGAATGGCAAGGCATATTCCGCAAAGCCTGAGATGGTATTCTCCGTAATCTTTGCCTTCGAAGATGGAATCTCAATCTTTGTAGAGGCGTATTCCTGTTCCGCGCTGACGTAGGTCTCCTCGGTTCCGACCTTCAGCATTCCTCGCCAGACAGGGTACGAAAGCACCAGCTTCGCGGCTCCCATCCGTGCTACGCCCTCGGCTACGTTGTCGACGATGGCGGGGTCTTTAAGGCTGCTCTCATTCGTACAGGTTTCGCGCTTATAGCCCGAGTCGCTGAAATCGGCGTTGAAGTTCACGTTCAACTGATTGATGTTTCCGTCGTAGTAAAGATTGCCCGTGATGGTGTGAGAAGAAGGCGTATCGGTATAGGAAACGGAACGGACATGGTCAATGAACTCATTATCGGCATAGACATCGTCCTCAAAGATGATATTCTGATCGCCGAACAGCATATGACCATAGTTCAGCTTCATGCCCAATGAATGATTGTCGTTGATCTGCCAGTTCACGCCAAGGTCTCCGCTCATTCCGCTGTTATGGACGCGCGCATCGAGTGGGCCAACCATCAGATTGCGCTTCACACTGCCATCGGGCATCCGGACAAGCGTGCCGCCCGAGATATCGCTGATCTGGTAGTTGCGCTGGTTGTAGTACACCAGCTTGCCGATCAGGTCCAGCCCTCCCTTGCGATAGTTGAGGTCGAGGACAGACCATGAAGGTTCGGCATCATGGTTGTTGTATAGATTCTGCTTAGCCTGACTGGTAAGTGCATAGCTGAAGCCATCGCCCTGTCGCTTGACGGTACGGATGCGCACCACGCATCGCACCTCGCCGCCGTATTCGGCCCCAGGGTTGGTAATGACGTCTATCGACCGGATATCCTCGGACATCAGGTTGCGAAGCTCGGCGTCGTCGGTCACCCGGCGTCCATTGATATAATAGACAGGAGTGCCACGCCCGATCACTTCCAGATTGCCGTTCTTGCTGATCATGCCAGGCACCTTGGCCAGCACCTGAAGCGAATTGCCCGCATGCTCAAGCACGGAGCCCGAGATGGTGGTGACCACGGCGTCGCCGAGGAGCTTTGTCTTGGGCAATGATTGTGCGACGACAACCTCATTCAGCAATTTTGTATCTGACAGCATCCGGATACTTTGTGAAGCCGCGAAAGCGCTGACAGGGACATTCTGAGTAAAATATCCGACAGAAGAAATTTGTACGAAACTTCCGATCTCTTTGCTTTCGATACAGAACTGTCCATTTGCGTCGGTTATTGTTCCAGCCACGACCACAGAGTCAGGAAGTGTGCGAAGAGAAACCGTGGCAAACTCCAATGGTTGTCCTTTCTCGTCGACTACGGTTCCGATAAGGTTCTGAGCACTAAGCTGACAGACAGCCATCAGCAGACAAATAATAAAGAATACACGTTTCATATATTGATCAATGAATATGATGCGGATGCTCCTTGATCGTCTCGTAGGCGATGACCTTGCCGTCGGGATCAAAAGTTACTTCATTCCTTGTCATGCCGACCTCCACTTTGTTGATCTGCGAAGTGGAGCGAGTAGTAACGCAACTTGTCATCATCGTTATAGCCATGAGGAGAATGATGAGAGGATGTGAAAAACTCTTTTTCATAAAATAAAGCATTTAGAAAATGTTATACAATTCGATGCTGCAAAGATAAACAAAAAACCATCTACCACAAAAAAAAAGTGATAGACGGTACAAATATGTGACGATTGATGTAAAAATGGGACGAATGCCCCATATATGTGATGAAAAACGGCTTATTCCATAGGGCCAACGATCCACTCTTTGCGGATCGGAATGATAGTTTTGGGCACAGGAATGGCCGAATTGCCGGAAGAGTTACTTTTCTGGCGAAATGTGCTTCCTCGTTTCGCGGAGCACAATTTTGACAACAAATTTGTGCTCCGCAATTTTACGGCAATGCATTTTTGCTCCGAATTGCTAACACCATTCGAATGGTGTTAGCAATTTTCTGACGAAATGCTCTTCCTCGGAATGAGAAGGAAGAATGTTGGCGAAGATTCTGCCTTAACAAAACGCGGAGGCGCATTTTTGCGGCGAAATGCTCTTCCCCGTTTCGCGGAAGCGCATTTTGCCAGCGGATTGCTCTTCCCCGTTTTGCGGAAGCGGATTTCGCCAGCGGATTGCTTCTCTCCGTCTCTCACGGAAGAATATCGTACGATCTGGGAACTCCTCCCCGCTTTCACGGAAAGACTCCGCACAAACCGGGTATTCCTTCCGGTTTATGCGGAGCACTTTCAGACGATGAGGAAGTTCGATCGTCAAAGCAGATTACTTGTTGCACTTCGTCTTCTTAGGGCCAAAGAATTTCTCGAAGGGCTTGCCGCCATCGTTAACGCCCTTTGCGGCAGGGCGGTCGGATGCCGGGCCGCGACGACGTTCCTTCTTGCCCGGACGCTCGTCGTCGCCCGGCTTCTGATCGGCCAGCGACACAACGACGCGACGGCCATGCCAGTCAGCACCATTCATATCCTTGATGACGAAGCGGGCTTCCTGCTCGGGCACCTCGAAGTACGAGAAGTTGGTCAGCAGGTCGATACGTCCAACCTCGATGCGATGATGCACGTTGGCATTCATCAGGGCTATCAGCTGCTTAGGATAGATGTTGTCGCGCTTGCCAAGGTTGATGAAGAGGCGCGCAAAACCTGGCTCGGCGCCCGTACGACCTGCGAACTGTCCGCGATTGTCCGGGCCGTCGCCTTCGCCACGACGCGAGGCACGCTCGCCCTTATGGCCGCGGTTCAGCTCGCGCTTAGGACGCTCCTCGATGATGTCGAGGTTCTCCGAACCCTTGTAGAAGTCGAGCATACGGTTGAATTCGAGCGAGACGATACGCTTCACAAGGTCCTCGGCCGTAAGCCAACCCAGCTTCTTCAGCACGGGGTCGAGATACTTCTCGATCTCCTCGTCCTTGACGTCGACCTTCTCCAGACGATCAGCCAGGCCGAACAGCTGCTTCTCGATAATCTTCTCGGTTGTAGGAACGTAGCCCTTCTCGAACTGCTTGCCGATGATGCGCTCGATGTCGTTCAGACGACGACGCTCCTTGATGTGGACGATGCAGATGGACGTTCCCTTCTTGCCGGCACGACCGGTACGGCCCGAACGGTGGGTGTAGACCTCGACATCGTCCGGAAGGCCATAGTTGATGACGTGTGTAAGGTCGTCGACGTCGAGGCCGCGAGCAGCCACATCGGTAGCCACCAGCAGCTGCAGGTGACGGGTGCGGAACTTGCGCATCACCATGTCGCGCTGCTCCTGGGACAGGTCGCCATGCAGGGCATCGCAGTTGTAGCCTTCGTCCATCAGGTTCTTGGCAATCTCCTGCGTGTCGGCCTTCGTGCGACAGAAGATGATGCCGTAGATCTGTGGATAATAATCCACGATACGCTTCAGGGCCGCATACTTGTCGGCAGCATGCACGAGATAGTAGACGTGGTTGACGTTGGCAGCGCCCTCGTTCTTGTGGCCGATGGTCACCTCGACGGGGTTGGTCATATAGTTCTTGGCGATGGCTGCAATCGGCTTAGGCATCGTGGCCGAGAAGAGCATGGTACGATGCTCCTCGGGCAGGTTGGACAGGATTGTCTCGATGTCCTCCTGGAAGCCCATCGACAGCATCTCGTCGGCCTCGTCGAGCACCAGCGTGCGCACTTCGCTCAGACGGACAGCGCCACGGTTCACGAGGTCGACCAGACGACCCGGAGTAGCCACGACGACGTGTACGCCACGCTTCAGGGCACCGATCTGGCTGCCGATCGACGAACCGCCGTAGACGGGCAGGATGGCAATACCCTTCAGGTACTTGGAGTAATCCTGCAGGTCGGCAGCGATCTGCAGACACAGCTCGCGCGTCGGTGCCAGCACCAGGGCCTGTGGCTGTGGGGCATCCTCGGGGTCGATCCACTTGCCGGTCTTGAAGTCCTTCTTGATCTGATACTGGCTGTAGACGGGCACGATGTCGATGTTCTGCAGCAGGGGCAAACCGAAGGCAGCCGTCTTGCCGGTGCCGGTCTGTGCCAGGCCTACCACATCGCGATGCTCCTGACCCAGGATGACGGGAATTACCTGCTCCTGAATAGGCATCGGGCGCTCGTAGCCCATCTCCTCGATAGCGCGAAGCAGCGGGTGGATGATGCCGAGAGCCTCGAACGAGCTGGCGGCAACGCCATCGCCGGTATTGGCGGCTGGCTGCCCGATGACGTTATCGGCCTCTGTCTGTATGATATCCGGGGTTTGACTCTGAATTGCGGCTTTGGCCGTTTCTACTGGTTCGGTTTCGGTTGACACGGCTTCGGACGTTTCGGCAACGTCTTCGCCCATTTCGCGCAGTTCGGCGAGGTCTTCTTCCTCATGCATGCTGGCTGCTTCGGCCAATACGCGCAGCAGCTCTTCACTCTCAATCTGATAATCTTTCTTCTTACTCATATTATATTATTTATACAACCCACCTCTTAACCCACGATAACACGCTGCTACAATCTCTCTTCGCCTATGAGTGACGGCGGGTGGGTTCTCTGGGTGGCTTAGGTCAAAAAAAGGACCCGAGATATAGCTTCTCGAGTCCTAGTGAAAGGTGGCGGCTTCCTACTCTCCCGCTTTCGCAGTACCATCGGCGTTACAAGGTTTAACTTCTCTGTTCGGAATGGTAAGAGGTGGAGCCCTTGTGCTATAACCGCCTTATCGTATCGTGTCTTGCGACTTGATTTCTCTGTTTTAGCGGTGCAAAGATAGCGAGTTTTCGGACACGCTCCAAATTCTTTCGCCACTTTTTGTCAATAATCTTGTTTTTCGCCCCAAATGCGCCATATTTTGCAAATCGCGCATTGCATTCAAGGCTATTTTACCGTCACATTGCGGTACTGGATGTTGTAGCTCGACGTCATACTGGGCCGTACCGTGCGTCCGGTGGCGATGAAGTTCTCGAGGCGTTCCATCATCTTGCGCTCCGATCGGTCGAGCTTTTCGCCTTTGGCCTTCTTCTTCTCGAAGGCATCGCGCAGCATCTTGGCCACATCGCCCTGGATCAGCTTTGGATCGACCACCTTGCTGATAGGCATGTAGATGCCGCCTCCGATGTCGCGACATTCCACGCGCTCGTACCCCATGGCCGAATGCATCTCCTTGCGAAGGATGCCCCAGTTGTCCTCGATGACGTAGACCACCTGGCGGAACGTGAGCGTATCGTAGCGCGTTACCGCCTCGAGCACGTCGATCACCTGTCCCTGCTCCTCGATGGTTCCCTTCAGCCGATACTTGCATTTGCCTTGCTTCAGGGCCTTGCTGCCGTAGTCGAGGTCCTTGCCATACAGCTTGTCGAACAGCTCGTCCTCCATCAGTTCGAAGAGCTGTCGCTGGGCCTTGTCGGGCATGACCGGCGTGCTTGACAGCACGCGCTGCTCGGCATAGCGGGTCTTGCCCTTGGCATAGTGATGCACGGCCGATAGCCGCACGTCGACCCGCTCGTTGAGCGTACAGAAGTCGTAGATAGCGCCCATGTGGATTGTACGGACGGCCGCGCGGATTAACCAGTCGACCGCGCCCGGAAGCAGCTCGCGGAAGAAGTCGATGTCGTGGGCATGGAAGACACTCAGCACCGTAGCGTCGTAGGCCGTCAGCCGCTTGCGGTTAACCTCGGCGCGAGCGGCCACCTGCCCCAGGATGTAGAGGGCCGGATCCTTGCCGTCGGGCGTGACGAACACCTCGTTGAGCGACAGCGGCTGCTCGTCGAGCCGTTCGTCGTGGGTCTGGCTACGGCCTTGTGCGAAGTCGAAGCCACGTCGCGCCGTGCGATAACCGAGGAAGGAGAACTCGACCTCGCGATGCCCTTCCGATACGTCGTCCAGACGGTAATAGCCGTCGGCATCGGTGCTTGTCCCCTGCCCTGTCGACGGCACATAGACGGTAGCGTACGACGCCGGCAACGTATCGCTGAGCACAACTCTTCCCTGCAGCGTCTGAGCACGGGCCGGCATCATGGCCGACACGCACACTAACGCTACAGAGAAGAGCAGGGTATAGAGTTTTAGTTTCATTAGCTTACGCATAGGTGGAGGTTGCTCAGATATCGCGTTCGAGGGCAAGACGGATAGGCTCGACCACATCGTCGAGCGAGAGGCCGAGGACGCGCATCTCGTCGGTGACCTGAGGTAGCAGCTCGCAGAAGAAGCGCCTGCGACGCTCCTGCAGTATCTTCTCGCGGGCACCTTCGGCTACATAGTTGCCCTTACCTCGCTGGCTATAGATGATCTCGGCTTGCAGCAGACGCTCGATGGCTCGCATCACCGTATTGGGATTGACGCCCACCTGCGCCGCGATGTCGCGCACCGAAGGGAATTGATCGTCGACCTTGAGCTCGCCTACAAGCACCTTGTCCGAAAGCCAATCGACAATCTGCATGAATATGGGTTGTGAATCCTGGAATTTCATACTCGTTACAAAGTTTTTTTTGAAGGTGATTACTTGGCTTGCTTACGAGCCATGAGACGGTAGAGCAGGTAGTACATACCTACCATCAGGACGGGGATGAGCCAGAGCAGATAGGTTGCGGTGTGGACAAGCGAGAGCGCCAGCTGTTCGATTGCCTCATTGCTGAGGCCGCTGCAGTAGCCGACCAGGCCGATGCCGATGAACGTAGCAATCATGTTGAAGCACATCTGTGTGCCGAGGTAGCAAAGGATGCTCTTGACCTGACCGAAAGTACGGAACAGCATATTGAGCACGAGGTAATAGCCAAGCTCGAGCAGGGCAGTAAATGGCACCATGCACAAGAAGGTCTTGAGCAAGGTCACAACAGCCATATAAGCCTCATCTTGTGGCTTATTGCGGAAAATGTTCTGCCAGACCTTGTCCATCGCCTCGGCTACATCCTTGGAATAGAATGGCGCGTAGTCGAACCATCCATAGGCGTTCGAAGGTTTCTCCGGGCCCTCCCACGAGGTTACCAGCACGTCGGGACGATCAATCAGGTTGCCGACAATCGCCGTACCATAGAAGCAGACGAGGTAGAGGACGGCACAGGCGACAAAGCCCAGCAGATACTCGGCCAGCATGACCCAATACTTCTCGGTCGTAGTGCCTGGCAGGGTGAGGTAGGCGGTAGCCGTCTGTGGCTTGGCAAACTTGCGCTGCAGGATAGGCGTAGCGAAGAAGACGCTGGCAAATGCCAACAGGGAGAAGAAAGTGCTGCAATAGCCACGCAGCATGATGACTGGCAGATGATAGCCGACCTGTGGCTCGGCGGCCATCCATGTATTGGTGTTGAGCGACCAGACGAACCAGCCCAGTACGATATAGAGACCTAAGACAATCAGTAACGAGAGGCC
Source organism: Bacteroidales bacterium (assembly GCA_045640225.1). GTDB lineage: Bacteria > Bacteroidota > Bacteroidia > Bacteroidales > UBA3663 > Liminaster. The sequence continues at coordinate 11,574 of JAZUEP010000064.1, read as the reverse complement.
GATGCGACGCTTCTCGAGCATCCAGTCGTATAGAAAGAGGGCGCGTACCCGTTTAGTATCAAATGAACTCATAGGATAGAGAATTAGAGTAGTTGGAAATAGGCGAAACTTACTTGGTTTTGTATTGCACGTTTCTAGTAGGAATCAGGAAGTACCGAGACTTAGGAATGCTGGAAGATCTGCTTGAAGCGGGCAGGATTCTTCACGACGGCCGTAAACAGCAACTTTACGTCGACCGGTGCATCGATGCCCGAACGGTTCAGCATCACGGCCTTCTCGCCGTGCAGGGTACGCTCGCTGTAGAGCACCTCCTCGCCTTCCTCGGGCTCACCGAAGCAAAGCTTCTGGCCAATCTCTTCGAGCGAGGCCGAGAGCAGCACGCCGTTGTTCTCGAGGATTACGACAGCGTCGATCAGGTCCTCAAGGTCGTCGATCTGATGCGTCGAGATGATGACCGTCTGTCCGCAGTGGCCGGTCGTCTCGTCGGTATGGGCAGCCAGGCAATCGGCAGCAATGCGACGGAAGGTGGCCTTCGACGGGATGTCCATGCCGTTGGTCGGCTCGTCCATAAAGAGGTAAGGCGTGCCACAAGCCAGCGAGAGCGAGATGAGGGCCTTCTTCTGCTGACCCAGCGACATCTGCAACAGGCGCTGATCACGGGGCACCTCGAACTCGCGCAGAGCCATGTCGAGCAGGCGGTCGTCGAAGGTAGGATACAGCGGACGTGTCACCAGGGCGAGTTCGTCGACCGTATTGTTGTACAGGGCTTCGTTCTCGGGAACCAGACGCAGCTGGCGCAACAGTTCCGGCTGACGCTGACGCGGATCCTGTCCGTCGATCTCGCACTCGCCTGTACCTATCAGGGCGCCGCTCAGCAGCTTCAGCAGCGTCGACTTGCCAACGCCATTCTTGCCTAACAGGCCGTAGATGTGGCCTTCGGGTAACGACAGGCAGATGTCCTTCAGGATGGGCTTATTCTTCTTGTAGCCGTAATCAAGATGATTAGTTCTGATCATTGTTTCTGTAGTTTTGTTGAGTTTGATAACTGGTGTGCTGTCTGTCCGGGATTGTCCTGTACCGCGGTGGGGGTTGATGTGTCTGTCACACTCACCTTTGGTTCAAGCAACGGGTCTTCGTCGCACGAGGTCATTGCTGCCGTCGTAAGCATTGCAGCCATGAGGAATAATACTTTTTTCATAATCTACTGGTTTGAAAATTTAGGTTTGAAGAGGATTCCGTAGTTCTATCGTACTGGTGTATTAGTTGATTAGAACACTGCAAAGATAGAGCAGTAAAATAATTCCCGCAAGAAAAATCGTAGAAATTTCTTGCGGGAGCCAGTAAAAAGCCTTAAAAACGGGTTATTTGTTACGTTTAGTTTCCAATTCTTGTTGCTTCAGGTACTCTTCAGCCCAATATTGGTAGTGACGAGGCAGCGGCGTGATGATACGGTCGATGGCCGCCTGGTCGAGGCGTTTGATCAGCTTGGCCGGAACGCCGCCCCACAGTTCGCCAGGACCAATCACGGTATTGGCCAGCACCAAGGCCCCGGCAGCCACTACCGAGCCCGTGGCGATGTGGACATTGTCGAGCACGGTCGAGCCCATGCCGATCAGCACGTTGTCCGCAATCTTACAGCCATGCAGACACACGTTGTGACCTACGGTGACGTCGTTGCCTATCTCGATCCAGGCATCGGCCTCCGAGCAATGCAGGCACGAGCAATCCTGTATCGACACACGATCGCCAATCCGGATCTTGTTCACGTCGCCGCGTATCACGGCGCTATACCATACCGACGACTCCTCGCCTATCTCGACGTCGCCGATCACAGCAGCCGTCTCGGCCACGAACGTACCACGGCCAATCCTGGGCGTCTTGCCCTGTAATGTCTGTATCATATATATTATATATAATGTATCGAGGCACAAAGGTACGACAAAAAAGCGGCCAAACCAAACATCAGCGCAAAAAAGTGCCTCCACAAATTACTTTTTGGCCAGAAACCACGCTATTTGCGCAATAAAAAGAAAGAAAATAGAACAAACCGTGCGAAATATTAAATTTAATAAGTATATTTGCGCCCGCTATTTGATAGTCTTTCCCCCGCTAAGGGTCGTGGGGTTTATTGTGAAATGTTAATTGTAAAAAGAAAACAACGAAATGAAGAAGTGGCATATTGAGGACTCGGCCGAGCTCTACAATATTCATGGATGGGGCGTCAACTATTTCGACATCAACGATGCCGGACACGTCATTGTGACCCCTAAGAAGGATGGTGTGCAGATTGACCTGCGCGAAGTGATGGACGAACTGGCGCTGCGCGATATCCAGGCGCCGGTGCTGCTGCGTTTCCCCGACATTCTGGACAACCGCATTGAGCGCATGTCGCAATGCTTCAAGAAGGCCAGCGAGGAATACGGCTTCAAGGGCGAATGCTTCACCGTCTACCCCATCAAGGTCAACCAGATGCAACCTGTAGTAACCGAGATGGTAAGCCATGGCCGTAAGTTCAACCTCGGCCTTGAGGCTGGCTCGAAGCCTGAGCTGCATGCCGTCATCGCTGCCTGCACCGACTACGACACAATCATCATCTGCAACGGCTACAAGGACGACTCGTTCATCGAGCTGGCACTCCTCGCCCAGAAGATGGGCAAGCGCATCTACATCGTGGCCGAGAAGCTCAACGAGCTCGAAATCATCTACCGCATCGCCAAGCGCCTGAACGTGAAGCCCAACATCGGCATCCGCATCAAGCTGGCCAGCAGCGGATCGGGCAAGTGGGAACAGTCGGGCGGCGATGCCTCGAAGTTCGGACTTACCTCGAGCGAGCTGCTCGAAGCCCTTGAATACCTCGAGGCACACGACCTGAAGGACAGCCTGAAGCTGATCCACTTCCACATCGGCTCGCAGGTCACCAACATCCGTCACGTCAAGACCGCCATCCGCGAAGCCTCGCAGTTCTACGTCCAGCTGCGCAAGCTGGGCTTCGACGTCGAGTTTGTCGATGCCGGCGGAGGCCTGGGTGTCGACTACGACGGCACACGCTCAGCCTCGAACGAGTCGTCGGTCAACTACTCGATCCAGGAGTATGTCAACGACATCATGTACCAGATCATGGAGGCTGCGGACAAGAACGAGCTTCCTCACCCCAACATCATCACCGAAAGCGGACGCTCGCTGTCGGCTCATCACTCGGTGCTCATCATGGAGGTGCTCGAGACGGCGTCGCTGCCCGAGATGCCCGAGGAATGGGTGGTCAGCGAGGACGACCACGAGCTGGTGAAGGACCTGTACGAGATCTGGGACAACCTGACGCAGCGCTCGGCCCTCGAGTCATGGCACGACGCCCAGCAGATACGCGACGAGGTGCTGCAGCTCTTCTCGCACGGCATGATCGACCTCAAGACACGCGCTCAGATCGAGAAGCTGTACTGGAGCGTGACGCGCGAGATCAATCAGCTGGTAAGCAGCATGAAGCGCGCTCCGGAGGAGCTGCACAAGATCTCGAAGCTGCTGGCCGACAAGTACTACTGCAACTTCTCGCTCTTCCAGTCGCTGCCCGACATGTGGTCGATCGACCAGATCTTCCCGATCATGCCTATCCAGCGCCTCGACGAGCGTCCTGACCGCAAGGCCACGCTGCAGGACATGACCTGCGACTCGGACGGCAAGGTGCCCTCGTACATCGCCGAGAACCAGATTGTCAACGCCATGCCTATCCACTCGCTCAGGAAGGGCGAGAAGTATTACCTCGGCGTCTTCCTGGTAGGTGCGTATCAGGAGATCCTGGGCGACCTGCACAACCTCTTCGGCGATACCAACGCCGTACACATTGTCGTCAACAAGAGCGGTTACGAGATTGACCAGACGATCGACGGCGAGACCGTACAGGACGTGCTCCGCTGGGTGGAATACGACACAAAGAAGATGGTCCGTACCCTCGAGACGTGGGTGACCAAGTCGGTCAAGACAGGCCGCATCTCGCTCGAGGAGGGCAAGGAATTCCTTACCAACTACCGCAACGGACTGTACGGCTACACGTACCTCGAAAGAGAATAAGTGACGTGAAAACAATAACTTAGTTTTTCACGCTATTACCAAAGCCGGGCCAGAAGACCCGAAGAATCCACCCTCGCTACTTTGCTGTGACAGGCATCGTAACGAGGGTGGATTTTATCTGTTGACTACTGACTCAGCTTGCTTCAGTTGGATTGTGCCTGATCTTCGCGAATGAAGGTCAGCAGACGCTCGACGGCGTCGTCGGCAGGGATGTTCTTCTCGATGCATTGCTTACCCTTGTAGAGCGACACGCGGCCAGGACCCGCACCGACGTAGCCGTAGTCGGCATCGGCCATCTCGCCAGGGCCGTTCACGATACATCCCATCACGCCTATCTTCAGGCCCTTCAGGTCGGCCGTAGCGGCCTTGATACGGGCCAGTGTCTCCTTCAGGTCGAACAAGGTACGTCCGCACGACGGGCAGGCGATGTACTCCGTCTTGGTGAAGCGGGCACGCGAAGCCTGCAGGATGTTGAAGGCCAGCTCGACGCGCTGACGGGTGGTAGCGCCCTCGTAGTTGATCATGATGCCATCCACCAGCTGGTCGATCAGCATTACGCCGAAGTCGACAGCCGCGCAGATCTTCACATCGTCCCACGACGAACAGAACGAGTAGTCGCGGCTGATTACGACCGGATTGCTGCAACCTGCCTGACGCAAGCCGAGGATGAACGCACGCCAGGCGGCGATAGGATTATGGTTGTTGCCACGCGCGATGACGGGAATTGCAGGGTTGGCCTGCAGGTACTCGATGACCGAAAGGTCGGTGTTCAGCTCGGCAAGGCTGAAGCTGGCCATACCGGCGATGCTCACGTCGGCACCCTCCTTCGTTCCGCCGCAGACACAGACGGGCTGTCCGTCGCCCAGCTTGCCGACACGGGTGGTCGCATAGCGCCGTGGGTCGACAGGGTTGTACAGCTCAGGGCCGACCATAGGGCCGTCGATGGAGCTATGGCCTACGCGCTCGCTGATATAATCCACGATCTGACGAGCCACGGGTATCTCGGCCTCGGGATCCTCGCTCAGCGACACGCGTATCGTATCGCCGATACCATCGCTCAGCAGGGCGCCGATGCCTACGGCCGACTTGATGCGGCCATCCTCGCCGTCGCCGGCCTCGGTCACGCCCAGGTGGAGCGGGAAGTGCATATCCTCGCTGTCCATGGCCTGCACCAGCAGACGCACGGTGCGCACCATGACCGAGGTGTTCGACGCCTTGATCGAGATCACTACGTCCATGAACTGCTGCTCGACGCAGATACGCAGGAACTCCATGCACGACTCGACCATACCGGCCGGCGTATCGCCATAGCGCGACATGATGCGGTCGCTCAGCGAGCCGTGGTTTACACCGATGCGTACGGCCGCGCCATGCTCCTTGCAGATGTTGAGGAACGGTATCAGGCGCTGGCGTATCTTCTCGATCTCCTGGGCATACTCCTCGTCGGTGTACTCCAGCTTCTTGAACGTACGTCCCGGGTCGACATAGTTGCCCGGGTTGATGCGCACCTTCTCGACGATGCCGGCAGCCACATCGGCCACGGCAGCATTGAAGTGGATATCGGCCACCAGGGGCACGTTGCAGCCATCGCGGTGGATACCGGCCTCGATGTCCTTCAGAGCCAGCGCCTCGCGGGTGCCTTGGGCCGTCAGGCGTACGATGTCGGCGCCGGCCTCGACGATACGCTCGATCTGCGCTACCGACCCCTCCACGTCGTTCGTGTTGGTGTTGGTCATCGACTGCAGGCGGATGGGGTTCTCGCCGCCTATCACCACGTCCTTCACGTGGCACTCGGTCGTCTTGCGACGTAGATAGTTATACATTGCTTAGTTGCACTTGTAGTCGTACTTCAGTTCGGCCAGTTCCTGGTTGGCCTTCACGATCTTCTTGGCCAGGTTCTTCTTGTACTCGACGAAGCGGGCGGCCAGCTCAGCGTCGGCTACCGACAGGATCTGTACGGCCAGGATGCCGGCATTCATAGCGCCATTCAGGGCCACGGTAGCGACGGGGATTCCTGGAGGCATCTGGATCATGGCCAGCATAGCGTCGAGGCCCTCGAGGCTACCGGTCAGCGGAACGCCGATCACCGGTACGGGCGTCTGAGCGGCTACTACGCCTGCCAGGTGGGCGGCCATGCCGGCACCGGCGATGATTACCTTGATGCCGCGATCAGCAGCCTGGGTCGAGAACTCCTCGACCTCCTTGGGCGTACGGTGGGCCGAAAGGGCGTGCATCTCGAACGGAATCTGGAACTCGTTGAGCAGGTCGGCAGCCTTCTTCATGACGGGGAGGTCGCTGGTGCTGCCCATGATGATTGATACGATGGGTTTCATCTTTATTGCGTTGTTTTATATTGTTTTACTTCAGAAGAAGATCATGGCCGATATCAGCATTGAGCTGATGCCCAGCAAGGCACCGGCACCTAACTGCGCCGGCGTATGGCGGCCCAGGTAGATGCGCGTACTGCACACAAGGCCGTCCACCACGATCATGCCGAACACCAGCCACAGCGGCACGATGTCGGGCAGGTAATAGTAGAGGATCAGGTAGAAGGTCACGGCGGCCGTGTTGCCCGAGGCATGTGCCGAAATCTTCCACCAGAAGCTGATGATCCAGGCGACGAACGTCAGGATCACTGAGCCGAAGTAGGGCATCAGCACCCAGGTGGGCACAAACGTAGAGCGCTGCAGCACCAGGTAGCACGTCAGGTAGCAGACAAAGTTGGCCAGGAAGGGTATCGAGCGGTCGCGGACGTCGCGCAAGGCCCAGTGGCCGATGACGTGGAAGACGTGCAGCAGCGTGATGATCAGCATCGGCAGCAACAGGGTAAAGAAGGCTACCTCGCTGACGAACAGCATCTTCACGGGCGTGCCGTACACCATCATGGGCGAATAGAAGCATATCACCAGCGCTGCATAGGTGAGCGACAGCAGCGGGTGGAACACGTTGCTCACCGTCTGCACCAGGGCCTGGTACGGCCGGCGGGGCGCAGCACTCTGCGCCTTCTGTTCTTGTCTGATCTGTTCCTGTAATGTCTGTTCCATAGTGTTGTCTCAGTACTCAGTTTTCGCCGCGCTCCTTGGTCGAGCCTATGCCGAGGATCATGCGGTACTTGGCCACCGTGCGGCGCGAGATGTCGTAACCCTGCTTCTTCAGTTGGGCCATCAGGGCTTCGTCGGTCAGCGGATGGCGCTTGTCCTCAGCCTCGATCACTTCGCGCAGGGCGTCGATGATAGCCGTCTGCGTAGTGTCGCCCACGGCGTTCGAGAAGAGGCTCTTCAGGGCGATGATGCCAAATTCCGTATCGGCATACTTGGCGCTGGTCACGCGGCTGATGGTCGACTTGTCGTAGCCGCAGGCACGCTCGACGTCCTCGAGGGTCATGGGGCGAAGCGTCTCGACCTGCCCCGTCAGGAAGTAGGCCCGCTGCAGGCTGACCAGCGTCTGCATGACGCTGAGCAGGGTGGTGCGGCGCTGGGCGATGCAGTCGATGAAGGTCTGTGCACGCTGGATGCTCTGCTGCATGAAGCGCACGCCCTCCTTGCGCTCCTGGTCGGCGGCCGAGGGGTGAGGCGTGCCGCCGGAGGGTTCGCTCTGGAGGCTGTCGAGCAGCGACTGCTCCTCGGCGCTGATACGCACCTCGGGCAGCTGGCCGTCGTTCAGCGTCACCACCAGCTGGCCCTCCTCGTTGCGCACGAAGAAGTCCGGGCGAATACGCTCCTTGATGGCGTCGGCCGACTTCGAGGTGACCGGCTGCATATTGCCGGGCTTGGGGTTGAGGCGACGGATGGCGTGCATCACGTCGACCCACGCCCGATGGTTCGTGATGCCGAAGCGCTCCTGTATGCTGTCGTAGTGCTTCTCGACCAGGTCGTCGAAGGCGAGGTCGAGCACCATGTAGGCCATGCGATTGGCGGGCGTGGCCTTCAGCTCCTGAGCCTGCAGCAGGAGGCACTCGCGCAGGTCGCGTGCGCCGATGCCGGTAGGCTCGAGCTCCTCCTGCACGATCTCGACCAGCACGGCCTCGAGGTCCTCCTCGGTGGTAGTGTGGTGCTGGGCGAACTCGAGGTCGTCCACCAGTTCGTCGAGGGGGCGGCGCAGGTATCCGTCGTCCTCGAGGCAGTCAATCAGGTAGTGGGCCAGGAAGCGCTCCTCGTCGCTGATGGGCAGCACGTCGATCTGCTGCTTCAGGTCGTCGCGGAAGGTCTGCTCGCTCATCGTGTTGGCAAAGATGTCGCGTCCGTCGGTCTCGTCGCTGGCCTGCTGCACGCTCGACGTATCGATCACGTCGTCATCGTCGCGCTCGATCTCGATCTTGTCGCCACGTTCGGCGTCGCTCAGGGCACCGTCGGCGTCGGCGGCTGCAGGGTCGGAGGCCGGGTAGTCGTAGGCATCGTCGCTGCCCTCGCCGGCGGCATAATCGTCCGCCTCGCCGCGGTCGTACCCTTCCTCGCGCGGGTCGACCATCTCGAGGGCCACGTTCGACTCTGTCTCGCGGCGGATCATCTGCTCCAGCTCCAGGTCCGACGACTGTATCATCGTCGATAGCAGCATCTTGGCTGGCGACTGCCTGAGGCGTTGTCCGGTCTGTTGCTTCTGTGCCATATCAGTTAGGGAGGTTTCTCAGAATTGTGCCACACCCAGCAGGCGGTCGTAGCGGGCTCCCGGGGGGCGATAATAAACGTATACGTCGTACTCGTTGCGGGCCTCGTAGTAGTTGCCCTCGACGGTGGCTGCCGACACGCGGCGGGCGTCGCTCTCGGCATAGGGGCGGCCGAAGTCGGGCAACCACTCAGGGCCGGTCAGGAACTGGTAGTTGTAGTGGCCCTGCTTGAGCAGCACGCGGCCGACGAAGCACTGCTCGTCCGGATCGTACGCCATGCGGTAGCGGTCGGTGAGCTCGCCGTAGGTGAAGTCGCCCGACAGGTAGATGCCCGCACCGCCGCGGGGCGGCATAGCACCGGACAGGCGGAAGTCGGCCCAGAAGTACTCGCTCTCGAGGTCCTCGTCGTCCACCCTGAGGGCGTGCACCAGGTAGCGGCCGTGCTGATCCTCGTCGTAGCGGTAGAAGCCGCCGCTGCGGGCCTGCTGGGGCGTCAGCGTCACCTCGTAGTAGGGGGCCTCGTAGCGCAGCTGCTCGATGCCCAGCGTGGCATAGTGGCGGTCGATGAACTCGAAGCGGCGGTACGTGTTGCCAGCCTCGAAGATCAGGTCGCCCACGTGCTCGTACCACGCCTTGCCGCCCTCCAGGCGCGAGGGGCGGAGGATGTCGCGACGGGTCGAGGGCCGGTGGTTCTGCGTGACGACGAGGTGCAGGTCGCTCGTCGGGTCGAGGTGTGGCAGCAGCTGCTGGCTCCAGGTGCATTGCAGGGTCAGCTGCTGATGCTCCTGCCGGTAGTCGACGTCGGTATTACCGCTCACCTCGCCCGCCACGAAGGCCATCTGTTCCGTCACGCTGAAGCATGCCACGGCCACCACCTCGTCGGGGTCGTCCTCCTGGTGGAACACCACGGCGTAATTGCCGCTCAGCAGCAGCTCGACGTCCTGGTTGGGGAAGGGCACGCGATAGTGCCAGTAGTTGACGTACGTATTGAACGAGGGCTGCACGTCCTCCACGCGCACCGGCATGAAGCCGTTCAGATAGTCGAGCTCCGACAGGTCGTCGGGCTCCCACCGGGCGTCGCAGTGCACCACGTAGTACTGCAGGTACTGCTGCTCGTCGCACAGCATGTCGAACGAGATGACGAGCGACGAATTGGCCGTATTGTCGATCACCGGAAGTTGCCGGAAGTCGCCGTCAGTGATGACCTGCAGCGTCTGCACTTCATCGCTGACGGGATGGGTATAGCACGTCTGGGCCACCGACGCCAGAGGCATCGCCGACAACAGGACGGCCAATATACGGTTCAGATACGTCATCTTGTTCAGATTGTTTTGTTTCCGCAAACTGCGGAAACACTGTTAGTTCCGCAGTTTGCGGGAAGGCAGTTAGTTCCGCAGCCTGCGGAACGGCACATTTACATCACGCCGCGCTCACGCAACTTCTGCTGCCAGCGCCATGCGTTGGCCAGCGTAGCGGCCAGTGGCTGCTCGGCCTTCCAGCCCAGCACCTCGTTGGCGCGGCCGGGGTTGCCCCAGATCTTCTCGATGTCGCCCTCGCGACGGCCCACGATGCGGTATGGCACGTCGACGCCCGTAGCCTCCTTGAAGGTGTTGACCAGCTCGAGCACCGAAACGCCGCGGCCGGTGCCGAGGTTGAAGTACTCGATCTTCTCCTCCGAACGGCCCTCGACCATGCGGTTCAGGGCGCAGACGTGGGCCTTGGCCAGGTCGATGACGTCGATGTAGTCGCGGATGCACGAGCCATCGGGCGTATCGTAGTCGTTGCCGAAGACGCTCAGCTCCTTACGGATGCCCATGGCAGCCTGGCAGACGTAGGGCAGCAGGTTGTTCGGGACGCCGCGTGGCAGCTCACCGATTTCGGCCGACGGGTGTGCGCCTACCGGGTTGAAGTAGCGCAGGATGATCGAGTTGAAGCCTACGCCCGTGTGGCTGTAGTCGCGGATGATCTCCTCGGCAATCTGCTTGGTGTTGCCGTAAGGCGAGGTAGCGGGCTTGATAGGGGCATTCTCGTCCACAGGGCTCTGGTCGGGCTCGCCATAGACGGTGCACGATGACGAGAAGACGAAGCCCTTCAGGCCGAAGTCCTCGGCGGCCTCCATCATGTTCATCAGCGACGAAAGGTTGTTGCGGTAGTACAGCAGGGGCTTCTGTACCGACTCGCCTACGGCCTTCGAGGCTGCGAAGTGGATGACGCCCGCGATGGGGCCTTCCTTCTGGAATGCCTGATAGACAGCGCCCTTGTCCGTGCAGTCAATCTGGTAGAAGGCAGGACGCTTGCCGGTGATGCGCTCGATGCCATCGACGACCGATGCCTCCGAGTTCGAAAGGTTGTCAAAGATCACGACGTCGTAGCCCGCATTCTGCAGTTCGACGCAAGTGTGGCTGCCGATGAAGCCGCAACCACCTGTGAGGACGATTTTGTTTGCCATGTTATAGTCGGTTTTTATAGTTTTTATGCACGTTACTTATAGCGGATATTCATATAGAAACACGCGGCAAAGATAATCATTCCGCGTCACAATTCCAAATTTTAGCGGACCTTTTTACTGATTTTTCGCATTCGCGCGGCTGTCGGTCCCCACTTTGTCGTTCACACCTCTCGTTTTTACGCACGCACACTCCCCTACTATGTTATACCGCGAGGGGGGTCAAAATTGACTGTCACTTTCGGGAAAAATGCATTTCGCCCCTCATTTTTCGTCATTTCCCCGCTGTTTGGCATCTGCACATTACACATTGAGACAATGCATCAAGGAGTGGGCACATAAACTGTCATACTGTATCTGTCACGGGGACAAAATCCATTCAACTTATTTTGGAGGAGGACACAGGCTTAGCGTCACAGTTACAGCGTCACAGTTATTGTGCCCCCACGCAAAAAAGTTGGAC
>JAZUEP010000063.1:0-75923 GCA_045640225.1 Bacteroidales bacterium | reverse complement strand
GACGAGCTGTACGATCGTCAGCTCATGAACGAGGAACAACGCCATCGCGTACGCTTCAATTATGCGTCGACCGACCCGCGTCGCTTCCGCTATGCACGTCGTCAGTTCGATGTCCCTACGTCCGACAGCCGTACCATCGATACGCGAAGCACCGTGCAGGGACTTCGTCTGGTCGACGACATCGACGTCAATTTCGGCAATGCCGCGCTCGAGGATTTCGACCGTACCTTCCAGCTCAAGGCCGATCGCTGGCATTGGAAGGGCGATCACACCCTCACCATGCAGCAGACGGCCCTTACCTCCAACTGGTATAACGGTGGCGACAACAACATGTCCGTTTCGGGTGAGCAGAAGCTGACCGTCAACCGTTACGACGAGGACTCGAAGGTGACATTCGAAGGTGTGCTCGACCTGAAGCTCTCGGGCTATTACACCAAGGCCGACACCATCCATCGCATGCGTGTGTCGGACAATGAGTTCACACTCAACCTCAAGTATGGTTATAAGGCCTGGAAGAAGTGGTACTACAGTGCACAGCTCTATGCCAAGACGCCGGTGTTCGACTTCTATAACGCCAACTCGAAGATCTGTAAGTCGACCTTCCTGTCGCCTCTCGAGATGAACCTCGCCTTCGGTGTCGACTACAAATATACGTCGCCCAACAAGAAGTTCACCTATTCGTTGCTCCTGGCGCCTCTTTCGTACGATATGAAGTACGTCCACGACCCTCGTGTCAGCGTCACCAGCTACAAGATCAAGGAGGGCGAAACGTCGCTCCATAACTTCGGTTCGACGGTTACCACCAAGTTCGACTGGAAGATGGGACAGAACGCCACGTGGTCCAGCCGCCTCTACTACTTCACCACCTATCATGCGATGAAGGTAGAGTTCGAGAACACGTTCAACTTCAAGATCAGTCGTTTCTTTACGACGCGCATCTACCTCTATCCGCGCTTCGACGATACGTCGGACGTCAAGGCCGAGGTCAAGGAGATGCTTACCGTTGGCTTCAGCTACGCCTGGTAAGCCGCAAACCCGTTGCCGGATCATTCGCCAGGGCGTGAAGGTCCACATACATCGCTACAATAAACAAAAACGAAATATATCAATGGCAGAAACAGACATCAAACGCGGACTACTCGAGATATGGGGTCTGCTCGACGATGCTCAGCGCGAGTACATTTGCGACAAGGCAATCGTTCAGTCCTATCACAAGGGTGAGGCCATCTACCGCGTTGGCGAAGACTCGCGTTACCTCGTATGCGTGCTGTCGGGCCGCATCAAGCTCGAGAAGCTTGGCATCGGTGGCCGTATGCAGATCACACGTATGTTCCGTTCAGGCGAGAACTTCGGTTACCGCAGCTACTTTGCCCATCAGGATCATCAGACCGAAGCCGTAGCGATGGCTCAGACCCATGTGGCTCTCGTCCCTATGCGACTGATCGAGAGCCTTTGCATGGAGAATGCATTGCTGGCTATGTATTTTGTCCGTAACCTGGCTTCAGATCTGGGCAAGAGCGACGAACGTACCATCAACCTTACGCAGAAGCATATCCGTGGTCGTCTGGCCGAGGCCATCGTCCTGCTCATCAGTAAATATGGTTTCGAGGCCGACGGTATCACCATCAATGCGGCTCTGCCACGCGAGGATCTGGCTGCACTCTCGAACATGACTACATCCAATGCCATCCGTACCCTCGGCTCGCTCGTTTCGGAGGGAATCATCGAGGTCGAAGGTCGTCGTATCCGCGTACTCGATATCGACAAACTCAAGCATGTCAATGCCAACGGCTAATGTCTAAAACTGCCTTTATTCCTCTTAATATATCTTAATCGGACGATTTTTCGTCCGATTTTTTTGTTTTCTCGATATTTATGTTTATATTTGCAGCGCCCTCGGTGCGTTTCGATTGCCCAAGGGTCACACGATACCAGTAAATTATATTTACCCTAAAAGAAACAAGATAAACCTTAAAAGTGTATGATCCGAAAGATCCTAATTGCTAATCGTGGCGAGATTGCTATTCGCGTAATGCGTGCCTGTTACGAGATGGGCATTCGTTCCGTAGCTGTCTACAGCGAAGCCGATCGCACTTCGCGTCACGTGCTTTATGCCAACGAGGCCGAATGCATCGGTCCCGCTCCTTCAAACGAGAGTTATCTCTGTATCGATAAGATCATCGAGGCGGCCAAGCGCCATAAGGCCGATGCCATTCATCCCGGTTATGGCTTCCTCAGCGAGAATGCCGACTTCGCCCGTCGTTGCGAGGAGGAAGGCATCATCTTCATCGGCCCGAATCCACAGACCATGATCGACATGGGCGACAAGATTCAGGCTCGTCGTCACATGATTGCCGCTGGCGTTCCTGTCGTCCCTGGTACACAGGATCAGCTCAATTCGGCCGAGGAGGCCGTCGGTGTCTGCAAGGCCATCGGCTTCCCTGTCATGATCAAGGCCTCGATGGGCGGTGGTGGCAAGGGTATGCGCCTCGTGCATCGTGCCGAGGATGTGGTCGAGGCTTACAACACCTGTAAGTCCGAGGCTATGTCCGGCTTTGGCGACGATACCGTCTATATCGAGAAGTTTGTCGAAGGCCCACATCACATCGAGTTCCAGATCCTGGGCGACAAGCACGGCAATGTCGTGCACCTGGGCGATCGCGAATGCTCCGTTCAGCGTCGTCATCAGAAGGTGGTCGAGGAGTCTCCTTCGCCATTCGTCGATCCTGAATTGCGCGAGCAGATGGGTGACGCTGCCGTTGCTGCTGCCAAGGCTGTGGGCTACGTCGGTGCAGGTACCATCGAGTTCCTGGTCGATAAGTACAAGCACTTCTACTTCCTCGAGATGAATACCCGTCTGCAGGACGAGCATCCTATTACCGAGGAGGTCGTCGGCCTCGATCTCGTCAAGCAGCAGATCCTGATTGCCGATGGCCAGCCGCTGTCGTTCACGCAGGCCGACGTTCATCAGCGTGGACATGCCATCGAGTGCCGTATCTGCGCCGAGGATACCGACAACAATTTCCGTCCTGCTCCAGGCGTCGTCTCTCGCCTTGTCGAGCCTCACGGACCTGGCATCCGTATCGATTCTGCCGTCTACGAGGGTTACGAGATTCCGATGCATTACGATCCTATGATCGGCAAGCTCATCGTATGGGCTACCACGCGCGAGTACGCCATCGAGCGCATGCGTCGCGCCCTATACGAGTATAAGGTTGCGGGCCTGGTTACCAACATCCGCTACTTGCGTCGCATCATCGATGTGCCTCAGTTCAAGCAGGGTTGTTACGACACGTCGTTCATCGAGGCCAATCAGGACCGTCTTCGTCCGCGTCCAGGCTTCAAGAACGATTCCGAGGACATGGCCATCATTGCCGCCTATATCGACTACCTCATGAACTACGAGGAGAACAAGGGTGACGGCGTCACCGAGAACAGCTCCGCTCTCAACCGCTGGCGTGCCTTCGGTTTGCAGAAGGGTGTGCTGAGGGTGTAAAGGTGTGAAGATGTGAAGGTGTTAAGATGTTAAGTTCCTTGAGATGGAATCAATCATTCTGAACAAGGCAAAGCTTTATGCTGTGCGCATCGTCAATGCCAGCAAATATTTGGTCAACATACATCACGAATATAAGATGTCTGATCAGTTATTGCGTAGTGGAACAGCAGTCCAGGCATTGGTTTCCGAAGCGCAATACGCGCAGAGCAAGGCTGACTTCATTAGCAAGATGAGTATTGCGCTCAAAGAAGCAAATGAATCAAGAAACTGGTTAGAACTCCTTCATACAACTGGATACATTCCAGATAACGCCTATGAATCTATCATCAATGATGCAAACGAGATCGTAGTAACTTTAATCAAAATAATCCGTACAAGTAAAAGAAATGGAGACAAAGGCTAGAGGGTCGGTAACGACACATCTTAACACCTTAACTCCATAACATCTTAACAACTCTATGGAAATCCAGATAGGTAACAGATTAGCCGAAGCTACTCTATTGAGTAAGGAAGGCAATAACGTGTCGATCGAGATCGATGGTAAGGTCTATAATGTGGACATCTGCATGTTCGCAAATGGCCAGGTCTCGATTCTCAACAACGGCATTTCGTACAATGCTACGCTCATCAAGAGCGATACAGGCAAGCACTATCGCGTAGGCCTCAACTATTCCAACTACGAGGTCGACATGCTCGATTCGCAGGCCAAATATATGCGTATGCGCAAGAAGGCCGATGCCGAGAAGCAGGCCGACAAGATCAAGGCTCCTATGCCATGCAAGATCGTCAAGGTCTACGTCGAGCCAGGTCAGGAACTGCAGGCTGGCGACATCGTACTCACCATCGAGGCAATGAAGATGCAGTCCAACATCTCGGTCACCGAGGCCTGCACTGTCAGCGAAGTCAAGTGCGCCGAGGGCGATAGCGTCATGGTCGATCAGGTATTGGTAACATTAAAATTATGAACCCACCCCCGCCCCCTCCCGTGAAGGGAG
Source organism: Bacteroidales bacterium (assembly GCA_045640225.1). Lineage (GTDB taxonomy): Bacteria > Bacteroidota > Bacteroidia > Bacteroidales > UBA3663 > Liminaster. Next base: position 71,432 of record JAZUEP010000063.1, on the reverse strand, counting down.
GGGAGTAATTACTATAGTGGGTTTCTTTTTACTAACATTTTTTTGGCTGCATCCTCTCCGCAGCATACTAATTACGCCCCTCCCTTCATGGGAGGGGGATGGGGGAGGGTTCGTATGAAAAAACTAACAGTCCGTGAAAGAATAGATATTTTGCTCGACAAGGGCTCGTTTGTCGAGGTCGATAAGTATGTGAAGCACCATTGCACCAACTTTGGCATGGCCGAGAAGAAGGTGGCTGGCGATGGCGTAGTCTGTGGCTATGGCAAGATCGATGGCCGTATCGTCTTCGTCTACGGCTTCGACTTTGCAGTTATGGGAGGTTCGCTCTCGGCTGCCAATGCCGCCAAGATAGCCAAGGTGCAGGATGCTGCCCTCAAGAACGGCGCACCTATCATTGGCCTCAACGATTCGGGTGGCGCCCGCATTCAGGAGGGTATCGAGTCGCTGTCAGGCTTTGGCGACATCTTCTATCGCAATGTACAGTCGTCAGGTGTCATCCCACAGATTTCGGCCATCATGGGCCCATGTGCCGGCGGTTCGTGCTATTCACCGGCCTTGACCGACTTCATCCTCATGGTTCGCGACGAGGCTCAGATGTTCATCACCGGCCCTAACGTCGTCAAGCAGGTTACGCAGGAGGAATGCGACAAGGAGACCCTCGGTGGTGCCGACATCCATTCCACCAAGTCGGGCGTCTGCCAGTTTGTGTGCGATAGCGACGAGGAGTGCCTCATGACCATCCGCGAGCTCATCGGCTTCCTGCCTTCCAACAACATGGAGGACGCCCCTATCCATCCGGCTACCGACGAGGTTACACGCGAGTGCCACGAGCTGGAAGGCGTCGTCCCTTCCGATCCTAACATCCCTTACAACATCAAGGACATCATCGAGCCAATCTGCGACCACCAGTATTTCTTCGAGATTGCACCGAATTTCGCCAAGAACCTCGTCATCGGCTTCGGCCGTATGGCTGGCCGTACCGTCGGCTTCATCGGCAATCAGCCTCAGGTCCTGGCCGGAGCCCTTGACATCGATGCCTCTGAGAAGGGTGCCCGTTTCGTGCGTTTCTGCGACTGCTTCAACATCCCTATCGTCACCATCGAGGACGTTCCCGGCTTCATGCCTGGCATCAACCAGGAGCACGGTGGCATCATACGCCATGGCGCCAAGCTTCTCTACGCCTATGCCGAGGCCACTGTGCCTAAGGTCACCCTCATCACCCGCAAGGCCTATGGCGGTGCCTACATCGTCATGAACTGCAAGCAGCTCGGTGCCGACGTCAATCTGGCCTACGAGTCGGCCGAAATCGCCGTCATGGGTGCCAAGGGTGCTGTCTCGATCCTCTATCGCAAGGAAACTCCCGAGCAGCAGCAGGAGCGTATCAAGGAGTACGAAGCCAAGTTCTCGAACCCATATTGCGCTGCCGAACTGGGTTACATCGACGATATCATCTCGCCAGCCGATACCCGCAAGGCCATCATCGCCGGCCTCGAGTGCTGCCGCAACAAGAACCAGTCCAATCCACCAAAGAAGCACGGCAACATGCCTGTCTGATGTGATTTGTCTTTCGGTCGCACCGACGGCCGAAAAAAACTCGCAATCTCAGTATTTTACCAGCACGCATTTCCTCACTACGCGGAAGTGCGTGCTGTTTCGCAACTGCCATTCGTCGCCTCAGTCGCGATAAGCCACCTGGCTCGGGTCAGTTTTTTGACGGACGGCAATAGGTTTATCTTACTTTGCTGCTGTCAGCGCGTGTCTTATCCTGCTTCTCGATGCGGGCATTGCGCACTTCGTTCTTATAGTTACCCAGCAGGATGTTTCCGCGTACGATTGGTTTTTGGCGTTCATTCAGATCTTTTCCTCCTTGTAGCCGATAGGGACCGCCAAGAGTATTCTCTTCGAATACATTTCGTACTGACGACACGCCAAAGCGGCTGGCGGCGTCGCGCGAGTCGAGTGTGTACTTTTGGCAGTCGGTGACGTGGTTTCGGCGTACTGTGACGTCACCACGTCCGTCGTCGATGAAAATGCCGCGCCCGTTACCGCCATAGGCGTATGCACCATATATGCGGCATGACTCAATGAGTACGGTGTTCGCCCGGTTGTTGATGGCATCCGTGTTCACCTTATAGATGTGATTGACGTAAATCAGTCCGAAGTCGCTCGAGAGGTTACGTTCGGGGTGACTGAGGAAGTTGGCGTCGCAATAGAGTGTGCAGCCATTCACATGTTTAGACCAGTGTTGAGGCTGATATGGTCGCGCGATGAGTTCCATACCTCGCACCCATCTATTGTAGCGTCTGCCCATACACCGACAGAGGCTACTGTATTCTTGTACTGGCTCCACCCATCTGGATAACGCGACACACGGCATTGGCTCATGGTAACGCAATTATGGCGCAGGGCCTCACTTTTTATCTTAACGACGTTGCCACTTTGGAGGGCGCACTGTAAGAACTCACAGCGGATGATGGTAGCATTCTTGGCATGTGCAGAGTTCTGTTTGTTCAATGAGAGTGCACAGCCAGGCGAGTTGATGAAGTGACAGTCGCTGATGCTGCACTCGTCAGCAGCTGCAGAGGTAATGACAAGCCCGCTGAAGTCAGCAAATGTCACTCCGTTAATTTTTAGATTGCCTTGAATGTCCAGCATTGGCTTTTGCCCGGCGTTGACGACGCTGACCTGGTCGTACTTGAGCGGTATGTAGATATATTGAGCATCATAGTAGACGCCGTCTGGCGTAGCCTCGGCATTGTATACTACGTAGCGGATGTCCTTCTTGTACGAAGGGTCACGCTCGTAGCTGAAATTGGGCACAAACGAAGAGTTCAGTGTGGTTGCATAGAAGTAGTTGCGGTCCGAGCGTTCAATGCGTACGTTGATGACATCCCATGCGCAGTCGAAGTATCCATAGGCAGCTTCGAAGGTCTTGTTGCGAAGGTGTCGCAGGTTATTCGAAATAGGTATGCGTACACTTCTGCCAGCTTTCTTGGGAGTATCGTCAGACTCTATATCCTTAGGAATAATATTCACGCCTGTACGTTTCTCTACGCTTTCGCATACGGGGACAATCTGATGGTCCGGCCCAACGAAGAGAGAAAACGGCTCCGGCTTTTTCTTCAATTTACATACATAGTGCGTTTTTGTCTGCCGGATGGCATTCTGTCGCTTGTAGGTAGTTTCGGTGTTGGTAATGGTCGCATGACCATTGCCGTTGATCTGCAGACTACCTTTGACCGTGACAGGTCGTGAAAGGGAATAGGTTCCTGGTGCAAGGTTCAAGCTTACGCTCATGCCCCGTTGGGCGGCCATCATGGCAGTCTCGAATTCTCGTTGGCTTTTAACCTGTCGTGTGGCTTCTTGTTGGCCGGAAGCGAGTAGCGAAAATGTAATGCTAAAGAAGAAGAGGAGTAGAGTTGATAGATGTTTCATAATGAACTTTCAAAAAGTCTGTCTGACATAAACTATTTGCAGGCACTATCGTATTTTCAGAGACTATGCAGAATCCCACGGGCAACATCGTTGTAGCATACCGGATATGAATAAAGAACGGGTGCAAAGATAATCTTTTTTCTGATAGGTTGTACAAAATAATCAAGTTTTAGTGTCAAAATACAGATTTTTCTCCATAATATGCTGTCATCTGTTTGTGAGGCGAATCTTTTTTCCTCGTTTCGCAGAAGTTTGTTTCGCTGGCGAAATGCTCATGCTCGGAGCGGGGAAGCGCATTTTGTTGGCGGATTGCTCTTGCTCGCGGCGGGGAAGCGCATTTTTATGGCGAAGTGCTCTTGCTCGGAGCGGGGAAGTGTAATTTTCTGGCGGATTGCTCTCGCTCGGAGCGAGGCAGGAGGGTATAATAATCAAACTGAAGATTGCAAAATAAGGTGAGAATGGGGAATTTAGAGGGCATTGAGCGAAAAACTGGGGACGAAGTTGGGAGGTTTGACAGAAATTTACTATCTTTGCACCCGCTTTGGCCATATTTCGGCATCTGAATGATGCTGGGCGAAGCACCCCGGGACCGCAGGCCTATGTCAGGGAACGCTACCTGTTATGCCTCGTGCAACCCAACAAATAATTTTACATCATTAAATTATTAATTTTAAATTTTAATTTGCAATTATGGCAGATTTGATGAAGATTGCTGAAGAGGCTTTCGCTACCGGCAAGGAGCTTCCAGCATTCCAGAGCGGTGACACCATCACAGTTTCCTACAAGATCAAGGAGGGTAACAAGGAGCGTGTCCAGCAGTACCGAGGCGTTGTGATCCGTATCTCGGGTCATGGTACCAAGAAGCGTTTCACCGTACGCAAGATTTCTGACGGCGTAGGTGTAGAGCGTATTTTCCCAATGGAGTCTCCTTTCATTGAGGACGTGCAGATCAACAAGTATGGCAAGGTACGTCGTGCCAAGCTGTACTACCTCCGTGCCCTCACCGGCAAGGCTGCTCGTATCCGCGACCGCAAGGCTCCAATTGCGAAGTAAGCCATTAACGACCGCTAAGGCAAAAAAAAATGACACTCACCGGGGCTACCTTGGCGAGTGTCTTTCGTTTATTATGTAGAATACTCCACATTAATACATTATGAAGATGAAAAGATTGTTTGCTATCGCAATGCTGACGGCTTGTGTCCTGACAGCATGTACCGACCCGAAGGACAAGGCCAAGGCCCAGCTGATGAACCTGTACGAGGAGGTGTCGCAGAACTCGGACGAATACACGGATGAGCAGTGGGAGAACTTCCTGGTAGAGTATCAAAAGACGGATTCGTTGCTGAATCTCTATGAGTATAGCGCCGAGGAGCGTCAGGAGATTGGTAAGGTGAAGGGCAAGTGCGCCGCCTACGTCGTCAAGGCAAAGGCTGCCGAAGCCAAGAAAGCAATCAAGGAGGCTACTCAGGAGCTCAAAGGTATGGTCGAAGGCTTCCTGGAGGGAATGTCTGAGGATAAGTAATTTGAGTTTCGCAAGGGCGAAATTAATTGAAGGGATTCAAAGGATTTAAGGGATACAGGGGACACAGGGGACGAATGTTTCGGTTCGTCGTTATCCTTAATGAACATCGTTTTTAGCAGGCGAATGTTTCGTCCCTTGTATCCCCTGTATCCCTTAAATCCTTTGAATCCCTTAAAGTTTTACTCTTGCGAAAGTTGAAAAAGTTTTATTCGGGCGAGATATCGCCATGCGAGGGAAGCTGCTTCCAGCCTTCGCCGAAAGTGTCGTAGGCGTCGGTGACAACCACGAAGGCGCGGGGGTCGTACTGGCGGATACATTCCTTTACGCCCGGAACTTCCTTGTTGTGGATGACGAGGAAGAGCATCTCCTTGTCCGCCTGCGTATACAGACCGCGGCTGACGATGCGGGTAGCGGTGCGCTCAAGGTCGTTCAGGATATATTTCTCGAGCTCAGGAACCGGCCGGTCGCTGATGATGAAGAGGAGCTTGTCGTCCTTGGCGCCGGCAATGACGCGGGCGATGACGCGCGACGAAACATAGATGGCGATGAGCGAATAGAACGACAGCAGGCAGCCTTGGGGATCGGCGGGTCCGTCGCTGCCCAATCCGAGGCCGATGACCAATAGGCCGAAGGCAACGACAATGCCATCGGCCAGCAGAATGCCGGTCGAGAAGGGGATACGCAGGTACTTCTGCATCAGCATGGCTACGATATCGGTTCCGCCAGAGGTGGCCTTGCAATTGACGATGATGCCGCAGCCTAATCCGATCAGGGTTGCACCGATCAGGCAGGTAAGCATCAGGTGATCTGAAAGGTCGAGCCGTCCGCCGGCAATCTGGCTCGGATCAAGAGCTTCGAGCGCTTCCTCGGTAGGATAGGCCAACGACGAGAGCGTATTCATGATGAACGGCGTAGACAGCGCGGCAACGATAGTACGGCTGCCAAGGCGACTGCCGAGCAACAACACGCTGATGATGAGGAGGGGAATGTCGAAGCAGTAACCGAACGTACCGACCTGGATGCTAGGGAATAGGTTGTGCAAGACGATACTTGCACCATATACGCCGCCGGGTACAATGTTGTAGGGATTGATAAAGAATACAAAGCCGGCTGCCATGATGAGACATCCGACGAAGATGCCGATCCACTCGGCCCACAAACGGATTTTCATGCTGTTTTTGGTTGTTTTGGATTATAAAAAAGATGAATTTTGCAAGAATTTACTGATTTTTGCCAATAAATTTGCAAATATACGGAATTTTCGCTATCTTTGCGCCGTAAAACCATTCAAAAAGATAAGTAAGATGAAACGGACAAAAGTCGCCATCGTAGGTTATGGCAATATCGGAAAGTATGCCCTCGAGGCTATCGAGGCTGCTCCGGATATGGAGTGCGTTGGAATTGTACGTCGTGCTGGCGCTGAGAATAAGCCCGCCGAACTCGCCAACTATCCAGTAGTGAAGAGCATCGAAGAACTGAAGGATGTGGAAGTGGCCATTCTGGCAACACCAACCCGCAGCGTTGAAGAGCATGCCAAGAAGTGCCTTGCACTGGGCATCAACACGGTGGATTCGTTCGATATTCACACCCAGATCGTTGACCTGCGCCGTTCGCTCGACGCTTGCGCCAAGGCTAATAATGCCGTGAGCGTAATCAGCGCTGGCTGGGATCCGGGTTCAGACTCGATTGTGCGTATGCTGATGGAGAGTCTGGCACCAAAGGGCCTTTCGTATACAAACTTCGGTCCTGGCCGTTCGATGGGTCACAGTGTCTGTGTCCGCTCGAAGGAGGGCGTGAAGGATGCACTCTCGATGACCATTCCTGTAGGTCAGGGCATCCATCGTCGTATGGTATACGTCGAGCTGGAAGAAGGTGCTGATCTGGCCGAGGTGACCAAGGCTATCAAGGCTGATCCATATTTCGCCAGCGATGAGACACACGTCTTCCAGGTGGAAAGCGTCGATGCGCTGAACGATGTGGGACATGGCGTAAACCTCACCCGCAAGGGCGTGAGTGGCAAGACTCACAATCAGTTGTTCGAGTTCAACATGAAGATCAACAATCCTGCATTGACCGCTCAGGTGCTGGTAAATGTTGCTCGCGCTTCGCTGAAGCAGCAGCCAGGTGCCTACACGATGGTCGAGATTCCTGTCATCGACATGTTGCCAGGCGATCGTGAGGAGTTGATTCGCCACTTGGTATAAAGCCCGAAAGTAACGAGGTAAAGAGGTAAAAAGGTAAAAGGTAAAAAGGTGACCAGCGGGTCGGCTTTCTTATCTTTGAGGTCGAGAGACTGGATACCTTTTTACCTCTTTACCTTTTTATCTTTTTCCCTCCTTACAGCGCCTCGAGCATGCGCTTGATGACGGTTTCGGCCGAAATCTCGCGGTTGGCAGCCTCGGGGATCACCAGCGAACGAGGACCCTCGATGACGTCGTCAGTAACGATCATGTTACGGCGGACAGGCAGGCAGTGCATGAAGTGGGCATCGTTGGTGACGGCCATCTGACGATCGCTGACCGTCCATGAACGCCAATCCTCCTCGTAGAGGCCAATGCCTGGGAGTTCGAGGGCAGGGAAACCGTTAGGACCGGTCAGGCCACCGGCAATGGCAACCTTCTCGAGGTTCTGACCGTAGAAAGGATCTGCATAGGCACTCCAGTTCTTGGCATATACGAAGTCGGCACCTTCGAAGGCCTTCATCTGGTCGTATTCGATGGTGGCACCGGCCGTGAAGCGCTCGTCGAGCTCAAAGCCATGAGGGTGGGTGATGACCACTTCGTAACCGGCTGCAACGGCGAACTGTGCAAACGAATTAGGTACGGCCTGTGGCAGACGGCCTGGATGAGGAGCCCAGGTCATGACAACCTTGGGACGAGCGTTCTGCATATGCTCCTCGATGGTGATGATGTCGGCCAGGGCCTGTAACGGATGGCCAGTGGCGCACTCCATCGAGAATACAGGCTTGCCTGAATACTTGATGAACTGCGAGAGAATCTTCTCCTCGTAGTCGTCCTTCTTCGATTCGAAGCGGGCAAACGAACGTACACCGATGATATCGGCATAGCTGGCCATGACGGGGATAGCCTCGAGCAGATGCTCGGCCTTGTCGCCGTCCATGACGACGCCACGTTCGGTCTCGAGCTTCCAGGCACCGGCGTTGACGTCGAGCACGATGGTGTTCATGCCCAGGTTCTGTGCGGCCTTCTGGGTCGAGAGGCGAGTACGGAGCGAGTTGTTGAAGAAGATAAGGAGGCAGGTCTTGTTCTTGCCGAGGTGCTGGTAACCGTAGCGGTTCTGCTTGACCTCGAGTGCTTCGCGTACGGCTGCCTGCAGGTCGCCGAGGTCGTGTACATTCTGATAATAACGCATATCTTGTAAGTTAAAAAGTGAAAGAGTTAAATAGTTAAAGAGTTCGTTTGTCGCAGAAAAAAAGACTAAAACGAGAAAGAGTTAAAAAGACTTAGGGTCGAACCGCAAGCACTTTTTAACTCTTTAGCTTTTTAACTCTTTAGCTTCGACTTTAGTCGACGTATTTCTTGACGATAACCGAGCCGTTGTGGCCACCGAAGCCGAAGGTGTTCGACAATGCGGCGCGAACGGTACGCTTCTGAGCCTTGTTGAAGGTGAAGTTCAGATCGTAGTCAATCTCTGGATCCTTGTCCTCCTCGTCGTGATTGATGGTAGGAGGAACCATATCGCACTGTACAGACTTGACGCAAATCAAGGCCTCGACAGAGCCGGCAGCACCGAGCAGGTGACCAGTCATTGACTTGGTTGACGAAATGTTGAGCTTGTATGCCCAGTCGCCGAATACTTCCTTGATAGCCTTAGCCTCAGAGATGTCGCCTACGTGGGTCGAGGTGCCGTGAACGTTGATGTAGTCAATATCCTCAGGCTTGAGTCCGGCGTCTTCGAGCGCTGCGGTCATCACAAGCTTTGCGCCCAGACCCTCAGGGTGAGTGGCGGTGAGGTGATAAGCATCGGCTGACATGCCTCCGCCTACTACTTCGGCGTAGATCTTGGCACCACGAGCCTTGGCATGCTCGAGCTCCTCGAGGATGAGGCAGCCAGAGCCTTCGCCCATTACGAAGCCATCGCGGCTGGCCGAGAAAGGACGGCTGGCACGAGCAGGATCGTCGTTGCGGGTCGAAAGGGCCTTCATGGCATTGAAGCCACCCAGACCTGGCTCGGAGATAGGAGCCTCGGCACCGCCGGTAACGATGATGTTGGCCTTGCCCAGACGGATGAGGTTGAATGCGTCGATCATGCCGTGGGTCGAAGAAGCACAAGCCGAAACGGTACCGTAGTTAGGACCATGGAAACCGTACTTGATGCTGAGCATGCCGGCAGCGATGTCGGCAATCATCTTGGGGATGAAGAATGGGTTGTATTTTGGACCCACCTCGTCATTGTAGCCCTTTGACTCGTCGTGGAAGGTCTTGATGCCACCGATGCCCGAGCTGTAGATAACTCCGATACGGTTCTTGTCGGCAGTCTCAAGGTCAAGTCCGCAATCCTTGATGGCCTCGTCGACAGCGGCAAAAGCCAGCTGGGTATAGCGGTCAACCTTGCGGACCTCCTTCTTCTCGAAGTAAAGTGTCGGATCGAAATCCTTCACCTCGCAGGCAAACTGGGTCTTGAATTTAGAAGCGTCAATAAGGGTCACAGGTGCGCATCCGCTCTTGCCCTCCAGGAGGTTGGCCCAGGTCTCATCGACCGACTTGCCAAGCGGGGTAACGGCGCCCAGGCCCGTTACTACTACTCTCTTTAATTCCATAGTTATATATAAAAAATTACTAATTACTGATTACGAATTACAACCATCGTCTGTCTGCGAAGACAATACAATGTGTAATTTGTAATTGTAATTAGTAACTTCAATAAAAGTGATTACTTGTTAGCCTCGATGTAAGCAACAGCGTCACCTACGGTAGCGATCTTCTCAGCCTGATCATCTGGGATGGTGATACCGAACTCCTTCTCGAACTCCATGATGAGCTCAACGGTGTCGAGTGAGTCTGCGCCAAGGTCGTTGGTGAAAGATGCCTCGAGAGTAACCTCTGACTCATCAACACCAAGCTTCTCTACGATAATCTCTTTTACTTTGCTTTCGATTTCTGACATAGTTGTAATATTTAAAATGTGAATATTGTTGTTTCGTATTGGCAAATCCCGTTTCGGAAGACGGGGAAGTGCAAATTTTTACACTATTTTTTGGAGAATTAATAAAAAACGGCTACATTTGTGCCGGTTTTTAACCAATTTCACGCTGCAAAGAAACAAAATTTATTCGGTGTGGCGAAATTATTTTATAAGAAAATGTATATTTCTGCACAAAAATGTTAGTTTTGTGCTAAATTGTAAACTGAAAATGAAAAATATCGCTATTTTTGCATCAGGTTCGGGTTCGAATGCTGAGAATATTGCGGGGTATTTCGAGGGGAGCGACGTAGCACGCATCTCTCTCATTGTGTGCAACAAGGCTGATGCTTATGTCTTTGAGCGAGCCAATCGTCTGGGCATTCCTTCGAAGTTGGTGACCAAGGCCGACATGGCCGACGAGGCAGCTGTCCTTGGGCTTCTGGCCGAGTATAAGATCGACTTCATAGTGCTGGCCGGTTATCTGTTGCTGGTGCCTAAATATCTGGTCGATGCCTATCCACGTGCCATTGTCAATATCCATCCGGCATTGATCCCGCTGCATTGCGGCAAGGGAATGTATGGCGATCGTGTACACGAAGATGTAGTCCGTTGTGGCGACAAGGAATCGGGTATTACGATCCATTACGTCAACGAGTTCTTCGACAACGGCGACATTATCTTCCAGGCTACCTGTCCTGTTGAGGCCGGCGATGATGCGCATGCTGTGGCTACGAAGGTGCATGCACTGGAGTATGCACACTTCCCACGCGTAATTAAGGAGACTATTCTGGCAATGGAATAAAAAAGATGCTGAAAAAAGCATCATAATCTGCATAATTGCAAAATAAATATTGAATAATGGCGCATTTTTTAGGATAAAATGTAAAATTATAGGGTAAATATTTTGCATTTATGCAGATAATGTATATCTTTGCAGCGAAAAAAACAAAGTATATACATATTCAGGTTTCTGCTAGGGACGATGAAAAATAAGAAAGACAGGATTAATGCAATCCGAGAGGTGATCCAAAGTCAGAGTATTGGTAGCCAAGAAGAACTACTGCAAGAGTTGCGTAAGCAAGGATTCGAAGTGACACAGGCAACACTGAGCCGTGACCTCAAGCAGATGCAGATTGCCAAAATCGCAACGCGAGAGGGCGCCTACATGTATGTCATGCCTGACGTCGCTGCTTCGGCACACAACAAGGTGTCTCCCCATTTTATCCCGCCTAAGACGGTGGCCGGTGTGGTCAGCATTGAGTGCAGCCAGATACTGATTGTGATACGCACCAAGCCTGGATACGCCAGCAGCATCGCCTACGATATAGATATGAGTGCCTTGCCCGAGGTAATGGGTACCCTGGCAGGCGACGATACGATATTAGTGATTCCACGAGGTGGTTTTACGACTCAGCAGGTGGCCGAAGCTCTTTGCGACGCCTTGCCCAAGAGTCTCTGATAAGCATAGAACAACCCCAAAGAAAAAGATAAAAAAAGACAATTGATACCATTCTGAATTGAAGCAATGGAAGAAGTTAAGACTCCTGAGGCTGGACAGCAGCCCCAAATCAGGATTTATGTAGCTGGTAAGCAGCATATTCATTTTGTAGAAGAGATTCTGAACACAATCGAAGAATCGTCGAAGGCACGAGGAACGGGTATTGCCCGTCGTTCGCCTGATTATGTGGCTCAGAAGATGATCGAAGGTAAGGCCATCATCGCATTGTGCGGCTCTGATTTCGCCGGTTTCTGTTATATCGAGAGCTGGAGCAACAAGCAGTATATCGTTAACTCTGGTCTGATCGTGAATCCTAAGTATCGCGGCCTGGGCCTGGCTACGCGAATCAAGCGATTCTCGTTCAACTACAGCCGCCGCCTGTTCCCCGAGGCCAAACTGTTTGGTCTGACCAGCGGTGCTGCCGTACTGAAGATCAATCACGAACTCGGATATCGTCCGGTGACCTTCGAACAGCTGACCGACGATCCTGCCTTCTGGCGCGGCTGCCAGTCTTGCGTCAACTACGATGTCCTGACCCGTACGGATTTCAAGCGTTGCATCTGTACCGCAATGCTGTACGATCCGGCAGAACATCCGGATGAGCAGCTCGAGGATCTGGATAAGATTTGATTAGAATAATTACGAATTACAAATTACGAATTACTTATGGCAAAAAAAGTAGTAGTCGCCTTCAGTGGCGGTCTGGATACCAGTTATAATGTGATGTATCTCACCAAGGAGATGGGATACGAGGTGTATGCCGCTTGTGCCAACACCGGCGGCTTCAGCGAGGAGCAACTCAAGACCAACGAGGAAAACGCCTATAAGCTGGGCGCTGTGAAGTACGTAACCCTTGATGTTACCAAGGAGTACTACGACAAGTCGCTGCGTTACATGGTGTATGGCAACGTATTGCGTAACAATTGCTATCCGATCTCTGTGTCGTCAGAGCGTATCTTCCAGGCTCTGGCTATCGCACGCTATGCTAAGGAGATTGGCGCTGATGCCATCGCTCACGGTTCGACCGGTGCCGGCAATGACCAGATCCGTTTCGATATGACCTTCCTCGTTATGGCTCCAGGCGTCGAGATCATCACGTTGACCCGCGATCGCAACCTTTCGCGTCAGGAAGAGGTAGACTACCTCAATGCCAATGGTTATTTCGCTGACTTCACCAAGCTCAAGTATTCGTACAATGTAGGTCTCTGGGGTACCTCGATCTGCGGTGGTGAGATCCTCGATTCTACCCAGGGTCTGCCAGAGAGCGCTTACCTGAAGCATCCGACCAAGAGCGAGCCAGAGATTCTTTCCATCGGGTTCAAGAAGGGCGAAATCTGCTCGGTGAACGGTGTTGAATACGACGACAAGATCAAGGCAATCCAGGAGGTCGAGAAGATTGGTGCGGCTTATGCCATTGGCCGTGACTGCCATGTAGGCGACACCATTATCGGTATCAAGGGACGTGTGGGCTTCGAAGCTGCTGCTCCTATGCTGATCATCGCCGCACATCGTTTCCTCGAGAAGTTCACCCTGTCGAAGTGGCAGCAGTACTGGAAGGATCAGGTATCGAACTGGTATGGCATGTTCCTCCACGAGAGCCAGTACCTCGAGCCTGTGATGCCCGATATGGAGGCTATGCTCGAATCGAGCCAGCGTAATGTGAACGGTACCGTTACCCTCGAGCTTCGTCCTTATACTTTCCAGACTGTTGGTGCTGACACTCCTGACGACCTGGTACACAACAAGCTGGGTGAGTATGGCGAGACAGCCAAGGCCTGGACCTCTGAAGACGCCAAGGGCTTCATCAAGGTAACCTCAACTCCTCTCCGTGCTTATTATTCTGTTCATCCTGAGGAGGATCGTTAATAACTAAAACAAAGTAATACAACTATGGCAAATAAATTGACAAAATCGACGACCGACAAGAAGCTTTTCGGCGTTTGTGCCGGTGTGGCTAAGTTCTTCGGCCTTGATTCTACCATCGTACGTATCATCTGGCTTTGCTGCGTGCTCCTCGGTGGATTCGGTCTGCTGCTCTACATCATTTGCGCACTTATCCTTCCTAACGAATAAACATGGTCAAAGTAGGAATATTGGGAGCAGCTGGCTACACTGGTGGTGAGCTGCTCCGCATTTTGATTAATCACCCTGAGGTCGAAATCGTATTCGCCAACAGCGAGTCGAATGCCGGCAATCGTGTGGCCGATGTCCACGAGGGCCTGCTGGGTGATACAGAGCTTTGCTTTACCGATCAGATGCCATTCGATCAGGTCGATGTCATTTTCTTCTGCTTCGGTCATGGTAAGAGCGAGGCCTTCCTTAAGGAGCATGGCCCCCTCCATCTCCCCCAAGGGGGAGAGACCAGCGCGTCCGAGAACCAGATTCCGGCTCATGTCAAGATCATCGACCTCGCACAGGATTTCCGTATTGGCCCTGGTCATTGGGATGGCTCCTTCCCCCTTGGGGGAAATGAAGGAGCCCGGTATGTTTATGGCTTGCCAGAGATTCATCGTGAGGCAATTAAGCAGTGTCAGTATCTTGCCAACCCTGGTTGTTTCGCTACCTGTATTCAGGTGGGTCTTCTGCCATTGGCCAAGGTCGGCCTTCTGACCAACGACATTGCAGTCAATGCCATCACCGGTTCGACCGGAGCAGGCCAGAAGCCTGGCGCAACCACTCACTTCTCATGGCGCAATGATAACATGAGCGTCTACAAGCTCTTTACTCATCAGCACCTCCATGAGATTACCCAGACGCTCAATGAGCTCCGTCCAGAAGGAAGTCCTCGCGTCATTGACACGCTAAATGAGGGTTATCCCACAGAGTCATCTCCCCTCGGGGAGAATGAGAGGGGCTCGATTACCGTCGATTTCATTCCTTATCGTGGCGACTTCGCTCGTGGCATCTTCTGCACCGAGGTCGTGAAGCTCGACAAGGCGATGAGCAAGGACGAGGTAGTAGCCCTCTACAAGGACTTCTACAAGGATGCCGCCTTTACCCATTATTGCGATTCTGCGCTCGACCTCAAGCAAGTCGTTGGTACCAACAAGGCACTCGTACACGTCGAGGTATTCGGCCGCAAGGTTGTCATCACCTCGATGATCGACAACCTCCTGAAGGGTGCCGTAGGCCAGGCTGTCCAGAATATGAACCTCATGTTCGGCCTGGACGAGAAGACAGGACTCAAGCTGAAGGCGATAGCGTTCTAAAGCCCCTACCCCCAGCCCCTCCCCCGAGCGGTGGAGGGGAGTAGGATGCTTCTGAGGACGAGAGAGGTATTTGATGCCACCCCAAAAAATGGATAATGCATGATCAAGAGGCAAAGGGAAGACTTCTCTTCTCAGAATAAAACGGCGGATCCGATGCTATATGGCACGTTGCGCGAATATGCCGACGAGAATCGGAAGAATCCAACGCTGGCCGAAGACATGCTATGGCAGATACTGCGACGCAAAGGTCTGGGCATCAAATTCCGTAGACAGCATGCCATAGGCGAATTCATTGCGGATTTTGTTTGCCTTGACGAGCAATTGGTCATCGAAGTGGATGGCGGCTATCACGAGACTCCAGAGCAACGCGAAGATGACGAGCGCCGAACCGCCATCTTGAATCAAATGGGTTATCGCGTTCTGCGATTCACGAACGATGAAGTCCTATATCACACCGACGATGTCAAGCGATCAATCCGTCAGCATATCATCTTCACCGATATTAACAACCAATAAATATTTGCCCATTATACTATCTACTCCCCTCCACCGTTCGGGGGAGGGGTTAGGGGGTAGGGGCTACTACTTATGAAACTATTTGATGTATATCCGTTATTCGATGTAACCATCGATCATGGCAAGGGTGCCTATGTCTACGACGATAAGGGTCAGGAGTATCTTGACTTCTATGGTGGCCATGCAGTAATCTCGATTGGTCATGCACATCCAAGGTATCTGCAGACCATGCAGGAGCAGGCTGCAAAGCTCAGCTTCTACAGCAATGCGGTCAAGAATCCGCTGCAGGTCCAGCTGGCCGAGAAGTTAGGCCCAATCTGCGGTTACGACGATTATCAGCTCTTCCTGATCAACTCGGGCGCCGAGGCCAACGAGAATGCCTTGAAGCTGGCTTCGTTCTATACCGGCAAGAAGAAGATCATTGCCTTCGGACACGCCTTCCATGGCCGTACTTCTGCCGCCGTAAACGTCACACAGAATCCTAAGATCCAGGCTCCGATCAACTCGACCTTCCCTGTCGACTTCTTCGAGCTGGGCGATATCGAGGGCATCAAGGCTTCGATTGCCAACGGTGATGTCGCTGCTGTCATCATCGAGGGCATCTCGGGCGTAGGCGGTATCCATATTCCTACTACCGAGTTCATGCAGCAGTTGCGTCAGGTGACGCAGGAGAATGGCGTAGTGCTGATTCTGGACGAGATTCAGTCCGGTTACGGCCGTTCGGGCAAGTTCTTCGCGCACCAGTACTACGGAATCAAGCCTGACATCATTACCGTGGCTAAGGGCATTGCCAATGGCTATCCTTTTGCCGGCGTATTGATCTCGCCAATGTTCCAGCCTATCTATGGTCAGCTTGGAACCACCTTCGGTGGCAATCATCTGGGTTGCGCCCTGGCGTGCACCGTGCTCGATGTAATCAAGGAGGAAGGCCTCATTGACAATGCTGCCAAGATGGGCGAGTACCTGATGGCCGGCCTCAAGGCAATGGACATCCCTGGCCTGAAGGAACTGCGTGGCCGTGGCCTGATGATCGGCATCGAGTTCGACCATCCATACAAGGAAGTGCGCAACAATCTGTTGTTCGAGCAGCACGTCTTCACCGGTGCTGCCGGTACCAACGTCCTGCGTATCCTGCCACCGCTCTGCATCACGCAGAAGGAGTGCGACCTCTTCCTCGAGCGCTTCGCCAAGGCTCTCAAGGCCGTCAAATAATCAGTTTGACTCTCCTCGCTCCGAGGGAGTCTATTCCGTCCGCTGATTGCGCTTCCTCGCTGCGAGGAGGCGCTTTTTTTTTGCCAACTGCTCTTCCCCGTTTTTATATGGCGCATTTTTCTGGCGAATTGCTCTTCCTCGTTTTGTTATAGTCCATTTTTCTGGCCAGACACGCTTCCTCGTTTTTATAGAGCGCATTTTTCTGGCCAGACATGCTTCCTCGTTTTTATAGAGCGTATTCTTCTGGCCAGACACGCTTCCACAAATCTCGGAAGGCCTTTTTTCTGGCAGAATGCACTTCCGAGATCTGAGATTTCCCGATACGGAATTTTGTCGAAAAAAAACGTTTTTTTGCGTAAAAAAAGAGTCTGAAAAATTTGGAAATTTCGAAAAAAATCCGTAACTTTGCAGCGCAAAAACGAATAGGGCGAAACCACCTTTAACTGACCTCCTACAATGCTTCAAGATGCCTCGAAAGTCGTTATGCAGTCGCACATCAATGTGCCTCTGCAGCTCCTCCAATTGGCCCGTCACGACGGACTGTGGTGGAGCCTTGTGGCATTGTCCGTAGCCATCAAGACGTGGTCGCCCAGCAGCTGTTATGTCTTCCGGAGCCTTCATCAGTTCCGCAACGACTTCCACATCAGCCATTACAAGGCACTCCGGCTGCTCGATGCCATCAAGGGTGGTCACGCCCTGTTCCGTGTTGATTATCGTCCCGATGGCACCATCCACATCACAGCAACGTCCTATAAACGTCATTATACCTATACCGCAACCTTCAGCCACCATCAGCAACGCTACGTCAGCCCCTGTATGGTAGCTGCCAAGGTCACACTGCGTACACACCACAACATACGCGTCACCGCTATCGAGAAGGAGATGCGCCACCTGCTACTGCTGGCACCTATCAGCGCTAAGAGCCGAGCCGACGAGTTACAAACGAAGGGTTGCCCCCTCAAGGGTAACGCATCTCATGCGGCCCGTAAGGTTCTTTCCGTCCCCTATCTGTCCGAAGTAACAGGTCGCTGTCCGCGTACCGTAATCCGCATGACGCAAAGTGCAATGAAGTCGGGCGACCTCCAGGTGATACAGCATCCCCTTGAGCGTCGTTGCGACGACCTCAACCATGCCACCACTGTCGATCCACGTATCACTATCGTAATCGGCACGGCAGGATTCTCGCGTCGCTGCAACGACTATGTCATCATGCAGTCCTCCCTGCGCCATTGCTTCGTGCACATCATCTACAAGCACCATTCTCGTCGTCGTCCATGCATCTCGCTCCGTCCTGGCCAAACCCTCAGCCAGACCGATCTTCATGCCCTGTACGATTGATGTATTGGTTCATTATGTCATACTATTAACTAAACGAAGTAAGAGGGAAGAGAGTAAAGAGAGAAGAACGAGGAAAAAGAGAAGGGGCTGGTCGTCGTAGGAGGAAGAAGACCGAAATAGTGAGACGAAGGGGGGCTGCCGGGGTGCTACCACCCTTATCCAACGGGGTTGGTGCCTTTTTGAGAGAGTTTTGGCCGTTTTTTTGAATTTTTTCGCGCGGTCGATGCCTCTTTTATATTTGAGCCCGTTTCGCATCAAATCGTCATTTCGTGCGCGATTTTTTGCATCAGATAGCCACTTTTGTGCGCTCAAATACGGATAAAACGGCCATTCCGACCATTTCGTGCCTTATTTATTTGGTAATATCGCGAAAAAGCCGTATTTTTGCCGTCGATAACAAACATCTCAAAATCTCAAATCACAAACCGACACAGAGACAAACTAACTGACATAATACATACAACAGCATCAGACTATCATTGTGGTATTCCGAATAGCGTCCCAAATATTATTCTGAATAACACCACATCAATGATGGTTGGCTTTGGCGTTTATAGACAAACGTCCTTTGAGCCAACATCCCCTGCAAAAATAGTTGATGCTTGCACCTTTGGGTGTGAGCATTGTTCTTGTAGGGGATGAGGTTCAGAAGGGACGCTAGCCTCGGAATACCACAAGAAGGGTTCACACTCTTTTTGTGTCCTTTCCGCTTCGAGCCATTACACACAAGCCATACGCAGATTGATTAGATAGTTCCATCGTGATGCTGGAATTATCTAATCTTTGTTATATGAATAAAACACTAATTGACAACAGTGAGAATCTGCTGATGGTTAATGCATTCAAAGAGTGTATATCCAATCCAGAGATCAACACTATCCGTATAGCCACAGGCTATTGGGATATACCAGGTATGGCATTGGTCGTAGATGAGCTTACGGCTTTCCTACAGCGACCTGATTCTAAACTCAAGTTGCTTATTGGCAAGGATCCGTATGTCTATGCCAAACTCTTGAAGGAACCAAAGTTCAAGGACAGCAAGAACTATCCTCAAGACTTCATCAAAACAAGTATCAATGATCTGGCCGACAACTTGAAGGAAGAGTACAGAAACGTCATTGACCTGCTACTGAAGTTCTGTGACAACGATGCCATACATCATTATGACGCTCCGTTAGTGTGCAAAACTGAGGTAATGTACGATGAAGAAGACAAACCGAAAATCGAGATTCACATTCTCGAAGATGATGAGACTGGCGAGAAACAGTTCTTGCACAGCAAATGCTATATCTTCACCTCGTCAGACGATGACGACAAACCTATGTATGCAATCGTAGGCAGTAGTAACTTCACCGAAAAAGGACTGATAGGAAACGCTGAATTGAATGTGCTGGAGAACGATCCATACATGATCAATGCCGAATTGAAGCCTACAAGAAAAGGTCATATCACATGGTTCGAAGAGAAATGGGCTCTCTCAAAGGATTGGACCCAAGAGTTCCTGGAGCAAATACTTCAGCCTTCTAAACCTGTCGAAAAGATAGAGAAAGAGAAGCAGAAGGAACTCTCTGCACCTCTCACTCCCTACGAACTCTACCTCAAACTTCTGCAATACAAGTTTGGTGACCTTCTGGATGTCGATACCACGCAGGTCATCTCCAGCTACCTGCCCAAGGACTTCTCGCCACTCGAATACCAGATGGATGCCGTGAAGCAATGCTTCGGCATCATGAAGGCACATGGCGGTTTTATGCTTGCCGATGTAGTAGGATTGGGCAAAACCATCGTGGGTACGCTCGTCATAAAGTATTTCCTCAACTATCCAGATGACGGTCGTGAACGCAAAGTGCTCATCGTCACGCCTCCTGCCATCAAGAAGGCTTGGGTTGATACCATTCGCGAATTTGATAAGGATAGCGATGATCAGATAGAACCGCTCATCGACTTTATCACCACAGGATCAATCGGTAATCTCGTAGAAGATGACGAAGATGCGGATACTGATAGCGGGGAGTTTGAGGGCAATTTGGAGTATCACAACTACGGCCTTATCATCATTGACGAGAGCCATAAGTTCCGCAATAGTGGCACACAGATGTACAACGCCCTTGATGACCTCATTGCTCAGATTGGTGCCAGCACGGGCAACTATCCCTACATCGGTCTTCTCTCTGCTACTCCACAGAACAATACGCCAAACGACCTGAAGAATCAGATTTACCTCTTCGAACGCAACCATCAGTACTGCACCCTCGAAAAGGTGGACGGTCGCAATCTTGAAGCGTTCTTCTCTGGCATAATGGCCGAATACCTCGCACTCCGCAAGGAGGCAAGCGAAATTTCCGCAAAACCCATCAAGACACCTGAGGACGAACAGTGTCTGGAGGAAATCAACGAAGCCTTCAAGAAAATTTCTGCCACCATACGCGATGCCGTTCTGTGCGATATGCTGGTTCGTCGCACTCGTACCGACATCAAAAAGTACTATGCCGCAGACATGGAGAAACAGCATTTGGTATTCCCAGCCATCAGTGGTCCCCACAGCCTCAAGTACAAGATGGATGACCAACTGGCTCAGCTCTTTGCCGACACCATGAACCTGATTTCGCCAACGCCTGATTTCAAGTTCAACAACTCCGACTACCTTTGCTACTACCGCTATCGTGCCATCCAATATCTCACTAAGCCTGAGGATCTACAGAAGTATCAGGGTCGTGGTTCGCGTGACCCCGAGAAGGTGGGCGAACAGCTTGCCAAGATCATGCAGATTCTGCTTGTAAAGCGGCTCGAAAGTTCATTCTCCGCCTTCACGCAGTCACTTCTCAATCTCCGTAATTACACAGCCAACATGATTCGCATGTGGGAGAACAACGCCATCTTTATCTGTCCGCAGTTTGACGTGAATGCCGAACTTGACGAGAAGGCTAAGACTGAGAAGCGTGGACACAAGGTGACGTTTGCCGAATGCGCCGATGACATACGTGCCCGTATCAAGAAGCTCACAGAAAAGGGCAAGAACGAAAAAGAGCAGAATGCCGAATACACTCGCGACGCTTTCAATCCCGCCTACATCGAACTTCTGAAGACTGATTACGAGCTCATTTGCAACCTCTATGACCGTTGGGCAAAGAACTCGGAGGATCCTAAGCTCGATGAGTTCAAGGAGGCATTGAAGCCTGTACTATTCAACGCCGAACGCAACCGTCCACAGAAGCTTGTTATCTTCTCCGAAGCGATTGATACGGTCAATACCTTGAAGCGTGTCTGCGAAAATAAGGGATTCAAGAATAGGACGCTGGCTATCACAGCTGCTAATCGCGATGAGATGCAACAGAAGATTCAAGAGAACTTCGATGCCAACTACAAGGGTGAGTGGAAGAATGACTATCAGATTATCATCACCACCGAGGTACTTGCCGAGGGTATCAACCTGCATCGCGCCAACTGCATCCTGAACTATGATACCCCATGGAACTCAACACGCCTGATGCAGCGCATCGGCCGCGTGAACCGCATCGGCTCCAGCGAGCCATACGTTTACGTTTATAACTTCATGCCAAGTGCCCAAGGAGACCAGCAGATACAATTGGTAGAGAAAGCACACATCAAACTTCAGTCGTTCCATACACTTTTCGGAGAGGACAGCAAGGTGTTCACCGAGGACGAAACTGTGGAACACTACGACCTCAACGGCATTGTCAATGGCGAGGAGTCACCATACGAGCAATACATCCATCAGTTGAAGAAGTATCGTGATGCGAATCCTCTGCGCTACGAGGCTATCTGCCAGAAGGAGGATGACCTTCAGCTTGCAACAACAACTGCTGATGGTGCTGCGTACTTTGTGGTGCGCACTCCAAAGATGAAAGGTCTCTTCGTTCGTGTCGATGCAGAAGGAAAGGGCAAGATTGTCACCGGTATTGACTTCTATCCAAACTTCATTACCGCACCTGACGCTCCTCGTATCGACCTCCCATCTGATTGGGAGCAAAAATGTCGTACCGCTATCCGCACCGTTGGCCAACACCTTGCAAAGCTCAACAGCTACAAGGTGAAAGATAAGGCGGCAACCAACGCCAAGGGCGTCATCGTCAAGATGAGTGAATCTGGTCAGTTGAGCCAGCACTCACAGAATCTCCTCGATGCAGCCTTCCAAATGGTGAACAAGGGAAATTCTGATATTATCCGAACTATCAATGCCATTGGTCGGGAGGTGTACGATGATCAGCAGTCTCTCTTTGTCCTTACGCAAGAGGAAATAGATGGCATCATTGCCCGAAAGTTAGACAATATCGTTTCAGAACAAACTAAGCAGACAGGCGTACCCGAGGTGTACCTTGCGCTTGCCAAATAACTTAAGCTATGGACGAGCAAAAACTACAAGCGTATCTCAGCAGTGAGTATCAAGGCGAGGAGTCGTTCCTCGAAACCATTATTTTCCCTATCTTTGGCGAAGAGAATTACGAAACTGCGTGGCAACTGCCTGTGCTCGAGGATGAGGAATTACAGGGAATGGCTATACGAACTGGCATCAAAGATATTATCAAATATGGTACCGTCAGCGTTGGTCATGTTACGATTGACATCTTTGACGTAACTGTGAATGACAGCGTACAGATGCAGCGCAATCGTGTGGGCATCCAGCAGCTCATTCGCCGTATCATGAACACGTATTCCTCTGCCTTCATCATCTTCCACTACAAGGATAACTGGCAACTCGACTGGCGTTTCTCGTTCTGCCAGAAGGACGATAAGAACATTACCGAAGCAAAACGATACACTTTCCTTCTCGGTCCAGGTCAATCATGTCGAACCGCCGCACAAAACTTCTTGAAGCTTTTTGGCAAGAAAGGTAATGTGCAGCGTGACGACATTGTGAAGGCTTTCGACGTTGAGGCTCTCTCAGATGAGTTCTTCAAGAAGTACAAGGATCAGTACGAGAAGTTCGTGATGTTTATTACTGGCAAGAAATTTGTGAAGAAAGATGGCGGCTGGAAAGAAAAGGTGTTTCACGAACCTCATCCGCAAATGTATGCAGACTTCGGACGTGACGACAAGCGGGTACGCGATTATGTAAAGAAGCTCCTTGGCCGTATTGTGTTCCTGCACTTCCTACAAAAGAAAGGATGGATGGGCGTGGAACCTGGCAAGACTTGGAATGATGGAGACAAGAACTTTATGTACAACTTATTCCATCAGGCAACAGAAGCACAACAGGAGAACTTCCTCGACGAAATACTCGAGCCTCTATTTGACGAAGCTCTTGATACAGACAGAAGCGCAAACGGTGACATCTTCGACACTCAGATTAAGGATTTTCCGAATAATGGCGTCCTGCGAATCCCTTACCTCAATGGCGGCTTATTTGGTCGTGATGAGGACGATGAGGTACGTACAGTATTCCCGAAAGAGTATTTCAGCGAATTGCTGAAGATGTTCAATCAATACAACTTCACCATCGACGAGAATGATCCAAGTGATGCCGAGGTGGGTATTGATCCTGAGATGTTAGGACAGATATTCGAAAACCTGCTGGAAGACAACAAAGACAAAGGTGCATATTACACACCGAAGGAGATTGTACGATACATGTGCAAGGAGTCGCTTATCTCGTACTTACAAAATGATTTCCCGCGAGAGTACCGTGAGCAGATTCGTGAGTTTGTTACCTCTTATAATATAAATGTATTGCCTGCAGATATTATTGAAGAGGTTGACAGACGATTGGCAAGCATAAAGATTTGTGACCCTGCTATCGGTTCTGGCGCTTTCCCAATGGGGCTACTCAAAGAGCTGTTCTTCTGCCGTGGTGCTATTGAGAATTTCGACAATTCGGTAGAGATAAAGCGTCACATAATTCAAGAGAATATTTATGGCGTTGACCTTGAAAAAGGCGCTGTTGATATTGCACGTCTTCGTTTCTGGCTTACACTGGTAGTTGACGAAGCAACCCCAGAAGTGCTACCAAATCTTGATTACAAGATTATGCAAGGAAATTCGCTCTTTACGACTTTTAACGGAAAGTATGTAAATATCAGCGACAGACAAGTCCATGGCAAGATTGAAGCTATTCGTAAAGAAAAGCAAAAACTGCGTGAGTTCCAAAAACAATATTTCTATTTGTCTGGAGATGATAAACTACAATGCTCTATCAATATCAAACATTGCATCTTAAACATTGTGGCTCTTCAGCTTGTTGCCGATATTAATGCAGGTGGCGATTCTGTCCAAACTGAGTTATTCGGTAAGCCAGATGTGGAACTCAAGTCTCAATTGAAAGGGAATCTTCGAGACATACTCGTAACCGGAGAACAGCTTCGTGCTCTTTTGAATGATGAAACAATTAGTCTTGCGGAAAGAGCGAAGTTGAGTTTGCCTTTCTTTGACTACAAGGTGATGTTCTCAGATGCTTTTGATAATACTAATCCTGATAAAAATGGATTTGATATTGTCATAGGCAATCCTCCGTATGGAGCAAAGTTAAGCGAAAATGATAAGGCCATAGTGAAGAAGTTCTATAACACGACAAAAACAATTAAAGGCAAACAGAAAGGTTCGATGGATTCTTATACTATGTTCATCGAATTGGCTTACTGGCTCCTTCGCAAAGATGCATTCATGACTTATATTGTGCCTATCTCGTTGACTTCGAGTGACTCTCTTTCTGGTGTCCATAAACTGCTGCTCGAAAACTGCCGAGGCATTAAGATTTCTTCATACTCAGTGCGTCCTCAACCGGTTTTCAAGAATGCAGTTGTGAATACTTCAATTCTTATGTTTCAGAAGACAAAGACACCTTGTAAGCAACTTCTTTCCACAAAGATGCACAGGAAAGGGCGTGACTTTGATCTGCAAGCGCTGATTGATACCTTGCAATTTACAAATGTGTTAGGGCATTTGAAGTTGTTTGGTCGTATACCTAAAATAGGATTAGAAACTGAGAAGCGTATTCTTGACAAGGTGTGGAACAAAACAATGCTTTCCTCATATGTCCGCGAAGATGGTGATCCTATTTATTATAGAACAACAGGCGGTAGGTACTTCAAAATTGTAACAAATTATAGTACAGGATCAACCAAGGAGAAGGCAATCTTGTTTGAAAAGAAACTTGCTAATGCCATTGGATGTATACTCAGCAGCAACCTTTCTTTTTGGTATTATCAGATAATCTCAAATAATTTGGATTGGAAGAGTGATGAACTTCTATCATTTACCATACCAAATCTTACCGATGAACAAATCGATGTTTTGAACAATTTCTACGATGAGTACCAACATGATGTCGAAGCACATGCAAATGTTAGGCAATCAAGTGGAGATTCAAGATACAATGTTTCCGAATTCAAGGAATACAAGATTGTCAAGTCAAAAGCCATCATCGATCGCATAGACGACTACATTGGTCCGCTTTATGGCCTCACTCCAGAAGAAACCGACTTCATCAAAAATTATGAGTTAGAGTTCCGCATGGCGGGAGATGAATAAAACGTCAAAGCTATGGCAACCCTCAAAGAACTATACACCACGCTGAAATCTCTGCGTGATATGAATCTGCCCATCGATGACAAACTCACCGATGCGGCAGATCAGTATGGGAAGAATTTTAAAACTTCGCTAAACCAATAATATACAATTACATTATGCCACACAATTTAGAGCTGAAATCTGCATTTTTCGAAGTAGAACTTTTACCTGCATATTGGTCGTTCGAAAAGACCAGTGGAGGATACTTAGCTGACGCACGCCGCGCATTCAGACATGCTGCCGTCGTTGATATCGAAAAAGAGAGTTATTTTACAATTGTGGGAGCTACGTATTGCTTAGTCTTAAATCAAGATGCATTCAATCTTCAACGATGGATTGCTAAAAGGCTTTTCAATTTGGCACAAGATTCGGATATCATGGTTCAAGATGTTTATTTGTCTAACAATAGAGGTTCATGTCTTATTGATATTTTTAGGAAGGTTGATGGATTCCAGCCACTAGCTAACGAGGGGTGGTCAGCATTTATTCGTATGAGAAACAGCTACAACAAGACTGCATCGCTGAGCTATCAGATTGGTTTCGCCCATAGGGTGAAAGACAGATATAATTACTCTATTCTTGTACCGGATTTGACACAAGAACTGAAAGCGAATCACAATGGCAACCCTTTATCAGATATTCATGATAAAATAGAAAAACATCTCGGCAAAGGGGATTTTGACTTCATTCGCGACATTGAAGCAACTTTCATGGAAAAGATTCAAAAGCTCAGCGAAATCTTTGTGGACGAAGAGGATATGATGCCTTTGACTTGTAAAGTATTGGACTACAAGAAACCGAACCGAGACCTGTCTCCAGAAGCTGATGTGCTGATTGAAGCTCTTGGAAAATTGGAGAATATGATTAAACGTAATATCCAAGAACACGGAAAAAATGCTTATTCATTTCTCATGCTTATGGCCGATTTCGTTCAGCAGGAGTATTATGAAGATGGAGCTCAAGCATTTGACGGAAAGCAACAGAAGCTTGGAGAATGGGTTGACAAGCTGCTAAAAGAAAAAGACAAAGAAGGTGAAGCATTCGAAATCTCAGACTTCATTGACAGTAAGTATCGTAGCGTCTGCACGTGGTATCGTAAAAGAAAGAACTCCAGAAAAGAATAAATGAGTCCACTTGAAAAAGTCGGACGTTAAATAAATACTTGCAAAATGATAGTTCGATACTTTCTTGCAGTCAATTTTCAGAATAAATCGAATAGTTTTTATTTGAAACAGTCTGTATTCTGTATTTTGTTGTGAAAATTGCTTACAAAAAGAAAGGATTCCCAAAAGGGCTATCAAAAAATGGCACTTTTTCAAGTGGACTCATAAATTGATTTAAAGAGGACACGATATTGATGGCTGGTACATCTATTATAACATCAGCAACGAAACAAATGTCATCGACCTCAATTATATATCCGACACATTCATTTAAGTCAAGCATAGAAGAGGGTTAACCTCAATAAAACGTATAATATCATCCCGAAAAAGCGCATCCCATTCACTTTTTCGGGGTGATTTGATTGAGAAATGAAAAAAATGTGTATATTTGCCTCGCATAGTACCACAAGATTTTCCAAAATTGGTAATGGCTGGTACTTTTGAGAAATAATCTATGAACATTTATGAGAGCAATAGAAGCAGACTATAGATACACCTTATATATTGTAGATGGTGAGCCAAGACTCAATTATCAACCTATGTCAGAGGTTGATAAAATTTCGATATATAGGGAACTCGCTCGTAATTACTATGAGGGAAGAGTTGTTGACTCAGATTTGATGATAGGTGATTATATCGCTGAATTTGCAGTTCCTATGTTAGAGGCTACAGATAGTCCTTTGATTCATATTTTTGTGAATCCAGGAATCTCTTCTGAGGAATTTCAGGCAAAATATGGCCAACAGATATTAGAACACAAACTATTGGTACGAGTACTGAATATTTCCTTCTGGGATGAATATGATAACTTTGTAGATAGTCCTCGTTATGCAATGCCGTATCAACATGACTTTAGTCAAGACTCTATCTATGGCCCTAAAGATGACGGCAAGAAGGTGGAAATGCGCAATTTGTTTCTTGCAGACAGGTTTGGCAAAGCTATTATGGCAGGTAAGTATGAGATGATAGAAAGCATCCTGAATCCAAATGTAGTTTTATCTGTTAATTCAGAAAAGTGTACAGTTCGAGGTATTGCTGAGGTTAAGACTTTTTTCGAGTACTGTGTCTTGAAGCGTTCATTCTTAGGTGGTGCATTCAAGAATGTATCTTTAGTATGGGTAGGGAATAATTGGGGTTTTTGCATTGAAACAAGTCTCGGTAAAAGAAGCTTTACATTGTCTCAACGATCGGATGGTGTTAACTACATAGATGAGAAAAGCTCATACTATAAAGCAATAACATTAAAAAAATGTGTCTTTGACAAATATGATCCTCTTTGGATTAGTACACTTAATTTCAGGATTGTATTTGGCTCTAAAGAACATCGTGCTTTTGAAAATCTTCAGGATGTAATGGAATCTCTCGATAGCCTGAAACTGAAAGATGGCTATATACTTGATGGGGTTAAGGTCGGTGATTTCTATGGCGCTTCGGTTCGTCTCTATGCAAGGAAAGAAACAGCAAAAGAGAAGAAGAACCCAGAGACTAAAGAGGAGGCTCTGGTATTTGATGGAGAAACTATTTTATCGGGTAAAATACCTTATGATATTGGAGAACTGTTGCCATCTGTCTTTGGTTATCTTGAGATGCCATTTACAGAAGTTGCTATCTGGCAAGCATGGTTATTACATGAGTTGCCAAACTCTCTTCCGCTGGATTGGCATGCGATGTATAGATCTCGTACTATCATAACCAGTTTGCCGAAGCTCTATAATATCAAAGTAGCAGAAATCGGCAAGTTCCTAAATGATGATTCAATCCTTCCTCGTGTGAGAATAATGGATAATATGCATGCGTTGATTACGTATTGTTTTTGGTCTCAATGGGGTGGATTGTTTAAAAGTTACGTGATAGTGATACGAGATGGTGCATCTGTATCTTTTTCAAAAGAGTTCACAGAGAACTTGTATAAATACGAGTGCGGAATAGAATTTTAGTTTGGAACACGAAATTGATCGTCTAGAAAAGAAAGATAGTGGACTAAAGACAACAAAAACTTACGAAGAAGATGCTCACCTTAATCGATGTGTACAAACACTTCAGAAGATAGACATTGTAATTAAGCAGCAAGAAAGAGAACAGATAGTTACAATACAAGGAACTAATCTCATCGGTCCCCTTTCTTTTACAATAGATGACTAATGATTAAAAACTATGGCAAAGATCAATCCTATAATGCAAAGCATACGCGAAGCAACAACACCAGAGATTCGGCGACAAGTCGATCTGTCTGTGCAGATCGCCAATAGGGTGTATGAATTGCTAGAGACAAAAAATATGAGTCAAAAAGAATTGGCGAAAAGACTCGGAAAAACCGAAACAGAAGTAAGCCGATGGCTGAGTGGAACGCACAACCTCACGCTAGCTACGATAGCCAAACTCTCCGTTGCACTTGATGATGACATTATTGTCTCTACGACAGCAGTTACAGCCTTGCCTTATGTTTATGACACGACAGAACAGCTAATCCATCATATTGCTGATGATACGGTCATCAAGCCATAATATTTTACTTGTGGCGAGAATTAATATATAAATTGATGTTAGCTTTTCGAATACAATCTATTATAGCTTCAATATGAGGTTGCTCCTTCTTCCCTTGGGGGTGTTCGGTGATGATTATTGCTCTGTCATTGCTGATTTTTGAATAAAGCAACCGAAATTTGTCCCATTTGATCTCCGTGAAGGAGGATGGGACGATACCTCCACATGCAGACTTTATAAAATCTTCTGTCAACCAGTCTTTAGAGTCATCGCCTGTGAGGAAAATAATGATGCTTGGTGACCGCATCTCTATTTCGTATCGTAGAATCTCTACGCAATGCTTGTACTGAAGGCCGCCGAGTGTCCGGTTGGGGTTACCTTCTTCTGGTGAAACTTTATAAAGGTTACTCCACGCTATGTAATCTGACCATTGTTTTTCGCCATAAAACGTCGCTGCAATAGCTTCTACTACTCTCCAGAAAGCTGAGCGCTTTGGATTGTATTGGTTATTATCCTCTTTTAAAAAGCTAAAAGGTTCTGTACTAAACATTGATGATTTGCCTTCGCCAAACAGGACATCGACATCGTCGCTGTAAGCTGTCCAACCATTGCAAGATCGCCCGATAACCATCATTCCAACATTCGGAGAATTCGCAGGATATAACCGTCCTGTTTGAACACCAAATTTAACGGTATCATACGATACCAGATTCGACTCTTTAATTGCGGAGATTAACTCGCGGTAAATTTCTTTTAGTTTGTTCATAATGTTATTTTTTGATTTTTCACACGGCAAAGATACGCATTAAATTTTGATTTGCCAAATGAACAATTTTGTAAAAATACCGTATTCCCTGTTATGTGGAGATGCGGGTCGACCCGCATCTCCACATAACAGGGAATGAGCCTGACTATAACGTCTAAAAAAATTTCCTTACGGGTGCGATTGCTATATATAAATTACATTTTCCAAGTCCGTTTTGCGCTGAATTGAAGTGACAACGTTGTCAAGGTTTTGCTGTCTCGTCAAAACTCCCTATCTTTGCACCAAGTTAAATCAATAAAACAATACGACTATGGGATTCTTTTTCAACAACAATCGCCAGCAGCGCGCACAGCAACATCGTGACAACGTAGCTCCGTGGGAGAAGTATGCTCGTGAGGACGATCGCATACAGGGATGGATCTGCAATCATGACCATGGTCCATACGACTGCAACGACTAATACTTACTGCTATGGATGAAGAAATGATCTACCACATGCTCGACGAAAATGATCCGTACTGCATTGACCCTCTGGGCGACTGACAACGTGATGCCGAAGACTCCATAATTTGATATCATGCAATCATTGAACCCCGAAAAAGTCCATCCTCTGCACTTTTTCGGGGTGTTTTGATTGTGGAATGAAAAAAAAGATGTATATTTGCGGCGCAATATGGGAATATTATCTTAAATTTTAGAAGAGTATGAATGGAAATATTATTCAAGGATTCCGTGATGTGGCTAAACAAGTGCTGCCAGATGGTAGTAAGGTTTGGCTTTATGGATCACGGGCCAGAGGGGAAGCTAACGAGGATTCTGACTGGGATCTGCTTATCCTTGTCAATAAGAGTTCCGTAAATTCATCAGATGAGGATGCATATTGCTATCCTTTTGTTTTATGGGGATGGAAAAACCAGGCAGATGTAAGTCCTATACTCTATACCTATGAGCAATGGGCACAACGTGTTTCCAGCCCATTTTACAATAACGTAGAAAAAGATAAAATATCAATCTTATGAGCCTTGAATCTGATAACCGTAATGCGATGGTTGAACTATACATCGAAAAGGCTGACCAATGTTGGGATGATGCAGAAAAAGCATGCCAAATAGAAGCATGGTCAATGGCTGCTAATAGACTATATTACTCAATGGTCAATGCTTTTCGTGCCTTGTTGATCCAGGACCAACATCCTTCGCACAAACATAATGGCATAAAAAGCCTTGTTGGTCAATACTATGTCATAACGGGTGAACTAACCGATGCCGAAGGCAAGTTGTATTCCCAATTGGAGACCATGAGAGAAAAATCAGACTATGACTGTTTTTTCAAAGCGACAAAGCAAGACATTGAGGAAAAGTTTGAACCCACACGAACCCTTCTTAACCGAGTAAAAGAAATCCTTTCTTCACGAATTACAGAATCTGAATAAATACCTATATAAGCTAATAAATCCATCCCATTCAGTTACAATAGAATTAATCAGATGGTTAGTGTATCTACATAAACATAATCAACGAAACAAATGTCTTCTACCTCAAATATCATTCCACTCAAGATGCCTTGTGCGCCTTGGGTATGAATGGCAAGCAGTGCGCGAACTGTACTTGATATAGCGAGGATGCTTTACGTTACGAATGGACACTCATCGCAAGGCGCTTCAGATGCACCTGCGAAGCTTTATGATCTGAGCCTCATGCCTTCGTCAAGAAGCATGGCGGCTGATGACTCGACTATTTCATATAATAGAGGTAAGAACTAAGAACAATAGAAGATGAAACAGAATACTATTGGCATCATAATATTATCCGTTGGAATTGTGCTTACAGCAATCGGATTCTATGCGATCAATGCAGAAGACAGTGATAAGGAATCGTCAAAACCTACAGCAGCGGCTTTATCCACTGAACCAAAACAGATAAAGGTGAATGAGACATCCTCAAAAACGATAAACAGTGGTCAAAGCAACGTGCAGAAAGGTCAGGCTTTTGAGGAGTATGTGATTTCGAAGTTCGATTTTTCGCGCAAATCACTGACTCTGCTCTCTCGTGCAGACAATAGCTCCACAGCAACCAAGCCTGATCTGGATATCAAGCTTACTGCAGGTGGTAAGGATTATCGATTTGCTGTAGAATGTGTATGGCGCCAGGATATGCCTCAGGAAAGCCTCGATTGGTGTAAGGAAGAAAAGATTGAGGTGCTGAAGAGTTACGAAAAGAAGAATAATGCTAAGGTATTTATCGTTGTCGGGATTGGAGGCGCTCCTCGTAATCCGGAGCAGCTTTACGTCGTTCCATTAGACGAACGTCCGTACGCTAACATCTATACATCTGTGTTGTCCAAATATGAAGTCACAACAAAGGAGGGTAAGTTCTTCTATGAGACCTCGACCAATAGATTAACCATTAAATAACAATAGTTTGCATGATTGGATATTTGTTGATTGTTAGCGGTATATGCTTGTCGCTATTGGGCGTGTGGATGATAGCAAAAGGCAAAAGCATTGAGAAAGATCTGCAATCTCCATCTACGACACAACCGCTTGCAGCATTGGACGAAAAACCAAGTGATGTTATTCCAGTCCCTTCCGATGCAACATTCCATGAAGACAAGAAAGGAACGGAGTTTGAGAGCCATATAGTAGATCTATTTGGCTTCAAACAACACAGCAAATTCCGTGAACTGTTGGAGTGGCAGGGTGATAAGTATTCCAATGGGGTTTATCCCGAATCAAATTGTAATCCAGATCTGGTATTGAAGCTTAATGTCGGGGGAGGAGAAAGCCGGCTGTTGGGTGTGGAATGCAAATGGCGAAATAGTTTTGTCAATGGCACTGTAACGTGGGCAAGAAGTGAGCAGATTGACCGATATGTTCAGTTCGGTAAAGACCGTGGAGCTTCTGTGTTCGTGGCATTGGGTGTGGGCGGTACTGAGTCTCATCCTGATGAACTGTTCATAGTACCAATCAGTCAGATGTCAGAACCTGTCGTTCATCGTTCCTTCCTTCTGCAGTTCAAGCAAAAATACGTTGACGGCTATTTGTACTACGATAAGTTGAGAGATTGTCTGTTTGTGGTACAAAACACGTCTTCTGTCAAAAAAGACATTCAGTCATCGAAATAGCGTCGGAGGGAGAGTAATACTACCTCAAAGATGATATAATGCACCCCGAAAAAGTCCAATCCTTTGTACTTTTTCGGGGTGATTTGATTGTGGAATGAAAAAAAGTATTTATCTTTGCTGCCAAATGATTGTAAATATGGAAGACGCTCTTGAATATGAACTACTCGATATAGAGTGGGATTTGAACTATGAATTTGACCTGGAATCTCTAGGTAAGATTGTTCGTGACGCAACGGATGATACAGGAGACGAACCTACACCTTTGGTTTATGATGAGAATGGCATTCCCATGGGTGAATCTCCCGAGGCCATAAAACAAAGGAAGCAAATTATCTATGATTTCTATCAAGAATGGAAAGCTGATCATCCGGAAAAGTCGGTTTATAATAAGTCTCTAAATGCAGATATCCTTATAAGAAAGGAATCTGTAGTTGAGGCGGCTGGCCATGCTGCTAAACGCTATAAATCTACATTGGCTGTCTTTAAGTTGGAAGAGATATTGTCTTGTGCAGTCCAAGTAGCCCTTGATATCCCGAAACGTGACAATAAAAATCAAAGTAAGTTAATCAAAATGATCCTGATGTCATACAATGACACTTTTCTTGGCACAATCAAGTTGACCGTTGGGGTACGAAATCGCACACTTGATAAAATTCAGTATGGTATTACAGCGTTGAAAGAGAACGAGACAATCGAACCTCTTTGCCTACAAGAAAAAAATAAAGCATCTCACAAAAAGTGAAATGCTTTGTTTCTGCCCCAGAAAAACGTATGACCATGTTTACTCCGAAGAGTGATGCCTCGCAGGCGGGGACTTCTGCACAGACCGATTACATCACAGTCATTACGACTAACTTTCCGGTGCAAAGATAGAGGTTTTATTTGGCATATCCAAATTTTTGATGAGTTTTTTTATTTTATAGTCTTAAATATTTGAATTTGCACGATTTTTATGGCTAAAACATAGTGTAGAGTACCCTTCACTTCCGCATAAAGTCTCTGTTATAACAATGACGTGACAACGTTGTCAAGATTTTGCCATTCGCTCAGAACTCCCTATCTTTGCACCAAGTTAAACCAATAAAACATTACGACTATGGGATTCTTCTTCAACAACAACCGCCAGCAGCGTGCTCAGCAACATCGTGACAACGTAGCTCCTTGGGAGAAATATGCTCGTCAGGACGATCGTGTACAGGGTTGGTATTGCAATCATGACCACGACCCATACGATTGCAATGACTGAGTGTCTGCCAAAGACTCAGCCATGCCATTAGGTGTTTACGTCTTTCGCGCAAAGATTAATCCTTATTTACTCGAACCAGAAAATCAGCGACATTCCGGTGTTGCGGGCCGATAGGAGCGCATTGGTGTATGGCATCATGGTTTGATCCTGCAGGCCTGTTCTTTTATGGTCGAGCATATCGAGCAAGCCGAGATTGATGCGGAATTCAGGTGCCAGCTTGAAGAACGGGAGATAGAAGTCGCAGCCCATTCCGAAATGAACGCCCAGATCATAACGATTGAAGACGATAGGAGTCTCTTTTTCGTGCGCCATATCGATGTCGGCTTGTAAGCCTGCCACAAGGTACGGACGGTAGTTGTTGATTCGGCGCGTACTGATCTTGAGGCTGACCGGAATCTCGAGATAGGTAGTCTTGAGATGCTGCATGGTTTGCTGTCGCTCGAAGGTAGGCAAAGTGCGTTCAAAGGCTACCGCACGTTCCTGGAAATAAAGCATTGGCGTGCAGCGAAAGTTCAAGTGCTCGGTAATGGCCAGGTCGCCCATCAATCCGACAAAGAAGGCGGCATTCACGTTCGGACAGGTTGCCCACCATCCTTCACCTGCTTCACTGCCACTGTGTGTGAAGGTAATATCGGGTGTATTGGCGCCAAGACAGAAGCCCCAATGCAGCAGGCGCTGGTCGTAGTAGGGCAGGTTGCGGATCTTCTGGCGTTGGGCCGATAACGTGAATATCTGTGCCAGAAAGAAGGCAAATATCAGCAGGCGTGAATATCTATGTAGAGTGCTCATTGATTATTGTCAGCATTAGCGTTTACCTATAATAATAACGTATAAATCCGTAGTTTATTGTGCATGGTTCAGTGGGCTTGAAGTATTATGTGTATTTTTTAATCTATGGTTAGCAAATAGGGCGGTTTGTAGCTTTTTTGAGTCCGTAAATGAAGAAATATATAGAAAAAAGCTCAACAAATGTAAAAAGTTCTTACCTTTGCACCGCAAAAACAAAAAGAATGTTATCGATGGCGCAACCGCACATCGGAGTTCTAAAAGTTGTGCATGAGACTTTAAGGTATTTAAAACAATAAACTTTTACTAAATTATTACAACAATGAAGAAATTGGTTCTTTTCGCAGGTGTTATGGTAGCTGCTTGCTTTGCAGCTTGCACTTCTAACAAGCCAGCTGAGGCTCCCGTTGAGGAGGCTGCTGCAGTCGTTGAGGAGGTAGTTGACACCCTCGCTGCTTGCTGCGATTCATGCTGCGCTGCTGCTGACTCTTGCTGCGCTGTTGCTGATTCATGCTGCACCGCTGCTGAGTAATCAGATCAACAAACGGTCAGTTTTCCGATAACAGGAAATCTACAAATTAACCGCCCTTTGGTCCAATGATCAAAGGGCGGTTTGCTGTTGTCAGGAAAGCCTGTTTCAGGGTGTCGAGTGTTACAGGCCTAGTTCGAGGCGAACCAGAGGCGTGATGTCGTCGCACTGCTCAGGCGAGAAGTAGAGGATACCAGCCTGCTTGAGGTCGAAGATGTAGGTGTAGCCATAACGCTCGCCTACGGCCTTGATGGCCTGCGATACGCGTTCGATGATAGGGGCGGTCTTGGCCTGACGTTGTTCGCGGAGGCTTTGTGCTGCCTTCTTGCGGAATTGCTGGATGCGCTGTTGCAGCTGCTCAATCTCCTGAGCACGGGCTTCCGCAATGTTAGGATCCAGCGTTTGTTGTACGGCTACAAAATCGCTCACCTTGAGCTGATAGTCTTCGCCCATTTTCTGAATCTCTTCGTCGTAGGCAGCCTGGAGCTGTGCCAACTCGTCCTCTACCATTTTGTTTTCGGGCAACAGAGCGAAGATGTCCTCCATCTCGATGTTGCCGAATCGTGGCGTAGGAGTCTGGGCGCTGACGTTGCAAAGGATTGCAAGGGTCAGCATGCCCAGTATCAGTATACGTTTCATCACTTAATTCCCAGTTCGGTCTTGACAAGGGCGGTAACGTCCGTGGTCAGAGCGGCAGAGAAGTAGGTAGCTTCGTTAGTTGGGAAGATAGCAACATACTTTTCGCGATCGCCGACGGTGTTGACTGCCTTGAAGAGTTTCTCCTGAATCATGGCCAGCTGCTGCTCGCGGTACTGCGAAATCTGCTGATAGCTCATCTGCTGGTACTGCTCGGCACGCTGCTGAAGTGAGCGAAGTTCGTCCTCGCGGACGCCACGGGTCAGTTCGTCGAGTGAGTCGTGCTGCTCAACGTAAGCCTGATATTTGCTCTGGAACTCGTCCTGCATGGTCTTAGCCTGATTCTGGAAATTCTGGGTGCGGGTTGAGAGCTCCTTCTCGAGGACCGAAGTCTCAGGCATTGCCTGCATAACTTCGTCGAGGTTTACGGTTCCGATTTTGAGAGCGGTCTGAGCATACGATGTGATGCTTGCAACAGCAATGATGGCTGCTACGATAAATTTCTTGAACATTTTGATGTTTTTGATTTGTTAGTTATTTTTTTTATAATTTGTTTCTGTAATTTTGGGCAAGCTGGTTTATACTGTTGCCTTAATAACCCATCTTCTGAAGCACCTCCTTTGAGATATCGATCTTAGGGCTGGCATAGATGATGCTTTCGGCCGATGCACGATCGATCACCATTGAGAAGCTGTTCTTCTCGGCAATTTCCTTGACAGCTTCGTAAATGTCGTCCTGGATATGACCAACCAGGCTGTTGCGCTTCTGATAGAGCTCGCCTTCTGGACCGAAATACTTCAGTCGCAGATCCTGTACCTCTTTCTCCTTGGCCAGAATGGCAGTCTCGCGCTGATTCTGCTGCTCCTTGGTGAGGTAGACCATATCGGCCTGATACTGCTTGTAGAGCTGTTCTGCTTCGGCCGAAAGTGTCTCGACTTCAGTTTGCCAACGCTTGCTGATCTGGTTGAGCTGTTCGTTGGCCATCTCGTACTGTGGAATCTGCTTCAGGATGTAGTCCATGTCGATAAGGGCATACTTCTGAGCGAACGCATTGGCACTGGCAATAAGGGCAACCAGGCAGGTGAATAAGATTTTTTTCATAGGGCTTGATTTTGTTTAGTTAAAGATGTTTATTAATGGATAGTTTAGTTGCGAGGTATAATAGTTCTTTTATTGTTTTAGACCCTTGAGTACTTGTGAGGTTTAACTTCGGTTAGAACTCCTGTCCGATGACAAAGTGGAAGTTCGAGCCAGAATTGCTGGTCGTGCCGAAGGTCTTGTCGAAGCCATAACCCCAGTCGATACCGAGCATACCGATCATTGGCAGGAAGATGCGGACACCTGCACCCATAGAGCGTTTCAGCGAGAATGGGTTGAAGTACTTGATGTCCGTCCACGCATTACCGGCCTCGGCAAAGACCAGACCATAGATGGTAGATGATGACTCGAGCATGAATGGATAGCGGAGCTCGGCAACCAGTCGGGCGTAACAGGTTGCTACGTCGTTGGTCTGCGAGTAGGTCGAGGTGAGCGATCCGTTCTCGTAGCCACGCAATGGAATGTACTCGGTGATATACGATGACGAATAGTACGAGTTGCCATCACCACCCATGTAGTAGCTGTTGAATGGCGACTGCTTGTGCGGATTGTAATGTCCGAGGAAGCCGAAGTCTGAACGCGTGTGGAATACGAGCGTACGCTGACCTGACGTGAGTGGGGTGTAGGTCTTGGTCGAGAACTTGACCTTCCAGAACTCGAGCCAACGCATCTTGTCGGCAGAGTATTTATCTGTAGATGCAAGTTTCTTGCTGTCCTCGAAGAGTGAGTATGGGGGAGCCACCTCGGCATCGACCGTGAACGTAGAACCACGACGTGTATAGTACGGATTATCGATTGACGAACGTGACAGGACGGCCTCGAGCGAGAGGCTGTTCGAGGTGCCGTTCGAAACCGGGAAGTACTGCCAATCCTTCAGGATGTAGACGTGGTAGTTGAGCATGGTCTGCAGCATGAAGTAGTCGTCAGGCCATGACAGACGCTTTCCGAAGCCGAGCGAAGCACCGATCATCTGGATTGACTTGTCAGGGTCGATGGCGTACTCGTAGAGGTTCTGATTGCCGTATCCACCGTAGCCATAGCCATAACCGCCATAGCCATAGCCGTATCCGCCGTAACCTCCATAGCCACCGTAACCGCCATAAGGATAGCCACCATAACCATAGTAGTTGTTATACATATTCTGGCTATAGTACTTCGAGTTGATGTCCGACTGGCGCGAATAATAGACCGAGAGGTTGAATGAATTCGGTCGCTTGCCACCGAACCATGGGTTGATATATGACAGGCTATACGACTGATAATACTGCGCATTGGTCTGGATCGAGAGTGTGAAGGTCTCGCCTTCGCCCGATGGATAGATTCCATGGTAACGCGATGGATGGAACAAGTCCTTCATCGAGATGTTGGTCAGCTTAAGCGAGACACGACCGATCAGACCTGTTGAACCCCAGCCCAGCGAGAATTCCACCTGGTCGTTGGCCTTCGATTCGAGGTCGTAGATGATGTCTACGGTTCCGTCCTCGGTGTTAGGTACAGGACGTGGATTCATCTTCTCAGGATCGAAGTGGCCGGTCTGAGCAAGCTCGCGAGCGGAACGGATAAGGTCGGTCTTTGAGAACAGCTCGCCAGGACGAGTGCGCAGCTCGCGACGGATTACGTGTTCGTACAGACGGTCATTACCATTGATGATGACCTTGTTGATGTGAGCCGGAGGACCTTCGGTAACACGGAATTCAAGGTCAACGGAGTCTCCCTCAATATTTACCTCGATAGGTTCCATGCGGAAGAAGAGATAACCCTGGTCCATGTACGCAGTTCCGATGCCGTCCTCGTCGGTATTGATGCGCTTGTCGATCTTCGTCTGGTTGTAGACGTCGCCGCGCTGCAAGCGGAGTTCGGCAAGCAGGCCATCCTCAGGATATACCGTATTACCAACGACTGACATGTTGCGGATATAGTAACGGGGACCTTCTTCGACATTGATGGTTAGGTCGATATGACTGTTGTCAAAGCGTTCCTGCTTGTCGCTGACGATACGTGCATCGCGATAGCCCAGCTCCTGGAACTTCTTGATGAGATTCTGCTTGTCCTCCTTGTAGGTGTCGGGGACAAACTTCTTGGCACGGAACATGTTATACCACTTGTTCACCGCATTGGTCTTCTTCAGTGCTGCATTGGCCTTACGATAGGTCATGTAGTCCTTCTTGAGAGGGAACAGGTTCTTATGACCAATCGAATCCCAGGTTTCGAGACCATTGATGTAAAGGTTCTTGATCTTGACCTTCTCGTGCTTGTCGACATAGATGGTAAGATTGACCATGTTCTGCAACAGGGTGTCATCCTGCTGATAGATTTCGACGTCGGCATTCTGATAGCCTTTGCTATCGTAGTAGCGCTTGATAATCGTTTTGGCGCGGTCGAGGATGTTAGGAGTTACCTGACTACCTTTGGCTACACCCATCTGTACGTCCAGATCCTCACGCTCGGACTTCTTTACGCCGTCGTATTCGATGTTGGCAATACGAGGACGGGGAGTAAGGGCAATCTTGATCCAGCAATCGTTCTCGTATACTTTTTCGAGGGTGATGCGGACGTCACTGAACAATCCTTGACGCCAGAAACGCTTGATGGCCGTAGTAACTTCGTCGCCAGGTACGGTAATGGTCTGTCCTACCGATAGACCAGAGAATCCTATCAGTACATAGTCCTCATAGTTGTCCGCACCTGTTACTTCGATGCCGCGAATGGTATATTTGCGGCCCGTCTGCGAGGTGTGGTTGACCGTGGGGTTGAAGAT
Source organism: Bacteroidales bacterium (assembly GCA_045640225.1). Classification (GTDB taxonomy): domain Bacteria; phylum Bacteroidota; class Bacteroidia; order Bacteroidales; family UBA3663; genus Liminaster. Next base: position 31,444 of record JAZUEP010000063.1, on the reverse strand, counting down.
GGTGTCTGCTGGTATTTCCTGAGCCATGAGGCTGGCCATGAAGGTCAGCGTCATGAGGAGTAGCAGCGATATTTTACGTGTCATTAATATATATAATGTATATTTGCGGATTGATGTAACCGTTTAGGCGTTGCCTTCGGCGTCTGTCTTGGCCTGAGCTTCAGCCTGAACCTGGGCACTGGTCTTGCCGAAGCGACGTTCGCGTGTCTGATAGTCGACGATGGCATCATACAGCTGCTCGTGACGGAAATCAGGCCAAAGCGTATCGGTAAAGTACAGCTCGGAGTATGAGATCTGCCAGAGCAGGTAGTTCGAGATACGCTTCTCGCCTCCGGTACGGATCAGAAGGTCAGGGTCGGGGAGATGTGTAGCCGAGCAGAGGCTCTGGCTTACCATCTTTTCGTCAATGTCCTCTGGCTTGATTTCGCCGGCAGCACATTGCTGTGCCAGTCGACGTACGGCATCGGTAATTTCCCAGCGACTGCTGTAGCTCAGGCATAGTACCATCGTGATGTCCTTGCAATCCTTGGTCTGGTCAATGCTCCAACGCAATTTGTCAAGGGCGAACTGTGGCATCTTGCTGGTATCGCCTATCATGTCCAGTCGGACGCCTTCCTTGATCATGCCAGGAGTCTCCTGCTCGAGGGCATAGGCAATGAGGTTCATCAGTGTGTCGACTTCCTTCTTCGGACGATTCCAGTTCTCGGTCGAGAAGGCGTAAACCGTCAGATACTTTACGCCAGCCCACTTGGCGGCCTCGATCGTGTCGTGTAGAGCCTTGATGCCTACGCTGTGGCCTTCCGAGCGGTCCTTGCCCTGATTCTTGGCCCAACGACCATTGCCATCCATAATGATAGCCACCGATTTAGGTGTGCGTGACTTGTCTATGTCTTCCAGTTTTGCCATATCTCTTGTCTTTATTTTATATCGTTTGTTTTCTTGTTGTGATAGTTCTTATCTTGCCTGATTCTTTTGGTTGTGGCATTCAATGCAACGTTCCTTGAAATCGAAGGTCACACTCAGGGTTATTGATGCCATCCAGTCATTTCCGACAAGGCCATGTGTCTTGATGCCTTCCGGGTCGGATAATCCGTCAAGCTTGTCGCTGAAGGTCTTGGTGAACAAAGCCGTGAGCTGTGCATTCCAGCGTTGCGCCATCTTGAACTTGTATCCTACACCCATCGGAATACCGATGGTAAACTCTGTCTGGTCTTCCAACCCTGTAACGACGCCTCCAGTCAGACCTGCAGTCAGAAATGGAGTATATCGTTTCTTCTCGCGATAGTCGCTACCCCAGCCATAGTTCCAGAAATGTATTTCCGGTCGGATGCCTAGTTGCCAGTATCGTAGATTGAAGTCATAGGCACCGGTGGGCAGGACGTAATCAAAGTCCCTCGAGTCTCCGCTTAATCCTGAACTCTGCAGCTCGGCCGCTAAAGCCCAGCGCAGATTGAGATTGTAGCGATAGAGAATGCTGAACGACGATGACGGACTATATATTGCCTTGGTGGCATTCACGTCGCCATACCCCCAACTCATTCCGGTTCCTCCACCTATTTCGTAGAGGTATTCCTTTTCTTGAGCTGTGGCTGCGACTATGGTTGATACAAGCAACCAGAATGCTACCAGGTATCGCTTCATTACTTCTTAGGGTCGAAGGTAAGTGAATTGAGTTGTCCGCCCCAGACCGAAGTCTTGAAGGAACCGTCGTCGTTACGTCCGCCGAAGTAGCGTAGTACATAACCCTGCTCGCTGCAGAAACCAGAGTTGCAGGATACCACGCCAACGGGAGTGTTATCGGCATACTTGGTGTAGTAACGGCTCAGTCTATGCCAGCTCACACCGTGGTCCTCGCTGTAATACAGGGTGGAATGCAGTTTGCCGAAGAAGGTGTTTGAGGCGACATTGCCGGTAGCCGTAATGCCAGGCTGCAGAATCCACAGACTGTTCGGCTTGGCAGGGTCGAAAGTGTATTCGGTTACGGTTGCTCCGTACATGGCTGGCATTTCGTTCTGTTCGAACCATTCCCAGTTTACACCCTTCTCGTCTGCATTCCATCCGTCGCACGACCATGTGCCGGCCACGAGCTGTCCCTGTTGCGTGATGCCGCCTGTGATGTACAGTCGAGAAGTCAGGTTGCCATATTTGCTACGAGCTTCGGTATAGATCGGACGTGAAAAGCCTTTGATTGGGAAGTTGGCCGGAATCTCTTGCTCGAGGTTCCATTGCTTGGCATCGGCCGAAGTTGCGAAATGCAATCTGTCGTCTACGCGAATGATGGCGTTGAGCGAGTCGCAGTTCCATGTGCCGAAAACATCCTGTGTCTTGCATTGATTGCCCAGAACGGCTACGAAACTATGTTCCGGGCAAGACGCTGTCCAATGAACTCCGTCAACGGTGGCATACAGTGTGCCATTGTTCTTGCCGAGGGCATAAAGCGAATTATGCCAGTTGTAGAGCGTCGAGAGGTCCAGGATATCTCCGTCTTCAACTTCGACGTCTGTCAACGTCTGCCAGTTCTTTACGTTGCCATCGGTGGGCGATGTGCTGACCTTTGTACGTACGCCATCTTCCTCGACATACCAGCAATACTGTCCGTTCAGCGTATCGGTTCGCTGGTCGGTGATATTCAAGTCCGACCAAAGTTCCTCGGTAAAATCACGCCACTGAATCGTGTCGCCTTTTACCTTGTGGACGTTAATCTTGATATGATAGGTCTTGCGGACGCCACCCTTGGCAACCAGTGTCAGTCGGCAATCCGGATAGGATGCGAAATAGAGCGCAGAGTCTTTCGAGAAGGTTGCATACTGCCCCAATTTGCCCCATGGGTCGTATAATTTGAAATAAACGCTGTCTGGCGACGAGAACGAAAGATTGACCTTCAGCGAATCAGGAATAACACCCACCGGGAGCGAATCAGGATTGAAGATGATACCATCGTTCGGGAACTTGCTATGTATCTCTTCGTCGCTGTATCCGTGGTTGTCGATGGTGAATTTATAGCTCGTAAGATTGCTGCATACGTCGTTGTTGGCTTCGAGCGAGAACGAGGTCACGATGGCATTGTTGTAATTCGTGATAACAGTCTCAGCATCGTTACCTGAACCCAGACAGGCTGACAGACTCAAGGCCAGCAGCACTGAGCAAAACAGCAAAGATGTATATCGAAATAGTTTCATATGTCTTTTTTATACCAAAAAATCGTGCGCAAATTTAGTAATTTTTCTTCAAAGTCGTGTGTTTTTATCTTTATAATTATGTTATTTTAGATGATTTTTGCGTGAAAAGAAACTTTTTTTAGATTTTATGACACCTTTTTATGCCATTTTTTCGCGAAAAATTGCTAACTTTGCGCCATGCAAAACACAATAAAGATATTGCGCGCAAGCATACGTAAGGCTTGCGACACGCAGGGAAGGCCTCTCTATGACGAGCGCGAAGTGCGTTCGATTATCGATGTCATGCTCGAGGAAGTGTGTGCTCTTTCGCGTATGGATCGCATACTTCATCCCGACTATGTTTTACCGTCAGAGCAGTCTGCCATTCTGCTGCAGATAGCGGACAAGATGGAACAGGGAATCCCGATGCAGCAAGCATTGGGATATGAACGTTTCTGTGGCGAGCGATTCTTGGTCACCCCTGATGTGCTGATTCCGCGGCCTGAGACAGCCGAGCTGGTATCTTGGATAGTTTCCGATTGTATGTCGCGTATTGAGAACGAGGGATGTCGGACATCGGAATCCCGTGCATTGAATATCCTCGATGTCGGAACCGGATCTGGCTGTATTGCCTTGTCGCTGGCTCGACTTATCAACAATTCTCGGGTGTTTGCTGCCGATTTATCAACAGCGGCTTTAGATGTGGCTCGGAAGAATTCTTTTCAACAGGGTGTTGATAACGTGCAATTCGCTCAGTTCGATATACTTTCGGCTGTTGATAACTCTTCTGAATCGAGGGGTTGTCAACCATTATCAACAGGTTTCTCCTCTGCCGATCAACACGATTGTCAACAACCATTATCAACAGGTTATCCACAATCTTTTCCACCGTCTTTCGATGTCGTGGTAAGCAATCCTCCCTATATCTGTCAGCGTGAGGTTGCCGAGATGTCCGATCTGGTTTTACAACACGAGCCATCGATGGCACTCTTCGTTCCCGATCAGGATCCGTTGCTGTTCTATCGTGCGATAGCGCTGTTTTCAACTCGTCATCTGGTATCTGGCGGCAGTCTTTATTTCGAGATTAATGCCGCCTATGGACAGGAGGTCTGCGATCTGCTTCGAGATATGGGATTTCACGATGTCGAGCTTCGGCAGGATGTCAACGGCCGAGACCGTATGGTAAAGGCTTCGTTCATGTCCGGTTAAGCATTATCCATTAGTTTCTAACCCGTTTTTTACCTATTACAATTTTGACTTACGAACAAGCATTAAATCGTGCTGCTGCCCTCTGTTCGACAAGCGAGCGCTGTCCGTCCGAGATCCTGTCTAAGGCTCTTGGCTGGGGGATTGCTGAGGCTGATGCCGAACGTCTGGTGGCAACGTTGATACAAGAACATTTTATTGACGAAAGCCGTTATGCAAGGGCTTTTGTCAACGACAAGTATCGCTTCCAGCATTGGGGGCGTACCAAGATCCGTTATGCCTTACGGGCCAAGCAAATCGCTGATTCTTTGATCAATGATGCGCTTACCGAAGTCGTTGACGACGAGGATTATCTATCGGAATGTCTTGCCATTCTTCGTCATCGCCTGAAGGGAATGGCGCTCCCTTTGTCGCCTAACGATCGAGCTCGCCTTTATCGATTTGCTGCTCAACGCGGTTTCGAACCGAACGTTATTTCAAAAGCCTTGTCGCGTTGCACCGATTCCGAATCCGATGATTGAACTATTCCTCCCTCGCCATTGTCCCTGTTGTGGCAGTTCCTTGTTGCCCGATGAGGGCGCTATTTGCCTGAGTTGCCTCGGCCGACTGCCACGAGTACGTGCCGAGCTTCCGGGTAACGAGGTCGAAAACCATCTGCTGGGTCGTTTCCCGCTCGAACACGCTACGTCGTTCTGCTACTACCTTCGCAACGGCGATTTCGGCAATGTGATTCGGTTGTCAAAGTTCAGCGATCAGCCGTGGCACAATACTTACGTCACTCGCTTGTTCGTGCAGGAACTTGAGCTTGCGGCTCAGGCATCTGGCAATCCCGGTTGGCCGTACGACATCGATGTTATTCTGCCTATTCCGGTCCATTGGCTTCGTCTGCTGCATCGTGGTTATAACCAGACAGTAGCCATTGCCGAGGCTTTGTCGCAGGCCTGGAATCTGCCAGTGCGTACGGATTGTCTGCGCAAGATGCGTTATACATCGTCGCAGGTCGGCCTGTCGGGTCGCGAGCGTCTGCACCACGAATCCGGGACATTCGCCGTGCGTCATCCCGAGTGCTTGGCATCGAAACACGTCCTGCTGGTCGACGATGTACTTACTACGGGAGCAACAATCGTGGCTGCAGCTGATGCGTTGCTGGCTGCGGTTCCGGGTGTCCGTATCAGCGTTCTCACTCTTTCCTTTGCAAAGTCATAGCGACATTTCGTAAGGTTTTCAGCCTATTTGCCCCTTTTTTTTCATTTTTATCCTATTGGATAGGGGCCATGTCGCAAAAAACAATTACATTTGCAGCATTCGCACGCGAGCAATTTTAATACAATAATAAATTTTTACAGATATGAAATCAATCGAACGCTTAGTAGCTGAGAAGCTGATGGCCATCAAGGCTGTCAAGTTGCAACCTAATAATCCTTTTACATGGGCTTCCGGATGGCATTCGCCCATCTATTGCGACAATCGTAAGACATTAGCATTCCCTGATATCCGTACCATCATCAAGACCGGCTTGGTCAATACCATCCAGCGTCAGTATGGCGGTAAGGTCGATGCTATTGCAGGCGTCGCTACCGGAGCTATCGCTCAGGGCGCTCTTGTAGCCGATGCTTTGGGCGTGCCTTTCGTCTATGTCCGTTCAGCTCCAAAGGATCATGGTATGGGCAACCTCATCGAAGGTCAGATTCAGGAAGGCTGGAACGTCGTTGTCGTTGAAGATCTGATCTCTACCGGTATGTCTTCGCTCAAGGCCGTGGCAGCACTTCGTCAGGCTAATGTCAATGTCCTCGGTATGGTCGCAATCTTCACCTATCAGTTCCCACAGGCCCAGCAGGCTTTCGAGGAGGCTCAGGTCGAACTTATTACACTTTCGAACTACACCGAGCTGGTAGCCGAGGCTGCTGAACTCAATTACATCAAGGCTGAGGACATCGAGGTGCTCAAGCAGTGGCGTGCCAATCCAAGCGAGTGGGGAAAATGAGCAAGTATCAGAGCGAAGTAAAGATCATTCCTGCCTCGCAGTATCAGGTCTGGAATCGAATCAGTGATCTGGGACAGTTCCAGATCATGAAAGACAATATGCCTGCTGAGCAGAAGGCTATGATCAAAGCCAAGATTGCCGAGCAGGGTGGAGGCAAGTTCACGCTCAGCGACTTCTCGTTTACTCGCGATACGGCACTCTTCCGTGTCAATGGTATGCAGATCGGTATTGGCATCGTCGAGCGTGAGGAACCAATGAAGTGCGTCAAGTTCGCTGCCGATCAGTCGCCTGTCGAGATGACGCTCTGGATTCAGCTGTTGCCCAATGCTCCCTACGAGACTCGTTGTCGTGTAACGGTTGAGGTAGATATCCCCTTCTTCCTCAAGCCGATGGTAGGCAAGAAGATCGATGGTATCGCCGACCAGTTGGCAGATATGCTCGTACGGATTCCGTATTGATTTTTGCTCCCGGTCTTAAACTTTGCGATTGCTGTGGCGTCTTAAAGACAAACGAAACAGATTACAAACCCTAAAAACAACACGACTATGAAGAAGATGTTTTTAACCCTGTTCATCGCTTTGGCCAGCATCCTCAATATGCAGGCAATGTCACACAGCAACATCCGCAACAACGCCCGCTTCCTGAGCGATCGTATGGCTTACGAGCTCGACCTCGCACCTTGGCAGTACGAGGAGTGCTACGAGATCAATTACGATTTCATCTACGCTATCAATTATATCATGGATGATGTAGTGTATGGTTACATCGACGCTGTCGACCGCTATTACACCCTCCTTGATGATCGCAACGATGATATGCGTTATGTCCTCTCGGCCAGCCAGTATCGCAAGTTCATGGCACGTGACTATTTCTATCGTCCGGTCTATACCACAGGTCGTCGCTGGGCATTCCGCATCTATACAATCTATAGCAACACCTCGTTCTATTATTATGATGCGCCTCATGTCATGAAGGAGTATCGCGGTGGTCACAATCGCACCCATAACCACGGCAGCTATTACGCCAACCGCAAGCCCGCTCATCATGATGCCCATCACGAGATCTACAATGGCAACGATCACAAGATCCATGGTTCAAGCCGCCATGCCGACTATGGTCGAAACGACTTTGGCGCCAATCGTGTACAGCGCTCATCTGGCAACCAGAAGCCACAGCGCGATAATTATTACAAGAATGGCAACCAGAAAGATCGTACCCACGACAGCCGTTATCACGACAACAGTGGCAACAAGCAGTCGCCTAAGATCAATCAGCCTCAGTCTCACCGCCGTTAAGTCTCACTAATTGTAACTCATAAAGACTCCAATCCGTTTGCGATTGGAGTCTTTTGCCACCATTATTTTTTATATTCAGATGAAACTTTGGGAAAAATCCGTTCAGGTCGATAAGGATATCGAACGTTATACCATAGGTCTTGATCGCGAGATGGACCTTTATCTTGCCCCCTTCGATGTGTTGGGTTCCATGGCGCACATCACCATGCTCGAGAGTATTGGCCTCCTTACGTCCGACGAGCTGAAGGTCTTGCTGGCCGAGATGAAGAATATCTATCGCGATGCCGTCGAGGGCCGCTTTGTAATCGAGGAGGGTATCGAGGATGTACATTCACAGGTCGAACTTCTGCTTACTCGTCGATTAGGTGATATCGGCAAGAAGATTCATTCTGGCCGTTCGCGCAATGATCAGGTGCTTGTCGATCTCAAGCTCTATATGCGACACGAAATCAAGGAAATCGTAACGGCTACCGAACGCCTTTTCGCCATGCTTCAGCAGCAGAGCGAGCAGTACAAGCACGTCCTTATGCCAGGCTATACTCATCTGCAGGTGGCAATGCCTTCTTCGTTCGGCCTTTGGTTCGGCGCTTACGCCGAGAGCCTGGTCGACGATCTTCAGGTACTACAGTCTGCCTATAAGGTCGTCAACCGCAATCCTCTGGGTTCTGCCGCCGGTTATGGCTCTTCGTTCCCGCTGAATCGCCAGATGACCACCGATCTGCTGGGCTTCGATTCGATGGCTTACAATGTAGTCTATGCTCAGATGGGACGCGGCAAGACCGAACGTGTCGTGGCACAGGCCCTTGCCGGTATTGCAGCCACTGTGGCAAAGCTGGCCTTCGATGCCTGCATGTTCTCGTCTCAGAACTTCGGTTTCATCAAGTTGCATGACGCATTTACCACCGGTTCCAGCATCATGCCGCACAAGAAGAATCCAGACGTATTCGAGCTTACGCGTGCCAAGTGTAATAAGATCCAGGCTGTTCCGCAGCAGGTGATGATGATCACGAACAATCTGCCTTCCGGGTACTTCCGCGATCTCCAGATCATCAAGGAGGTTTTCCTGCCTACGTTCGACGAGCTCAAGGATATCCTTCGTATGGTCACTCTTATGATGGAGCATATTACGGTCAACGAACACATCCTCGACGATTCTCGTTACGATCTGATGTTCTCGGTCGAGGAGGTCAATCGTCTTGCCACCGAGGGTATGCCATTCCGCGATGCCTACAAGAAGGTAGGTCTCGATATCGAAGCAGGCCGTTTCGAGCCAGTGAAGGAAGTTCATCATACCCACGAAGGATCGGTCGGTAATCTCTGTACTGCACAGGTACGTGCCTTGATGGATGAGGTCCTGTCAGGTTTTAACTTCCAGAAGGTCGATGAGGCGATCGCTGCTCTTGTCCGTTGAGTTCGCCGGCGCATTATTGTTTCTCGCTTCGTGTGCCGAACGAACGTCGTTCGAATCTCCTGTGCCGGCCTATAATGTGCGATATTCCTGTAACATCAGCACCATCAATGCCGCACTTGGTCAGACCGATCTTCCGAATCTTGACAGTCAGCCCGGTGTAGTGCTGGTCAATCAGTATCTGCATCAGTCCGAGGTAATTGGCGTATGTGGCCTCCTTCTTTATCACGCGGTCACCGAGGATGCTTTTTATGCCTACGATTTGGCATGTCCCTACTGTTATCAGCATGGAACGCATCGGGCCATCACCATGCAGGATCCGTTCATCGCCGTTTGCCCTGACTGCCAGTCGCAGTTCGGTGCAGTCCAGTATGGATCGCCGGCTCCTACGGCAGGTCCGGCCAATGCCGAGAATCTTCACTTGCGGCAATATCGTGCCCGATTGGCTTCATATAGTACGCTGGTTGTGAGCGCTAAGTGATTTCTCTGCATCGTAATATCTTCAATATTGTAAGTTCTCATGAAACATCTGTTGAGCATCATCTCCCTGCTGATACTGTTATGTTCGGTAGTAGCTTGTAGCGACGACATCTTGTCCGATGCCGCCGCTCAGCCTTCGTATGAGCTCAACGATTCTACTTCGGCTGATACCTATCATCTGGGAGTCTTGCTTACCGGTCATACTACTGCTACCCAGAAACTCATGCTTTATAATCGCAACAAGGGCGAGATTGTTCTGCAAGGCATCAGTCTGCGTGGTGGCGATTCCAGCATCTTTCGTATCAATGTCGATGGCATGGCAGGTACATCGTTCCTCAATCCGGATTATCTGCATATCGCTCGTGGCGATTCTCTTTTCGTACTGGTCGAGGCATCGTTCGCTGGTCGTCAGGAGGAACGCGACGTCGAGCGCGAGGATTGGCTCGATATCCAGTGTAACGGATTGACGCGCAGTATCCGCTTGGCCGTCACTACGCGCGACGTCGAGGAACTACATGCTGACACGCTTCGTGCCGATACCCTTTGGCAGACTGGTGGTCTCGACAAACTTATCTATGGCGCTTTCTGTATTCCTCAGGGTGTCACGCTCAGCATTGATCCTGGCGTCACGCTCTATCTGCACGATCATGCATCCATCGAGGTGTACGGTTGTCTGAAGATACAGGGCACACAGCAGCAGCCTGTCACGCTTTTAGGCGATCGTACTGACAAGATCTTCGACAATCTCTATTATCGCGATATGTCGGCTCAGTGGGGCGGCATCAACTATTATTCGGGCAGTAGCGGCAACCTCTTGCAGTATGCTGATATTCGAGGCATGACTACCGGTATCGTCTTGTCGCAGGATAGTTGCGACACGTCTTTCCTTGCAGAACAGTCGGCCGAATCAGCCCCTACTGGCGATCCTAAGCGTTTTGCTTATGGTCCCGACTTCCTCGGCGATCAGTCACAGCAGCTCATCATCCGCCATTCTACGATTCGCAACAGCAACTATTCGCTTATTGCTGCGCACAACAGTAACATGATTATCGAGAATTCGTTGCTGATGAACTCGGCTGGCGCCATCCTCGAACTGGCTGGTGGCGCTTACGATGTCACGCATTGTACGCTGGCCAATTATAACTATTGGGCAGCCTTCTCGCAATGCGATGTCGTGCTTCGGAATTACGATGTAGTGCCATCCGAGTCTACCTCCGATGATGAGATGCGCATGCCGCGTCCGCTCTATCGCTGTAATTTCACCAACACTCTCATCTACGGCTACTCTGACTTCGATCCCAATGTCGATGCCAATGGCTATACCTGTTTCGTCGATGATTCTGGTACTCCTCTCGATAGCATCTACAATTATCGTTTCGATCATTGTCTGCTTCATTCTTCATCGGGGTACGACGACGATGATTGTATTTCCGTGCTGTGGACTGACGATCCATTGTATCGTCTTGTAGATATGCCTAACTATATCTGCGATCCGCATCTCCAGTCCGAGTCTCCTTGCATCGGTCGTGGCGAAGGCCGTACGGCTACACGTCTGCCTTTTGACCTCGATGGTAAGGTTCGGCCTTCTACCCCCGCCATTGGTTGTTATGAACCCTAATATCTTTTAAAATATGTTTGCAAAAGAAACCTATATCCAGCGCCGTCAGCAGTTGGCCCAGACCATGCAGAGCGGCCTGTTGCTCTTCCTGGGCAATGGGATAGCGTCGTATAACTACGCCGACAACAATTATCTCTTCCGCCAGGATTCTACCTTCCTTTATCTCTTCGGCCTTGACTACGAGGGTCTCGCTGCCGTAATTGATGTCGAGGCCGGTGAGACAATCGTTTTCGGTGACGAACTCACGATTGATGACATCATCTGGACAGGCGTCCAGCCTACGATTGCCGAAAAGTGTGCGGCTGTCGGTGTACAGAAGACGATGCCTGTGTCTGCGCTTTCCACTTATGTGGCTGCTGCTATCGCTCGTCACCAGCCTGTTCATTTCGTGCCTCCTTATCGTGGCCATACTATCCTGTGGCTGCAGGAGCTGTTGGGTGCCAAGGTTTCTACCGCTCCTGCCCAGGCGTTTGTACAGGGTGTGAACGTAGCTGCTCCCAGCCTCGAGCTATGCTATGCCTTGGCCGATATGCGTAACCATAAGAGTGCTGAGGAAATTGCCGAGATTGAGAAGTCAATCGATATCACCGTCAATATGCACGAGCGTGCCATCCGCATGATTCAGCCTGGCATGCACGAGAAGGATATTGCCGCTGCTGTCTGCGAGGTTTCGCAGCGTGAGGGTTATTACCTGTCGTTCCCTGTCATCGCAACCTGTCATGGCGAGACGCTTCATAATCATGGCTACATCCATCGTCTTGAGGAGGGTGATATGTTGCTGCTCGATGCTGGTGCCGAGAACGAGATGCATTATGCAGGCGACCTTACTACCACCATGCCTGTCGGCGCTTGCTATACCGATCGCCAGCGTGCCGTGTACGATATCCTCATCCATACCTATCAGGAAGCAGCTCGCATGATTCGTCCAGGTATTACCTACCGCGAGTGCCATGTCCAGGCATGGGCCAACATTGCTGCCGGACTCAAGGAGCTCGGCCTCATGAAGGGCGATCCGATGGAGGCTGCTGAGGCCGGTGCAGTCGCCATGTTCATGCCTCACGGCTTAGGCCATATGATGGGCCTCGATGTACATGATATGGAGAATTATGGCGAGGTTCATGTAGGTTATCCACGCGGAGCGCAGAAGGATCCTCGCTTCGGCTTTGCCTCGCTTCGTCTGGGCCGCGAGTTGGAGCCTGGTTTTGTTTTCACGGTCGAGCCGGGTATCTATTTTATTCCTGATCTGATTGATCAGTGGCAGGCAGCAGGCCGTTTCACCGATTTCATTTGCTATGATGAGCTTCGCCACTGGCGTAACTTCGGCGGAATGCGTAACGAGGAGGACTATCTCGTCACTCCTGAAGGCCATCGCCACCTGGGCCGTCGTAAGCCCTGCACCATCGACGAGATCTTGGCCTGCAAGCAGGGTTAAGGCACCGGATCGTATCCTGATCCTCCCCATGGGTGACAGCGGCAGATGCGCTTGAGACCCAACCACGAGCCCCTGATGGCACCGTACTTCTGTATTGCTTCCAGCGTGTATTGCGAACACGTGGGGGTATATCTGCAAGCCGGTGGTGTCAGGGGCGAAATGTATCGCTGGTAGAAGCGAATCATGCTTATGAATATCCGTTTCATCATCCGATGTATTTGGTCAGTTTCGCTATAGCACGACCAAGTGTCTTATACGTCTCGTCAAACGAGATGAACTTGTTGTCCACATAGATGAAGGCCACTTCCATCTGCTTTCCGCTTGCTTCGAGCTTTTCGATCAGCGGAAGCTTCTGCAATCGGTAGGCCTCGCGCGTCAGGCGCTTTACGTGGTTGCGGTCTACGGCGTGCTTGAAGCGCTTCTTGGGAGCCACGGCCATGATGGCACAGCGTCCCTGCCGTTCGTTCTGGGATTTGTTCTCCTGTTCTTCTCCCTTTAGGGGAGTAACTAAATACACCACCCTGTAAGGAAAGGCCGTAAAGGATTTCCCTTTGGCAAACAGCTCGCCAATGGATTCCCTCAGGTAAAGCCTTTCGGTCTTGGGCAGTGTGTATAGTTTCATTTATTATCGTTCAGGTATTTCTGCAGTACAGCCGCCATCGAGGGGAGCTCGGGGGTAGGGCCTTGTGCATCGATACGGAGTCCGCGTTCCTCGGCTGCTTTGGCCGTCATCGGACCGAATAGACCGATGCGCTGGTCATCCTGTACGTAATCAGGATCGTTGTCGAACAGCGACTGAATGCCTGCAGGGGTGAAGAAGCAGAGCATGTCATACGAAGCAATCTCTTCAGGCGTGAATTCGGTGCTGACCGTGCGGTACATGACGGCATAGGTCAGCTTTACTTTTGCCTTTGTCATGCAGGGCAACGGATCGTCGTGGCCTTCGGCTACTGGCATCAGGAACTTCTCCGTGTTATGTTTCTTCATCACCAGGGCCAGATCCTCGATCTTTCCTACCTTCGAGTGATGTACCTTGCGCTTGCGGAAGTTGATGAACTTCTGTAGGTACAGGGCGATAGCCTCTGTGAGGCAGAAGTACTGCATTTCGTCGTTCGGCTTGGCGCGAAGCTCTTCGGCTAGTTTGAAGAAGTTCTCCACCGAAGTACGCGAGGTGAAGACGAGTGCCGTATACGTAGGGATGCTGATCTTGAGCGAGCGGAACTCAGCTGCCGAGAGTGTCTCGATGCGAATAAAGGGTTTGAAGGTGAGTTCCAGACCGAACCTCCGTTGCAGGTCAAAGTAAGGCGACTTTTCGGGGCACGAGGGGGTCGGCTGCGAGACCAGTATGCGCTTTAAACTCATTTTTTCTTGCTTCAGTATTTGCTTATTTTTATCCGAAATACGTCCAAAGCATCAGCAAAGGGGCGATTTCGAGTGCGCAAAGATACGCAAAAATTAGGCAAAACGAGCCAAAATCATCGTAAAAAATCTTAATTCCATTGGAAATGAAAGAAATCTGCGATAAAATGAAGAGTGCAGCAAGCAAATTGAGTGCTGTTCCTGTCGAAAATAATCCTGCCATTATGCCCACTAGCGCCAGCGTGGCAAATGGTGCCAGCAGCAGGAAGATGGCCAGATGCGAGCGGTTGATGATGGTGCGTTTTTCGTCTTGTCCGAATAGGTAACACAGCCAGTTGACGAATGTCTTCTGTAGCACGTACCATCCCAGCAGCGCTCCGATGCAGCGTCCTATCTGCTTCAGATCTTCTGTGCCAAGGCTCGACAGGTGGATGCCCGGGGCGCTGTCGATACAGCAGTAGAGGGCCAGCCCGAAACAGATGAACAGCTGTGCGGCCAGTACCAGCTTCAGCCAGGGATACATCACTACCGAGGCTTCAAAGGTGCGGGCGTTGCGTGTGTCGGTAATCCATCTCAGCTGGTAACGCATCACGCCTTTCGGACACCATGCCAGCACGTCGGCCGCAATGAAGAGCAGTACCAGTGCCACCACCGCTGCATTGTCCTGCAACTGTGGCGTGGCCCACGTCAGATGTGTGGCCTGTGTGGCGAGATTGCCGTCCAGCGTGTTGAGCTGATAGGGATTGAATATCATTCGGGTAATATTTGATAAATGGCTTCTACGGGGAAATGATCCGAGTGACGGATGTCCTTGCGGATGTTCATGCTCAGTGCGCGCAGTCCTTTGCTGTGCAACAGGTGGTCGATGCGGAACCAGAATCTGTGCTCGCTGTAGGTAATGCCGGGACCGATACCCGTCTCCTGCCAGGTGTCTGTCAGGCCACAGCGTCGCAACATGTGGTTGCAGTAGCTTACCGGTGTATCGTTCATGTCGCCGCATACGAGCAGCGGCATGCCTGTCGGATGATTGTCTTCGAGGTATTTGGCTATCATCTCGGCCTCTTTGGCTCTCTGTCGCCAGGCTACGGCCAGCGAGTGTAGGAGTCCCTTGCGGATGCGTTGTAGGCTGTCAGCCTCGAAGTGTCCGATCATCTCGTCGTACAATAGGCGATCCTCCTTCGACAGTTTGTTGCTGTGCAGATGCATGTTTACTACACCTATCGTCCGGCTACCGGTCTGCAGCTGGTAGTACATGGCTGCAATGTATCCTTTCTTCTGGTGGTCGATGCGGTCTATCTTCGTGATCGGATATTTCGAGGCGATGGCCAGACCTGATCGCCGGTTGTAGCTGTAGGGCGTGAAGTCCATGTGTGGGTAGGCGTCCTTCAGTCGTCCTCTCAGCTCTTCCAGGCTATGTCCCTTGCTGCTGGCCGAATAACTATATTCCTGCAGGCAGACTACGTCGGCACCCGAGCGCAAAACTTCATCCAGTACCGGAATGTCCGTTTTCTTGTCATTCAGCCGCGCATGGCCCATCAGGCAGGTGTTGTACGTCATCACTTTCATCCTCTCGATGTGCTCGATGTCTCGTCCGTCTTCGGTTTGTGTCAAGGGGGCCGGATCGCCGGTCAGATGCAGCGGACTGTAACGCCATGCCGTAGGAGCCACCAGCAATAGGGCAACGGCCAGTACCGTCAGGCTTCGCCAGCGATGCACCAATGCCAGGACTATACCCCATATCAGCGCCAGTACCAGCAGTACGCCAAAGGCGATGCCGGCAAACGACGCTATGATCCAGGTCTCAGGACTGATCCATTCGCTGTAGGCCGAGAATAACAGCAACAGGCACACTACTGCCGTCAGCACGGCCATCGTGGAACGTAGTGCCCACATGGAAATGCTGCCCAGCAGGTTGCGTTTCTTGCTTTTGCCTGCCTTGCCCCGTTTGGGGACTATCTGTAGCTTCGGTTTGCCCACAGTTATTCTGCTTCAGTCTTGCCTTTTGGCAAAGTAGCCGCCGAACCCGAAGTTTCCGCGGCTACCTTTATTATATATTATATAAGGTGTATCAGGCGTTATACTCCTGCCAACTCTTGATCTTGATATCCTCAAGACGCAGTGCGCAGATGGCCTCGATGAAGGCGCGTGCCAGACGGGCATTGGTCATCAGCGGGATGTTGTGATCGATGGCGTTGCGGCGGATGTGGTAGCCGTTGGTCAGCTCGCGCTTGGTCTGGTTCTTTGGAATGTTGACGATGAGCTCGAAGGCATGCTTGGCCATCATGTCGATGACGTTGTTCTCGCCCTGCTCGTCAGGCCAGCTTACCTTCTCGCAGGCTACGCCATTCTCCGACAAGAACTTGGCCGTACCTGCGGTAGCGTAGATCTTGTAGCCGCACTTCACGAGGTTCTGTGCAGGCTCCAGCAGCTGTACCTTGCCCTTGGCGCCGCCGCTCGACAGGAGGATGGCACCACCCTGCTTAGGCAGACGGTAGCCGGTTGCGATCAGCGAGTTGAGCATTGCCTCGTTCAGGTCGTCGCCCAGACAGCCTACCTCGCCCGTCGAGCTCATGTCGACGCCCAGGACTGGGTCGGCGTTCGACAGACGGTTGAACGAGAACTGTGATGCCTTGACGCCGATGCGGTCGATGTCGAACTCTGACTTCTCTGGACGCTGGTATGGTACGTCGAGCATGATCTTCGTGGCGGTCTCGATGAAGTTACGCTTCAGGATCTTCGAAACGAATGGGAACGAGCGCGAAGCACGCAGGTTGCACTCGATGACCTTTACCTCGCGATTCTTGGCCAGGAACTGGATGTTGAATGGACCAGAAATGTTGAGCTCGGCGGCAATGCGGCGGGCAATCTTCTTGATCTGGCGTACGGTCGAGAAGTAGATGTTCTGAGCAGGGAATACCATGGTGGCGTCGCCTGAGTGAACACCAGCATACTCAACGTGCTCCGAGATGGCGTATTCAACGACCTCACCCTTGTCGGCTACGGCGTCGAACTCAATCTCCTTGGTCTCCTGCATGAACTGGCTGACAACGACAGGGAAGTCCTTGCTGACCTCGGTAGCCATGCCGAGGAAGCGCTCCAACTGCTCGTCGTCGTAGCAGACGTTCATCGCAGCACCTGACAGCACGTACGATGGACGTACCAGTACAGGGTAGCCTACCTTGGCAACGAAGCTCTTGATGTCCTCCATCGAGGTGAGCGCCTGCCAGGCTGGCTGGTCGATACCGAGCTTGTCGAGCATTGCCGAGAACTTGTCGCGGTTCTCTGCGCGGTCGATGTCGACAGGCGAAGTGCCCAGCACAGGTACACCCTGACGATGCAGCTTCATGGCCAGGTTGTTAGGAATCTGACCACCCACTGAGACAACGACACCGCGTGGAGACTCGAGGTCGATGACGTCGAGCACACGCTCCAGCGACAGCTCGTCGAAGTAGAGGCGGTCGCACATGTCGTAGTCGGTCGATACGGTCTCAGGATTGTAGTTGATCATGATCGACTTGTAGCCCTGCTTGCGAGCGGTGTTGATGGCATTGACCGAGCACCAGTCGAACTCTACTGACGAACCGATGCGGTAAGCGCCTGAACCGAGCACGATGACCGACTTCTCGTTCTTGTACCATTCGATCGAGTGAGCCTGCGGCTTCAGGCAGTTCTGCTTCCACTCCTCGGTGGTGAGGGCGTCAGCATTGGTAGGCTCTACCTGGCCAAGGTAAGTGAAGTAGAGATAGTTGGTCAGCTCTGGATGCTCGCCGCCTACGGTCTCGATACGACGTACGGTAGGCAGGATGCCGCGCTGCTTGCGGGCGCGACGAACTTCGAGGTTGGCCTTCTCCATCGAGCCTTCGGGCTTCAGGACGAAGCGGGCAATCTGGAAGTCCGAGAAGCCGCAGGCCTTTACCTCGCGCATCTTCTCATCGCTGATCTCTGCCAGCGAGTTGTACTGCAGAAGCTCGTTCTTCAGGTCTACGATGTGCTTCATGCGGCTGAGGAACCACTTGTCAATCTTTGTCAGCTCCTCGATGCGGTCGATGGTGTAGCCCTCTTCCAGAGCCTGGGCGATGGCAAAGATGCGCAGGTCGGTTGGGTTGGCCAGTTCCTCGTCGAGGTTGGTGAACTTGGTGTGGTCATTGCCTACAAAACCGTGCATGCCCTGGCCGATCATACGCAGACCCTTCTGGATCATTTCCTCGAACGAGCGACCGATGGCCATGATCTCGCCTACCGACTTCATCGACGAGCCGATCAGACGGCTGACGCCAGCAAACTTGGTGAGGTCCCAACGAGGGATCTTGCAGATCATGTAGTCAATCGATGGAGCTACATAAGCTGAGTTTGGCGTACCCATCTCGCCAATCTGGTCGAGGGAATAGCCGTGGGCGATCTTGGCAGCTACGTAAGCCAGCGGATAGCCGGTTGCCTTCGAGGCAAGGGCTGATGAGCGCGACAGACGTGCGTTGACCTCGATGATACGATAGTCGTTGGTCTCAGCGTTGAAGGCGAACTGGATGTTGCACTCGCCTACGATGTTCAGGTGACGTACGCACTTGCGGCTGATGGCCTGCAGGTACTCTACCTGCTCCTTGGTGAGCGAGCAGGTTGGTGCTACTACGATCGACTCGCCGGTGTGGATGCCCAGTGGGTCGAAGTTCTCCATTGAGGCTACGGTGAAGCAGTGGTCGTTGGCGTCGCGGATTACCTCGAACTCAATTTCCTTCCAGCCCTTGAGGCTCTCTTCTACCAGTACCTGTGGAGCGAAGGTGAAGGCCGACTCGGCGATCTCCTTGAACTTCTCCTCGGTTGGACAAACGCCTGAACCAAGACCGCCCAGTGCATAGGCCGAACGGATCATGATTGGGTAACCGATCTTGCGGGCTGCGGCTACAGCGTCCTCCATGGTCTCGCAAGCCTGCGATACAGGGGTCTTGAGGTCGGCCTTGTTCAGCTCCTTTACGAAGAGGTCACGGTCCTCGGTGTTCATGATGGCTTCAACGCTGGTGCCCAGAACCTCTACGCCATACTCGGCCAATACGCCGTTCTGGTAGAGTGCGGTGCCTACGTTCAGACCTGTCTGACCGCCCCAGGCCAGCATGATGCCGTCTGGACGCTCCTTCTTGATGATCTCAGTGATGAAGTGGGGGGTGATAGGCTGGAAGTAAACCTTGTCGGCAATACCTTCCGAAGTCTGGATGGTAGCGATGTTTGGGTTTACCAGCACTGAGCTGATGCCCTCTTCACGCAGGGCTTTCAGTGCCTGCGAACCTGAGTAGTCGAACTCGCCGGCCTGACCGATCTTCAGGGCGCCGGAGCCGAGCACGAGGACTTTCTTGAGTTGCTTCTTCATAAACTTGATGTTTGATTTATCTTACTTTTTTGCGGAATATTCGGTCTCGTCTTTCAGGGGACAAAGATACAGATAATTTTTGGCTCCGCCCATAGTAGGGCGCACAAAAATGTATTTTCTCCCCTCCGAAAATCTAAAATTACCCAGTTTTGCGCATGCCACGCGTCAAAATACACATTATTTATTATATTAGGTGCGGCTTTCTTTGCGGTTTTTATCTCAGTTCCGTCATCGAAGCTCGTTTTCTGTGTGGGATTCTCTGCCTGGTGTCGCGATCAGGTTTTTTAACAGCTTTGGAGTATATACAAAAAATAAACCGGCCTCCCGGTCGGTTCATTTTTTTAATAACACTATCTATACCTTAGAATAAAACTAATACCATTAATAAACATCGAATGTATAACTAAACCTTGCTATGAAATCAATTTTGATGGTCTCAAAAGAATCTTTGTTCCTTTTTGACGCTGCAAAGATAGTGCGTTTCTGCAGGAACCAAAATAATAATTCTTTCAAACTGTATCAAAATCCTTTCAAATGGCCGATTCTGTACGATATTCCACTATTTTAGTATTGTTTTGTTCAAATATTGATAGATTCGTATTTTGATTTTGTTTCATTTTTGTTCAATTCCTTTCATCGAGAGTGATAATCTGCCTCGACGAAGGTCGATTTCCTTCACGCGTACCATCACATGCTGATGCAGCGAAACGATGGTGTTCGGATCCTTTACAAAGCGATTGGCCATTTCCGAGACGTGCACCAGGCCTTGTGTATGCACGCCGACGTCGACGAATGCTCCGAAGTTGGTGATGTTCGTCACGATGCCAGGCAGCACCATGCCTTCTTGCACGTCCTCCAGTGTCTTCACCTCGGCGGCGAAGGCAAATTCCTCGAGTTGCTGTCTTGGGTCGCGGCCCGGCTTGTCCAGCTCGTTCATGATGTCGGTCAGGGTCTCCATGCCGATCGGTTGGCTCTTGTCGGCCGTAGTCGTTGCGCAGTTGTCGGTCACGTAGCGTTTCAGGTCAATCGCAGCGCGACGTTCCTTGCCTCGTTCACCCATCAGGTCTGATACCTTGCAGCCGGCGTCTTTCGCCATGCGTTCTACTATGTCATAGCGCTCGGGGTGTACGGCCGAGTTGTCCAGCGGATTCTCTCCGTCGCTGATGCGCAGGAAGCCCGCTGCCTGTTCGTAGGCTTTCGGGCCCATGCGTGGCACGTCCATCAGCTGGCGGCGCGAGCGGAAGGCTCCGTGCTTGGCGCGGTAGTCCACAATGTTCTGAGCCAGCAGCGGTCCAAGTCCCGAGATGTAGGTCAGCAGATGTTTCGAGGCGGTGTTGACGTTCACGCCCACTTTGTTCACGCAGCTCTCTACTGTCTGGTCCAGGCTTTTCTTCAGTTCCTTCTGGTCTACGTCCTTCTGATATTGTCCTACGCCGATCGAGTTCGGGTCGATCTTTACCAGCTCGGCCAGCGGATCCATCAGGCGCCGACCTATCGAAACGGCTCCACGTACTGTTACGTCTTCGTTCGGAAATTCCTCGCGTGCTACCTTCGATGCCGAGTAGATCGAGGCTCCGTCCTCGCTGACTACAAAGACTGGTATCGGCTTGCCTTCATCGTTGCCGCTATTTTGTCGTCCTCCATTAGGGATCTTCAGCTCCAGTCCCTTGACGAACTCCTCCGTTTCGCGCGAGGCGGTTCCGTTGCCTATCGAGATGGCTTCGATCTGATACTTCGCGGTCAGGTCTTCCATCTTGTGCATGGCGTCAATAAACTGACTCTTCGGCGGATGCGGATAGATCACGTCGTGATGCAGCAGGTTGCCCTCGCTGTCCAGTATCACCAGCTTGCAACCCGTGCGGAAGCCTGGGTCGAGGGCCAGGACGCGTTTCTGTCCTAACGGTGCCGACATCAGCAGCTGTTCGAGGTTGCGCACAAAGATGCGGATGGCCTCCTGGTCGGCCGCTTGTTTGGCACTCTGCATGAACTCCGTCTCGATGCTGGGCGCCAGCAGACGTTTGAACGAGTCCGTCACGGCATCGGTTACGATGGGCGAGGCAGCCGAGCGGTTGCTCTGCACGTAGATGCGGTTCAGACGGTCGATGCACAGGCCTTCGTCGCCCGTGATGCTCAGTCGCAGGAATCCCTCGGCCTCGCCGCGGCGCATGGCCAGCAGGCGGTGGCTGGCGCATCGCTTCAGGGGCTCGTGCCAGTCAAAGTAGTCGCGGAACTTCTGTGCAGCCTGTTCGTCGGCTTCGCTGCTTTCCTTGGCCTTAGCCTTATCGCCTTTCGTCTTCTTCGACGTGATTATCGCATCGTGCTGGAAGTTGCGACGCACGGTATTGCGTGCCTGTTCGTCTTCGGCTATCAGTTCGGCGATGATGTCCTGCGCGCCCTTCATGGCGTCGTCGGCCGATGTTACGCCCAGTTCCTGATTGACGTATTGTGCCAGCTCGTGGTCTACGTCGGCCTGCGTGGCCGGCCGTTGGTTGCGGTCGCCGGCCTGCGACATCAGGTATTGTGCCAATGGCTCCAGTCCTTTCTCGCGGGCTATCGAGGCGCGAGTCCTGCGCTTAGGCTTGTAGGGCAGATAGATATCCTCCAGCGCCGTCGCGTCCCAGCAGGACTCGATGCGCTGCTGCAGGGCGTCGGTCAGCTTGCCTTGTTCGTCGATGGTGGCCAGGATTGTGGCTTTGCGTTTCTGCAGTTCGCCGAGGCGTTCGTACTGGTCGTTGATGGCGGCTATCTGCACTTCGTCCAGCGATCCGGTCGCCTCCTTGCGGTAGCGGCTGATGAAGGGAATCGTGCAGCCGGTCTCCAGCAGGTCGAGGGTGGCCTTGACCTGGGCTTCGGCGATGCCGAGTTTCTGCGATATCAGGGTAGGGAAGAGGTCGAGCATTTGAGTGTCGATGTGTTTGGTGTTGGAGGATTATTCTTCTTCAGAGGTCTATCACAGGCGTTCCGCCCTGTTGGGTATAGCGGCTGGGCAGTACGCCATAGCGTTTCTTGAAGGTCTTGCCGAAGTATTTCGGGTCGCTGTATCCGCAGCGAGTCGCTACGGTACTGGCCTTGACGCCGATGGCCAGCAGCTGGCACGCGTATTCCAGCCTTCGCTGCGTGATGTAGTTGCTGGGCGTCATGGCGTAGTGTTCGTGCATGGCGGCATACAGCGCCGTGCGGCTGATGTGCAGGTCGTTGGCCATGCTCGTCACGTTCAGTTCCGTGTCGGCTATGTGTTCGGTTACGTAGTTGTGCATTCTTTCTGCCATTTCACCCGGCGCGGGTTTGCTGCTGTCGGCGGTTGTTGCCTGTGGCCTGGCTTGCTGTATCGTCTGCACCACTGCCCGCTGTTTCGCCTCGGTTCGCTGTACGGCCGTCGGTTCTGCCTCGGCCGCAGTCTCGTGATGCAGCATCTGCTGCAGTCGTTGTGCGACGGCCGACAGTAGCGAGTTCTTGGGTTGCATGTTGTGGTCCATACGTTGCGTTCGGAGCGGTTAGGCGGATTGTTTGCGGGCACAAATATACGCAAAAAATCGACAACTCCACTTTTTTCTTATCATTTTTTATGTTTAAATTTAAAAATGTGTCGAAATATTTTGTCTTTTGGTTTTTCTTCGCTACATTTGCACCGAGTTTTTACCGGTCCGCGTGCCGTTGTCGTGTCCGCGGTCTGCAAACTGAATTTTATACCATCACTTTTTTCTTACCAACTCAAATCAACACTCAACGCTTATGAAGAGATTCCTTTCTTCGTCGCTGTCGCTGCTCCTGGCCGCAACGGCTATGGCTGCGCCGGTCAAGTTCGAGCTTATCCTCAACAACGATGCCGGCTCGATCGTGGCTGCCGAACACCAGTCGCAGGGCACCGAGTTCGACTACGGCCTGGCTGTGGCCGACGATGGCACCGTCACTCGTGTAGCTCCCGATGCTGCCGAGGCTGTCGCTCATCTTACTGGCTCGTTCTACAACGAGCACGGTTCGTCCAACGTAGTTCTCACCCTTCCGGTCGATGGCCCGATGCTCGTCACGGTCGGAGCCTGCTCGTACGGTTCGCATACCGTTACGCTGGTCGATGCCGAGGGTAACGAAAGCACATTCGATACCCAGGCTTCGTGCTGGAAGAACGATCATTCGCAGGTAGCCAAGGGCTATTATAAGGGTGGCGCCACCACGCTCACCGTCAAGGGTACTACCTATATGCCTTATCTGGCTGTCGAGTCGGTCGACGAGCTGCCAGCTACCGTCACCGTTACCTATTCGCTCGGCACCCAGACCGCCGAGGGTACTGTCCCTGCTGCTGCCGAGGTTGGATTCCAGGAGGATTATGCCATCGCTCCTAACTTTACGCTCTACAAGGCCGGCTTCACCTTGACCGGCTGGAACGACGGCAAGACCACCTACAAGACGGGCGAGATCATCCGTCCCGAGACCGACCTCACCCTGACGCCTGTCTTCAAGGCCAATGGCAACGACATCAGCGTCCTCCACAACGCTACGACCATCGTCTGGGACTTCCAGCGCGACCATGGCGCTCCTACGCTCGCTGCCGAGGGTACGGGCAAGAACTTCTGGTACGTCGCTCAGGCCAACGTCGATGGCGAGATCCAGGATGTAGCCATGTACTGCGACGTCGAGGCCGGCAAGATCGCCAACGGCAACTGGGGCGATTGGGCTCAGATCAACGGCGGCACCCGCCTCACTATTCCATCGGCCAAGGATGCTACCGTCACCGTCGAGTCTTATCAGGCTACTACCACTACTACCTTCAACGGCCATGCTGCCGAGGGTAACACCGAGACCGTTTATACCTATACCGAGGCCGACGATGTCAACGCCTGCGAGATCGTCATCGGTGATGGCTCGTACTATCGCACCTTCACGGCTGTGCTGCCTGCCAATTATGTGGCTCCAGAGGGCGATAAATACGACAACGTGCCGCTCACCCTTACCTGGGCTGTGGGCGACGAGAAGGATCCTGTCGTGAGCGACGACCTCAACATGGCGCTCACCAGCACCGGCTATTCGGTCGGCACCGACCTCGAGGTCAGCGGTCCTAACTCGTACAACCTCGCTGCCGAGGGTACCGTAGGCCCATACGTCGTCTATCGTCCTAACACCGGCAACGCCGGCTACGTCGAGACCGATATGATCGAGTATACCGTCAAGGTCAAGAAGGGTCTCACCTTCACGCCTACCAGCGTTGCGTTCGACGCTGTCAAGGAGGGTACCGACAATGCCTACTTCTCATGGAGCTACACCGTCGACGGTGTCGAAGGTCCTATTGTCGACTACGACGATCCTAAGTCACAGATCCGCCGCAACAACGATGCCAACCCAAGCGCACCGCTTACCCATATCGAGGCTATCGATGCCGAGGGTGGCCGCACCTTCACGCTCCGCTTCTACATCAGCACCGTGGCCAACAACAAGAAGATGGCCATCGGCAACGTCCGTATCAGCGGTAAGGTCAATGGCGAGGCCGAGGTTCGCGCCTTCCAGGACTTCAAGCTCGACTTCCGCACCGATCCATACGTCGTAACCGAGCCTGCCAGCGGTGTCCTGCCTGTCGGCGTTACCGTCGAGGGCGCCTTCCACGACGGCCAGCATGGCTACACCACCACCGTCATCACCGTTCCTTGCGACGGCCCTGTCAAGTTCACCTTCGGCTCGTGCCAGTATAGCGGCAACAGCGCTACTGTCGTAGGCGAGGATGGCCAGCTGCTGGCTACCATCGACTGCAACGTGGGCTGCGATTCCAATACGTCGTGCGACAAGTACGTCACCTGGTACTACAACAGCGAGGATCCTCAGACCCTCACCATCACCACGGCTCAGTACATCCCATTCTTCTACGCCGAGGCTTGCGACCTCCTGCCTATGGTCAACGTCACCTATTACGATACCGACGGCAAGACTCTCCTCGGCCAGGAGACCGTCCAGGGCGGTTCGTCACTCGTCTTCAGCTATGGCGAGGCCGATGTTACCGTCGACGAGGGCCAGAAGTTCCGCGGCTGGTTCAACTCTACCCAGACCACCGCTGTCAAGATTGCCGAGGGTACCATGCTTCAGGACGACCTCAAGCTCTACGCTAAGGCTACCGCTATCGAGGTTCCAACCAGCACTTCGCGCTTCATCTACGACCTTACCAAGCCTTCGTTCTATGTCGAGGATCATGAGGCTATCGAGATCGACGGCTTCTTCCACGATGGTCAGCACGGCTGGCAGGTCAACAACGGTGGAGCTATCCGCGTCTATGTGGCTGGCAAGGCTTACGTCTCGCTCAGCAATTGCGTCTACTCGGCTGCCTCTGAGGCTACCGTGACGGGCGAGGATGGTGTTGTCTACGATACCTTCAAGGTCAACGCCGATACCGATGGCGCCGAGTACACCTTCCAGTACGATGGTCCTGCCCAGTGGCTTTCAATCACCTTCCCTAACGGTTCGTACACCCACAGCGTCAAGGTCAGCAACGTCGTCGACTTCATCGAGTTCGACGAGGCTACCGGCTACTACAGCATTGCTCCTGGCGACGTCAGCAGCTTCCTCATCGCCCTCAGCGATGCCAACGGCCGCGGCGATGTCAAGATCTTCTTGCCAAATGGCGTCTACGACCTGGGCGAGACCGCTCTGACTCCAATCTCTGGCAACAACATCTCGATCATCGGCGAGTCGATGATGGGTACCATCATCCGCAACGCTCCTGCCAAGGAGAACGAGGGCATCGGCACCACCGCTACCCTGCTCAACACCTCCGACGGCCTCTACCTCCAGGATCTGACTATCCAGAACGCACTCGACTACTACGCTACCGGTGCTGCCGGTCGTGCCGTCTGTCTGCAGGATAAGGGCAAGAACACCATCGCCAAGAACGTGCGCATGCTCTCTTACCAGGATACCTACTATTCGAACGCTGCTTCGCGCTTCTACTGGGAGGATTGCGAGATCCACGGTACCGTCGACTACCTCTGCGGCGATGGCGATGTGGTCTACAACCGCGTCAAGCTCGTCAACGAGAGCCGTGCCCGCGACGTCGAGAGCGGCGAGTGCACCGTCTGCGCTCCTTACACCTCGGCCATCTGCCAGTGGGGTTACGTCTTCCTCGATTGCCAGATCGAGACGCTTTCCAAGTCATTCAACTTCGGTCGCTCATGGGGCGGCGAGTCTAAGGCTCAGTACCTCCGTACGGTCGACCTCGACGGCAAGCTCGTGGCCAGCCGCTTCACCGCTGCCGGCATGAACGTAGCTGCTTATCGCTTCAAGGAGTATCAGACCATGGATGCCGAGGGCAACATCACCACGCCTGAGTCGAACGAGATGACCTTCACCCACACCACCGGTAACTTCACCTACGAGACCGTCATGACCGACGACGAGGCTGCTCAGTACACCCTCGAGAACATCTACGGCGAGTGGGCTCCTGACCAGACCGCTGCTCAGGTCGTTCCTACCGAGGCCGACTTCGCTCAGCCTGAGGCCGACGCGCTCTATCTCGTCGATGGCGTTATCTGCATGGGTCAGATTCCTGCCGACGCTCAGCTGGTACGTAAGGCCAACAGCCGCGGTGGCTTCGGCCCAGCCGTCGAGTATGTCGAGCCTGTCTCGGTCGAGCAGGTCGAGGCTCCGGCAGCCGAGGGCGCAGTTGTCTACAATCTCTTCGGACAGCGCACCGCTACGGCTAACGGCATCTGTATCGTCAACGGCCAGAAGGTAGTCCGCTAAGGCGCCTCCTTCCGTATTGCAAACCATTGCGCAGCCTTCCTCCGACGTCGGGGGAAGGCTGTTTGCATTCCGCATTTGTTTCGTTTATGTTGCAAAATTGCATATTTTGTGCGAAAAAATAAGCAAAAATCAATAATTTCCCGCGAAAATGTATTTTTTTGCCGAAAAAATTTGGTCGATTAAGTAAAATGTCGTATCTTTGCACCGTCAAACAACAAAAAGCAAGCCTTTCTCCCTGCTTTCTGACAAAAAGACAAATCAAGTTTTAATTATATAAAAGGTATTGTAACAATCATCCAAATTCTGTAAGACTATGGACGCAAAGAAAGTTCTTGAGGATCTGAAGCGCAGATTCCCTAATGAGCCTGAGTATCATCAGGCAGTTGAAGAGGTACTCGGCACCATCGAGGAGGAGTACAACAAGCACCCTGAGTTTGATAAGGTAAATCTCATCGAGCGCCTCTGCATTCCAGATCGTATCTACACCTTCCGTGTAACCTGGCTCGACGACAATGGCAACATCCAGACCAACATGGGCTATCGTATCCAGCACAATAATGCTATCGGCCCATACAAGGGAGGTATCCGTTTCCACAAGTCAGCCAACCTGGGTATCCTCAAGTTCCTTGCTTTCGAGCAGACCTTCAAGAACTCGCTCACTACCCTCGCTATGGGTGGCGCTAAGGGCGGTTCAGACTTCTCTCCACGTGGCAAGTCAAGCGCTGAGGTTATGCGCTTCTGCCAGGCCTTCATGCTCGAGCTCTATCGTCACATCGGTCCTGACTGCGACGTTCCTGCAGGCGACATCGGCGTAGGTGGCCGCGAGGTAGGCTACATGTTCGGCGCTTACAAGAAGTACTGCCGTCAGTTCCAGGGCGTCCTCACCGGCAAGGCTCTCGAGTTCGGTGGCTCACTCATCCGTCCTGAGGCTACCGGTTACGGCACCGTTTACTTCCTCCGCGCTATGCTCAAGACCAAGGGTCAGGAGATCGCTGGCAAGAAGGTAGCTATCTCTGGTTCGGGCAACGTTGCTCAGTATGCTGCTGAGAAGGTCCTCCAGCTCGGTGGTCAGGTAATGACCATGTCTGACTCGGACGGCTACATCTACGATCCAGAAGGCATCGATCGCGCTAAGCTCGACTACATCTTCGACCTCAAGCAGGTACAGCGTGGCCGTATCAAGGAGTATGTCAACGAGTATCCTAACGCTAAGTACGTCGAGGGTGCTAAGCCTTGGGGCGAGAAGGTTGATATCGCTCTCCCATGTGCTACCCAGAACGAGCTCAACGAGGAGCAGGCTAAGTGCCTCGTAGCTAACGGCTGTATCGCTGTTGCCGAGGGTGCTAACATGCCTACCACTCCTGCTGCTATCAAGGTATTCCAGGACGCTAAGATCCTGTACTGCCCAGGCAAGGCTTCGAACGCCGGTGGTGTATCAGTATCTGGCCTCGAGATGGCTCAGAACTCACAGCGTCTCTCATGGACCAGCGAGGAGGTTGACGCCAAGCTCCTCTGGATCATGGAGAACATCCATGACAACTGCGTCAAGTACGGTACCGAGGCTGACGGCTACGTCAACTACGTGAAGGGCGCTAACGTCGCCGGCTTTATGAAAGTCGCCAAGGCCATGATGGCTCAGGGCGTATTCTAAGAAATACCAAACATCGAATATAACGGGGGCTGTGTCAGCAATGGCACAGCCTCTTTTTTTCTCCCTTTTCCGCCTTTCCTTCCTCCTCCTCCGTCGTTGGCTCTGTCTGCGCCAACAACCGCCTTCTCCGTCCCTTCCTCCGCGAATAATTGAAAGCTGACCATAGCAAAACCTCCCCATACAGCCGTAATTGCCGCTCAATCAGGCAAAAAAAGCCCCTTCATCATCCATTTTTCCCTGAATCATCCTATCTTTGCGCCCTGAAAATTAAACCTTACGTTGTGCTTTGCGTCAAAGAGGTGAAATTAAGCGTTATTTCGGTATAAGCAACCAGGCTTATATATTTATAATCCAATTGGCTCCAGAGGCTCGTCCCACTGAGGTCTTAATTCTTAATTAGCTCCAGAGGCTCGTCCCACTGAAGTCTTAATTCTTAATTAGTTCCAGAGGCTCGTCCCACTGAAGTATCAATTTTTAATTTTTCATTTTTAATTTTTAATTTACAGACTGTATCTTGCTATATGAAAAATTATTCAAACCTAACCATCACTCTTCTCTTTCTCATGGCATCGTGCCAGGAGTACTCGCCCGTCGAGCTCACTTCGGCCGAGATTGCCTACAACCGTGAGTTCGTCAACGCCTTCGGCCGTCCGATGGAAGGCCATAGCTGGGGTTTCGTCGATCAGCCAATCCTCGACTATAGCGCCCCTACGCGTACCGTCGATACCAATTCCAACCTGTGGTACTACACCTATCAGCTCAACATCCCCGGTTATCCCGATGCCGACGGCAACTTCCATGGCCAGAAGACCGTCGACCAGGACGGCTACCTGACCACGACCGTCAACATCAGCCAGATCCCTAACCAAGGCACACCTAACGAGGACAAGAACTGGCTGTCGAACAACGCCGGCAATCCTGTGGGCGACGTCACGACCGAGGAGATGGAGTACGTCATGAACTGGTTCAAGACCACTCAGAATCCTGCGTCTACCCCTATCCATTGGGAGGAATTCTTCGTGCAGTACATCGGCTACAATGCTCGCAACGTCATCAAGGCCGGCGAGATGGATCAGCTGGGCTACGAGGCCATGGACGGCACCTGGGAGCACGTCAACAACTTCAACGGTCGCACAAAGACGCTGATGTACGTCCGCAATTCGGGCACCGAGGCCTGGTCGTATCGCGCCTCACATAGCGATACCTATCAGGACGACCTCTACACCATCCAGTACCTCTCGTTCACCCTGTCCAACGGCCATCACTACGAGGGCTGGTACGTCGGCTTCGACTACGAGTCCATCAAGTACGAAGGCAACGGCAGCCTTGAGAGCAATTCGGTGTTCCGCGACGGCTATTACTGCGACTGGGTCGTGAAGGTCACTCCCGGTACGCACCAGGGCTATCCTGTCACCGTCCGCGTCATGTGCGAGGACCTCGGCCATTCGTACGACTGGGACTTCAACGACGTGGTGTTCGACGTCTCGTTCCTCCGCGAGGGTGACGGTGTCTATGCCACCATCGTGCTGCAGGCTGCCGGCGGAACCATGCCTATCAGCGTAGGTACGACCGATGCCGGCTTCGAGATCCACTCCAAGCTGGGCGACGGTTCGCTCACGCCTATCCTCCATCCTAAGGCCGTCTGGCTCTATAAGGTCAAGGTGACGAACTGCGACTCGTCCGACAATACGGCCAATGCCAAGAACATCCCTATCTACGTCGAGGGCAGCGAAGCCGTATATCAGATCAGCACTTCGGCCATCGCGCAGAAGTTCGCGTGTCCTGATAACGTAGCCTGGAGCGAGGAGTGTGTCAATATCTGCACCACGTATCCCAACGTCCCCTCGTGGATCAGCAACGAGCGTAGCATGAGCGACGCTGCCGACGTCTGGCGCCTCGATCCTGCAAAGCAGTAACCCTTCCGTCACCGTCTGACTCCGCTCCGCGAATGCCGGAACGACCTCCGCGGCTTCCGATGCGCCTCGCGTGGATGCCGGAAGGTGCTCCCACGCCGTCGAAGGTTGCTCCGTGGATGACGGAAGTACTTCTGCAGCTTCCGATGTCCTCTCCGTGAATGCCGGAAAGTCCTCTCCGGCTTCGGGTGCTCGTCCGGCGAATACAGGAAGGCTCTCTCCGGCATCCGGTGTCCTTCCCGTCAATGCAGGAAGGATCCCTACAGCTTCTGGTCTTCGTGCTGTGGATGCCGGAAAGTTCCCTACAGCTTTCGCTCTTCGTTGCGTAAATGCCGGAACATCTCCATATTCATACAAATCACCTTGCCAACGGGGAGAAGGAAGAATCTTCGCCAACATTCTTCCTTCTCGCCGCGGGCAAGCGCATTTTTCTCGCAGAATGCTCTTCCTCGTTCCGCGGAAGCGCATTTTTCTTGCGGATTGCTCTTCCCCGTTTCGCGGAAGCGCATTTTTCTTGCGGAATGCTCTTCCCCGCTCCGCGGAAGCGCATTTTTCTCGCGGATTGCTCTTCCCCGTTCCGAGGAAGCGCATTTTTCTTGCGGAATGCTCTTCCTCGTTCCGCGGAAGGGCATTTTTCTTCCGGATTGCTCTTCCCCGCTCCGAGGGAAGGGCTTTCTCCGCTAAGAGGGTGTGTCAAAAGGTATAAATACCCTGACACAGCCTCATTTGCTAATTTAAATTAAAAGTCCGGACTTTCACAAGCTCGGACTTTTTTATATCCGCAAAAATGTGTATCTTTGCGGCGCTTTAAAATAATTATGTCTACAAAAGTACGATTTAAATCTTACAATACAGGAATAGT
>JAZUEP010000062.1:0-9027 GCA_045640225.1 Bacteroidales bacterium | reverse complement strand
GAAGCTCCAGACTATCGAATACCTCGAGGAGGGCTCGTCGCTGCTGAAGATTGTCGACAAGGTGCGCACCGAACTGCTGTCGAAGTACACGGGCAAGGTTCCGACCATGCCTTACCAGGAGAAGACGGCCGTGCTGCAAGGTTTCTTGTTCGACTTGCACGACAAGCTGGAGGACGACGATGTGGAATTGCTCGGTATTGAGGGCGATATCACCCGCCTTGAGCAGGCGAACAATGCCTTCATCGAGGCGTATCAGGACCGCGTAAACGAGCGCGCTGAGGCCGAGACCGAGAAGACCCTCCGCCTTCGTCAGGAGCTCACCGAGCTGTTCACCACCATCTGCTTCACCACGCAGTACCTTGCCAACTCGGTGGTGGAGGGCAACCGCGAGAAGGCCGAGGCCTGTCAGCAGTTCATCAAGCTCCTGAACGTTGTGCTGGCCGAAGCCCGCACCCGCTACCTGCAGCGCCGCAAGCGTCAGGGCGAGACTGGCAGCGACGAGGAGCCTTCGGACAATCCGCAGGACGGCACCACGGACGCCGGTAATGGCTCGGCCAACGGCGGCGGCACGTCGACCGACGGAGGGAATGGTTCCACCAACGGCGGCAGCACCTCGGGCAACGGCGGTAATGGCTCCGCAAACGTCGGAGCTACCTCGGACGGCACCGGAAGTGGCTCCACCAACGGTGGCAGCGGATCGACTGGCGGCGGAAACGTCACCGAGTTCTGATCGCCCACTCCTTACAATCAACGAGGCGCCTGCACAATTCGAGCAGACGCCTCGTCGGTCGTTGTATGGCGTAAAATAGTCAACGGAGGGACGTTTTGGCTACAACGATATTACTTCACAATCTCTTGCCCCAGTAGATTGTAGGTCTTGTCGCCTACAACGATGCGAATCTGTCCGTTGCGTATTTCCTTGCTAAGAAGTGGATGCAGGTCGGAGTATATCTGTTCGATTTCTACCTCATGGATAGAATAATAGTAGATGTCGTAAGCGCAGATCTTCCAGTCGTTGTTCTGCCAGTCCCAATTATACCGGTTGTCGTTAGTGAGATTGCCCTGCTCATCGTAGATTTGGAGGTGCTTTTGGCTGCCCGCCATAACCTCGACGTCGTTGCCTGTGAGCATGTAGCTGCCGTAGGAGATTGGACCTATGGATGCCAATTCGTTGCTTGTGGATAAATAAATCTTGGCCAGGTGTGGCTCAATGGTTTCGATCTGGGCCGTGAGGTGGCCTCGCTTGATCAGGTCCCAATCCGTCTCGTTGAAGGTTGCGGTACATGCTGCCTCATAGCCTTCACAACCGAAGCGGTAGGTGTAGATATAATCGGTGTCGTCAAGCGAGCCGTCGTTCTGCCAGATGCAGCGGCGCTGTGATTTATTAGGTTCGTCGACGTAGAGAGCTGAAATCCTGAAACCTTCGCCAGTGAATACAAGACCATCGTAGTCGATGCTGTAAGCTAACTCGGTGCCGGCAATGTCGACGGAAAAAGTCATTGGGCCTTCGTAGGTGCCATAAATCTGATAGCATGCCGAACCAGTATGGATGGTGCCCAAGTCATTGTAATAGTCTTCATTGATCTGGCTCTTTTTCCATTCTCCGTTGTACCAAGTGTACTGGATGTATCTGGTCTGGTTCCCATAGTCGTCGAAGTTGTATTCATACTTCGAGTACCCTACCCAACTGCCGTCGATCCAATTGTAGTGGGTATAGCCTGTCTGACGGTTAGCATTGTCGTAGGTGTTTTCATCCCAAGAGAGACCTATCCATTGGCCGCCTTGCCATTGATAGACGACTTGTCTCAGCGCGCGACCCTGTTCGTCGTTGAGGAATTCTTGCTTATAGTTGCATTGCCAGTCGTTCTTCTGCCGATTGTAATTATAGTCAAACTCCAGAACCAGGTAGCCAGAGGCATCGTAGTTATATTCGTACCTATAGGTAGGCATCCATTCGTCGTTTTCGTAAACATAGCCAACCATCTCTGCCATCAGGCCTTCCACGTAGGTATAGTCTGTGCGATTGAAGGGTTGCAATGCGCCTTCGATTGAGTAGTATGTCACGCAGTCGACAGGACAACCATTGTAGTCGTAGGTAGATTCGGTCTTGCTCGCTATAGCCCAATCGCCATTTGCCCAATAATAGATTACTGAGCTTGTTTCGTTGCCTAGTTCGTCGAAGAATACCTCGCTCTTATACTTGCCAATCCATTGCCCATCCTGCCATTTGTATTCGACATAGAGCGTCTGCTGGTTCTGCTCGTTGTAGGCGTTCTCGGTTTTTAATAAGCAGATCCATCCGCCATCTTGCCAGTGGTATTTAGCATAGTAGATTGTGCGTCCTTGTTCGTCGTAGAGGTAATCGTTCCTGTAGTTTCCAACCCAATCGTGGATTTCCGTATCGTAGTTATAGACGGCGTAACTGGTCTGATAGTCGTTGTCGTCGTAGGTGTATTCCAACTTTTGTTCACCTATCCATTTGTCGCCCATCGAATAAAACGAGGCATAGCTGGTCTGGCGATTCTTTTCGTCGTAGGTGTATTCGTACTTACAGATTGTGGCCCATGAGTCGAACCAGAAGAAGTAGGTTTCACTTGCCAGGTTGCCGTTCTCGTCGTAGACCAGATCATATCTATCTTGTTGTTGCCAATGGTTGCTTCTCCAGGCGTATATGTAGCGGGTAGTGCAGCGGCCGTCGGCTCTGTAGGTATTGACTTGTTTGGTAAAAGGTCCCTCTGCCGTATTGTAACTGACGATGCTGTCGCACAATAGCGTGGTAGTCGCTTTGTCAACCAGCGGTGCCGGCGCCTTAATGCCCATCATAGGCATGTCCTTGCTCGGACGAGAAGGTCGGCCTTCGGTGATACCATGGCGCTGTAGTTCCTTAGTTAGATGCTCTTGCATCGTCTCCTGAATCAAGGCGGTGTTCTGGCTTTGTGCCATGGCTATGCCAGAGCACATCAGCAGGCTACTCATGAATAAAGATCTATTCATATATAAGGTGTTAAGTGGCTATTTCGTTGGCAAATATAATGAAATTTTTTGGAAAGTAAAAATGAAAGGATAAAAAAATAGTTTTTTGAGTTGACATTTAACAATTAAGTGTTAACAATGAGCTACGCAGGTTATCACTTTGAACTACCCCAATTTGCTGGGTAGTTGCTGACTCCAGTAGGTCTGTACGTTTAAAACTACAGTATTTTGTTATTTAGCTTTAATATTTAGTATTTCGTGTCAAAAGACATGGCTGTTGTATGGCGTAAAAATATCAAATTTTGACCGATTTTCACCGTTAGATTTGCATTTGTCAAATTTACTTCGTATATTTGCACCCGAAAAACCGAAATATCCTCGCGTTATGAATGACGAAACATTGATGATTCCCTACGGAAAGACGGACTTTGCGGTGATGCGCCGCAAAGGGTATTACTATGTCGACAAGACGCGCTTCATCCCCATGCTGGAGCGTGAGGGCAACTTCGTGTTATTCCTTCGTCCGCGCCGCTTCGGCAAGAGTCTGATGTTGAATTTGCTGCAGGCATATTATGACGTTAACTATGCCGGGGAGTTTGATGCATTGTTCAGAGGATTGGATGTCTATAATAATTCAACCCCAGAGCATAATCAATATCTCGTCCTAAAGTTCAACTTCAGCGCCGTCAACCCTATCAAGGAGAAGGTCCAGGCATCGTTCAATACTGAGGTATTGCAGACGCTCCAGAGTTTTGTAAAAAACTACGCGTCTTTACTGCCCGCTGACACATTCGAACGACTTTCGCTGATCGAGGAATGTGATACGGCTTTGAACTTTGTATTTTCGCAAGTCAAAGAGGCTCGCCAGCGCATCTATCTCCTCATCGACGAGTACGACAACTTTGCCAACACGATGATGGCCGACAGCGATGACGACTATATGAGCCTGACGCATGGCGAAGGCTTCTTCCGCCTGTTCTTCAATATTCTCAAGAAGGGTACGACCGACCTGGATGCTGCCGTCGAGCGTATGTTCATCACGGGTGTCACCCCGTTGACGCTGAGCGATGTGACCAGTGGGTTCAACATCGGCGGAAATTTGTCGCTGGATCCTAATTATCACGCGATGATAGGCTTCACCGAAGACGAAGTTCGCGCGATGCTGTCCTATTATCGCGATGCCACTGGTGTATTCAAGCATTCGATTGACGAGCTCATCGAGGTGATGAAGCCTTGGTACAACAACAACTGTTTCGCTACCGACTGTCTGGACGAGCAACGTATGTTCAACTCCGACATGACGCTCTATTTCCTCAGATGGTATATCTCTCGCCGTGGTAAGTTCCCCGAGGAGATGATCGACACTAACGTGCGCTCTGACTACAACAAGATGCGCAAGATGGTGAAGATTGACAAAAGCTTTGGCAGCAAAGGCCACTTGATGCAGCAGATCTTCGAGAACCGTGGCATATCGACCAAGATAAAGCCCGAATTCTCGCTTTACGAGCTGCAGCAAGTAGAGAATCTGCCCAGCATGCTCTTCTATATGGGCTTGCTGACCTACGGCGTGGACAAACGCAATCGCCCAAGTCTGGTCATCCCGAACCAGGTGGTCTATGAGCAGTATTACCATTACATGGAGAACTGCTATCAGCGCTTCCTCAACTGGCAGACCGATACCTACGAGATGTCTCTGCTGGGCGAGAAACTGGTGTACGATGGCGCAGCCCGTCCGATGCTCGAATACATCTGCCAACAGATTACGACCGATAGCAGCAACCGCGACTTCGATGCCAAGGCCGAAGCTTTCATCAAGGGTTTCTTCCTTGCCAAGCTGGGTGGCAGCAATAACAGCTACCTCATCACCACCACCGAGCCAGAGGAGAATCATGGCTACTCCGACCTTTATATGGAGCCATGGAACGGCGAATGCCAGCACTCATTCCTCATCGAACTGAAGTATTGCAAGCACGAATCGTCGGATGCCGAGGTTGAGCAGAAGCGTAAGGAGGCCATCGACCAGCTTGCACAGTATTCCGCTGCCCACAGCCTGCAGCAGAAGGCCGTTGGCCAGGGCTGGACGCTCCATCAGTTCGCTATCGTCTTCCGTGGCTGGAAGTGCGAACTCGTTGAGGAGCAATGATAGCACGTGTAAAAACAAGTGGCTGTGTCAAAGCCACAGCAGATGATAATTATTGAAGATTATTTACCCCCGCTACAGCACTTTGTAACGGGGGTAAAATTATAATTTATGATTTAATATTTAATATTTTGTGTCAAAAGACACAGCCGCTGCTTACTTCGCCATCTTGTAGATGTTGACCATGTCGTCGCGGGTGAGGACCTTCAGGCAACCGACGGTCTGCTTGCCGTAGTTGCTGCACTTGTCGGCCATCTCCTCGATCTCGGCATCGGTGATCTCGCGGCCGATCAGCTCGTGGATGTTCACTGGCATGCCGATCGAACGGTAGAAGTCCTCCATGCGGGCAATGCCGGCCAGGGCGGTCTCCTCGGTGTTCTTGAAGTTGTTGGTGACGCCCAGTACGTTGACGGCAAAACGGGCGAAGCGGGTAGGATTCTCGCTCAGGACGTAGCGAGCCCAGCTGCCCCATACGGCGGCCAGACCTGCGCCATGCGAAACGTCGAACATGCCCGACAGCTCGTGCTCGAGGTTGTGGGTAGCCCAGTCGCCCGACGTGCCGCAGCCGGTCAGGTCGTTGTGTGCCAGCGAACCGGCCCACATCAGCTGTGCGCGGTGGCGGTAGTTCTCAGGCTCGCGCAGCACGACGTGTACGCTGTCCATGGCCGTACGCATCACGGCCTCGGCGATGTTGTCGGTTACCTCCATGTCGTCGTCCTTGCTGAAGTAGCGCTCCATGGTGTGCATCACCATATCGACGGCGCCACAGGCGGTCTGCCAGGCGGGTAGGGTATAGGTGAGCACAGGATTCATTACGGCGAACTTGCAGCGGAACTCGTCGATGCAGTAGTCCTTCTTGAGGCCGCCCTCGTCGTTGGTGATTACCGAGCCGTTGCTCATCTCGCTGCCGGCAGCAGGGATGGTCAGCACGCAGCCGAGAGGCAGGCAGACGGTGTCGAAGCACTTGCGGGTGTAGAAGTCCCATACGTCGCCCTGATAAGGTACGCCCAGGCTGATGGCCTTGAGCGAGTCGATGACCGAACCGCCACCGACGGCCAGCAGGAAGTCGACGCCCTCCTTGCGGCACAGTTCGATGCCTTCGCGCACCTTGCTGACGCGTGGGTTAGGCACTACGCCGCCCAGCTTCACGTAGCTGATGCCCTCGGCCTCGAGCGACTGGCATACACGGTCGAGCAGACCTGAACGCTCGGCGCTCTTGCCGCCATAGTGAACCAGTACCTTCGTACCGCCATACTTCTTGACCAGCTTGCCTGTCTGCAGCTCGGTCTCTGGTCCGAACACCACCTGTGTCGGAGCATAGTAATTGAATGCTTGCATTGTTGTTTTGGGGTTAATTGTTAATAACGTTTCGTTGTTGCTTCACTTGTTGTCGTCGAGTGTCCATCCATGTTCGGCATGGTAGACCATCTGATGCGTCATACCGCCATCGATGCAGATGTTCTCGCCGGTGATGAATCCGGCCTTGTCCGAGCAGAGGTAGAGCACCATCTGGGCGATGTCCTGCGGATTGCCTACGCGTCGGGCGGGCTGCTGGGTGGCATCGGGACCCTGGTATACGGTGTAGGCCGTGTCGATCCATCCGGGCGAGATGGAGTTGACCCTTGCCTTGCCAGCCAGGCTGACGGCCAGGGCGTGGGTGAGGGCTGCGATGCCGCCTTTGGCCGCCGTGTAGCTTTCGGTCTGTGGCATGCTCATCCTGTCGCGCGACGACGAGATGTTCACGATCGATGCGCCTGGCGTCAGATGCGCGGCCAGCAGCTTGACCAGATAGAACGGGGCCGTGACGCCTACACGCAGGGCATACTCGAACTCCTCGTACGTACATTGGTCAATACCGCGCATGATGGGCAGGGCGTTGTTAACGATGCAGTCCACGCGGCCGTAGGTCTGGATGACGTGAGCGGCAAATGCCTCGAGCACGTCCTTGCGGCTGATGTCGCCTACATAATGCGGGCCCGGCTGGATGTCGATCACGCAGACCTGCGCTCCGGCCTTGCCGAACTCGTCGGCAATACAGCGGCCAATGCCTTGTGCGCCGCCTGTCACTATTACTACCTTGTCTTTGAATTGAATGGGCATATAAGTTTTGTTTGAGTTTCGCAATGCGAAACATAAGGGATATTAAGGATATTGGGGATTTTGGGGATATTAGGGACGATAGTTCCGGTTAATGGACTCAGGATTCGAAAGGCGTAGGTAACGTCCCTAAAATCCCCAAAATCCCTAAAGTCCCTAATATCCTTTGTTTTGTCATTGTGCTCTCTTCTTCAGTCGCTTCACGGCGTGTTCCAGGCTCTCGGTAGGTTCGATGATGTTGTATTCGTTCCAGAACTCGGTGTCGTCGAAGTCGGCCACGTCCGAACTCAGCAGGTCGTATCGGCCGAACATGTTCCGGTGTCCCTTGGGCAGCTCGGAGGGCTGGTAGTCGGTCACTACCATCTCGGATACGGCACGGTAGCTGGTGGCAAACAGGCGTCGGCGCCAGTCGCAGTTGAACTGGTAGACGTTGCGCACATAGCCCAGGCGGCTGCACGTGCCGTCGTAGTAGTAGCTGACGGTGGTGTTGAGGGCGCGGGGCTTGAAGCGCAGGCCACGGGGCTTCTTCATCAGCATCATGGCGGTGGCCTTCTGGGTGTCGCTCATGTCGAGCGACGTCTCGATGCGCGTAAAGGCCAGGCGTTCGGCATCGACGTAGATGGTGCCGGAATAGAGGGCGTAGTCGCGCGTCTCCTTGGGGCTGAAGCGTATCACGTATTGCAGACGTCCGCCTATCGAGGTGCCTGGCTCCATCTCGTAGCGGTAGGCCGAGAGGTCGTTCTCGTAGAACAGCAGGTCGCGGTTCTTCACCAGGTCAATCAGTACCGACTCCTGAGGCCCGCCCATCACCTTGACCGACAGGGTGTCCTTGGCTCGCTGGCTGATCAGCGAACGGCCTTTGCTGATCTGCACACGGTCGCGCAGCACGCCATGCGAATAGTCGGTCTTGTAGACGTCCATCACGGCCTCGCTGATGCCTACATAATGATTCTGCTTGCGGATCGTCTCGCGATAGAAGCAGGCCAGACGTTCGGTGGTGCCGGCATAGTTCTGGGCCACCTTGCCGAGGGCCTTGCGTACGATGTCTTCGGCCGAGTAGATGGTCACCGTGCTCAGTACGTGCACATCGGGTTCGAGCCATACGCTGAGCTCCTGCTGCGGGTCCTCGAGCGAGGTACAGTCCACCGTTCCGTCCTTATGGCCGAGGGCCGAGACGGCCAGGCTACGGGGCATCGCCTCGAGCTTCAGGGCAAAGAATCCGTCCTCGTTCGTGATGACGCTGGTGGTGAGTCCTTCCACGCGTACTTCGGCATCGGGCACCACTTCCTGGGTCAGCATGCTCCGCACGTGGCCGCGTAGGGTGATGTTCGCCATGGCCAACAGGGGCCCGGCCAACAATAGTATGATAATTCCAATTTGCTTCATATACTTTGTAACACCGGATAAAAAAACGGAGGATTATAAAGAACAGGGAATGAAAGGAATGAAATGAAATATCGGAGGGTAGGGTTTTCCTTACATTCGTCTTCATTCCTTGTTGTTAATTCCCACGTTATTAATATTGCGCAGGGAATGAACGGAATGAAAAAGAAATATCGGAGGGTAGGATATTCCTTACATTCGTCTTAATTCCTTGTTGTTAATGCCCGTTCTTGACCTCAGATAGTCCATGTAGATGCGAATGGCGGTTTCGACCATGCGGATGCAGGGGCGTTTGCGGTAGTATTCGTCCGTGCGGGCTTCGGGTGTGGCGCAGATCACAATCTCCGGTATCGTGCCGTCGGCCCGCTGCTTGTTCAGGCCTAATAGCTCGCTACATACCGTGCTGCCAGCCTTCTCGCGGAACGTGGCGGCCA
>JAZUEP010000061.1:0-4334 GCA_045640225.1 Bacteroidales bacterium | reverse complement strand
CGTACGCACACAGCACGTTATATTCCCGGCTCAATCCATCTCTGATGAAGTGACAGAGGTCATGATTGTCATCTACCACCATAATCGTGTGTTTGTCTCCGTTTCCTGTTGAGTCGGGAGTTGAAATAGGTTCTGCTACGGGTTTTGCGGTTTCTTTTTCTCCGGTGCCCAGTGTAAAGCAAAAGACAGCACCCTGTGGTGTATTATCCTCTACCCACAGTTTCCCGTTGTGAAGCTCTACATACTGACGTACGATGTAGAGACCAAGTCCGCTGCCTGGTTGGGGTGTGTCATCTTTACTCTGATAGAAGAGGTCGAAGATGCGGAGTTTTTCTTGGTCAGACACGCCACATCCCTGATCTGCCACTTTTACCATAGGATTGCCATCAGCATTTCTGTTCAGGCTGATGGTGATCGTGCCTCCGTCAGGCGAATATTTGAAGGCGTTGCTCAGCAGATTGTATATAATTTTGTGCATCTTGTCTTCATCAATCGAGACAAGGATGGGTTTCACGGGTTCTTCCAGTCGCAGAGTAAGATGTCGTTGGCTGGTCAGCTCGTTGAATGGGGCGCACTCTTCGCGCAGGAATCGTGCCAGGTCACGCGACTCGCTCAGACGCAAGGTTTCGGCTCCTATATCGAGTTTGCGGAAGTCAAGCAATGTAGTAATTTCCGACATCAGCCCCTGCGCGTTGCGGTGTATGGTTTGCAGCATTCGCGACACGCGGTCGTCGAGTGGTTCTTTCAGCAGTTGCTCAAGCGGAGAGATAATCAGAGTAAGTGGCGTGCGCAGATCATGGCTTATGTTGGTAAAGAACTGTAGTTTCATCTCGGCAAGTCGCGCCTGACGCTCGTGTATCATCTGTTTGCGTTCTGCTAATACCTTGATACGATGGCGGCGGCGCATCTGCAATAAAGGGAGCACTACAGCAGATGCCATAATTAAAAGGTATATAATAAACATCCACCATGACATCCACCATGGTGACTCTACGTAGAATGACAATGAGACAGGTTCGCTCCACTGTCCGCTGGGCGACATCGCTTTCAGCTGTAGTTCGCTCTTCCAGAGGGGCAAGGTAAGCAAAGTGATCGTATTGTCATTGGTCTCTATCCATTCCTGATTACTGCCTACCAGTTGGTATGCGAATCGAACGAAGCGAGCATCTCTTGGATTGCCCGTATAGAAGGAGATGCGCAGGGGTAGGTCTGAGCGATGCAGGTGCAGCAGTTGATCACTATTCAGCAGACTGTCACCTATCGAGACTGAGGCAAACCGTGGCTCCACAACATTCTCCACCTGTTTCAGCATCTTCTGCACATCTATCTCCAGATAGCCGCTCGGGTCGCCAAACATCATGAGTCCGTCTGGGGTCGATGTTCCCGCGTGGCGGTTGAACTGATTCTTCTGTACATCCTCATCGGGCAGGAAGTTGCGGGTCTCAAAACTCCATGCACCTGCGGCATCGCGCATCGGACGTATCATCGTCACTCCGTTGCTCGTGCTTGTCCATACATTGTGCTGAGGGTCGAGCTGTAGCGATTGCACCACACCATTCATCTTCTCGTCTTTGGCTATCAAGTAGAGGCTGTCGGCTTGCACATCCCATACCGTGATGCCTTCGTGATGACCCATCCATACCAAATCCAGGTAATCATCAATCAGCAGGTCGGTCAGTTGGTAGGCATGCAGCGACTGGTGTCCGTTGTGAGTGCCCAGCATGTGGAATCCCTTACCCTTACTGAGGTCTTCTATCCACAGGCCGTAGAAGGTGCCCAGCACCACCATATTGTGTGCTCTGTCGTAACACAAAGACTCTCCCTGCAGGTCATTCCCGCTATCATCCTGGCGTACCTCGTATTGTCCGGTATGCGGATCGAGGCAGTAGAACGGACCGTGTGATGAACATACCCATATCCTGTCCTGACCGTCTATGGCGAGGCGTTGGGCTGCATCGTGGGGCAGGCTGCCTGACTGGGCATCATAGTGACGCAAGTCATGAGTGTTACGGTCCAACCTGTACAATCCGTGTCCGTAGGCCGCTATCCACAGGTTCCCCTTGCTGTCTTGCTTTATGTCCGAAATGGTGAGTTTAGGCAAGAGGGGGTGTTGATTTTGCCTGCCCTGAATATCCTCCTGCCACAGTCCATTGCCATCGGTGCCTATCCATCGGCTGCCATCCTGAGTCACAAGGAGTGATATAATATCGCCACAATTCGCTGCCTTATGCCGTAGCATATCCATTTCAGGCTGACAGTACGACATGCCATGTTTGAAATAGCCTAT
The DNA here is from genome assembly GCA_045640225.1 of Bacteroidales bacterium. GTDB lineage: Bacteria > Bacteroidota > Bacteroidia > Bacteroidales > UBA3663 > Liminaster. The sequence goes on along the minus strand of JAZUEP010000061.1, from coordinate 2,047 downwards.
CCAGAGCGTATTGTGCCTATCCAGAAATAGCGCATTGACATTGTTCGAAGCCAGACTTCGGATATCTTCTGGTTCGTAAAGATAATTGGTAAAATGATCTGAAACTTGATCGTAGCAGAACAGCCCCCTATGATCGGTTGCTATCCAGAAGCAATGTCCTTTGTCTTCTACGATGCGACGAATGGCATTCTGTCCCAGTCGGTCTCCAGCAGGTAAGGTCAGACGTCGCCAGGGCTGAGTGGCATCTGGCCGATGGAATATCTCCTCGCCAAACAGCGAATACAGCCACAGGCTACCGGCACTATCCACATAAAGATCGAGCTCTTTGGCCCAGGGTGTTCCCTGCAGATTCAGCATCGAGAGGTTCATGTCCAGTTGTTCGGCATGCCATCGATGGGTGGTCAGGTCAAAGCTGCGCAATACCATGCCGTCAATCATGTAGAAACATCGCTCAGTAGTAGCTACCGACCCACGCCTCAGGCTGGTGATATCTATCCCTTCAGTTGCGAACGATTGGCTCTGACAGTTCTCATAATCATAGTAACTGATGTTGGTCTCGTCAATAATCCAGAGGTTCCCTCGGCTATCCACACTTATCAGATACTGTCCTCCTATAGTCAATCCCAGCCCTTCTAGATAGGCATTGGCATCGATTCCCTTACGTTCAGGCGAGATAAGCTTGTAATCGTCAGCGCCTGAGGTGAAGACCCAAAGATTATGACGGGCATCCTCCTGTAGCCCAGAGACATAGAGTTTATCTGACTCCAACCGCCAGCGATTCGACAGATACAGTTCATACCCGTCATAACAATAGAGACCCTTGCTGGTGCCTACCCACAGATAGCCTTCATGATCTTCGAGCAGTGTATTTACACTTGCACCAAACAGTTTGTTTAGTCGTGTCTGATGATAGAAACCGCTGATCTCTGCATGCAGCAACTGTCCGCAGAGAATCCAGCTAATGAGGAGCACTTTGATGCGAATAAGGTATTCTATTTTTGACATTGTATTGAATTATTATTGCGCAAATATAAGCCATATTCTTCACTTTGCCAAATTTCCCATCGAAAATCATGATAATTTATTCCATCGTAAGCAATTTATCGTTATCTTTGCACACTATTTGTAACCCCTTTTACATCCTTTTTTTATGAAACAAGCGTTTCTTTGTCTGCATATCGCCATCCTTTTAGCCGGTGGCACGGGTCTTTTCGGTCGTCTGATTACGCTCTCCGAACTGCCGCTGGTGTGGTATCGTATGATGTTTGCACTAGCCATCCTGTTGCCGCTTTTAGCCCTTACGAAGCAGTTTCATAAATTGTCCTTCAAACGTTTTTCTGAGATTGCAGGATGTGGTGTTTTGCTGGCTATTCACTGGGTGTTTTTCTATGGCAGTATTCAAGCCTCAAATGTGTCAATCGGAGTCATCTGCCTCACGCTGGTCAGTTTCTTTACGGCCTTGCTTGAACCACTGCTTACTAAAGCAAAACCGCGATGGACGGAGTTAATACTCAGCGTCTTGCATGTTCTTGTCATCTTGCTTATCTTCCAGCTTGATGAGCATTATCGCTATGGTATTCTGCTGGGTGTAGCATCTTCTGCTGCCTGTGCATTTTTCTCCATCGGAAGCAAGGTACTCATGAGTCGTCATGGCCATTCCAGCAGCACCATGTTGTATGGCGAATTAGCAGGTGGAGTAGTGGCTATCACAGCCATCATGCCGCTGGTCATACAGCTCCGTCCCGACCTCCCGATTATTCCTGCTACGAGCGATTTTCTCTACCTCGTCCTCCTTGGCCTCGGTTTTCACCATCGGAGCGTTCATGCTCCAGCTCAAAGCTCTGCAGAAAGTCTCTACATTTACCATGACACTGAGCTATAATCTCGAACCCGTTTACAGTATTCTTTATGCCATGATCCTGTTCGATGAAGGCCGTGAACTTACTCGCAGTTTCTGGATAGGAGTTCTGCTCATTGTCGTTTCTGTACTCCTGCAGACCATTCTGGTGAGACGCCGTCGTCAGTGACTTATCAACATTCTTTTTGT
>JAZUEP010000060.1:0-23169 GCA_045640225.1 Bacteroidales bacterium | reverse complement strand
GCCTGCCCTCCGCACACATTTTCTTAAATGCAGTAAAAACCTGCCTGTAAAGTTCTGCTTTGTCCATATTCAATAAAATTTGGGTGCAAAGATAGAACTCTTACAGGCAGGTTACAAGATGCTATCGCGGATGGTTATACTAATAATGTGTGTAGTGGTATTTTTTTTATTTCTAATTTCGTGGTTCTTGATAGATTATTTTATTGAATCAAAAGAGGAAAGGGGTACGTTCGGTGATAAGTTTGGCTCAATTAATGCATTATTCTCAGGACTAGCATTCGCAGGTCTTATCTATACTATTATTCTTCAGAGAAAAGATTTGGAGATGCAAAGGGAAGAACTGGAATTGACTCGTAAAGAGATGAAAGAACAGACTGCTGAATTTGAGAAACAGAACCAAACTACAAGACTGCAACAGTTCGAGAATACATTTTTTAATCTGTTAGAATTGCAACAGAGCATTGTTAATGATTTGAGAATTACGATAAATAAAAGAAGACATGGTGAAACTATAGCTATAGAATATAGCGGTAGAGAGGTATTCTATGCTTCATTTTACAAAGAATCTTTTGTGTGGGGCAAAGATGGTGAAGAAAATGAGTACGAAGGAGGTCTATGTACAATTTTGCGAAATTGGGGGATATATGGATATAACAATGCTGCATATACTACAGCACGATTTGATCACTATTTTCGTCACCTATATCATATACTGAAGTTTGTTGATGAGACAGAATGGATGGAAGATAAATTGAAGTATAAGTATACATCGATTTTAAGGGCTACTATTTCTCCTTATGAATTGGTTTGGATTTATTATAATGGTTTGTCCGAGGTAGGAACAAGATTAAAAAACTATATTGAGGAATACTCATTGTTGAAAAATCTGAGAGATAAAATGCTTATTCTTTCTAAAGAGAATGAAGTTCTCTTAGAATTTAGAGAAGAGTTGGAGCCTAAGGGTTTTTATGTTAATGATTATTATAGCTTTATGACTGATCAAGATAATGAACCTCGTAAATATACTGTTTCTGCTTTTGCTTCTTCTAAAACTGAAAAAGAGTTATTAGTTCAGGAGTTATATCAATGGAATTCCATTTGCAAGATTTAAGTTTTTTAGATTATACCGATACAAATAATTGTATTCTAGGTTTTAGGGACAGGTTCCAAAACCCACTTTGCAAACATTTGAATATCAATTGAATAAATGCCGAGAGAAGCGAGAGTTATTTCGAGTATAGGTGTCTATCACACTATACTGCGAGGGGTAAATAAACAGCAGATCTTTGAATGTACGGAGGATTATGAGCACTTTGTAGGATCCTTCAGTACCATTCTGCTTTGTTAGTTGCTACTAATTTTAAACATACTAAAAAGTGATTTGCTGTTAATAAATGAAAGAAAATCGATTCTTTTCTATTCTACTTTTGAATTGAGGTTGTTCGACAGTTCTACGATTATTACACCAATGCCAAATACGATTGATGATTTACGGTCTCAGGTTAAGACCATGATAGATGATACCTCGTATAAAGGAGAGGGTCTTAACTTTTGGTCTATTACTGTTAGTGCCGCAGGAATTATCATCCCTATAGTAAACTGTAATAGAAATACTATTTTTAATTCTTTTAGTCAAATTGCCCTTTTATGCTCAATTATTATATTAATTGGCTATCCTATTGCAAATCTCGTTTATTACCTAGATTGTAGAGATCTTATAAGGAAAGATAACCCAAGAATTTCGACTTATTTCCCAAATCCTTTTATTTCGGATAATTTAGTTAAGGTGTTTGTGGGGTTGATAATCCTTTTAACTTATTTCTCTTTCGGTAATCAATATATAGGTAAATGGGAAACTAATTTGTGTATAGCTATCGTTTCTTTCTTCATAACATTAGAATTGTTTTCTATAGTGGTTAAGAAAAAACATAAGCAAGAGCTAATTCCTTTACACGGTGCTATGCTATTTGCTCAGTTTATCTTGGTAATTACTGCATTGTGTTTGATTCTGCCTGGATTTACTATAGTGTTAGAATTTGACTTAATAGTTTTTTCTATATGTATTATTGCGGAACTGTGTATCGTTTACTATTTTTCTTATGTATTTTTTCTAAGTCCTAAGACTCAACTGAGTATAAAACTAAGAGCTTGCTATAATAGATTGTGTTCAAGAGAATACTTAAACTTTGAAGACGAATACAAAAGTTTTCAAAAAATAGTAAATGGAGTTTTCTTAGGAGAGTTGTTTGACCACGATTTTTCGAACTTGTTTGCACAAAGAGAACTTATTATTCAGAACTGCTCCAAAGCATACGATATCTTGGATTTCAAAAATGATTACACTGTTGCTACAATTGAAAGAATTCATTTAGCAAGCAATTTATTGAATAAAATTTATCGAGCTTTTGATTTATTGATTATTGACGTTCAGTCAATAGTAGATAGACTTAATGGTGAGTATAATAGACTAGAAAGGAATAGTGATGATTATGAACAGGTATTATGCGTTTTGAATGAAATAGCTAATTTTAGGAATTGTATATTTTCTGATATTAAAACTCTCAATCTTGTTATTGATTTGTGTTCTATTCGTTTGGAAGAACTTAATCGTTATTATGAGAATCATCCTAATTGCTTTTGTAAATATGCACCATATAAGAAACGTTTCGGTCATTTCATTGGCTGTCGTATAATCCCTAGAATTGATAAGTTGTTTGGTAAATATAAGGGAAACAATTGTACATAAAATTTTATTGTGTTAGTTGACATCAAGTTAGCATGTATTGTGTAGATATCCTTACATAGTTTCTTTGGTCAATGTAAAATTTAATACTTTCTATTATGTGTGAATTTGAAGACATGAATGTATGGATACGTATTGGTGTGAATTCATATAGTCTATTGGATGGAACAGATGATTTTGTAAATGAACTTAAAAAAGATTACCCGGTTCAATTTCGAAAAATTTGGTATCCTGCTGCATGCGAAGGCACAGAAATCGTCATTCAGTTCTTTACAGACTCCTCTTTTGGTTCATTCCTTTCAAATGTTGTATTCGCTGGTATAGCATATGACATTACTAAGAGCCTTTTTCTGAAGGCTTGTGATGCGCTTCAAAAATTCATTGAACGTAACTGCGCCATAGATATTCAATATCTTGATTTTGTTTTCAATGATGTTACGATTAGAATAGAAGAGGTGGGAAACAATAATTATCTTAACTTGGCATTACTATTCCAACAATTACATCGTCATATCAAATTATTGGAGTCAAAAGGCATCAAAGATATCTGTTTAATTAGACTTCCTGTTGTAGGAGAAGAATCTGCTGATTTCAGTTTGACCGAAGCAGTACGAAGTGGAGAGAAGTTCACAGATTGTTTATGGTATATTGAATATGATTTAGGCTGTAGCAATTGCTATTACAACAGTAATTCAGAAGAGATCCTTAATATGTAACTTTTTTGATGAGTGTCTCTCTAGATGATAATTTGTCAGGATCTCCAAATATGAGCACAATCTTCAAAGTTGGAGTTTAGGCATCGTGGAGTTCGTAAAGAGTTAGTGACTGAAGCAATAAGGTATGAGGGGATACAGGCTTATAATATTTATCTGTTAGCCACATGGACAGAGTCAAATATCAAGAAATACTAGAATCAATAAAGATTCCTGAAGGAATGTCTCAAGAAGAAATGTTGGTGTTTATGAAACCTCTCAACATTGCCCTTCTACAGTTGATTCCAGAACGGTTGTATAAATACAGAAGCTGTTGTGATAACCATATTTCTGCATTCGAAAAGGATGAGGTTTGGTTATCTACATCCGATTTGTTTAACGATCCGTTTGACACTTTGATTCAATATGATGAGGTGAAGATTCGTTCTGCATTTGATGCAGTCCTACAGCCAGGAATACCAGAAGCAATGATGCGCTATATGGCTGACGGAGGGAAGATCGCCGAACCCGTAGATCATCTAATGAATTCTATAGATATTGAGGATATGAGGGTTAAAGCAGCAGAAATCCTGTCTCAAGGCAAGGTGTTTGCTCCAACGGAGGAACAAATGGTTAGTCTGTTGATTCAGCGTGAGGCATATCTGAATTTATTGCCAAAGATAGCTCAGCGTTTTTCTTCAGTAGTATGTTTCTCTGAGAAAATAGATTCGGTATTGATGTGGAGCCACTATGCATACAATCACACAGGCTTCGCGCTTGGTTACGATTTAAGGCCATTGCTTTTCCCGAATGATAATAGTCTTGGATTATATCCTGTAATTTATAGTGACAAGAGATATAATGCTGAGGAGTTCTTGCTTTATCTCTTTGGGTCTCTGATGCAAGCACCGGTGCATAATGCCGATTTGATGAGTTCCATCAAGTTGCTTTCGTACAAGTCTCTGGATTGGCAATATGAACAGGAATGGCGAGTAATAAAGTGCGATGCTTCTAATTTGTTTGTTGGTCATTCTGAGCCGATTTGCTTGAAACCAAACTCTATCTATTATGGTTGCCGAATTTCTCAAGATGATTATCAGAAGCTTCATGAAATAGCTTTGCAAAAAGGCATTGAAGAATACTTTATGACTTTGGACAATGCCTCGGATGAGTACAGAATGAGAGTTAGGAGGCAGGGGTAATAAGCGCCGTCTTTCACTTTAAAGTTAAATTCGTTTTAAAATGTCGAAGTTTTACTTTTAAGTGAAATATTCTTCTTATTTTTGCAGCACAAAAATCAATATCAACCCTAAATTCATCACTTCCCATGAGTGAAATAGACCTTGTGCTTGTCAATGAAACTGATAAAGCTCAAAAATACTTCTGAACTATGAAAAACATCAACGATAAGTTTCAGCAGATGATTTCCAGCGTCCCTCAGGATATCATCACCGAAATCGACCTCTCTTTTGCCATCGCTAAAGAGATCGAAACTCTCATGGACGAGAAAGGCCTCACCAAGAAGCAGTTTGCCGAGGCTCTGGGCAAGAAGCCTAGCGAGATCACCAAATGGCTCAGCGGACAGCATAACTTCACTATTCGCACCCTCGCAATGCTTTCAAACTTCTTCGGTACTCCCATCGTCCGAACCGCAACACGTGCATATACCTTTACGGAAGATGGGCATTCCACAATGGTTGCCGAAGACACTATTATTTTCGGTGGAACGATGGATGATTAATGTCGATTATGGATGATGGATTATGGAGGAGATTAGTGATTGGTGATTAATGATTGGCTTCGCACAAGTCTGGAAATAGATAAAAAAGGTTCGAAGCGATAGGGGTGCTTGGCAGCACCTGATGAAATGGGCATTTATGTGATTCTGTGAGCGAGCTCCCAATCACATACACGCTCATTTCATCACCTCCCTTCAGGAGGCTGTCCTATCGCATCGAACAGAAAAAGGCTCCTTCGTCGCAGAAAAAAGACCCCCTCGATCCCCTGCCCCAAGGGCATTTGCTTCGCGGCACCCAAGGGGGAGGAGTGGAAGTTACCTTCGTCTGACGATTGTAGGACGAAACATCATCCATCATCCATAATCCCTTCATCAACATTTGGGGGGGAGGAGTGGAAGTTACCAAGGTTAATCCGGAAAGTGGGACGGGCGCGAAGCCATCATTAATCATTATTCTAGTGTATTATCTTTATGGACTAATATTGAGAATTTGAGGTAAAACTGCAAAATAGATATTGAGAATTTGGGGTAAAACAGGCTAAATGCCTCACGTAAATTCAAGAATTATAGAGTTTGCTTGGTGGAGTGGAGAAAAATGTGTATTTTTGCAAGCGAAATTGCAAAGTTTAACAATATATGTTAAGATTTGCGAGTTGAATGATAGTATAAATGGCTCGAATTGATACTAATGATTACATAGATTGGCTCAACCAGAGGGCTATGAGAGGCAAGTCGTTCTTTACGAAGGATGACTTCAAGGGGGCTTTCGCCAATGTGACTGATGGCTCCTTAGCCGTTGCGTTGAGCCGTCTGGTGGATGGCGGTTGGATAGTGTCGCCATGGCAGAACTTTTATGTCATTGTGCCGATTCAGTATAAGCTGAAAGGTGAAGTACCGCCTTCGTACTACATTGATGAACTGATGCAGTTCTTGGGTAGGCACTATTATGTGTCGCTCCTGACGGCGGCAGGTCTGCATGGTGCGGGGCACCAGCGGGCGATGTCATTCTTTGTTACTGTAGATGGTGCGCCATTGCGTGATGCTGTAAGGAACGGTACCAAACTGCTACTGTTCCAGAAGAAGGACATTGACCTCTGCTTCACCCAAGAGGTGAGAACTGAAGGAGGGTATATGAATGTGTCTTCGCCCTTGATGACAGCTCTCGACCTTGTGCAGGACGAACGCAAGGTGGGCGGTTTGAGCCGTGTGGCAGAAGTGCTCTATGAACTTGCCGAGAAACTGGATCTTGGCGAAGAGCAACTGGAATTGATTCGCCAATATGGTAGTCCGATATTGCAGAGGTTCGGTTATCTGCTGAAGGTACTGGAGTTAGAGGAGTTGGAAGACAAGTGGTATGACCTCTGTATGAAGACTGGTTTGAAGTTTAAGTTTGCCCTGCTGAAGCCTTCGGTAGAGAAGCATGAAGACGATGAGCGTGACAAGCGCTGGAAGATAATCATTAACCAAGAGATTGATATTGACGAGATATGATAAAGGAAAGTTACATAAGAGAATGGAATGAGTTCGTTCCGTGGAAGGATATGCTGATGGTGGAGCAGGATCTGATCATCTGTCGTGCGCTGGTGAGCATCTACAGTGATCCGTTCCTGAGGGAGAATCTGGCTTTCCGTGGCGGTACGGCTTTGCATAAGCTCTTCCTGCAACCTCAGCCTCGATATAGTGAGGATATTGACCTTGTGCAGATTAAGCCGGGGCCAATCAAACCGATCATGTTTCGTCTGGGAGAGGTGCTGGAGTGGTTGCCCAACCGCACCACACAGCAGAAGAAGCATAGCAACAAGCTGCTGTTCAGAGTGGATTCGGAGATACCGCCTATTCAGCAGATTCGCCTTAAGGTGGAGATAAACTGCTTTGAGCACTTCAATGTGATGGGATTGCAGGAAGTGCCGTTCAAGGTGGAGAACAGCTGGTTCTCGGGTGAGGCATTGCTGACCACCTATCACCTTGAGGAGCTGGTGGGCACAAAGGTTCGTGCGCTCTATCAGAGGAAGAAGGGTCGCGACCTGTTCGACCTCTATACGGCATTGACGACACGTGAACTGGATGTGGACAAGGTGCTGGAGTGCTATCGCCGGTATATCGAGTTTGTGGTAGATCGTGCTCCATCGTACAAGGAGTTTGTGCAGAATATGGAACTGAAGATGCAGGACGAGGAATTTCTGGAGGATGTCACGCCCCTGCTTCGTCCCGAGATTGAGTTCGACCCTCGTGAGGCTTATCTGTTGGTGTATGAGAAGCTGATAGATAGAATGTCGGGGAAGAGAGAGTGATATACTACAAATCAAGAATTGTAGAGCTTGCTTGGTAGTGTGGTAGAAAATTTGTAGGTTTGTCACGAAAATGCAATAAAGTTGTGACAAGAACGGGTTTCTCCCACAGAACTGAGACTGAAGGATACGGACGGAATAATACGTACCCGATTTGGGACTTTTGGGTACATGTTGAGAATGTCGTGTACCCAGAATAGGGTTTTAGGGTACATATCGGCATCAATCTGTAATGTCTTCGAGGAATGAATGGAAATGCACTTGTGGAGCAAGAACTTATGGCGCGATACTGTATAGAATAAATACCAGTGCTGTTGAGCAAAAAATCAAAAAAGTGATATGTCACACATTTTGTGGGAGAAATCTAAGCGAAAGGGTATTTTTTACTAGTTATACTTCGACTTGCTCAGCAACCATAGCCTCTTGGCAGTCTCTGGCTTTCGACAGTGGCTGCAAGAAGGTATAAAAGGTAAAAGAGGTAAATTAATGCATATTTCAAAGGAGTAACGGGTAACAAAGTAACAGGTTTGTTTGTATGATCGTAACAGAAAATAGAAAATACATAAAGGACATTGCTTTTGCAAATGCAGAAGATTTCCTTAAAGCAATATCGTATGGAGGAGATCTGTATTTTTTGCAGCAGAGGCATTTTATATTCCGTGGCCATGAGTCTGATAAGTACAAGCTGTTACCTACTGCACTTAGGGATTATCTTTTACTGAATGAAGTACACTCAGATGAAGTTGATAAGAGCGTAGTTGCTGCTGCAATTATGGAAAAATTCCAGATTTTAGCAGAATCCCAAAATTTGAAAGATTTCTTCGATCTTTGTGATAATAGAGGGCTACCGATGCCTGAGGTACAGAGATTAAGAGAAACGATGATGCTTCCAGTAGATGGATGGACTATGATGAAACATGAGGATTGGTTACCTCAAGAATTAGAAGGTATTGCTGCTCTTGCTCAACACCATGGACTTCCAACTCGCCTTTTGGATTGGACTACTAATATTAATACCGCATTGTATTTTGCTTCATTTGGTTCAATCAAAAGGCAGGTCGAACCAAAGAAATTGACAAAAACTGAGTGGTTGCAAGAAACAAGGGATTCTATGCTAAATCTAAGAAGTTTACGCAAGGATGGTGGGGTAGCAATACCAAATGACGAACCTGAACTCATGGAGATATGGGCTTTTGACAGAAGCATTCAGGTTATACACATGGGAAAAATGAACCTTCATATTATACATCCTCGTTATAGTGAGAATCCGAACCTGTGTGCACAGGAAGGTCTGTTCTCGTATTGGAGCATTGAAAAGCCTTTACTAAGCGACGATATGAAAGAATCCAAGCCTGTCCTAGTGGATCAAGAGACTTTCGACAGTAAGTTAGTTGATGCGTTGGAGCGTGTCAATGCTAAAGAAGATTACTATTTGTATAGACTCACTGTACCTTACGAATCAGCTGCTGAGGTCTATTCATATGCGAAGAGTAACGGAAAAGATGCATCCACACTTTTCCCAGGTTATGATGGTGTAGTGAGATGTATGATTGAGGATAAGAGATGGAAGAAGTTGAAGAGTAAGAAAGAGAAGTGCAAAGAAGAGAAATAATCGCTTCAGGCATATGCAGTTTATTGGTTTGCGCAATATGTATTTGTACTTAGGACCATCTACTGGAATAACGTTGAATTAAATAAATAGACAGGAAATATATTAATTATGAGTACATTAAATTCTATTTATGTAAGGTTAGATACAAATATGCAGAACCTTACAACATCCGCAATTGCACAAATTATTATTAAGATACTCTTTACAGAAAACAAAAGAATGTCAGAGAATGAGATCTTTGATTATCTTGCAAAAGTTAACGGAGGAAAGCACATTGATAAAGAAGAGGTGCATTCTATTCTTCAAAAACTCAGTGATTCAGAGATTCGTAAAGCAGATGGTGGCTACTATCTTTCTGCTAGTAAACGCCAGAAATTGGAGATTGAAAGTAATGCTTCAAATGATAGAAAGAACCGAATTCTGGATAAATTCTTTGCTCGATTAAGTTCTTCTCGTGAAAATCTATTAGAATGGCTTGTTGATATTACGATACGTTTCTTTGAGAGTTATTCGGATGGCTGGATCTCAGATCTGAAAGCTAAAACAAATGTAATCTCCACAAACGGCGATTCTATTCGTAAAATGGTTACGAACAGAACGAATACTTTCCCCGGCCTTTCTGTTGAAGACAAAGCTGTTTTACCAAATAAGTTTTTTGATTTCATAAATACCAATAGCCCAGAGGTAAATGAATTTTTATGGGAGTTTGGTACATCTGCATTTGCTTCTAAGTTGATTCGTTCAAAACATGGTGTTGATGATGTCACTCTTAAGACTTTTGAGAATAGCCATTGCATCCTTGATACAAATGTTTTGATGTTCAGAGCTCTTGAAAATCGATATAAGGGTGCATTTCGTGCTATTGAAAATGTTTTTAAGAATCTGGGTGTTCATGTTAGTATTTTACATATAACAAAAGAAGAGTACGAACATACTATTGGTCAGCAAAAGGTAGATACTTTAGCCAATCTTGAGAAACTTGGTTACGAAGTAGCATCATTGCCTAATGACGACTTCACTCTGTTGGCAAAACAGTATCATTGTCATGATGAAAGTGATTTTGTTAGGTTTTTTGATAATACACTTGGAATTCCGCAAGTTGTATTTAATGATTTGCCAATTGAGATTCTTGATTTTGATAAACTTTCAGAAAAGATCAAGGCAGCACAGAAGAATGAGGATTTAAAAACAAAGCTAAATGACATTTTCAAGAGTTTTGCAAAACATGACAAACCCAAGGCTGCCTTATCTCATGATATAGGATTACTTGAAGGTGTCAAGTTCCTTCGTGAAAATGAAGATACTAGAAACGAAAAATTCTTTATCCTGTCAGAGGAAATATCAATAAATCAATACTCCAAAAGTAGTCCATTCCATAATGGATTACCACTTTCGATTAGAGTTGATACTTTAATTAATCTTCTTGCTGTTAATAGTGAGGGAGAAATGTTTGATGCGTCAGACTATATGCCACTCTTTGCTAATATAATTCGTCTCGGATTGGCTCCACATAAAGACACCTTCAGACAGTCTGAATTGTATCAATACTACAAAATGAATACAAAGATTGCAACGTTACCGACTGATAAGAAAAAGGAAATTGTCATTGAAATGCATAAGAATATGTTAGATGGCAAAGGTGAGGCAGAATTGATAAGAGACCTTCACGAACTGATAACTGATGGTGAAATCCAAGTTGGTGATAAACTTACAGAAGTTGAGGGAAGGTTAATGCAAACCAATCAGGATTTGAATGCATCAAAAGAACAGGAAAGAATTACGATGTCTGTCCTTTATAATGAGACAAGAAAGATTGTAGAGTCCGAATATGACAGAGATACGAAGCGACTACGTAATAAATATCGACTAAAATGGCTTTCAACGGTATATGCAATTGCTTTATTCCTGGTAACGTGTTCATATTTCACTAATGATGTTGCATTCATTATAACTATGTTTTTTTCTGTCATTGCAAGTATAATTGCAACAATGCTCGTAAATCGACATGCAGAAAAAGCAATAATTACAGAAAGAATAAGGCAACGAGAGGTTGCTGTAAATAGAATAACAGAAGAACGACTAAACGCTAAGCTTGCATTGGCCGCTAAATAGCTGAAACCTCACGCCTGCTTTTTGAGGCTGGCGTGAGGGGTAAAAGTTTACTTACTTCTTCGTCAATCTAAGTACCTGATGGCGATTCTTGGCCTTGTTCTTGCGACAAGAGACATGAATCCAGAAATCGCGACCATTGGAGGTTTCCATGATGAGCTGATCGAAGTCGGTGTTGGCTTGAAGCCATGAGAACCAGCGTTCTGCTATTTCCTTATCGGTGTGAGCCTTGTTGTCGTCCCAATCGGTATAGTTGGTTTTAGGAATGTGGATGTCAGCTGCTTCGCCTACTGTGTGCTGAGAGGCGTATGCGCCACCTACTTTGATGTTGAGGGCATTGCAACGGTAGCCACTTGAGATAATGATTGGTTGACCTGCAAACTCTCGCAAAGGCTCTAAGATGGTCTTGCAGAGTTGCTCCAAGGATGGAATAAATTGCGATGGGCAGGTATTATCAATACCATTTGCCTGTGCAGTTGATGAACGCTCAAACTCGATGAGGTTGAAGTGTTCGGAAAGTTTCAGATTCGTCATAAGAATATAAATTTTAGATACACGAATAATTTGATTAGTGATTCAAGATGCCGCCTGTGCGGAAGTACTTGATAAATTTGTAGAGGACTATCAGAAGGCCGGAGAGACAGATGCCAAAGCAGATACGAGATAGATGGTCGAACCATGTGAGGGGTCGTTTGATTTCTTTTACTTCGGTGATAGTCACCTGATAAGGAATTGAGTCAACCTGAGTCTTGTAGATTGTGTCACGAAGCATTTTGTAACGATATTCTATAGAGACATCCTTTACATAGATGGTGTCCTTGCCCCGGTCGGTAAGCCTGTCCTTGTAGATGTAGATACTATCATACTGCGTGTTGCTGAGATATACCGTATCAACAGAGGTATGTTCCACCAGTTGGGTGGTTCGACCATGTTCACCATAAATTCCCTTGGTGCTGCCGCATGAGCAGCACACAAGGAGGATGATGGAGAGGATACCGACAAGCATGAATACTTCTACAAAGCGGTCGAGCTTGCGGAGAGCCGGATCTTGATTGGGGGATAATGAAGGTAATTTCATAATAAATAAAGTTTTAAAGTTCCAAGGTTTCAGGGTTTCAAAGTTTCAGGGTTTCAGAGGGTTTCAGGGTTTCAGAGGGTTTCAAGGGGTTTCAGGGTTGTTCCCTTTGGTCACGCGAGCTAAGCTCGGAACCAGTCTTACTCGATGGTGAGTGAAACTTGATTTCCTCGCTCAATGGATTTGCGAATGCGTTGATACAATGTATCGAAAGCTTCGCGGGAATGGATGAGGCAGCCTGGGGCAATGTAAGTGCCGACAAGGATGGTGCTGTCACGAATGTTGTAGACCCCATTGCCGAAACGGATGTTGCAACCAAGGCCAAGGTTGGGAAACTTGCGACGAAGGCGAAGGTCGTTCACCAATCGCACTTGGTAGGTGCCTGCTTCCATCATGTGATGGGTGTTTTCGGCTGTATCGCATACGTGCTCATTGTCGATATACAGGTGGCCATCGGTGGCGGCTCCTTTCTGGCGGTAACGTTTGATAGTGATTTGCATAATAAAGGTGAGGGGTTAAGGGTGAGAGGTGAGGGAACTCAATCTCACAATTTAACAAATTAACATTTTAACAAATAAAGGTTTCAAAGTTTCAAAGTTTCAAGGTTTCAGGGTTCCAAAGTTTCAGAGGGTTTCAGGGTTCCAAGGTAGTAGTCGCTGAAATCCTTGCAACCGGCTGGAAGCTGATGACGCTCGATTTGTGGTAGCTGCTCACGAAGTTGAAGGAAGAGCTTTTCACCTGGGGCATCATTATCAGGGAAAATATGGAGGTTCAGAGAAGTTCCATGTTCCACGTTCCAAAGTTCCAAGGGTTTCAAGTCCTCTGGCTTCAACAATGTTGCACTCGGAATGGCGATTGCCTTGCGTCCGCTTGATAGCATAGCCCAACAGTCGGAACAGCCTTCGGTGATCCATAGGGGTTCGCTTGGCTTCAGGAGCTTCAGGATTTGCAGATTGTAGATGCTGCATTGACTACCCTTGGGAAAGCGAAAGCGAGGCTTCGAGGGTTTCAAGGTTTCAGGGTTCCGAGGTTCCAGATTTCTCCACTGCATACCGATAAGCTTGTTATCAATACCGAAGTACGGAATGATCAAATCTGAATGTGTGCTGCTGATGCCACACCACTGAATGACACGAGGGTCGAGCTTGCGTTCATCGAAGAGGAACTTGCGAGCTTCATTGGTCAATATAGGATTGGCAACGAGCGGTAGCAGAGAGTCGATGTTGACAGTAGGCTGCTCAGGTTCTTTCTTCACCTTGGCTTTATACTCATCGAGGATTATGTTCGAATCGTCGGCCAACCATCTGCAGGCTTCGACAAACGAGAGGTTCAGATGGTGCATGACAAGGTCGATGGTACGGCCGTAAGCTCCGCAGACATAACAACGATAGCGATTCTTGGCTGGATTGAAGTGAAGCGATGGGCGCTTATCTTCGTGAAACGGACAGAGGCTGACGTGCCTCTTGACTCGGAGTCCCAGCCGCTCAGCGACCCCCTCCACGGGGAGGTCGATGAGACGTTGAAGTTGATAGGATGGTATCATACGCTGCTAAATCTGCTTCTGATAAACATTCTTGCGAACCTTGATGATCCAGCCGTTGGACTTCCACTGACTGATGAAGAAGCGTGCTTCGGTGTCGAGGCCGTTCTGCTCGATGAGCTCTACCAATTGAGCACGGGTGAAGGTCGATGTGAGCTGCTCGATGAGAGGCTTACGCTTGTCCACCTTGGCACCACCTTTCTGCTTGCGGTAACCCTCCTCGTAGGTCTTGCCCCAACGGTTGGTGTTAGAGCGAACACAATAGGAAGAGAGGAAACGATAGCACTTGATGCAGAGGCGGCGGATCTGTTCTTCGTCGCGATGGATGGCTCCATCAATACCAGCTTCGGCCATGCGGTTCTCGATGTGGTAGAGATAGTACATGAGTCCGTTGCTGCGGAATGAGTTGACCGATCCACGCTTGCGGTAGTGGTCGAGCGAGCGATAACCCTCCTCACCAGCAGTCTTCATCTCCAGAACACGCTTGGCGGTCTGTGTAGAGAAGCGGTCGATGGATGACTCCAACCACGACATATCGATGAGCTGGATAGGCTGCAGTGAGCCATCGTCGGCATAAGTATCTTGCATTAGGAGGTCGAGCGCAGAGCGAACGAGGTAGCTTTCGTCGTCGGTAAGCGGACGGAAGAGTGCAGGCTTGGAACCAGCTTCGTCTTCGAGCGACACGAGCATCACACGGCTTGCACCACCACCCATCACCTCCTTCTTGGTGTAGATCTCATCGACATCTTGAGGTGTGGCGCAGAACATGGAGCAGATGCAGACATCGGCATTACCAGAATAAGAGTTGTCTGAAGCAAAGTCCTGACCGAACTTCGAGCCGAGGTCGTAGGCGATACGCATCACGGTGCGGAGGTTTGAGAATCCGCTCTTGCCAGCATCTCCGAGCTGAGCCAATTCTTCGGCCCACATCCAGAAGGTAAGGGTGTCGCCCAGGATGCGCTCGTAGTAGTCACCACGCTTCACGATGACGGTCTTCGAGGTTGCAGGTGGGATGCAGCGAATGGTGGTCTTAGGGGCCTCGCCAATCTTCTCGTTCTGTGTACGAGCATTCTTGCGTTCGCGATACTCCTGTTCGGCACGACGCTGAGCCTTGTCACGAGCCTCCAAGGTAGGTTCAATGATCTGGCGAACCACCTCTGCAAAGCAGCGCTTACCAGTCGAGGGCGGTGCTTCGATGATAGTCTGGAGCAAAATGGCGTGAGGCATGATGTCGTAAGGATACTTCAGGCGGATGCGAGTGGCCAATGCTCCCAATGGGCTGAGGGTGCTGATGAAGATAGGCACCTTGCGATTGGTTGGAGACGATGCAAGCAGCTGACGGATGATGATGGGGAAGTCGGCTTCCTTCAAGGGTAGCTTCTCCTTTTCGACCGGATGATACGGACGATCGAAATCGTCCTCCTCATCCTCCTCTTCAAGGAGGGGTGAGGGGTGAGAGGTGAGGGGTGAGGGAGCCCCGCCTGCTGATGTGAACCCTTCGGGTGAGGGATTAGGGGTGAGAGGTGAGGGAATTTTCCCAGCTAACGGAAGCTCACCTTGCCCTGTAAATGGTAATAAACTATTGTCTGACATAATATAAAATGGATTTGTTTAACTTTGAAGACTTGGTAGCTTATCAACGAGCAATGGATCTCGTAGAGAAAGTATATGAAGCGATGAAGAGATTTCCTCGCGAGGAGCAATATGCTCTATGTGACCAGTTGCGAAGAGCTGTTGTATCAGTTCCATCGAACATAGCAGAGGGCAAAAGCCGAATGTCGCATAAGGATCAAGCACATTTTCTGGAGTTTTCATACGGCTCGCTCATGGAGACCTATTGCCAGTTGAATATTGCTAAACGTCTTCGATACATTTCGGAAGAGGAGTTTCAGGCTTTGAGAAGGGATATTGAGAATGTCGCACGTCCATTGAGTGGCCTGTACAAATCCCTTACCTCTCACCCTTAATCAGGTTCGCGGCTTGGGTTTCCCTCACCACTCACCCTTCACCCCTCATCCCTTAAGGCTGAATCTTTTGAATTGCGCTAGATACTTCCTGATAGACCTTGAAGGCGAAGTCTTCGGGATTGAAGTCCTCCTTGGTGGTCTTGAACGAAAACTGGATGGTGTTGTCCTCCTTGCGGACAAGTGAGATCAGAGAACCATCGTAGATCTTCGGATTGCGAGTGTGAGGCTTTGACTTCTTGACCTCCTCCTCGAAACGGAATCCATCCTTGGTGGGTGACAGCAGACCGTGGAGGCACTTGTTGTCGGAGATTACGCTGCCGTCCTGAAGGCTACAGGCGAGCGTGGTGTTTGTAAAAACTTTCTTTGCCATTGTAGATATAATTTTTTGATACAAAAAATCAGGTGAGGGGTTAGGGGTTAGAGGTGAGGGAGCGCAAGCTGACGATGTCCTGAATGGTGATGTCCTGATAAGAGGAGCCGTTGTAGTCACGAGCCGAGAAACGGAGTGATGCCCAAACGTAGTCACCAGGATAGACCTTGATCTGATTGCCGATGAGGGCAGCCACATACGAGTCTTCATACTTGCCACCGATTTCTTGCAATACGATGGTCGATTTCTGTGCAGGACCATTCTGCGTGTTGATGCTCACAGGTTCAGACTGTGAAACGACTTTGAAAAATGTCTTCATATTCGGGTGAGGGGTTGTTCCGCTCTGTTCCACGCGAGCAAGCTCGGAGAGAGGTTAGAGGTGAGGGATTTGTTCTTCAGATTAGGGAAAAAGCGGTTGATGAGTTCGCCAATAGGTATAGGCTCAAACTTGGAACTTTGGTACTTTGGACCTTTGAAACCTTTGGTGCAGAGCGGACGAATGATACGCTTATCAGCAGGATCATCGTCATCTGGCATACGGTAGCGAGTGAGGTAGTTGAACATACCACCAACTACGACATCGTTGGTCATGATGACCTCACCGCTCTCCATGTAGTCGAGCAACATGCAGCAAAGCTCCTCCTGCGCAGGTTTCTTCAGTACGCGAAGAATAGGTTTGATAAACTCCTGCTGCTCTGGCTTGAGGTAGTTGAAGAGATCCGACTGGATGCTTGGAGGGAAAACAAATGTTCCCTCCGAAGCTGAATTCTTAATTTTGTTCATACGATATAAAGATTAAAATACATTTGCGATCTGGGATGGCAATGCCAGCCTCGTTGACAAAAAACTCTCGTTCGGAAATTCCGATGATCACGCCTTCAAACTTTTTTGGGCTGATGCGATAGTATAATTTATATTTCATTATTATCTTTGTGCACCGCTAGTGGCGCATCTGCCCAAAATTGTGCAAGCAAAATGCCACTCATGCCAAGAAAATTTGAAGAAAGAAACATGAAACTTTCTTCTTTCTTTCACGAAAAATGTCAGTAACTTAGGTGCTGAAAAAAGAAAGTTTGGCGTGTGTGACTTTCTGGCAGTAATTGGCAGTATGTCAGACTATTAGACAAAGTGGCAGACATTAAAAACGAATAATGACAGACCGATATGAAATTTGACAAAGACTTCAACCCTGGTACAGGAAATTCGTACAATGAGTTCAACATTCAGAACATTGAGAACTTCAATCCCAATGCTACGTCTGTAACCACTAATCACTATCACTATGGCGAGGAGAAGAGTAATGGCAATGGTCGCAAGACTCTTGATGATGCTCAGAAGCAAGCTATACAAAATGATATTTTTGCATACGTTGCTAAGCTGAATGATTGCGTGAAACCGGAATGGAAGACAAAGTACGCTACATTGTGGAAAAATATCCTAGCTATACCAGAGGTTGAGGCTCTTATTTACAATAAAGGGCAGCAGAAGAATACCACTTTTAATCGTAACCTTGTAGGAAATATCATCAAGGTTTTCATGGGAAAGGTAATTGAAGGTGATGCAACAGAACTGGCAAGAGTGCTGGAAAACAACTCTGATCATTCTATACGTGGGCAGATGGGTAAATCTCCATCTGCTGAAATTGAGAAGGCCATACTGGAATTGCTTGTGTAATGATGATAAAGGAAAGCTAATGGATGCAGAAGAGCTAAGGCGAATTGCCGAAGGAAGCAGCGGCAATTCATTCAATCAATATGACATCAGGAACGTTGAGAATTTCAATCCCAACGCTAGGGTGGCAAATACCTTTCACTTTGTGCCAGTGAAGCCGATGTTCATCACCAAGATCATCAATAAACTTTCAGACCCTTCGTTTCAGCAGGTCACAACAAATGATATAGACTTCAAGCGCTACAAGATACACGAAAAGGAGGACTATAACGAACTGCAACGTTGGAAATATGACATCAAGCAGTATGCGCCCTATCGCAAACATGTGGAAGAAATCTATTCCAGTTTCGGAGAAATGGGTGCGAACAAGCGTGAGAAAGTATATCAATGGCTGCATAGAGAATATGAGCGCCTTCGCGATACATTGAAGGCTGATGAACTGTTCGATGCGTTGAAGGACTTTGTGGTCGATAAGGTATGTCGCGATGTTACGCTGTTTGATAATGTTGATCAGGAAGAGATGGAAGACAATATCTGCATCGTGCTGGTGGAAGCTTTTATTGAGTGTCGGATCTTTGAAAAACCTGAGTGATATGCTGATACCAAAGAATATTTCGCCTGATGAGTGTATCTACTACAAGGCTACATATATCATTAAGGTTTTGCTCGGTGGAGAGAAGCTTACGGTTTCGGAACTTTATTACGCCGTGAACCAAAGCTGCAAGATGACATTCTTTGTCTTCATGCTCTGCCTTGACTGGCTCTACCTGATAGGTTGCATCAAATATAATAATGACCCATTACCGAAAATTATACTATGTTCTTAAAGCACTTAATCATAGCGAACAATGATTGCCTGATTCGCAGAATAGACTTTCGTCTTGGTATGAATCTGATAGTGGATGATACACTGGAGAATACCGAGATGACAGGTAATAATGTAGGTAAGTCCACCGTGCTTCGACTCATCGACTATGGTCTGGGAGCCGATGCAAAACCTGTATATACAGCAAGCGATGGTAGCACCAACCAGAGGGTGAAGGACTTCCTGGAAGAGACTGAAGCTTATGTGGAACTGTGCTTTGTCTCGACTTTCGTTAAGGACAAAGGCCATCAAGTAATAGCAAGGCGCAACTTCCAGAAGGGCACCAAGGCACTGAACGAAGTGAATGGCAAGTTTTATATGAACCGCGACTATTGTGAGGCATTGCAGATGGCATTGTGGGGCGTTAAGACCTCAACCCCTACATTCTCGCAGATCATATCTCACTCCATCCGTATAGACCACAGCCGCCATGAGCAGCCATTACAGACCTTGGGTAAGCGCAATGATGTTCTCTACGAGACGTTGTATTTGTACTTGTTTGGCCTATATGAAGAGTTCTGTGAGTCAAAACTGTCGTTGCGCAAAAAACTATCGAAGGATCTGAGTTTCATCAGGCGCTTGGAGAAGGAATCTGCAACGCTCAGCACGCTGCGCACCAAATTGCGTACGGTAGAAAGGGCTATCACAACGCTCAATGACAAGAAACAGGCTCTGGTGGTGAATCCAGACTTTGAGGCAGACCTGGAAAAGCAGGTGCTGATAAAGCGTGCGTTGACTCAGCTTGCCATGAGGCAGAATAATCTGGAATTGCGACGCAAACTGATAGAGGATGCAGTGAGGGAAATGAAAGTGATTAGTCCTAAGGTGCAGGCAGATGAAGTGAAGATGCTGTACCAGCAGGCAAATGCTTTCGGTGCAAAACTGCACCATACATTTGAGGAGCTGCTACGCTTCCATAACGATATGCTGATTGAGAAGAACAACTTCATCAGTTCTGAGCTTCCGGAAATTGACCGCGAGCTCGACCTCTGCTATAAGGAGATGGATGAGGTGCGCAAAGAGGAGGAGGCCTTGGATAAGAAGCTGAGGCTCTCGGTTTCGTTCGAAACCTACGAGCAAATCAATAACGACCTGTTCGTGCAACTACAGGACAAGGGCAACATAGAAGGTAGCATCAGCCAGATGGAGAAAGTCATTGGTATGATACGGTCGAAAGAGCAGGATCTGAAAAAGATTGATGATGTGCTCTTCACACCTGATTACACAAAGAGAATTGAGGATAGGCTCGATGAGTTTAATGACTACTTCTCGGCCGTATCGCAAAAGATATATAAGAAGGATTTCACCATAGAGCAAGATAAGATTGTCTCGAATGATGGCAAGCCTTGCTATAAGTTCAGCATTGCAGACAACGGCAATTATAGCGATGGCGTGAAAAAAGGTGAGGCAACGTGTTTCGATTTGGCGTATGTGAGCTTTGCCGATGCCAAGAAGATTCCATGTCTGCACTTCATCCTCAACGATAAGGAGGAATTACTGCATAACAACCAGCTGTCGCTGATAGCGCAGGTTGTGGAGGAGCAGAAGAATGTACAGTACATTTCGTCAATCCTCTGCAAGAAGTTGCCAGATGGCATAGATGTGAACAAATACAAGGTGCTCTCATTGAAGGAGGATGATAAACTGTTTAAGATTGAGGGCTGAATGCGACGTTAAAATGTTAATTTGTTAATCGCACAGCTCTGCGTAAGTCCTTAGTCCCTAAAGAGTTGCATATACATATTGGTATCGTGCGCTCGCGCGATATTATATATATTATCGCTAAAATATAGAATTGAGATTAAAGAAGTGAATATTATGTCCCTAGGGACAGGGAGTTAGGCGTTGCAACCGAATGTGAAATTTGCTGAAAGGTGAAATTAACAATTTAACAAATTAACGTTTCTCGCTCGGGACTGAATTTTGAGTTTCACGAGGTGGTAGCAATTGCAACCTCCTCGTAGAATCAAAAATTTGGTCGCGCTGAAATGTGGCAGAAAATTGTTAAAATGTTAATTTGTTAAATCTTTCTTTTTTAGGTCTTCAGTCACAAGACTCGGGACAACTCCTCTCATGACTCGGGACAACCCATTGCTATCGGCTGAAAAGTGCGTATCTTTGCACCGTGTATTCAAACATTTTTTCAGCTATGGCAATCAAAGTCAAAGCAGTGGAACGTAACGTAGCGTTCGAGAAGGGCGCAGAGAAGTGGGCATACGTGCTCCAGGCCGATCTCTACAACAAGCTCAGTCAGGCCAAGGTAATTCAGGAGGCATCACTCCGTTCGGGTATTCCTAAGGGCAGCATCAACGCAGCATGGGACGCCATCGGTGAGGTAATCAAGGCATGGGCTACTGAGGGTCATGCAGTAGCAGTACCTGGACTGGGTAGCATGCGCTTCGGCATCCGCTCTACTTCGGTAGCGAACGTCAACAAGGTAGGCACCGACCTGATCACCAGTCGCCGTGTGATCTTCACTCCATCGAGCGACATCAAGGAGGAGCTCCGCAAGACCAGCATCAACATCACTTGCTATGACCGCAACGGTGAGATCGTGAAGCGTGTGACTTCGAGTGATGATGCGGAGGTGGAGGATCCTGAGAGTGATGGTAACGACCCAAACGGTGGTAATACTCCATCAGGTGGTCAGACTCCTCCGGCCAACACGGGCGGTGACGAGGGATCGGCAGGTACGTCGGGCGCCACGGGCGGAGGTTCGACCAATACGTCGGGCGGTGATGGTGGCGTGACGGACTTCTAAGCTGAGGAATCGAAGACCGGGGGCCTATGCGAGTGTTCCGCCTGAATCTGATTGTCAGCATTGCGCTCATCGTGAGCGGCTTCGTGGTGCCTCCGCTGGGGGTGATCGACGGCAGTGTACTGACTGCGGTGGGCGAGTTGCTGATGTTCGGCGTGCTGGCACAGGTCCCCTCGATCCTGGATGCCATACGTCATGGTAAATCGATCCGCGTCTCGAAGGGCGACTTCGGGATGGAGGTGAGGGGAGAGGAATAAGAGGGACTTGTGGCAGAAAAAGAGAGATGGCAACCATCAGAACGGGGTTCTGGCGGTTGCCATCTTTGCGATGAGAGAGGAGGAAGGCCCGGCGGGAACACCGCCGGGAACCGAACGGGGGCAGAGCTCCATGACCTGCTGTTCGAACTTGTCCTTGTCGCCGAGGGCGTTGTTGCGGATGCGGGACACGCTTGCGAGATTTGTGATTGATGGTTTCTGACTGCGAATTGACGGGAATTATTGTTGTGCCTTGGGGAATCTGAGGGATAGGGAGGCAAGGGACTTCCAGGCGAAATGCCAGACAAGGTAGAGGGGGATCCAGAGGACGGGGACGGGATAGCGGCGCAACAGGTGAAGGCCGTGACGTAAGGTGCGCTGGAGGTATCCTATGGAGCCGCCCTTCGTAGCGAGGGAATGTCTGTCGTAATGGCCAAAGTTGCCACCCGCCATCGCTTCGCTCAGCAGAAAGCGACCCTCCGTCGGGTTGGGCGCGTCGATCAGCACGCTGGGGGCAGCAGCGAAGACGTGTAGCTCCGTCCACATGAGGCCCTGCACAAAGCGACGCATGCCCAGGTTCCGCAGTACGCGCAGCACCTCGTGGCGCTGTTCGGACGGGAGCCCCGCACAGGCCTGGAGCACCAGGTGGCAGTCCATCAGCTGGCGCAGCCCTATGCCGCCCATCACGAAGTGTTGGTAGGCGTGCACCAGGATGTACACTGCGTTGAACTCGGCCGTGGGCACCGTCAGGCCGTCGTAGCTGTCGGCATACATCGCCTCGCGGTGTGCCGCGAACCATCGCTGCAGGCGGCGGTTGCGCACCAGGTCGGACAGCACCTCCGGACGGTAGTGCAGTTCGACGTGCGTCGATGCCAAGCCCTCGAGATGCAGGTGCTTGTAGTCCCACCGCGGCATGCGGCCCATAGCATGGCGCGCATAGGCTAGGGCCTGTTGGCGGCTACAGGCTACGGCCACATCGATGTCGCCGGTCTGGCGGTATGGAGCCAGCGGGCCATATACCTTGCCAAGGCCCTGGCCCTTGAGGATGCAGCAGCGCAGACCCGCTTGCTGCAATTGTAGCTGCAGGGTGTGACATTGGGCCGTGAGCTGCTGGTTGCGCTGTGCGATCTGAGCCGCATGGCTGAGCCAGGCGCAGTACTGGGCCTCGCTCATGCCAGCGTAGTCCTCGGCGGCCTCGTCGGTGAGGCGGCGGATGCCGGCGAAGGCGATGCCCGTCACGGCTTGCCGCTGGGCCAGGGTCAGCACGTCCCGCCACGTCCGCCCGTCGGGGCGGAAAGGCAGCGAGTCAGCACTGCCCAGCGCTGAACGGATCAGCGAGAACAGGACCTGTTCGACGCGCGCGTGGTGATGGCTTGGTGGCTGGAGGGGCATGGGGGATTAGGGAAGGGGAAGGGAGGAATGAAGACCGGCGGAAACACCGCCGGGAACCGAACGGCAATCACAGCTCCATGACTTGCTGTTCGAAC
>JAZUEP010000059.1:0-4629 GCA_045640225.1 Bacteroidales bacterium | reverse complement strand
CTAACCAACTGAACTAACGCACCAAGAATCTCACAATCCAAAAGGACTGATTCACAACAGTGAATAAATTGGTAGCGGAGAGAGAGGGATTCGAACCCCCGGTACCTCGCGGTACGTCGGTTTTCAAGACCGGTGTAATCGACCACTCTACCATCTCTCCAATTAGAGATTCTTGTAAAAATAGTAGCGAGACAGGGACTTGAACCCTGGACCTTCGGATTATGAATCCGACGCTCTAACCAGCTGAGCTATCTCGCCGACATGTACACCCGCAGAGGCTCGAACTCTGGACCCGCTGATTAAGAGTCAGCTGCTCTACCAACTGAGCTACGGATGCATATTAATGGAAGCGTTACCGCTTCCGGATATGCTTTGTGTAATTTGTATCGTAATCTTTCAATATGTCAAAGAACTTGGCCGAAGCCTGTGGGCGCAGATGGATTCGAACCACCGAAGTCGTAGACAGCAGATTTACAGTCTGCCCCATTTGGCCACTCTGGAATACGCCCTAAAAATCTGAGCCTCTTGTCGGATTCGAACCAACGACCCCGAGATTACAAATCACGTGCTCTGGCCAACTGAGCTAAAGAGGCAAAAGCGCGTCAAGATGGGCTTGAACGAACGACCCCCTGATTAACAGTCAGGTGCTCTAACCAACTGAGCTATTGAAGCATAAAAATAACCTTTAGCTGCCGACGCAGAAACTCAGATTGTGACTCCTACAGGATTCAAACCTGTAACCTTTTGATCCGTAGTCAAATGCTCTATTCAGTTGAGCTAAGGAGCCATCCTTTTATCAAAGATCTTGTTTTAACTGGTCGGGGTACCAGGATTCGAACCTGGGACCCCCTGCTCCCAAAGCAGGTGCGCTAACCGGACTGCGCTACACCCCGTCCTTGTTTTGCGGGTGCAAAGATAGAGCATTTTTTTGACCCGTCCAAATTTTTTCGTAACTTTTTTTGCAAATAGGCCGTTTTTACCGTTTTTTCGGCATCGAAACCCTATCTATTGCAATATAAAGAAAGCATTTCAGTACTTTCTGACGATAAAATAGTCGATTATCGCAGACAAGGACTCTCTAGATGCAGAATCTGGGAAGAACGCGAGCTCCTTTTTGGCTTCGAACGCCAATTGTTTCATCTTAGCATAGGCATAGTCTATTCCTCCGACGCTCTTGGCGAACTCTACCAACTGTCCAATCTGGATAGACGAAAGAGCTTCATTCTGGTCAATAATCGCTCTCATACGTTCTACTTCTTCTGAAGGGCCATGCTGCAGAGCATACAATAAAGGCAGAGTTATCTTTCCTTCCAGAATATCATGTCCCGTAGGCTTTCCGACTTCGGACGTCGCTGGATAATAATCGAAGATATCGTCGCGAATCTGGAACAACAAGCCCATTAGCTCGCCGATATGAGCAATACGGGCCATTTGGTCTTCATTTGCTCCGACACTTAAAGCTCCCACCTTCATACAAGCCGAAAAAAGGGATGCTGTCTTACCTTTGATTACAGAAAAATATGATGCTTCGCTGAGCATCCGGCTACGAATATTGGAAATCTGCTCAAGTTCACCTTCCACCAGTTCGGTCACCATATCGGCCAAAATGCGTGATATGGCGAGCGATCCTGTTGCATGACTACAATACAAACATTTTGATAGAAAGAAATCACCCATCAGGACAGCGACTCGATTATCCCAAATTTTATTGATTGTATCGACACCACGACGCTGATCGCTTTGGTCGATTACATCATCGTGCATCAGCGTCGCATTATGCAGGAGTTCGAGTGATACGGCTCCATAAATGGTTGACGAATTCACCTGTCCAATCAACTTAGCAGCCAAAATCGTCACAATTGGACGCAACTGCTTACCACTACGGGACAAGAAATAACGAATCACAGAATCTGCCAGCGGCAAACGAGTGTGAAGTACTGATTCGAACTGACGTCCGAACTCCTCCATCTCGGCCGAGATGTTCTGTTTGACTCTTTCGATGATATCTTTTCCTTCCATACTGCTTTTGCACCTTTCTGTCATTCAAAAATGCGGCGCAAAGATACGTGCTTTTTTTGATTTATGCAAGTTTTTTTCAAATTAAATCTATTCGCGCGCGAACATATAATAATAATATAAAGCATTATTATAGGCCGAATGCAAAAAAGGCTTCGTTTCTTTGCGTATTTCGAAAAAAAAAGCTACCTTTGCAGCAACGATTACAATCAAATTAAAAAATGTCATGATCCACGCATCAGAAGGTCAAACCATAATTCTTGGAGGCGGAGACTATCCAACCCATCCTCTACCTCTAAAGCTGATTACCGAAGCCAAACGCATCGTTTGCTGTGACGGAGCCGCTTTCGAACTTATACGACATGGAGGGATTCCGTGGAGAATTGTCGGCGACTGCGATTCGATACTTTCTCCTAAAGACGACGCGGAACAATCAATGTTGGAAACATATAGGGGTATTATCCGCCGTTTTATCGGGCAAGATGACAACGATCAGACAAAAGCTGTAAAATATTGCCTCGATCATGGGTACAAAGATATCATTATCATCGGTGCAACCGGAAGACGCGAGGACCATACTCTCGGCAACATCAGTCTGTTGATAGAATATCTCCGGATGGGAGCAAACGTCAAAATGGTTACCGATCATGGCATATTCTATCCATGCCGAGATTGCATAGAACTAGAAGTTGGTATTCCTTCCGATTTCCAATGCGAAAGCGACATGGTAGCAACCAGACAAAAGTCAACACAAATCTCAATATTCAACGTATCTGCCCGAAACCTTAGAGCAGAGGGCTTACGCTATCCACTCTATGATTTCGGGCAATGGTGGCAAGGGACGCTGAACGAAGCTATTTCGCCTCTTATCAAAATTGAGGGAGAAGGCGAATTCCTCGTTTTCGAAAACTTTATATAACCAGGAGCGACTAAGGAGGTTCAGCTGTTATTCCTTCGTAACTCCACAAGGAAGAACAAATCGGATTTCCTTGAACCAATATCGTCGTTCTTCACCCGACATCAACTGCAAAATCAGAGGACCTTGAGAATCGACATTGACAATTCGAGCATCGAAATGTTCATGACGTTGCGGGTCATAATAGGGATGATACCCTTCGCCACGATAGAGACGCCTCATGTATCTCTCGCGAATCTGGATTGCTCCATTATGTTCATCTCGCAACACGTGATACAGGGTGGTTATAGATTCCACGACAGAGTCTAACACATCACGTGGAGTTGTATCGATACCCAGCAATCGTAATGAAACAGGATTAGGTGCATCGCCAATCCATTTTTCTTGATTTACATTGATGCCTACACCAAGTACAGAGTTAGCGAGTGTATTACCAATCAATCGGTTCTCGATAAGTATGCCACCTAACTTCAAATCTCCTGCATAAATATCATTAGGCCATTTTATGCTTAAAGATAAATTATCTACAGGAATTCCAGCTTTTGCTGCTATAGATTCCAACCCATCGAGGACGCCAAGGCTACACAATTGACTTATCAGGAACTGATCACGAATTGGTAAGAATTTTGGGCATAAGAGGAGAGAAAATGCAATATTTCGATCTACTTCAGATTCCCAGACATTCCCTACTTGGCCACGCCCAGAAGTTTGACGCATCGTATACACAACAGATTCATCGACCATCTCAACACCTCGCGACAAGGTATCGAGCATCCATGTATTAGTAGATGGCACTTCTGGAAGGAACCTACAACGCATAGCTTTTAGACTAAACTCGCATCCACAATATAATTGGTTATAAAAACCATTTTGTTTCAATAATTCATTCCTTCTTTGCTGCAAACCTCCCTTTCGCCAGTTACGATCGTCAAATCGAAGGTTTATTCCCAATGATTTCGACACCTGAGCAGCAGCCCATATGCCAGCATCATTAATCTGATCGAGCGACTTCCATCTACTAGAGGCAAGAGTGGTAGTAAATTCTTCAAATCCCAACTGTGCCGCTTTATAAGCAGCACGTAACAATCGATGCTTAAAACATATTAAACATCGACCTCCTCGCTCTGGTTCATCTTCAAGCCCGACAACAGAAGTAAGCCACTCCTCATGATCATAATCATCATCAATAATCTCTAACCCTAAAGAATCAGCGTAACGTGAGCACTCATTCTTCCGAATAAGATACTCCTCATACGGATAAATATTGGGATTATAATAATAAAGTGTCGGACGAATACTATGGGCCATCATCCATTCAATGATAGCACTTGAACAAGGAGCACAACAACAATGTAGAAGAACTCGCTTTATTTGATCCATGTAATATAAATAAAACAGAAAAGGTCAGCTATGTGCTGACCTTCAAAATTAATTGCGGTGTGTACGGGACTCGAACCCGTGACCTCCGCCGTGACAGGGCGATATTCTAACCAACTGAACTAACACACCATAAAAAAGAGGCTCATGGTATAGCTCCAAGAGCCTCATGTAAGGTGGCGGCTTCCTACTCTCCCGCTTTCGCAGTACCATCGGCGTTACAAGGTTTAACTTCTCTGTTCGGAATGGTAAGAGGTGGAGCCCTTGTGCTATAACCGCCTTGAGTTTCGCTGAAACGCAAATGACGAATTACTAATTAC
>JAZUEP010000058.1:0-5482 GCA_045640225.1 Bacteroidales bacterium | reverse complement strand
CGCGTCCTGCAAGGTTCACTCTATGAGAAGATTCCTCTAAGGGATTTCTTCGAAGCGGGCCGGAAGTGGCAATTTGCTACTGACGATCCCGACATAGAGGGGCTTCAGCTAATGTTAAAATTTTAATTGGACACTAGTGATCCCCAACATCTTTACCGAACGGGAGTTGTGCGGCGGCGAATTTGAACTCCGGCTGAAGAATGAGTTGAAACAGCGAGCCATTGCCCGCGAGTGTGCCGAGTGGATCAGGCTGAAAGCTGTTTTCAAGACCAACACGGACGCCCGAATACCGATTGCCGGACAGATTGTGACCGACAAGGCGGCCTATCTGCCCGTCAACTCTTTCACTACGGCAGATTTGGGATACTGTGTCCGTCCTGGGTTCACGATACCCATTACCAAGCTGGAAGGTCCTGAGAGCCGGGCGTATCTCGAAGCCTTCGAGCGCATGTGGAACGATGAGGGGCGGCTACAGGATGTGACAGACCGCATTTGTCGGTATTTCGAACAAGCCTACCAGGAGAACTCACCGGAATACATCTACTACATCACGCTGTACCACATTTTTGCAGACTTCCTTCAGGATCTGCATGAGAACGGACAGGGGGAGGAACGATTGGGGTTCGCTCAATCGACGGTATATCGCAAGCTATTCAACTTCCAGCGTGACGCTGTGCATGGAGCCATACACAAGCTGGAACAATACGGTGGCTGCATCTTGGCAGATTCAGTAGGCCTCGGCAAGACCTTTACGGCCCTGGCCATCATCAAATACTACAATCTGAGGAACAAGGATGTGTTGGTTCTCTGTCCGCGCAAGTTGGCCGAGAACTGGAACGTCTATCGCCAGAACTACCGCAACAACATTCTGGTCCAAGACCGGCTGCGCTACGATGTGCTATTCCATACCGACCTATCGCGCAAGACTGGCCAGAGCAACGGCTATGACCTCAATCTCTTCAACTGGGGAGCCTACGATCTGGTGGTAATCGATGAGAGCCACAACTTCCGCAACGCCAACGCCACCAATGAGGAGAGCCGCTACCAGCAGCTGATGCGTAAGGTGATGCAGGAGGGCAAGCAGACACGCGTGCTCATGCTGTCGGCAACCCCGGTCAACAATCGCTTCAACGACCTCAGAAACCAGCTCGCCCTGGCGTATGGCGATGATTCGACCGAGATGGACAGCAAGCTGAAGACCCGCAAAGGCATTGATCTGATTTTCCGAGAGGCACAAAAGGCTTTCAACACATGGAGCAAACTCGCCAACGAAGAACGCACGTCAGAGCGGCTGCAAGCCTTGCTCGATTACGACTTCTTCGAGGTGCTGGACAGCCTATCCATCGCTCGTAGCCGTAAACATATCATGGCTTATTACGACACGACGGACATCGGCACCTTCCCCAAACGTAACGAGCCGATATCTCGACGACCGGCATTGACCAACGACAACCGCGTCAACTATGCCGACATTGCCGAGAAACTCGCCTTGCTGTCGCTTGCAGTTTATTCTCCACTGGCTTATCTGAAGAAGAGCAAGGAACATGAATATCTGGAGCGTTATGGCAAGAAGAAAGGCAGTATCTCGAACCTGACCCAACTCGATCGCGAGAAGGGTGTACGAAAGCTGATGGGCATCAATCTGCTGAAACGCATAGAGAGTTCGGTGGCTTCGTTTGAGATAACGTTGCGCAAGGTTCATGACTTCGTGAACGAAACGCTCGAAAAGTTGCGTCGCGGAGGTTACGACATGCAGGAATTTGCCCCACAGATAGTGGAAGATGACGGGTTGGACTTCGAAACAGAGAGCGAAGAGGCTCTGGTGGGCAGCAAGATGCCAGTGCGCATCAGCGACATGGACACGGTGCGGTGGTCGGAAGATTTGACCGATGACTTGGAACTTCTGAAGAATCTGCTGTCTGATGTGGAAAAAATAAAGAGCCAAGACAATCTGAAGCTCGCAGAACTGAAACATCTGATAGCCGAGAAGATTGCACATCCGCTGAACGAAGGTAACAGAAAGGTATTGGTGTTTACCGCCTTCTCTGATACGGCCAACTACCTATATGATGAGTTGTCGGCATGGATGCTGGACAAGTATGGATTGCACACGGGATTGGTGACAGGCAATCACTGCCGCTGCACATCGTCGGTCATCAAGGCAGAACTAAATGAGATGCTTACATGTTTCTCCCCACTGTCAAAGAGTAGGCAGACCGTATATCCCCACATAAAGGAAGATATCGAACTGCTCATTGCCACTGACTGTATCAGCGAAGGTCAGAACCTGCAGGATTGTGACTATCTGGTCAATTATGATATACACTGGAATCCTGTGCGGCTGGTTCAGCGATTCGGCCGAATAGATCGAATCGGGTCGCGTAACTCGAACATCACCATGGTGAACTTTTGGCCTGATGTGGAGCTGGATACATACATCAAACTGAAACAACGCGTAGAAGACCGAATGACCATCAGCGTAATGACCGGTGCTGGCGACGACAATCTGCTTAATGCCGAACAGCGCGACATGGAATATCGCAAGGTGCAGTTGCAAAGGTTGCAACACGAGGTAATTGACTTGGAAGATGTGCGTGAGGGCATCAGTATAACGGATCTCGGATTGAACGATTTCCGTATCGACCTACAAAACTTCTTCAAGTCTTATGGCAAGTTGGAACAGATTCCGATGGGATTGTATGGCGTGGTGCCATCGACCGACATGCTTGAGCCTGGGGTCATTTTTGTGCTTAAGAATATCCACAACGAGACTAACATCGACCGTCAGAATCGTATGCACCCGTATTATCTGGTGTATATGCGCAGCGACGGAACTGTGGCACTCAGTCATCTGCAAACCAAAAAGCTGCTGGACGTTATGCGCATGACTTGCAAGGGCAATACTGTCCCGTTCATGGCATTGTGTGATGCCGTGAATGCAGAGACACGCGAAGGCCGAGACATGCAAGCCTACAGTGCCCTCTTGCAGAAATGTGTTGGAGCCATCCTCAACAAACAGGAGGAAGCCGGAATCAGGTCGCTTTTCACGACGGGCGGGACTTCGATAGGTGTTATTCCAAAAGGAATGGAAGACTTCTCACTGATTACCTTCCTCATCATTAAGTAATCGACAATGGGTATGTTCGGATTGCCAATTACTACGGTCATTGACCAGCCATTGCATAAGAATGTCTTTGACACCCAGTTGACACCACAGTATCGTCAATTATTATCAGCATTGGTGGCACGAATGACCTGGTGCAACAAACTCTCGGCCGAAACCACGGCATTGCCAGCCTGTGAGTTGGAAGAGATTGAAGTGTTTGACATGGTTCTGAAGGATGGGTATCACTATGACGATGATGTTTCGATGCTACTTTGCGCTATTGATCGGGTTATACCTTATTATATAATATGGCGCGTAGATGACTATGTGGTCTTCAATGGCAAGCATCGCAATGCCGGTAATGAAGACGCTTGCGTGATTGACTGGACGTTTGCCAAGGCTTTGCCGCAGGACTTCTGCCTGCCTTTGTGCAATTCGCTCAACGAAACTAGAGACTGCTTGTGTCGCCTATTGTCGGTTTGTTCGCATTCGTCCCTTTCTTACAGTGAGATCATTGCAGCAGAAAAACAATACGCTTCTTTCCTGCGACAAATCAAAACCTTGGATGCAAAGATCGCCAAAACCACACAATTCAATAAAAGAGTGGAACTGGTCAGGCAAAAACAGGTTCTGATAGCTAAGCATTCTAATTACCTCAGTTGACAATTTCCTATCAAAAACAATATCCCGACAACTTCAACCGAAGCTGTCGGGATGATAATAAGAGTATTACCTCTGTCTAAAGGAATTACTTGCGGTAGTTGTCCAGATCCTCTGGCTGAGCGTCAGCTACGAAGTCGGCATGCTTCTCAACCTCGGCAGCAGCGTAGCGAACGAA
This sequence comes from Bacteroidales bacterium, assembly GCA_045640225.1. Classification (GTDB taxonomy): domain Bacteria; phylum Bacteroidota; class Bacteroidia; order Bacteroidales; family UBA3663; genus Liminaster. Next base: position 1,538 of record JAZUEP010000058.1, on the reverse strand, counting down.
TACCTTGGCTGACTTCTCGAAGAGGTCAGGACGCTGGGTAGCGTTGCGGAGGATGAGGATACCCATGATGGTATCGGCTGCCATCTCGTAGAGGTGGCGTGAGCAGAAGTCCTTGAACTCGTCGTTCTTCAGCTCGACAACCTTGGCAACGGCAGCGTTGTACTTCTCGGCCATCTTCTCGACACGAGCCTTGAGCTCTGCGTACTCGGCAGCGATCTCGGTCTCGGCGAAGAGGTCGGCGATTACCTGGCTGTAGAAGCCGTTGGTGACGTAGCGGATAGCGGCAACGGTCTGGAGCTGGGTGGTACCCTCGTAGATAGAGGTGATACGAGCATCGCGATAGAGGCGCTGGCAAGCATACTCGAGCATGAAGCCTGAACCGCCGTGAATCTGGATACAGTCGTATGAGTTCTGGTTAGCATACTCTGAGTTCATACCCTTGGCCAGTGGGGTGAATGAGTCAGCGAGCTTAGAGAACTTCTTGAGCTCCTGACGCTCCTCTGGGGTAAGCTTGCGCTCACGCTCGATATCCTCGAGGCACTTGTAAACGTCAACGTAGCGAGCTGTCTGATAAAGGAGTGCACGACCAGCGTCGAGCTTAGCCTTCATGATAGCGAGCATGTCGTAAACGGCAGGGAAGTCGATGATAGCCTGGCCGAACTGCTTGCGGTCCTTAGCGTAAGCGAGACCCTCCTCGTAAGCAGCAGCCGAGATACCTACTGACTGAGCTGCAATACCGAGACGAGCACCGTTCATCAGGGCCATGACATACTTGATCAGACCGAGCTTGCGTGAACCACAGAGCTCAGCCTTGGCATTCTTGTAAACGAGCTCACAGGTTGGGCTGCCGTGGATACCGAGCTTGTTCTCGATACGACGAACATTGACGCCACCCTGACGCTTGTCATAGATGAACATCGAGAGGCCACGACCGTCCTTGGTGCCCTCCTCTGAACGAGCGAGAACCAAGTGGATGTCTGAGTCACCGTTGGTGATGAAGCGCTTGCAGCCGTTGAGCAGCCAGCAGTTGTCGGCCTCGCTCCAGGTAGCCTTGAGCATTACCGACTGGAGGTCAGAACCAGCATCTGGCTCGGTGAGGTCCATTGACATGGTCTCGCCTGCACAAACACGTGGAACGAAACGCTGACGCTGATCCTCGTCACCGAACTCATACAAGGACTCGATACAATCCTGGAGTGACCAGATGTTCTCGAAGCCTGCATCAGCAGTAGCGATCATCTCATTGATGATGGTGTAAGCGGTGTTAGGGAAGTTAAGACCGTTGTAGCGACGTGGCATGGTAACACCACAGAGGCCAGCCTTGACAGTAGCGTCGAGGTTCTCGTAGGCCTTCGATGCGTAGCGTACGCGGCCATTCTCACAGTGAGGGCCCGCTGCATCAACAGCTCCAGCATTAGGAGCGATGATATTAGCACAGATATCGCCGGTAAGCTCACATACCTTGTCGTATGAATCCAAAGCATCCTCAAAATTCTGAGGTGCATAATCATAAACATCCTTATCAGCATAGTCACGCT
>JAZUEP010000057.1:0-20997 GCA_045640225.1 Bacteroidales bacterium | reverse complement strand
GCTTACCAAGCATGCCACACAGCTCGTCGCTGCCATCGGTCGTACCGAGTATGCCCCTGGCATCTATGGCGCAGGCGCCGGTGGCGAAGGTGGCGACTACTGGATGATGCAGTGCAACATCGGCTTCCAGTACGATCATCGTTCGCATCCGATCTTTGCCGGCCTCCAGGCTGGCGATCCTAACGGTTATGGCTTCGAGGGATACTATCTCGAGGGTCCAGGCTGGCGCGAGGATCACAACTGCATGTGGGACCTCAACTCGTACGGCTTCCCAGGCGCTCCTAACGTGGTGGTCAACTTCGAGGATGCCGCTGGCGCCTCGGTGCTCGCTACCTGGGGCCACGTCCAGGACTACTGCTGTGCCGGCATCGTCGAGTTCAATGCCGATGCAGCCTTCGACGGCAAGATCCTGGCCATCGGTCTCTCGGCCTACGAGTTCCGACAGAATACCGGCAACGAGTTCCAGGCCAATATCGAAATGCTCACGGCCAACAGCATCGACTACTTGAAGTAATCATACTTTCTCTCATCTATTGGAGTAAACGGAGGCTTAGTTGTTCACAGAACGACGCCACCTCCGCTTACTCCATTCACCTGTTTTTTATCACGACATGAAAACCTCCATTCTTCTCCTCTCCTCCTTCGCCGTCACCGCTTCGGCCCAGACCATCCACTTCCCGATGGAGGTGACCAATGGGTCAGTCACCGAGCAGCTCTCGGGCAAGTCCTTCTCTGTCAGTGGTCGTCGAGCCGCCATCGCTACCCTGGGTGCCATAGGCTCGGCACTCCGCACCGACGGCTACAGCACCTATATCGATGCCGACATCGACAACGACAAGCTCAATGGCGATGCCACCACCATCGCCCTCTGGCTGGCAGCCGAGACCTATCCGATGATGAACATCGACGAGGATCGTAACGACTATGCCACCATTGCCGGAACGCTCGACCATGAGGCCAAGACAGGCTTTGCGCTGCAACTCACGAATCGTGGCAACTGGCGCTTCGAATGCTATGCTGCCTCGGGCAGTGAGTTCTCGCTCGAAGCCCCTGACCTGCTGCCTAAACGCCAATGGTGCCACCTGGCTGCAACTGTCGATGCTACGGAACGCCAGCTTACCCTCTACCTCAATGGCGAGCAGGTGGCACAGACCACCATGCGTCGCGGCCTGAACCTTGGCACCGGCTCGATGCTCATCGGTAAGAGCCGCGAGGACGTCTCGCGCGACGGGTTCCTGCTCAATACCTTCAACGGCATCCTCGACGACCTGATGCTCTACGACCGCGTTCTCTCGGCCGAGGAGATTGCCTCGCTCGCCCAGGGCGCTGATGTGGCCTGTGGCTCTCCGGCCGATGTCAGCACACCGGCTTCGGCCTTTGCTGACGATCTGCTCCGTCCACGTTTCCATGGCATGCCCTCGGCAGGCTGGACCAACGAGACGCACGGCCTTACCTACTACGACGGCCAGTGGCACGCCTTCTTCCAGAAGAACGGCAATGGCCCGTACATGAGCCGCCTGCACTGGGGACACATCGTCAGCCGCGACCTCTACGACTGGCACGAACTGCCCATCGCCATCGATCCGGCCGAGCGCTATGACATCAAAGGTTGCTGGAGCGGCTGTTTTGCGACCGACGAGGCCGTCTTCGACTCTCCTTATCCCACCCTTATCTACACAGGCGTAGATTACGTCAAGGCCAGCATCAACTTCGCCACGACGACCGATGCCTCGCTCATCGACTGGCAGAAATCGGCCGGCAATCCCCGCATCGCACAACGTCCTGCCGGCTTGAGCGACGACTTCCGCGATCCCTACTTCTTCCGCACCGAGCAGGGAGCCTACATCATCGTAGGCTCGAGCAAGGATGGCGTTGGCTGCTGCACGCTACACAAGTACGACGAGCAGGCACACACCTGGAGTAACGACGGTACAATCTTCTTCCAGGGCACGTCGGCACAGCAGTGCGGCACCTTCTGGGAGATGCCTAACGTCACCCGCATCGATCAGGATCGCTGGCTCTTCACCGTCACGCCTCAGCGCATCGGCAATAACATCGGTGTACGCACGCTCTACTGGGTGGGCAACATCGGTGCAGATGGCAAATTCGTTCCTTCGCAGAATCAGGCCTGGCCGCTGACGGTCGAGATGAGCGGCATGAGTCGCGATGGCTACGGCATGCTCTCGCCCAGCATCGATCAGCACGACGGACAGATTGTGGCCCTCGGCATCGTACCCGACAAGGTAGCCACGGCCCGTAACCTCGATTGGGGATGGGCTCACTGCTACAGCCTGCCACGCCAATGGTCGCTCACTGACGATGACCTACTTGTGCAGAGTCCATACGTCGGCCTCAAGGCCATGCGCGTAGCCGATGGCGCCTACAATCGCGAAGGATTCACGCTCGATGGTTCAGAGTCCATCGCCACCGTTGCCGGCCGACAGGTCGAGGTGCGGGCTACCTGGCAGGCAGGCTCGGCCGACTTCGGCATGGAACTGCTCCGCTCGGCCGACGGTCGTTCGCTGAAGATCTCGTATGCACCAGCCACTGGCACGATCACCGTCGATGCCACCCAAGTACGTCGCGAAGTGAACGATGGAAGTTCGTTCCAGGGCATCTATCGCCACACGCTCGCCCAGCGTCCGGCACCAGGCAGCGACATCACGCTCCATGCCTTCTTCGACGGTTCCATCCTCGACCTTTTTGTCAACGATCGCGAGGCTGCATCCATCCGCATCTTTGCCACCGATGCCGAAGCTGAAGGCATCGCCCTGTGGGCCGATGCTCCTGTCATGGTGCGCAATGCTCAGGCCTGGACACTCAATCCGCAGCAACAGACTTCAGCCATTGAGGTTATCCATGCCGATGTGGCCATGCCTGACAGCAAAGCCCGTTTCGAGGTCGACACCCTCACCCGCCAGCTCACCCTGAGCCATACCTTGTCCAACGGCTGCAAGATTCGCGTGCTCTAATTCTTGCTCACGATGTAGTATTCCATAAAGACCATGACCAGCTGTTGGAATACAGCGATGTACGAGACTACCCGCGACATCCGTTTCTTCGCCTTGCGTTTTTCCGCCTCGCTGGCATCCTCTGTGCCTGTGATGGTCAGTCCCGGGATACGTGGTAATGCCCAGAGGGAAAGCAGGATACCTGCGTTTATGAATATTTGCCCCCAGATGCCCCAGAAGCGGCTCATCCAGCCGTTGGGCACACCTTGTAGGTCGAAGTGTGTAGCTATACGCTCGGGCAGAGAATCGTACACCAAGTATGAATATACGAATTGTGCAATGAACAGCAAGGCACAGATACACCAACCCAAAGAATCCCAGACCGAGGGTGCCACCACCGGCTCCTCGGTCGTGGCTTCACCAGCGGCTTGTTCGGCCACGGTCTCGTCCGTGATGATGTGCTCGTTGATGGCCAATAGTGCAGCGATAAATCCCTCACGGTCCTTAGGCGAAATGATGAGTATACCACCGTTGGCGAACGTGATACGCAAACGGTCGATCGAGAGAGCTGGCGAAGAAAGCAGCGACGTGGTGCGATGCACCGACTTCACCTGGCCGATCTCCTTACTGGCGTACGGTATCAGGCCCACCCAGACACGAAGCTTGTTGTCCTTCACCACATATACGGTGCGGAACGTCGTCAGAATCAGCAACAAGACTACAATCGTCAGCAGGCTCAAGGAGTCGGTCATCCAGGCCGAAACCAAAGCGAGAGCAACAACACCCAACAGGATGACGGCCAGCCACCAGTCGATACGCGAACGAAAAACCTTTTTCATAATCAGTATGTATTAATCTATAAATCAAAGTGAAGCAATGAAGCGATCCCAGTCGGCCGAACTGCCCTTCTGCAGGAAGAACTTGGCATAAAGGCGACTACGGATGGTAGATACGGCCGCCAACGAACGTGCGGTCAGCGAAGCGATGTCGGTAGGCGTGAAGTCGAGCTTCAGCAGCATACAAACCTGCCACTCTACCTCGCTCAGCGAATGGACGTCGCGCAACCGCTTCTCGAAACTGGGGTAACAATCCGTAAAGAGCTTGCGAAGCGTCGACCAGTCGTCGGCCGAGATGATGGCCGGGTGGATCAGCGAATCGCGAAAATGGTTCACCACCTCAGCCTCGCGCAGGCGATTCAGGCCCTGGATTTCGCTGGCGTCACGGCAGGCCATCTGTTCGCGCAGACGACGGATCTTCTCGCGCTGCAGCTCGTTGTCCAGACGAACCTTGTAGAAGAACAGACACCCAACCGTCAGGACACACAATAAGGTGCCCAGGATGGACAGGTATGAAACACCCTCGTCGCCAAACGAATGACGGCTCAGCAGACGATAGTGCGTGCCGAGCAGTTCGCGTGCAAGCGATGCGTTGAAGGTACTGTCGACATCTGTCCGCAAAAGCTGGCAGATCTGGTCAGAATAGGCCTCATCGCCCAGAGCCTCGGCCAAGGCCAGGCCTTGCAGCAGACACGAGGCAGCGTCTTCACTTCGCCCGTCGGCCGACAGCAATCCGGCACGCAACAGCAAGGCCCGCTTCAGCTCGTCGTACATTTCGTGCTGATCGAAGAACTCAATCTCTGCAACCAGCAGGTCGTCGGCCGGCATCGCTTCATGAGCGGCTACACGTTGCTCTACATTATATAATAAGGTACGTGCCTGCACAGAGGGACGGGCAGCAGAACGAGTAGTGTCATGGGGCTGACAACTCATGGCCCAAAGCATGAACCCTGCGGCCATACACAGCCAACGTACGATCTTTGTCATTCTCTTCTGAGTTTTCATGGCGCAAAGATAGCAAAAAATATGATTACCACCAATCTTTTTCGCCATTATTTTTATTTGCAATAGTTTGCATCCCTGATTTTCAACAGATTGGCCTCCTCGGATAATGCAGTAACATTTATCGCGAAAAATAAGGCTCCGCAAAACGTGGAAGAGTAGTTGGACAGAAAAATTCCTACACCATTTGAATGGTGTTAGCAATTCGCGACAAAAATGCGCTTCCGCAAAACGAGGAAGAGCACTTGGTCAGGAAATTGCTAACACCATTCGAGTGGTGTTAGCAATTCGCAACAAAAATGCGCTTCCGCAAAACGGGGAAGAGCACTTGGCCAGAAAATTGCTAACACCATTCGAGTGGTGTTAGCAATTTGCGATAAAAATGCACCTCCGCGAAACGAGGAAGCTGATTGACAAATTTGGGCACTTCCGCACCCAGAAAAGCAGACCTCTCCGGTACGAAAGTATACGCACACGAGGGTAGGAACCCTGCCAATTCTGGCGATTTGCCAAAATATTGGCCGTCGATTACAATGTGGACACTCATTTTTCGGCCGATTGATTGCAACTTTCGAAAAAAAGCATTATCTTTGCACCCGATATTGACTCAACCCTTACGCATTAAAAGCCAGCTTATGAGCAAGCAGATGCTCCTTTCGCTCGTCCTGTTGATCGCCGCATGTTGCCAGACATGGGCCGAGGACGCACATATTAAAGATTTTACGCGCACACGCGACCGCCAGCAGCTGATTGAGGCACTCGACCAGGCACTCGACCAGCGACAGGCCTACATCGATGCCCGCCAGCACGAAATCGATGCCCTGAAGCTGCAACTGCAACGCGCGTCGACCGATGCCGAACGCCTGGCCCTCTACACCACGCTCTACAACCGCTACGGCAGCTACCGCACCGACTCGGCCTTTACCTATGCCGAGCGGGCCTATGCCCTGGCCCTACAGAGCGGCAACGAGGTCGAGCAGCAGCATGCGGCCATCGATATCGCCTACTGCTATTGTCTGTCAGGTCTTTATCACGAGGGACAGATGCTGATGCCACGACGCCAGGAAGTACTGCCCGACGTCCTGCTGAACTATTACATCGCGCAATGTTCGTTCCTGCAATGGCAGAGCGACTTCACGACCATCCCTTCGCTCAAGTCCGAACTGCATCGCCAGTCGATGGCCTATCATGACTCGATCCTGCTGACCGATCCAAACCCCTTGCACCAGCTGCAGGAACGCGTACAGATTGACGGCATGATGTCGCGCGAGGAGGCCATCCGTCGACTCGAGGCTACCATCGACAGTCTGCCTGCCACCGAGGATTACATCCGCTACATGGCCCTGATGACCGGCACCATCTACCAGGAGTTGGGCGACACCGACCGTGCCATCAACTACTACATCGTATCGGCCATTGCCGACATGCAGCATGGTGTGATGGAGCATGCCTCGCTACAACGCGTGGCTACATTGCTCTTCGAAGAGGGCGACGTCGAGCACGCCTATCGCTACATGGACTGCTGCCTGAAGGATGCACAGCTCTGCGGTGCACGCCTCCGTGCCCTCGAGCTGCAGGACAACCTGCCGGTGATCATGGCTGCCTACAACGACCGACTGATGAGCCAGCAGCAACGCCTCCGACTGATGCTGATCATCACGCTGGCCATGCTGGTGGTGGTACTGCTTGTCAGCCTGCGACTGAACAAGATGCGTCGCGACCTGAAGCGTAGCGGCGAGCAACTGATGAAGGCCAACGAACAGCTGACCGCCAGCCATCAGCAGCTCGAAGCCGCCTTGCAGCAGGTACGCCAGAGCAACGAACAGCTGGCACAGGCCAATCAGTCGCTGACCGAGAGCAACCGTGTGAAGGACTCGTTCGTGACCCAATATATGAAGCAGTGCCGCCAGGGCATCAGCCAGCTGCAGGCCTATCAGCAACGGTTGCAGCGACTGGCCACCACACATAGTACGGATCATCTGCTCGAAGCCATCCGCAGCACCGAAAGCCTCGACCCTCAGCTCGAAGCCTTCTATTGCGACTTCGACGACACGTTCCTTTCGCTCTACCCTACCTTCGTAGACGAACTGAACGCCATGATTCCGGCCGAAGAGCGCTATCCGCAACCCGTACCTACGGCCAATAGCCGCGGCACACTGCCTACCGAGCTGCGCGTCTTTGCCCTGATGCGCCTGGGCGTAACCGATCTGGACGAGGTGGCCGCCTTCCTGCGCTGCGCTCCCAAGACGGTACTCAACTACCGCAGCCGCCTGCGCCAGAAGGTCACGATCGACAAAGACAGACTCGACCTGTGGATTACGCAAGGCCAGTAAGAAAAAATAAGATATTTGTCGCAAAACATACAAGATTTGTTGCAGCAACACGAAACTCCATTTCCCAATATGTTGCTGCAACATTTTTATATTATGCTAATTTACAACGGTTTGTGAAAATGTTCGTTCCTCCCGCCCATTTGTTATATAAAAGAGCATTTTTTTGTTGTATCTTTGCAGCGCGCAAACTCAAAAACCGCAAACAGAGATAAAAACAACAAATACACAAACCTTTTAAAAAAAACACAACGCAACATGAAACGATTCCTATTGATCGCAACCATGATCCTTGCCTCCACAGCGCTGGCCATCGGTCAGACAATGAAGGCTAAGGGTACTGTGATTGACAAGGGCCTCGACGAACCCGTCATGGGCGCGACTGTACTTGAGGTGGGCACCACCAACGGTACTATCACCGACTTCGACGGCAACTTCGAGCTCAATGTCCAGAAGGGCGCAACCCTTCAGTTCAGCTTCGTGGGTTACACCACAGTGACTCTCCCTGCCGCCGAAAACATGAACGTGATCCTCGAGGAGGATTCACAGATGATGGAGGAAGTAGTCGTAACCGGTTATACCACTCAGCGTAAGGCCGACCTTACTGGTTCGGTAGCTGTGGTATCGACCAAGGACATGAAGACCAACTCTAACCCTGACCCAATGAAGTCATTGCAGGGTAAGGTGGCTGGTATGACCGTTACCTCTAACGGTTCGCCTTCTGGTTCGGCTACGATCCGCATCCGTGGTATCGGCTCTATCAACTCTAACCAGGACCCTCTCTACGTCATCGACGGTGTGCCTACCACCTCGGGCCTCAACACCCTCAACTCGGCCGATATCGAGTCAATGCAGGTGTTGAAGGATGCCGCCTCGGCCTCTATCTACGGTAGCCGCGCTGCCAACGGCGTCATCATCATCACCACCAAGAGTGGCAAGAAGGGTCAGGACAAGGTGAAGATCGACTTCAACGCCTCGGCTACTGCCAACTTCTACAACAGCCAGTCGAAGATGGAGCTGATGAACGCTAAGGAATATGCTACTGCCATGGCTCAGGCTGCCCTTAACGACGGCATGGATCCTGTGGCTTACGCTTTCAACTACGGCCTTAACCTCAATGCCAGCAACGGTTTCGGCATCCAGGCTTACAACCCTGCTACCGGCCAGTACCAGAGCTACAACGTAGCCGGTGCCTATGGCAATGGCGAGTTCATCAACGCCAGCCAGAAGATGCGCCTCAGCGATACCGACTGGCTCAGCGAGATCAGCCGCACCGGTATCACCCAGAACTACGACCTCTCGATCAGCAACGGTTCGGAAAAGAGCACCCAGATGCTCAGCCTCGGCTACAAGAAGGCTGAGGGCGTACTGAAGTACACCGACTTCGAGAACATCTCGGTTCGTCTGAACTCTACCTATAATATTAATAAGTACGTGAACATCGGTGAGAACCTCACCCTCACCTACAGCGACCAGGTGGACTGCGCTCCTCTCGAGAACGCGCTCAAGATGCCTGCCATCATCCCAGTATTCGAGGTAGACGGCAAGACTTACGGCGGTCCTGTCGGCTCAATGCGTGACCGTCAGAACCCAATGCGCGAGCTTGCCTACAACAAGGACAACCGCCTCACCATGTGGCGTATCTTCGGCAACGGCTTCATCAACATCAAGCCTATCAAGGGCCTCGACCTCCGCTCGAACTTCGGTATTGACTACAATGCCAACTTCATCCACCACATGACCTACACCTTCATCTCGGACAACGTCTCGGAGCGCACTCCTAAGACCAGCGTCGATCAGACCAACGATATGAAGTGGACCTGGTCAAACACCGCAAACTACCTCGTACCACTGCCTGAGGATCACACCCTCAGCGTACTGGCAGGCTTCGAGCTCTATCGCCAGAACTTCATCAACATCAACGGTACTGCCGAGGGCTTCGCTATCGAGAACGAGCTCTACATGTGGCCTAACGCTGCCACCGGCACCCAGAAGCTCTATGGCGCCAACGTCGGTTACTCGCTCGTATCACTCTTCGGCAAACTCGACTACAACTGGCAGGACCTGCTCCTCGCTTCGTTCACCATCCGTCGAGACGGTTCAAGCCGCTTCGGTAAGAACAACCGCTACGGTACCTTCCCTGCAGCATCGCTCGGTTATCGTATCTCTAAGCACATGGACTTCGACTGGCTCACCGACTTGAAGCTTCGTGCTTCTTGGGGTCAGACTGGTAACCAGGCTATCGACAACTCAGCTCGCTACACCATCTTTATCGCCGACTACGGCACTGGTCGTCAGGACGGCACTGCCTACGACTTCAAGGGCGAAGGTGGTGGCCAGTTCAACAGCGGCTATCGTGTACAGAGCACAGGTAACGACAACCTCAAGTGGGAGACCGCTGAGCAGTGGAATGCCGGTTTGGATTTCGCCTTCTTCAACAACTCACTCTTCGGTACCTTCGATTCGTATATCAAGGACGTGAAGGATATGCTTATCAACCCAGCTTACCTCGGATCTGTAGGTGAGGGCGGCGCCTCTTGGCAGAACGGCCCATCACTCCGCAACTGGGGTATGGAGCTCACCCTCGGCTACCGTGGCAAGACTTCGTTCGGCATGGGCTATAGCGTAAACGGCAACATCGACTTCTTCCGCAACCGCGTAACCTGGCTGCCTGAGACCACCACTGGTTCGTATGCCCACACCTCAAAGCAGAACCTCGTAGAGGCTGAGGTACCTTACGGTTCATCAGTAGGTTATGTAGCTGACGGCCTCTTCACCAGCCGCGAGGAGGTGCTCGCTTCGGGTCAGGAGAACGCTCGCCTGGGTGGTATCAAGTATGCTGACCTCGACGGCAACGGCATCATCAACAGCGATGACCAGACCTGGATCTTCAACCCAGTACCAGACTTCTCTTACGGTCTCACCGTCAACCTCGACTACAAGGGTTGGGACTTCCAGATGTTCTGGCAGGGCGTTGCCGGTCAGGATGTCTACAACGGACAGAAATTCCAGACCGACTTCTACGGTCTCGTCGATGTGAATTCGAGCAAGGGTAGCCGTCTGCTCAAGGGCTGGCTCCCAGACGTAAACGAGGGCAGCTCAATCCCAATGCTTTCGACCATGAACAACTCTGACGAGGGTCGCGCTTCGACCTACTTCGTCGAGAACGGTTCTTACCTCAAGCTCCGCACCCTCCAGTTCGGTTACACCCTCCCAGAGTCGCTGCTCAAGAAGGCTAACATCAGTGCAGCTCGCTTCTACCTGAGCGGCAACAACCTGCTCACCCTCAAGGGCAGCAGCCTTACCTGCACCGATCCTGAGAACCCAGGCTTCGCTTACCCAATCTCTACTTCACTGAGCGTGGGCATGCAGCTGAGCTTCTAAAAAAACAGCAAGATTATCAAACTAGAATTTCCTAGAAACCCTAGAACTCCTAGAACATCTAGAATAACTAGAAAAACAACAAAACTGATAACGATATGAAAAAATATATTTTTGGTGCCCTCGCCCTTGCAGCCTCAATGAGCATGACCAGCTGCGACGACTTCCTGGAGGTAAAGCCTTCTGGTATCGTTGACGAGGAACTCGCCTTCAGCGAGCCTGACGCCATGGTGACCGCAGCCTATGCTGCACTGGGCGCCGACTGGTACACCTATCCTTTCAACCTTTGGCCTTACGGCTCTCTCGCCAGCGATGACGCCCTCAAGGGTGGTGGCGATACCGGCGATACCGAATATCACGCTGTCGAGATGTGGAGCACCCTGTCATCGACCAACCCTGGCGGTCACATGGATGAGCTCTGGTATCACCTCTATGTTTCGATCTCACGCTGCAACCGCGCCATCATGGCCGTACGCGACCAGGGCGACGAGAAGCTCGGCGCTGAGCTTGCCAAGGTCCGCATGGGCGAGGCTCGCTTCCTCCGTGGTCACTTCTACTTCAAGCTGATCCAGCTCTTCAACCAGGTGCCTTACATCGATGAGGTTTGCCTCGAGAACGCTGCTCAGGAGCAGACCCGCAATGACGAGTTCACCCACGAGCAGCTGATGGAGAAGGTTATCGCCGACTTCCAGGCCGCTTACGAGGCTCTGCCTGTCACCCAGCCTGAAATCGCCCGCGTCAACAAGGCCGCTGCTGCTGCCATGCTGGCCAAGTGCTACCTCACCAAGGCTTACGGCAACGGCTACGAGCAGAACACCGGCTACAGCCACATCAACTCTGCCGACATGAAGAAGGTGATCGAGTACACCGACTTCGTCATCAGTACCGGCAAGTATGACTACGAGGCTGACTACGGCGACATCTTCATGCAGGAGAACAAGAACGGCATCGAGTCAATCTTCGCCGTACAGCACTCTAACTACGAGGACGACAACACCAAGTTCGGTCGCTCAAACTGGAGCAACATGCTCAACGGCTGCCACGGTATGTGGTCAAAGGGCTGGGACTTCCACAAGCCATCACAGAACCTCGTCAATGCCTTCAAGGTAGACAAGGATGGCTTCCCAATGTTCAAGGACTATGAGAAGGAGCACAACGTCTATCCTGAGAACGGTGTAGAGAAGGATCAGAAGTGGGATCCACGTCTGTTCCACACCGTAGGTATCCCTTCATTCCCATACAAGTATGAGAGCGCCTACACGATGACCAAGGACAACGCCCGCTGCCCATCTTCATACGGCTACTACACCTCGCTCAAGGAGGTTCCACAGCGCTCAAAGGGCGAGAGCTACACCGAGAGCACTTGGCAGGGCTTCGCTATGAACGACTACGTCGTACGCTTCTCAGAGATGATGCTCTGGCGTGCTGAGGCTATGATCGAGACCGGCGACATCCCTGGTGGCATTGCAATCATCAACCGCATCCGTAAGCGTGCCACCGAGTCTGTATGGAAGTACATCGGCTATGCCTTCAATCAGGTTAGCATCCTCGGTCAGTATTCTGATAATGTCAGCCTTGACGACGCCCGTATGTACCTCCGCTGGGAGAAGCGTCTTGAGATGGGCATGGAGGCTGAGCGCTTCTTCGACCTCCGTCGCTGGGGCATCGCTTCTGAGACCATGAACGCTTACTTCGCTGCTGAGCAGAACTCTAACTACGACGGCATGGACTACGCTGGCTACTACGCTGGTGCTCACTTCCAGGCAGGCAAGAATGAGTACTGGCCAATCCCTTACCAGCAGCTCTTCTACGTCCCAGGTCTGTACGTTCAGAACGCAGGTTATTAAACCATCACTTCCCCTCCCCAGCGAGGGAGGGGAGTTATACCTTATAAATAATTAGAAATATGAAAATCCAATATATTTTTGCAGCTCTCGCAGCAGCCGCTATGATGACTGCCTGCAACGCCGACATGGACATCGACATCGCCGATCCTGTCCTCTCTGCACCAAGCGCTGACGCCATCCAGGGCAGCCTCCAGGGCGATGACTACGTGCTCACCTGGCAGAGCAACGGCTCAAAGATGCAGGTAACCCGCTACGCCAACGGCAACAAGGCCGGCTCGGAGATCGTAGAGGGTAACACCTACACCCACCGCGACGTTGAGACCAACGTGCCTTATATGTATATCCTCAAGCTCACTGATGGCTCGAACTATTCACCCGGCGTCATCAAGGAGTACACCCGCCCAGGCGCAAGTAAGTGCGACGGCCTCTCAATGGCTCAGCTCGAGAAGGCCGGCGGCTACGACGCTACCATTACCTGGAATGCCAACCCATCGGCTACCTCGGTCAACCTCGTTGCCAACAACGGTGGTGTCCGCGAGATCAAGGAGAAGCTGGCAGCCAGCCAGACCTCTTACACCATCAAGGATGTACTTGAGGGCGAGACCTGGAATGTGACCATCGTCGCCGAGAATGGCGAAGGTACCTCGCTGCCTGTCAGCACCTCGCTCCGCATCGGTAAGCTCGCTGTCGCTTACCTCAGCATGTACGACACTGAGGATGAGCTCCTTGACAATGCTGATGACGATGAAGCTTACGGCTGGGTATGGTTCCACGCCAACTATCCAAACGGTACCTTCCTGCCATTCAGCCAGATCACCTCAACTGACGTGCTCGATCCATTCCGTGTAATCTTCTTCATGCGCGACATCGACAATCCTGACATCTCTGGCACAGCCTGGGATTATCCTGAGGTTGTCAATGCAGCTACTCCTTTCATCTCTGAGTGGTACAAGAACGGCGGCAGCATGCTCCTCTGGGGTCACGCCACCACCTACGTCGGTCACCTCGGCCGTCTCGACCTCAACATGATGAAGCAGAACGACAATGCCATCGGTTACTGGGGTGACAACAACCCTGACACCTGGAAGATGGCCGTACAGCTGGCTCCTGGCGACGGTCGCTTCATGAAGGATCACTCAAGCCACCCAATCTTCCGTGGCCTCGACGTTGAGCCTGCTGGCAACACCAAGCTCATCGCTGTCAAGAACGGTGCCTTCACCGAGGATCATAACTGCCTCTTCTTCAACCTGCCTTCAGTCCTCACCGGTATCGGCAATCAGGAGGAAACCTGCTACAACGCAGTGACCAAGAGCTATGGCCTCTATCCTCTCGGCACCTGGGACAGCCAGATCAACTGGGTAAGCCAGCTCAACGTCTGGGAGGCTCAGCAGGGCAACACCGAGTTCCAGGGCACCCTGATCTGCGTAGGCAACGGCGGTTGCAACTTCTACCTCAAGCAGGCCGACGGTTCGTTCGATGTTCGTACTCAGCCTTCGACCAACGCTTACCAGGCTAACCTTGAGACCATGGCTAAGAATGCCATCGAGTACCTGAAGACCCGTTAATCAATAACCTCATAGCATGGAGCAGTTGGCAGAATAGAAACCTGCCAACTACTCCATGTCCGTTTATTTGTTCAGCCCTATCATCACTCGCTATGAAGTATCTTTTTCCTTGTCTCGTCTCAGTAGCCTTCCTCGCCTCTTGCGGTGGCAGCGGAGGCAACGATGATCCACTTATCAACCCAACACCTACGCCTAACCCCGATCCTGTGAATCCTGTCAACCCACAGGATTCCTACAACGAACAGTATCGTCCACAGATCCATTACACGCCGGCCAAGAACTGGGTCAACGATCCTAATGGCATGGTCTACGTTGACGGGACCTGGCACCTCTTCTACCAGTACAATCCCTACGGCAACGATTGGGGAAACATGAGCTGGGGTCACGCCACGTCGACCGACCTTATGCACTGGACGGAACAGTCCGTAGCTCTGCTGCGCGATGATTTGGGCGACATCTTCTCCGGCTCGTGCGTAGTGGATAAGAACAACACTGCCGGCTTCGGTGCCGGAGCTGTAGTGGCCTTCTTTACCAGTGCCGGTGAGCGCCAGCAGCAGAGCATGGCATACAGCACCGATGGCTGCAAGACCTTTACAAAGTACGAAGGGAATCCGATTATCGCCAATACGTCGCTGCCAGACTTCCGCGATCCAAAGGTATTCTGGCACGAGGCATCTGGTCAATGGGTGATGACGCTGGCCCTCGGATGGGATTGCGGCATTGACATCTGGACCTCGCGCGACATGCGTTCGTGGAAGAAGGAATCGACCTTCCGCACCGACATCAAGCGCTGCCTCAATTGCCAGTGGGAATGTCCAGACCTGATCGAGTTGCCTTACGAAGGTGGCAGCAAGTGGGTACTCATCGTAAATGTCAACCCTGGCGGTCCTACAAATGGATCAGGCATTATGTGCTTTATAGGCGACTTCGACGGCAAGGAATTCAAGGCCGACGACCTCGACTATCCTATGTGGATGGATACGGGCATGGACAACTATGCCGGCGTAACCTGGAGCAACGCCCCAGGAAACAGAAAGGTCCTGATCGGCTGGATGAACAACTGGGCATACTGTGGCGGAGTTCCATGCTCGCCCTGGCGCTCGGCCTTTACCCTGCCACGCGAACTCTCATTGGTCGACGTCGATGGCAAGCCAATGATTGCCAGCCATGTGGTAAGCGAGATTGACAAGATAGCAGGCGAATGGAAGGACCTCGGTAATGGTGCAGCGTTTGACTCACCGGCCGCCTATCATGCACAGTTCGAGCTGCCGCTGACAGGAAATACCTCCTTCTCGCTGTCCAACGAGAAAGGCGAACAGCTGGAAATCAGCTACAACTCGATCTACAATACCCTTGCCGCCAAACGCACTTCTGCCACAGGAGCCAATCCGGCTTCGTTCTCGATGCCTTCGGTCAGCGGCAAGCTGATGGGTAATGGAACCTCGGTAAAACTCGACATTTACGTCGATCAGTCGTCGGTCGAGATTATGTCTGCTGACGGCACATTTACGATGACAAATCTTGTCTTCCCATCAACAATCTACAACAAGATCAGCATCCCATCATCAGCTTCCGGCTTGAAATATCGCGAACTGAAAAGCATCTGGAAATAGATTTGAATTGACAAATTTCGACAAATTATATAAAAGATGTTGCGTCTCATGGAGTTTGAACGATATGTTCTATTGTTTGTCTCCATGAGACGCTATCTTTGCAGCGTCAAAAAACAAAAAAACGACAATCGTCATGAACCTAACTCCTCAGATGCTCATCGAGCAGACACAGAACTTCTACGGTCTGAAAGCCGACATTGCAGCGGCCATCGAATTTATCGACCATTGTGTCAGCGCCACGCCTGGCAGCTTCTACGAATGGGTAACACGACAACAGGTTGCCAACTTTTGACATCCATCCGTCATCGACATTAATTAGGTAATTTGGTTAATAAGTATCATGGTGTTTATGTGTAGGTAATGTAACTAAGATGGTTTATTATCGAAGAAGAGACCGCAGATGTGAATCTGTGGTCTCCTCTTTTTTGATACTATGCAATTGCAGCCTTAATTGCAAAGAAGCTGTATGCTGGATTACATTTGTCAGCCTTTACGTTTTACAAGCTCAATAGGATTCTCGCCGAAGTATTCCTTATAGCATTTGGTGAAATAACTCGGTGCAGTAAAGCCCACCTGGTAGGCTACCTGGGCAATTGTCTCGTCTCCCTGCGCCAACATCTGTTGTGCACGCTTCAGGCGGGTATTGCGGATCAATTCGACAGGCGAGTAGTTGGTCAATGCCTTACACTTACGGTAGAGTTGCGCACGGCTCATGCCAATCTCGTCGCCTAATGCCTCTACGCCAAACGATTCATCGCTCAGATGCTGTTCAATACTCTGACGTACACGCTGCAGGAACTTATCGTCCAATCCGATTGAATTATTCTTTGAGCCCGCAGCATCAGCTACAGACGGAGATGGGGTATGCTCGACAATATGTGGTTCTACGTCGTTCTGGC
The DNA here is from genome assembly GCA_045640225.1 of Bacteroidales bacterium. Taxonomy (GTDB): domain Bacteria; phylum Bacteroidota; class Bacteroidia; order Bacteroidales; family UBA3663; genus Liminaster. The sequence goes on along the minus strand of JAZUEP010000057.1, from coordinate 4,573 downwards.
GCTGTGTATTGAGCATGCCATCACGGAAGAAGTCGCGAACTCGATCATGATTCTGAATGAGTGATGCTATCTGTGCGCGTAGTACGTCAGCATTGAATGGTTTAGCCATATAGGCATCAGCACCACCTTCGGTAAGACCCTGTACACGCTGCTCATCAAGCGAACATGCTGTAAGCATCATGACCGGAATATGACAGGTATTAACCTCATGCTTCAGACGTGAACAACACTCGATGCCGTCCATGCCTGGCATCATCACGTCGCATATGATTACATCGGGCATCATGGTCATTGCCTTACGAATGCCTTCCTGGCCATGCGAAGCTGTAACGACGCGATATTGCATACCGAGAAGCGACTGCATGTATGATCGGATGTCCTGATTATCGTCAATAACAAGAACGATAGGACGTGGTTCCTCTTCCGAAATTTCTTCACTGACCTCCAAGGCATCGGCCAGTTCGGTATCGACCTGTGTCTTAAGGTCTCGAACAGGCAGAGAAGCTGCACCCTGTGCCAATGCATGATCGACCGATGGGAATTCGTCTGCAGGAATGGCAACAACAGGGATTTGAACCGTGAAGATCGAACCGGTTCCTTCGCTTTGGTTTGCAACGGAAATGGTACCTCCATGCAATTCTACAAAACTCTTGACCAGAGCCAATCCAATACCCGAACCTTCGTGATGAGCTGCATCTACCTGATAGAAGTTCTCGAAGATATGCTGAATATGCTCGACGGATATGCCTGGTCCAGTATCAGCAATACACATTGTAATATTATCGCATATGCGCGAAAGAGACACACTGATGCGGCCATTCTCGGGTGTGAACTTGAAGGCATTTCCCATCAGATTAAAAAAGATACGCTCCACCTTCGCCAGATCGGCCTTGGTCTGGAAGGCATTTTCCCCCTCACCATCGATGGCAAGAGACAGGCGGATGTGTTTCTGATGAGCCAAGCCTTGGAATGACTCATACCATCCTTGCACGGCATCGCGCATATCGACGTTCGAAAGATTGAGTTCCAATTTTCCGCTCTCGTATTTACGGAAGTCGAGAATCTGATTGACCAGACGCAGCAAGACCTGCACATTCTTGTGCGCCAGGCGCAACAGTTGCTGACGATTGTCGGCCGTCAGCAGATTATTATCCTTGATTAACTGTTCGAGAGGGCCATTGATCAAGGTGAGAGGTGTACGGAAATCGTGCGAGACATTGGTAAAGAACAACAACTTGGCACGAGTAGCTTCCTCGAGCTCCTTCGATAGCTGCGTCAGCCGCTCGTTCTGCTGTGCCAACTGATCACGCTGGCCTTTGAGCATCTCCTTCTGGCGAGCCAAACTCTCGCTAAGACGTTGCTTCTGATTATAATTGTGATATAGCACTATCACAAAGACAATAATCAAAGCCACAATGCCCAATAAGGTATAGAGCAACGTCTGCTCAAGGTTATGCTGTTGCCAATAATAATCGACGCGACTTTTCAGCATATGGACGGTCTCAACCTGATGGTCGACCTCCTTGTAGATGTTGTTCATCAACGGTGCGGTTTCGGCATCTATCAGGTACGTAGCCAGATTGGTATTACGCTCGAATGGCTGTCCCTCAAGAATCTTGACTGCAGTCTGGATAATCAGATCGCCACCTGTCGCATAGACCGCCGAAGCATCGACACGTCCCTCTGCAATTGCTTCTACACCATTACCCGCGCCCGTTAAGCCATCGACACCCATAATGATCACATTACGGCCTGGTTGCAAACGATCCAACGCTTGACGCGCGCCAATAGCCATCAAATCGTTCTGGGCAAGAATCATGGCAATATCATCATGTTCGCGCAACACTTGTTCTACCGCCTGTTCTGCCTGATCACGAAACCAGTTGCCAGTACATTGCAGCAACTCATAACGCTCAATATCGTCGCCCAACAATGAAATAAAGCCCTCATGACGCAATTCGGCAGGAGTAGACCCAGCCAAACCCATCACCTCAAGAACCTTTCCTCCATCTGGAAGATGCATCTTGAGATATTGCGCCATCAGTCGGCCTACAGCCAGATTATCACCACCAACAAAAGCTGTATATTTGTTGCCATTCACGTTTCGATCGGCAACGATGACAGGTATTCCGGAGTCAAATGCCTTTGAAACCGTGCTCTCAAGAACATCGGCTTGATTGGGTGATACCACAAGCAGGTCCACACCTTGCTCGATGAAGTATTCTATATCCTCTTTCTGTCGGTCATTGTTATCTTCGGCCGAACGTACTTCGAGCGTTATTCCCGGATGGAACAAGAGTTCTCGTTCCATCTCTTCATTGAGTTTTGTTCGCCAAGCATCAGAACTACATTGCGACACACCGATACGATACTTTTGTCCTGCATCGGAATTGCACGACAACAAACCTACTACAAGCAGGAGCAGTAAGAAGAACTTAGAAAAACTATGTGTCTTCATCATGTAATTTATGGTGTAATTAGGCGACAAAGATAGGAATAAATTACGAAACATACAAAAAACAAGTCAAAAAAAGTGAGATATGCCCCTAAACAAATAAAAAAAAGCGCTATTTGTTACACATTTGGACATTTTTTGGACATTTTTATACTGATTGGTTTCGCCATTTAAATAATAATCATTATCTTTGCGCAGTCAAAATGCTTTATTATTATGAAAGTTACTACATTATTACATTGCATCCTATTGGCCGGAATTACAACATTGAACACTCCGGCTATATTAGCACAGAGTCATCACAACCGTGGACCGATATCTCATCACACCGACGGCTACGAGAAGGGTCGTGACGATGAATACCGCATGTCGCATCTTGACGGCGATGCCGGCGATCTGATTGGTCTTGTCTTGCCACAACGTCTATTGGATCTTCAGATCAAGAGCGGTCGTTGGGATCCTGCAGAATCATCAAAAGTCAGTGTCGAAGACCATACGAATACCAGTGCAAGTGTCCGATTGTTAGCATCTGGCACAACTGTCGTGAACTACAAATATAGATATATGCATAACGGTAAGGAGGAGACGGCTTCATATCCTTTCACCATTCGCATTCATCGTACCGAGCCAGAAGTCATCAGTGTTCCTTCCACCCTCTATCTAGGATGGGATATGAGCGAAAACTTGTACAACAAGATCCATCTATTGCCTAAATACTCTGATAGTCCAACAACATTCTCGTTAGAAGATCCTACTATTGCTGATCTCGATGAAGGGTATAGTGGCCCTCGCATTACCGGTCGTCAATTGGGCGAGACCATTCTGTACATCGAAACATCTAATGGACTTCATGCCGAAACACGCGTGCTTGTACAAGTGCCTGAACTGAAAGATATCGATCTGAAGAGCCCAGAAAAGAAATTCTCGGTAGGCGACAAGATGATGCTCGACGTAAAACTTTCACCACAGCGAGCTCAACCACAGCTTACCTGGAGTAGTGACAAGCCAGATATTGTCAGTGTTGACCAGAATGGCGTAGTAACTGCTATTGCCGAAGGTAAGGCCACGATCCGTGTCGTCTCGGATAATGGCAAGAAAGATTCTATCACACTCAAGGTAAAAAACTGAGCAATAAACTCTGTTAGCAAAGTAAAATGGACCCCGAAAGTATTTCATCTACTTTCGAGGTCCATTTTTTCACTATGATACTGGCGGGCACTATCCTCTCTATCTTGAGAATACTCCGATCTACTATCTAAAGCAACAATATCTTTTTGATTAATCAAAGTGTGGAAAAGGATTATAAGCATATTCTATTACCTTACCTGAAGACAACGATTGCTGAACGTCTATCAACCGCTGATTATCCGACCCACGAAAAAGCAAATCTAAGCTTCGGCGAGATTCTATAAAAGGACCATCAACCAAAACTTCAAGATATGGCAACATCTGACTCATCACAGGATGTTCAACCACCTCTTCGTACTTAAAACCAGTGTAACACCAGATGGTTCGATGCAATTCAGTTCTAATGCGGCGGGCTAACTCAGTAAAACTTACAGCTTGATACATCGGATCACCACCGGAAAAAGTAATATTCCCCTCCGTTTGTTTTAATTCTTCAATTATTTCATCTATACTCACAGCATTACCTGCCTTAAAATCCCAGGTCTCAGGATTATGGCAGCCTGGACATGCATGATGACAACCTGCACAGTAGATACTAGTTCTCCAGCCAGGGCCATCAACCGTAGTATCTACCACGATATTCATCAACTGTATATTTGAAGAAGAAGACATAAACGATTGAAATGAAAAAAGGACCCGAGATATAGCTTCTCGAGTCCTCATGTAAGGTGGCGGCTTCCTACTCTCCCGCTTTCGCAGTACCATCGGCGTTACAAGGTTTAACTTCTCTGTTCGGAATGGTAAGAGGTGGAGCCCTTGTGCTATAACCGCCTTGTGTTTCGCTGAAACGCAAATGACGAATTACTAATTACGAATTACATTCGCTCGCTGTCGTCTTATTCTTTGCGTCTCAAGTATAGGGTTGACAATATTGGAGAAAAGTCTTGTTCGTTCCGTAGATACTTTTGTTTTTTTTGTTTTTGTTCTGTG
>JAZUEP010000056.1:0-56177 GCA_045640225.1 Bacteroidales bacterium | reverse complement strand
GACGATAGCCTTGATCTTAGCCACAGCAGCGTCGATGCTGGCCTTGTTGGCCGACGATACGGCAACATGGCCCTTGCCATCCGACTCGTCGATGGTGACGGTAGCACCGGTCTCCTCCTGGATACCCTGGATGATCTTGCCACCAGGGCCGATGACAGCACCGATGAACTCCTTGTCGATGTCGAAGGCAACCATGCGTGGAGCATGATCCTTGAAGTCAGGACGGGTCTCAGGCTGAGCATGGAGCATGCAGTTGAGGATGTGCTCGCGGCCTTCCTTAGCCTGCTGGAGAGCCTTCTCGAGGATCTCGTACGACAGACCGTTGCACTTGATATCCATCTGGGTAGCGGTGATACCCTTGACGGTACCGGTGACCTTGAAGTCCATATCGCCCAGGTGATCCTCGTCGCCAAGGATGTCGGAGAGGACAGCGTATTTAGGAGAGTTCTCGTCCTTGATAAGGCCCATGGCGATACCAGAGACAGGACGGATCATCGGGAGACCAGCGTCGCGCATAGCGAGGGTAGCACCACAGGTAGAAGCCATTGACGAAGAGCCGTTAGACTCGAGGACGTCAGATACGACACGGACGGTGTAAGGGAAATCCTTAGGGATCATGCCCTTGACGGCACGCCACGCGAGGTGACCGTGACCGATCTCGCGACGACCTACACCACGCTGAGCCTTAGCCTCGCCGGTAGAGAATGGAGGGAAGTTGTAGTGGAGGAGGAACTTGTCGTAGCCATTGCGGAGAACGTCGTCGACCATCTTCTCGTCCATCTTGGTACCGAGGGTGCAGGTAACGAGGGCCTGGGTCTCGCCACGGGTGAAGATAGCAGAGCCGTGAGGGCCTGGGACGTAGTCAGGCTCGATCCAGATAGGACGAACCTCGTTGAGGGCACGGCCATCGAGACGAGAACCCTCGTCGAGCACGCAACGGCGCATAGCCTCACGCTCGACATCGTGGAAGTAGCGGGCAATCATGCCGAGTATCTCCTCGTCCTCGCGCTTCTCCTCAGGGAGAGAGGCGATGAAGTTGTCGTGAACCTCGGTGAAGGCAGCCTCACGCTCGTGCTTGTTCTTGTTGCCAGACTTGGCGATCTCGTAGCAAGGCTTGTAGCAGAAGTCGTGGCACTGCTGCTTGAGCTCGTCGTCGTTGACCTCGTGGCAGTACTCCATGACAGGCTTGCCGACAGCCTCCATCAGCTCCTTCTGCACGAGGCAGTGGGTCTTGATGGCCTCGTGAGCAGCCTTGAGAGCGCCGAGCATATCCTGCTCGCTGACCTCCTCCATCTCGCCTTCGACCATCATGATGTTGTCGTAGGTAGCACCTACCATGAGGTCCATATCGGCCTGCTTCATCTGCTCGAAGGTTGGGTTGATAACGTATTCGCCATTGATGCGTACAACGCGAACCTCGGAGATAGGGCCTTCGAAAGGAATGCCCGAAACAGCCATTGCAGCCGAAGCAGCCAGACCAGCGAGGGCATCAGGCTGGTTCTCCTTGTCGGAGCTATAGAGGGTCACGTTGACGAAAGTCTCAGCATGATAGTTGCCAGGGAAGAGAGGACGCAGACAACGGTCGACGAGACGCGAGGTCAGGATTTCGTAGTCGCTGGCCTTACCCTCGCGCTTGGTGAAGCCACCAGGGAAACGACCTGCAGATGCATACTTCTCTTTGTACTCCACTGTAAGCGGCATGAAATCGGTACCTGGAGTGACGGTACGTGCTGTACAAACGGTGGCAAGGAGCATCGTGCCACCCATGCGAAGCTCAACGGCACCATCTGCCTGCTTCGCTACCTTACCCGTCTCGAGAGTGATGGTACGTCCATCGCTCAGGGTAATGGTCTTCTTGATTGGATTAACCAAATTGTTTACCATAAAAATAATATCACTTGTGTTGTTATATACGTGATGAGAGCCCAAGAGAGCCTAAAACGGGTGCAAATTTACGGAAATAATCGGAATCTACCAATTTTTTATGGTAAAAAAAATAAAAAATGCGATTTTTAGTTCAAAATACTTGCTTTTTTAATATAAAACATCTATCTTTGCAGCGAAATTATAGAAAAGAAATGAAAAAATACACCTATTTAAATTTAATTGCAGCCACAGCCATCAGCCTGTTGACTGCATGTTCTGTCAATGATGGTACCGTCAGCATTTCGGGTGTCGTCAACGAAGGCAATGGCGAGAAGATTGCCTTGATGCATCTGGCTGGCAATAATCCGGTGTTGGTAGACACGCTGACCCTTGGCCAGAACGGATCGTTCAAGTTCCAGCCCAAGGTAGAGAAAGGAGGACCTGACTTCTTCTGCCTTGTGATGAACGGTCAGACCATTCCGCTGATTACCGATACACTGCAGACACCGGTCGTAATCAAGGCCGACAAGGATAAATTCTCGACCAGCTACGTAGCCGACGACTCGCTGAACAATGAGCTGCGCAAGGCAGTAGCCCTGGGAAGCGACATGCGACGTTCGATACTGACCCTGAACAAGGGCGTGAACGATGGAACCGTACCGGAGCGTGAGTATTCGGCAAGACTGTCGAACATCGTATCGACCTACAAGGAGAACGTGCTGCACGACTACATCTACCAGGATCCGGCTTCGCCTATCAGCTACTACCTGCTGTTCGAAACCGTATCGGGACTGCAGATCTTCGATCCGCTGGATGCACAGGACAACCGTGCCTTCGGAGCCGTAGCCAACCTGTGGCTGTACAACTATCCGAACTCGCCACGTACGACCTACCTGGAGCAGAGCGCACGCGAAGGCATTGCCCTGCGTACACGAGCCAAGCTGGAGAGCGAACGTGCAGATTCGCTGGTACAGAACGCCATCGACAATGCGTCGTCGTTCCTGGACCTGAACCTACCAGGAACAGGCGATAGCGAGGTGGCCCTGTCGAGCGTAGCAGGCAAGGGCAAGGTGACACTGCTGGACTTCACGGCCTTCTACATCAGTGACGTGGCCATTCCGCACAACGAGGTGCTGAGCAAGGTGTACAAGAAATATCAGGACCGAGGCATCGAGATCTATCAGGTATGCCTCGATGCAGACCTGAACTTCTGGAAGGTATCGGCCGCCAACCTGCCTTGGGTAGTGGTACGCGATCCACAGCTTCTGTTCGACGACAATGGCATTGTGGCCTACAGCGGAGCGGCTCATACCTACAATGTGACCAACATCCCTACGACCTTCATCATGGGTCGTGACGGATCGGTACTCACCAAGGTAGACGACGACAGCAAGCTGGACGGTGCAGTGTCGAAGATGTTCTGATCGGAACACGACGAAAGAAGTTTACGATTACAGACAAACGCATAACGCAGGGCATTTGCTCTGCGCTATGTGGTTTTCTTGAGTTTTCGCAATGGCGAAGGATTGAATTAAATTAATAAAAACAAAATATAAAATAGGAAAAACACTATGGCAAGTTCCTACATGTCAGAAGAGGGTTACAAGAAGATCCTCGAAGAGATTCAGTATCTGGAGAGTGTTGAACGACCAAAGGCCTCGCAGGCTATTGCAGAGGCACGCGACAAGGGCGATCTTTCGGAGAATGCCGAATACGATGCAGCCAAGGACGCACAGGGCAAGCTCGAAGCCAAGATTGCAATGCTGAAGGATAAGGTGGCCAATGCCCGCATCATCGACTCGTCGAAGCTCTCGACCGACAAGATACAGATCATGAGCAAGGTGCGCCTGATGAACAAGCGTATGAACAAGGAAGTGACCTACACGATCGTAGCAGAATCGGAGGCAAACTTCCGCGAGGGTAAGATCTCGGTAGCTACACCGATCGCCAAGGCCCTGCTGAACCACGTAGTAGGCGACGTGGTAGAGGTGAAGGTGCCCGCCGGCGTACAGCAGCTGGAGGTGCTGGAGATTGGGCTTTGAGAGAATTACGAATTACGAATTACGAATTACGAATTACGGTTCATCGAGGGGTGATGGGTCGAAATTTCGAGGGATCGATGGATCGATTTTTCGATGAATCGATGGGTCTAAAATTCGTTATCAGAAAAAACAAATTAAACTATGACCATATTCAGTCGAATCGTAGCTGGCGAGATTCCCAGCTACAAGGTAGCCGAGGACGATCGCTTCTATGCCTTCCTCGACATCAATCCGGTAGCCAAAGGCCACACGCTGGTCATTCCGAAGCAGGAGGTAGATTACTTCTTTGACGAGGACGACGAGCTGCTGTCAGCACACATGCTGTTCGTGAAGCGTGTAGCCAAGGCCATCAAGAAGACCATCCCATGCACCAAGGTAGGTGTGACCGTGATGGGCCTGGAAGTAGCGCATTCGCACGTACATCTGATTCCGATGCAGTGTGAGGGCGACATGGACTTCAAGAAGGAGCACCTCAAGCTCGAGAGCGAAGAAATGCAGGCTATCTGTGCTAAAATCGCTGAAAACTTTGAATAATCTGTTTACTTTTCGCTGTTGTCTGTCCTATATTTATAGGGAACAATAATCAACGAAAAGAAATCATAACAGTATGCAAAACGAATTCTACAAGTACGCAACTAAGCATGCCGGTCTGAACAGCAATGCGCTCGACCAGTACATGCGTTTTACCAGCACACAGGCTCGCCTGATGCAGCCACGTGCAAGTTATATCAACCCATCGATCATCGAGGAGCGTCAGCTGAACGTCGCACAGATGGACGTATTCAGCCGCCTGATGATGGATCGCATCATCTTCCTCGGTACCGAGATTGACGAGTATTCGGCCAACGTAGTACAGGCACAGCTGCTGTTCCTGGCCAGCACCGAAGCCGACAAGGACATCACGATGTACCTGAATTCGCCTGGCGGCATCGTAAGCGGTGGTCTGGCCATCTACGACACGATGCAGTACATCTCGTGCGACGTATCGACCGTCGTAACCGGTATGGCAGCCTCGATGGCTTCGGTACTGCTGGCAGCCGGTGCCAAGGGCAAGCGCTTCGCACTGCCACACAGCCGTGTGATGATCCATCAGCCACTGGGTGGTACCCAGGGTCAGGCCAGCGATATGGAGATTGCAGTAAACGAGATCAAGAAGCTCAAGACCGAACTATACCAGATCCTTGCAGACTGCTCAGGACAGACGATGGAGCAGATCGAGAAGGATTGTGACCGTGACCATTATCTGACTGCTCAGGAGGCATTGGATTATGGTATGATTGACAAGATTTTTACCCGCAATAAGTAATGCCACGAGTAAAACAAGATAATTGCAGCTTCTGCGGACGTTCGCGTGCCGAGGTGACACTGCTGATTTCGGGTCTGAATGGCTTTATCTGCAATGAATGCGTCGAGCAGGCCCAGCTGATCCTGGACGAGCACTTGTCAAGGAGCAAGAACGACATGTCGGGCATGACGCTCAAAGCCCTGCCAAAGCCACAGGAGATCAAGGAATTCCTGGACGGCTACGTCATCGGTCAGGACGACGCCAAGAAAGCCCTTTGTGTGGCTGTATACAACCACTACAAGCGACTGCTGCAGAAACACGAGAGCGACGGCGTAGAGATCGAGAAGTCGAACATCATCATGGTAGGTCGTACCGGTACGGGCAAGACCCTGCTGGCCAAGACCATCGCCAAGATGCTGGAGGTACCATTTGCCATCGTCGATGCAACGGTACTGACCGAGGCTGGCTACGTAGGCGAGGACATCGAGAGCATCATCACACGACTGCTGGTAGACTGCGACTACGACGTGAAGAAGGCCGAGCGAGGCATTGTATTCATCGACGAGATAGACAAGATTGCACGCAAGGGCGACAATCCATCGATCACACGCGACGTATCGGGCGAGGGCGTACAGCAAGGCCTGCTGAAGCTGCTGGAAGGCTCGAAGATCAACGTGCCACCTGCAGGCGGACGCAAGCATCCGGAGCAGAAGTTCATCGAAGTAGATACGACGAACATCCTCTTCATCTGCGGCGGTGCCTTCGACGGCATAGAGCAGAAGATCGCACAGCGACTGAATACGCGCAGCGTAGGCTTCGTGACCGACAACAAGCGTTCCGACATTGATCGCGACAACCTGTTGCAGTACATCACGCCAGCCGACCTGAAGAAGTTCGGCCTGATACCCGAGATCATCGGACGTCTGCCATTGCTTACCCACCTGGAACCACTGGACCGGGAAGCATTGCGCAACATCCTTACCGAGCCGAAGAACGCCATTACGAAGCAGTACGTCAAGCTGTTTGCGATGGACGGCATCACGCTGACCTATCAGCCAGAGGTGCTGGACTACATCGTAGACAAGGCCGTGGAGTACAAGCTCGGTGCACGTGGTCTGCGCAGCATCACGGAAAGCATCATGATGGATGCGATGTTCTCGATGCCTTCAGGCAAGAAAAAGAAGTTCGAAATAACGCTCGATTACGCCAAGGAACAGCTCTCGAAGTCAAGTCTGGAGCGTTCGAAGACGGAATAAAATAATTAACCAATGAAAGCCAAAAGTCTCGCCACATGGCTGATGTCAGCCTTTGTGCTCACAGCGTGCAACGTAACGCCAGAACCAGAACTCCCGATCGTCATCCTGTACGACAATGACGTACACTGTGGCATCGAGGGCTATCCACAGTTTGCGGGCCTTCGCGATGCGATTGTAGCCTCGGATACGGCCTATTGTGCAGCCGTAAGCTCAGGCGACTTCATACAGGGAGGAATGGCCGGCACGCTGTCGAGAGGCCAGTACGTCATCGACGTAGTCAATACCGTAGGCTACGATGCCATGACGCTGGGCAACCACGAGTTCGACTACGGTTCGGACCGACTGTTCGAGCTTCTCGATCAGCTGGTAGGACCTACCGTGACGTGTGTGAACTTTACGCCTATGGGCGAGACCAAGCCTGTGTACGCTCCGTATGTCATCAAGCAGATGGGACCGAAGAAGGTGGCTTTCGTTGGCGTATTGACCCCTTCGACCCTGTTGTCCGAGAGTGCAGCCTTCTATGATGCAGACGGTAAGCAGATCTACGACCTGCATACCGATGCCACCTACCAGATGGTGCAGAAGGCTGCAGATGAGGCTCGTAGCAAGGGAGCAGACTACGTCGTAGTGATCTCGCATCTAGGCGAGAACCGTACCAACATCACTTCGCCTGGCCTCATTGCAGCCACGACAGGTATAGACGTCGTACTGGATGGCCACAGCCATTCGGTAATCGCTTGCGATACGATTCTGAACCTCAAGGGACAGCCCGTCATCGTATCGCAGACAGGAACGAAGCTGGCCCATGTAGGCAAGCTGGTGATCTCGACCGACGGACGTATCAGCACGGAGTTGATTCCGACCGACAGCATCGCGTATCGCAACGAACGCGTAGCAGCCGTTGTGGACAGCATCAACGCCATCAATGCCGAGTTTACCAATCGTGTATGCGGCGAGAATACCCAACTGCTGACCATCAACGGTCCTGACGGCAAGCGCATGGTACGCAAAGGCGAGACCAATCTGGCAAACTTCATCACCGACGGTATGCGCTGGATGGGTAAGTCGGAGATCGCACTGGTGAACGGTGGCGGTATCCGTGCAGACCTGCCTATGGGCGAGATCTCGTACGGCAAGCTGCTGGACGTACAGCCCTTCGACAACGAGCTTTGTGTAGCACGTATCAGCGGTAGCCAGATCTGGAGCGCCATCGAGGTGAGCTGCAGTGACCTTCCTGCCGAGAATGGCATGATCATCCAGACGTCAGGACTGCGTTACGAAGTAGACCTGAACGAGGATCCACGTGTGGCGGTAGTGGAAGTGCTGAACAAACAGGGCAAGTACGAGAAGATCGATCTGGACCGCGAGTACACCGTAACGCTCTCGACCTACATGATGTCGCAATACGACGGACTGTTGCGTAATTGCGAGGTCATTGCACCCAGCCTTTGTTCGGATGTCGAATCGACGTACAACTACGTGACGACAGCGCTGAAGGGAAAGGTAGGACCTGAGTACAAAGAGGCTCAGGGACGTCTCAAGATTTCTCAATAACAATGTCTTACAACCTTAGTCAGATATCAAGTATCCTGGGCTGTCCGCTCAAGGGTAACCGTTTAGCTACTGCCAATACGCAGCCGCAGGTTTCGCTTTTGTTGACCGACAGCCGTAGTTTGACCTTTGCAGACCAGACGCTCTTCGTGGCCCTACGTACAGGCAAGGGCGATGGTCACAGATATGTCCCGCAACTCTACAACAAGGGTGTGCGGGCATTTATCGTTTCGGAAAGTCCTGAGACCTTCCGCAACACCTGTCCGGAGGCATGGTTCCTGGTAGTACCAGATACATTGCGAGCCTTGCAACGATTGGCAGCCTATCATCGTCAGCAGTTCCTGGAACTGCAGGTAATCGGCATTACCGGTTCGAACGGAAAGACCATCGTCAAGGAATGGCTGTATCAGCTGCTTTCGCCTTCGCGACATATCGTACGTTCGCCACGTAGCTTCAACTCGCAGATAGGCGTACCGCTGAGCGTATGGCAACTGGACGAACAGTGCGATCTGGCCATCTTCGAAGCCGGCATCAGTCAGGTAGGAGAGATGCAGCACCTCGAGAACATCATCCGTCCCAACATCGGCATCCTGACCAACATCGGAACAGCACATGCAGCCGGATTCGAGAGCCTGCAGCAGAAGCTGATCGAGAAGCTACGTCTGTTTGCCAACTGCGACGTGATAGTCTATTCAGCCGATATCCCAGGTATCAGCGATGCGCTGGAGGTAGCAGGCATCGGAGCACGCAGTATGTCGTGGACACGAAGGCATAAGGATGCGCAGATCGACGTGGTGAACGTGCAGCGTAATGCCAATTCGTCGACAGTTGACTACGTCGTGCTGGGCATGAGCGGAAGCTTTACGATTCCGATGTCGGACGACGCTTCGCTCGAGAATGCCCTGCAGTGTCTGGCCATCATGGTATATCTGGCATATACGCCAGCACAGATAGCCGAGCGAATGCAACAGCTGATGCCGTTAGCCATGCGACTGGAGGTGATGGAAGGCAAGCGCGGTTGCATGCTGATCAACGACGTGTACAGCAACGACTTCACATCGCTGCAGGCAGCATTGGAATTCCAGAAGCGTCGTAGCGTATCGTCGCTCACCAATACGCTTATCGTCAGCGATATGGAACAGTCGCAATACGACGACTCGTATCGTACCTCACAGCTGGCACAGCTATGCCAGGTGTACCAGATTCGCAAGCTGATACTCGTAGGCCAACGATCGCTGCAGACAAGCCACATGCAGCTGCAGAAACTGTCGGACCTGGGCTTGCATCTGATTACGGACTTCTATGCCACGACAGAGGAACTGCTGGCCAGTGACGAGATGAAGCGATTCTCGTCAGAGCTGATCCTGCTGAAGGGAGCACGTTCGTACCAGTTTGAGCGCATCAGCAGTCAGTTGCAGCTACGCAGACATGAGACGATCCTCGAGGTCAACCTCGATTCGATCATCCACAACCTGAACCAGTACCGCAAACGTCTGCAGCCAGAGACACGGATTACGTGCATGGTGAAGGCTTTCGGATACGGAACCGGAAGCTACGAGCTGGCCAAGACCCTGCAGGACCAGAACGTAGATTATCTGGCCGTAGCCGTAGCGGACGAGGGAGCAGACCTGCGTCGACAGGGCATTCGCACGCCTATCATGGTGATGAATCCGGAGATGTCGACCTTCCGCACGTTGATCGAGAACCGACTGGAACCGGAGATCTACAGCTTCAGACTGCTGGATGCCTTCGTGAGCGAAGCAAGGAGGATGGGCGTGACGAACTATCCGGTACACATCAAGATAGATTCGGGTATGCATCGACTGGGATTCCAGTTGCCCGAGATGGACGAGCTGATAGCGCGTCTGCGAGCACAGAATGCCGTGACGATCCGTTCGGTATTCAGTCATTTCGCAACGGCTGACGATGCCCTGCAGTCGTACTTCGTGCATGAGCAGAAACAGCGTTTCGATGCCTGTGCAGATCGTCTGCGCGAAGCATTCCCACATCTGCCCATTCTGCGACACATCTGCAATACGGCCGGTATCGAGACCTATGCGCAGTATCAGATGGAGATGTGCCGTCTGGGCATCGGCTTGTACGGCTTCGAGGCATCGGATGTCGACATGGATCTGCAACCTGTTGCCACGTTGCGTACGACGATCCTTCAGATCAAGGAGATACCAGCCACCGAGACCGTAGGCTACATGCGTAACGGAAAGCTGTCGCGTACTTCGCGCATTGCGATGGTTCCGATTGGCTATGCTGACGGCTACAATCGTCGCTTAGGCAACGGACATAGTCAGATGCTCGTCTTTGGCGACAATTCGACCAGCAAGGGGATGCTGTGTCCAACAGTAGGAAACGTCTGTATGGATGTTACCTTCCTCGACGTTACGGATTGTCCGCAAGCAGTGGAAGGTTCGATCGTCGAAGTGTTCGGTCCGAACCTGTCGCTCAAGACCATCAGTGACCAGCTGGGTACGATTACGTACGAGGTACTTTCAACCGTTTCATCACGCGTTAAACGAATATATTACAAGGAGTGAGAATCCGTCTGGCCTTCATAATCCTCATCTTGCTGTCAGTAGTGAAGCCTTTGTGGGCCGAACGGGCTGATAGCCTGCTGATGCGATTTGTTCGCGAGGAAGGCCTGGTAGCATATTCGACAGACGATATCCGGATCTTCAAGGACGGAACGTCGACCTTCCAGTCGATATTCGACGATATAGACCGTGCGCAGCAGAAGGTTTGGATCGAATTCATGATCGTGGCCAACGACAGCATCGGTACAGCGTTGGTCGAACACCTGTCAGCCGCTGCCAGACGAGGCTGTGACGTACGATTGATCGTGGACGACTACAAGGACTTCGAGCGAGGCTTCGGCTATCGTACGAAGGAAGGTCAACGGAAGATGCGAGACGCGGGGATAGACTTCGTGCTGTTCGATCGGTTCAGATTCCCCTGGCTGAATCATGTGTGTCGCGATCATCGTAAGATCGTGGTGATCGACGACAAGATTGGCTATATAGGTGGTCTGAATGTGGCAGATTATTATGTCCATGGAACTCCGAAATATGGAGGATGGCGCGATACGCACGTGCGGTTGACCGGAACTGCTGTCGAGGGATTGTCGATCCTCTTCGACCAGCATTACAACCGCTATGGCGGAGAACAGGAGTATAACTTCCGTTCGGATTCGTTGGCTGATCTGACGCTGACAAGCGACAAGGTAGTCTTCTTCGAGCGAAGCCGTACCACGACCAGGCTGAAGTCGCAGACCCGCCGAGCCATCATTGCAGCCCTCGATGCTGCACGCGATACGGTAAGGATCGTCTCGCCTTATTTTCTGCCTACCCATACGGTACGACAGGCTATTATCCGCACGATCGATCGCGGAGTCTACGTCGAGATACTCTTCTCGAAGGTAGGCGACAATCCGATGCTGTCGTATGGCAATATGAACTTTGCACGACGTCTGGTACGACACGGAGCCAAGGTCTATCTGTATCGCGGAGCCTTCCATCACAGCAAGATCCTGATGGTAGACGGACAGTTTGCGATAGTAGGCAGCGCGAACCTGAACTCACGTTCGCTGAAGTGGGATTACGAAGCCTCGAGCTTCCTGTTCAGCACAGACGCTACGCATCGACTGGACAGCATCTTTGCCGAGGACAAGAAACAATGCGACAGCTTCTCGAAGCAGTATTATCGACAGGAATTCTCCTTTGGACAACGGACGGCCGGATGGTTCATCGACCGCTTCATGACACCGATTCTCTGAACTCTGGATAACATGCAATGTATTGCATGTAACTAAAAAAACTATACTCCCATGCTTGACACTAATCTCTTTTCGGTACACGATCATCAGTCGATGAAGCGTTACTTCGATGAAGTGCCTTATCACGTGATTCGTAAGGAATTGTACCATGCTTCGGACCTGTTTGAATGCTTTGATCCGAACGATTCCAACAGTTTTGATTGTTGCTACGACACGCGTGTCTATAACTATATGGTCAAGACCGGAAAGCAACCTATCTCGAGGCGAGAATCCTGTGCGCGTGCCCTACACGACAACTCTATCTGGAACGCGATGCAACACTTCCTTGAGCGTTATCTGAAGGTCCATGTAGTAGGCATTATGGGCGGTCATGCCATGCTTCGCACAGATGAAGCATATCGTCAGACGGTATTGATCAGCAAGGAACTGACCGAGAAAGGAACGATGATCATCAGCGGTGGTGGGCCAGGAGCCATGGAGGCTTCGCACCTGGGAGCATGGATGGCTGGACGTACGGAGCAGGAAGTGGACGAGGCGCTGGCTATCCTGGCTGTGGCGCCATGCTTCAAGGATGCGGGATGGCTGGCTTCGGCACTCGAGGTAGTGAACCGTTATCCGCAATCGAATTACGAAAGCCTGGCCATTCCGACGTGGTACTACGGTCATGAGCCACCGACGGTATTCGCTACGCAGATTGCCAAGTTCTTCAATAACAGCATACGCGAGGACACCATCCTCACCGAAGCCTATGGCGGCATCATCTACATGCCAGGTTCGGCCGGAACTGTGCAGGAGATCTTCCAGGAAGCCGTTCAGGATCATTACCTCTCGTTCGAATACGCATCGCCTATGGTATTCGTAGGACGAGAATACTGGCAGAACGAAGTGCCTATCTGGTCATTCTTCCAGCACATGATAAAGGCCGGACGGTACAAGAATCTGCTGCTGCATCTGTGCGATACGACCGACGAGATTGTATCAGCGATTCTTGATTTCCGTTCCGGCCACGAGTAATGTTCTGACGGACTCAGACCTTATTCGATCACAACCTTATACGACTGCGGCCCTGCCTTCACGACATATACTCCTGAAGGCAGGGTATTCTGTCTGAATGCACCGTTACCGGTTGTGACGAGACGGCCGGAGAGGTCGAAGACGTAATACTGATCGACGACAGCATCGGGCAATACACGCTCGATAGCCTCAGGCGAAGGCTGCTCGACGGCATACGAGAGCTGGGTCAGCTCGTTGGTCTTGTTGATGCTTGGACGCGTCATCAGGTAGACGTTGCGGTTGGCATCCGGATATCGTCCTACGCTCTCGTTGCCAGCATGCTGGTTGTACGACAGGGTATCGCTCCACGACTTGTCGGCCGAAGTCAGCATGACGTGACGCATCTCTTCGTCGTTGTCGAGCTTGAAGTTGGCGTGCAGCTGTGATTCGCCTTCCTGCTTGTCGCACCAGATGATCTTGTAGCCATGGGCAGGGATGATGGTGCTTGCCAGCGTACCGTTCGCAGAGATCTGATATTTCTCGGGCTTATCGAGACGATCGGTCAGGAACATACCTTCGAGGTCGATGTCATGATCCGTCGTATTGTACAGCTCGATCCAGTCGGCTTTCTTCTGAAACTCGTTGACGTATACGTCGTTGCCGGCTCCCACTTCGTTGATTACAACCGGAACAGGCTGATGCTCGGAAGGCGTGAAGCAAGCGATGAGCGACGAATTGCCTTCGTCTGGCAGCGTGTACGAAGTCTCGGTGCTGACAATCTCGCCACCGCTGTAGGAAGAGCGCGAGATAGCTGCACTCCAGTATACGTCGGTCGACTGTGCGTTGTTGTTGTGCAGCTCGACGGCTATCAGGTTGTCGCCTTCGTGGAAGAGGTTGACAGGCAGATTCATGCTGCCTTCGTCAGGATTTCCTTCGGCATAGGTCGACGAGAACATGCTGTAGGTAACCTTGCCGGCTGGCATGTTGTAGCGTACGGCTTCCTCACCGTTGACGTAGACGATGACGCCATCGTCGATCTTGTAATCCATCGTGATGATGTCGTTGGCCGATGGGGCAGAGTTCAGCGTGACGTGCGTACGGAAGTAATAGGTCGGACGCTTCTGGTTACGGTTCGTGCCGTAGTCGAGCGTCGTATTGTAGTCGCGCTGACCATCGGTGAAGTATCCCAACGGAGCCTTGCCCTGTGGCCAGGCCGAATCGTCGTAGTCGAGGGTCTGCCAACCGGTATTGTTCAGTGAGCCCTGGTCGTAGTAGCTCCACGTACCTTCGCGGTTCAGCAGTTCCTCCGAATTGGCTTTCAGTTCCTTCCAGCCTACGAAGTCGTAGCCGGTAGGAGCCGAAACCGACAAGGTCAGCGGAGCGTAGTAGCGGCCATTGAACGAGCCATGGGGGATAGGCAGGCCATTGAACAGAATACGGGCTTCGTCGATGTCAGCACGGACGTTGGCCGTCTGGTAGTTCTTGCTGGTCAGTCCCATCTTGTTGTAGTTCTTCAGCTGCGACATCAGCTGTGACTGACGGTTGGCCGACAGGGCAGAGATCAGCTTGTTGGCCGTATCCCAAGGCGAACTACGGTTGTATTGTTCCTGCGTCGGAGCTACACGATTGGCCATCTCGTTGATCATCTCCTTACAGAGCGAAGGATCGAAGACTGAATAGGCCACCAGACAGAACGTGTCAATGAACTGCTTCCGGAACTCCTGATTGCTAAGTAGGCTGGTGAACAACGTCACCAGCTCGATCTCCTTCGTATAGCGCTTGCCTACGTCGTAGCAGTAGTCGAACTGATAGGTCTGCTTGTTGGCAAAGGTAGTGAACGGAGCGTTCGTTCCGTCGAAACCATCCAGATCGAAAAGTACGAAGCGGAAGCGACCATCCTCCTCGCGACGAGGACGCCAGGCCTTTACGTTGTTCTGCGGCCAGTCCCAGTTGCGCAGGTAGAACTCGATGGCCATGTAGTTGCAGAACGATTCGACGTCGAGCAGCTCCTGCACCTTCTCGTACCAGGCAGGATTGTTGGCCGACTTGGCGTACGAGATCAGCTTCTTCCACGCATCGTCGTCACCGCAGTTCTGCACATAGCCAGAGTCTGGCGACATCTCGAACTGGTCGATATCATCGTCGTCAAAACCGTAGTTGGCGTATACGAAGTGCTTGTTGTTCGGCTCGCGCATATTGATCGTGCCCTTCCATTCACCGTTGATGAAGTGAGCCACCGGCTGATAGGCCTGATAGTCGACGTTGATGCCCGAAACGGCTACGATCTCCTGCAGGAAAGGATCGCGTACACGGCAGGAATTGTCGTTACCGCCATTGCGTATCTGCAGCGTCTTCTGCTTGAGGAAAGGCTTCTCGGCAAAGAAGGGGAAGTCGAGCGTCTTGTGTCCTTCGTAGCGGCGATTGGCCTTGATCTTGAAGGAATAAGGATTCCACGCACGACTCCATCCACCACAGCGCTCGATTCCAACTTCCTGATTGAACAGCATCTCGCCATCGGCTGTGAAATACTCGAATACGGCCGGACGTTCCCAGTCCATGTTCCAGTTGCACTTGGCCGACTGTCCACGACCCGGTCGACCGTTCATTCGGCCTTTGACGAAGATGCCTATCGAGTCGCTGTAGAAGTTCTTGTGCGTACTGGTGATCGAAAGGATAGGCAGATCGATATCCCACGAATTGCGGATGCACGAACGTGTCACCACTTCGCTGGGCAGATATCCGTCGCGGAAAAGACGGAAACGGTAGAGCGTCGTGGCTGTACAGCTGAACTTACCGGTAGTCGAAACCTGTCCGTTGGTTAGGGTAGGAGCCGAACCGTCGGTCGTATACATCAGGGTGCAGCCCTCAGGGATGGTGACCGTCATGCTGATCGACGTGCCAGATTCGAATACCTTCGAGTCGCAGCTTACCTCAGGTGCAGCCAGACGTTCTTCGGCGAACTTGCGGTCGTTGTTGCTGAACTCCTTCGAAGGATTGGCACAGTAACGCCACGACTGACCGCCATCCTCGGTTCTGGCCCATGAGCAGCGAGCTACGGCAGCCGGATAATCCTGCTGGAGCAGCAGCTTGCCCTGATTGTCGCTGACGTACAGCGTACCACCGTCAAGGTCGAGCTTCATGTCGAGGGTCTTGGGCGAGTAGCGGGGATGATAGTTGTCGAACCATACCACCTTGTAGCCGCCGGCGGGAACGATGGTCGACTGGTTGACACGCGCCAACTTCAGCTTCTGGGCATCGCCACTCAGGTACCAGTCGGTGATATTGATGTCCGCGCTGGTGGGATTATAGAACTCTACCCAGGCTCCGTAGTTGAACGAGACGTCGACCCACTGGTCGATGTTCGACGTACAGATCTCGTTGATTACAAGTCCGGTCTCGTTGGCTGCATAGCCAGTAGCCAGGGTAGTGGCTGTTGCAATTAAGGTAAGGAAGCGTTTCATTCCTGTGGGTTTTGTTTGGTTCGGACAATGGTCGTATCCGACTCTGGATTCTTGTCAATGACGAAGGTGATGTTCTTCTCGTCCTGATGAGCCAGCAGTTCCTCGCAGAGCATATCCTCGACGTATTGCTGCACGGCACGCTTCAACGGACGTGCACCGTACTGGCGGTCATAACCCTTCTCGCCCAGGAAGTCGCGAGCCGCTTCGGTCAGCTCGATCGTATAGCCCATAGCCTCCAGACGTCCGACGACGCCCTTCAGCTCGAGGTCGACGATGCGACGGATATCTTCCTTGCCCAGTTGTGCGAAGTTGATGATGTCGTCTATACGGTTCAGGAACTCCGGAGCAAAGGTCTTCTGCAGGGCCTTCATGATTACCGACTGTGCCACCTCGTTCACCTCAGCGTCGGTACGCGAAGCGAAGCCGATACCGGTGCCGAACTCCTTCAGCTGACGGCTGCCGACGTTCGACGTAAGGATGATGATCGTGTTCTTGAACGAAACCTTGCGACCCAGCGAGTCGGTCAGATGGCCTTCGTCGAAGATCTGGAGCATCAGGTTGAAGACGTCCGGATGAGCCTTCTCGATCTCGTCGAACAGAACTACGGAATAGGGGTGACGACGGACGCGCTCGGTCAGCTGTCCGCCCTCGTCGTAGCCAACGTAGCCCGGAGGCGCACCGATCAGACGCGATACGCTGTACTTCTCCATGAACTCGCTCATGTCCACACGGATCAGCGAGTCCTTGGTCGAGAACATCTCGTCGGCAATCTTCTTGGCCAGATAGGTCTTGCCTACGCCCGTTGGACCCAGGAAGAGGAAGGTTCCGATAGGCTTCTGCGGATCCTTCAGGCCGATGCGGTTACGCTGAATGGCACGTACCACCTTCTCGATGGCCTTGTCCTGTCCGATGACGGAACTCTGGAGGATACCCTTCAGCGCCAGTAGCTTCTGGCCTTCGCTGGCAGCCACCTTCTGGACAGGGATGCCTGTCATCTTGGCTACACAGTCGGCTATCGTATCGGCCGTAACCTCAGCGCGGTTCTTCTGCTGCTCTTCGTTCCACTTGCGACGTTCCTCTTTCAGCTGATGTTCCAGCGAACGCTCACGGTCGCGACACGAAGCTGCCTCCTCGAAGGTCTGGCTGATGATGGCATTCTCCTTCTGACGCTTCACTTCCTCCATCTCGGCTTCGAGCTGGCCGATGATCTCCGGCTGGTCGTTGCTGTAGAGGTGCATACGCGAACCGGCTTCGTCCATGGCATCGATGGCCTTGTCGGGGAAGTTGCGGTCCGTAACGTAACGGTCGGTCAGCTTGACGCAGGCCAGCAGGGCATCGTCGGTGTAGCGTACGTTATGATGCTGCTCGTAACGGTCGCGGATGTTGTGCAGGATGGTCAGCGTATCGTCGGCCGACGTTGGTTCGACCATCACCTTCTGGAAGCGACGTTCCAGGGCTCCGTCCTTCTCGATGGTCTTGCGATACTCGTCGAGGGTAGTCGAACCGATGCACTGGATCTCGCCACGCGACAGGGCTGGCTTCAGCATGTTGGCAGCGTCCATCGAACCCTGTGCATTGCCTGCACCGACCATCGTATGGATCTCGTCGATGTAGAGGATGATCTCGTGATGCTGTTCCAGCTCGCGGATGACGGCCTTCAGACGTTCCTCGAACTGTCCGCGATACTTGGTACCGGCTACAAGACCGGCCATGTCGAGCGAGATGACACGCTTGTCCTGCAGCAGCCACGAAACCTTATGCTCGATGATGCGCTGTGCCAGTCCTTCGACGATGGCACTCTTGCCTACGCCTGGTTCACCGATCAGGATAGGATTGTTCTTCTTGCGGCGCGACAGGATCTGGGTCAGACGTTCAATCTCGTCCTGACGACCTACGACAGGATCCAGCTTACCTTCGGCAGCGGCCTTGGTCAGGTCGAAGCCGAAGCGGTCGAGGGCAGGGGTCTGGCTGTCGCCTTGTTTCTTCTGCTGTTTGGTATGTGGTTTGCCGTCCGGATCTTCCATCTCGTCCTCGTCGTCGTCATCGTCTTCCGAGCTGTCGTAAACGTCGCGATACAGGTCCTGACCGCTCTCGTCCTGGTCCTGACTGCTGCGCTGATTGGCAGCCTTGTTCTTGCCTTCCTCGTCCGTCAGGCCGTGGGCATGGACGTTGTTCTGCTGGCTGGGATCGATGTGCTGCATCTCGGCTACCTGACGGTAGTACGAGTTGTAGTCGACGTTGAATTGCATGAGTATCTGACTGACGACGCTTCGCTCGTCCTTGAGCATGGCCATCAGGATGTGTTCAGGGGCAATCTGCTGTTCCTTCATCATGCGTGCCTCGAGCTGCGACAGCTTCAGGGTGCGGTCGCATTCACGGGCCATTTCGTGTTCGTGCGGATCGAGCGTATCAGTGGCTCCGCCGGTGTTGTTGGGCACCGAATCCCACTTATCGCTCGTCGTATTGTAGATGCATTGCTCCAGCGCCTGACGAAGCGACGGAATGTCGACGCCCTGTCGCTGCAGAGCTTCGACGGCACGTCCGTCCGATTCGTGCAGGATACCCAGCAACATGTGTTCGATCTTCACGATCGGACTGTGGAAGCGGTCGGCCTCCTGCTTGCTGAATTTTAGGATCTGCTGTACGCGTTGGCTGTATTTATTGTTCATAGCGTGACTTAATACCTTAATATATTATCGCAAATTGGCGCAAATTTAGGTAATTTTTATGAGAAAATGTGTATATTTTGTCAAAAAAACTTTTTTTTCGCTCAAAAGTGCTCAACTTTACGGAAAAATAACTAAATTTGCACACTCAAACTTCCATAGAACATGACAAACAAGGATTTCTTACTCGAAGTTCATAAGCTTTGCCACATCGAAAGCCAGCAGTGCGTTACCATGATCAATGCACTCTGCAAGCTGATGGCTCAGGCCGGTGTCGAACAGGTTCCTGTTACGCTTCCGGGTCTTGGGACCTTTGTTTCGCACAAGCACCCCGAATATATGCAGGAGGACCCTCAGACCGGTCGTATGACGCTCTATCCTCCACGAATCACTTACCGTATGCAGTCGGTCGATCCTGAAGTTTCGTCCGATATCCTGGTTCGTCAGTTGGCCGAGAATACCAAGACGTCGCTGACGGAATGTGTCGCGTTGCTCACGGCTGTTGTCGAGGTAATCTTTGGCAGCCTCGACCATGGCGAGGAAGTCGAGGTGAAAGGCCTTGGGTCGTTCCGTAACATCGTAACGCATCAGGGCGAACTGCAGCGCGTGGCCTATACGCCCGATGCTCAGATGCGTCTGTTGGTCAATGCTCCTTTCAACTGCTTCGAATCGATCGTGGCCGAAGATCCGTCGCTGATTGCCGACGAACCAGCTTCGGCCATCGCTGCGGTAGCTTCGGAGGCTGCAGACCTGAATGCTGCACTCACGGAAGAGGCTACGGAGGCTGCTGAAGAGACCGCTGAAATCACGGAAGAGACTTTGGAGCCTGGTGAGGAGCTTGCTGAACCTGCGGAAGACACTTCGGAGCCTGCTGAGGAGCTTGCTGAAATCACGGAAACAGTTCCCGACGTTGTAGAAGAATCTCCGTCATACATGAAAAGTGCTCCTCTGATCGTCGAATTGCCTTCCGAAGTTTCAGAAACCTTGTCTGACGTCGTAAATGTCGAATCTCAAAGTTCAGAAACCTTGTCCGACGTCGTAAATGCGGAATCTCAAAGTTCAGAAGCCTTGTCCGACGTCGTAAATGCCGAATCTCAAAGTTCGGAAGCTTTGTCTGAGGTTCAGAATGACCTTCCACAAATCGAGGAAGCGCATTCTGCAACTGAAAAAGTGTCTCCGCAAGTTGAGAAAGCGCATTCTGCAAGCGAAAAAGTGTCCGCGCAAGTTGAGGAAGCACATTCTGCAAGCGAAATGCCCTTGCCCGAAGTTATGGAGACCAATTCCGAAAACGAAGCACCTTCGCCACAAGTTCCGGAAGAGTCATCTTCCGCAAACGAGACTCTCGCTGCAACCGCAGCCCCCCTCGTCACCCCTATCGAGTCTGCTCCGGACGTCAAGCCCGTCACTCCATCGTCTGCAAACAACGTGCCATCCTCGCGTCCACGACATTCTGACGACGATTATTTCGAATCGTTGCATCATCGTCCCAATCGAAGTCGCAACCGCATGCTCTATACCGCGTGTGTCATCATCCTGCTGTCGTGCATTGCCCTGTTCTGGTGGATTATGAATATGGACAACGATGAGTACAACAGCCATAGTTCTTCGGTAACCTATGTCGAGGCTGAAGAGCCAGAGGCTGCAACTGCGACGGACGATTCGATGGAACTGGCTGAAGTAAATGCCGAAATTGAAGCCATCGTAGAAGAGCAGACAGCCGAGGAATCAGCGGAGCCCACTGTTCCAGCAACGTCAGTTGTCGAGAATCCGACACCGCAAGCAGCTGCACCTGTAGCCGACGTCAAGCCAGCTCCTGCCGAGGCTCCAAAGCCAGCCCCAGAGAAGCCAGCAGCCTCGCTCAGCGACCAGATGTACAGACACAATGCCGACGGTACGGTGGCCACGCACAAGCTGCAGCAAGGCGAGCGACTGACGCTGATTGCGCTGAAGTATTATGGCGACAAGTGCTTCTGGCCTTACATCTACGAGGTGAATACCGACAAGATCAAGTCGCCCAGCCTTGTGTCCGAAGGCATGGTGCTCCGTTTGCCTGATGCTTCGTACTTCGGCATCGATGCAAGCAATCCTAAATCGGTTGCCAAGGCAAAGGCCAAGGCAGCAGCTCTCCTGAACTAAAACCCCAGATAACGACAATATGACAACCAACGAAGAATTGCAGCAGGTAACCAAGATCTGCCGCGACGTCTTCACCAAGAAGACCTACGATTACGGTGCATCGTGGCGCATCATGCGACCAGAATCGGTCACCGACCAGATATTTATCAAGGCCAATCGCATCCGCTCGATCCAGATCAAGGGCGAGACGAAGGTAGGAGAGGGCATCATCCCCGAATTTATCGGCATCGTGAACTACGGCCTGATGGGATTGATCCAGCTGGAACGTGGCCATGCCGACGACGTCGACCTCAATGCCGAGCAGGTGATCGAACTCTACGACAAGTACCTCAACCAGACCCTTACGCTCCTCGAAGCCAAGAACCACGATTACGACGAGGCCTGGCGACTGATGCGCGTATCGAGCTACGTCGACCTGATCCTGATGAAGATTCAGCGCACCAAGCAGATCGAGGATCATCAGGGCCACACGCTGATCAGCGAGGGCATCGACGCCAACTACATGGATATGGTCAACTATTCGCTCTTCGCACTGATCAAGCTGGTTTGCGAGGCCGATTAAACTCTGTTACGCTTAAACTTGAAGTTCCTGGTTCGTCTCATACAGTTCCTGTTCGCCGCTACCTTCATTGTTAGCGGCATCTCGAAGTGTGTCGATCCGGCAGGTACGTCCATCAAGTTCGTCGAATATCTGCAGTACTTCGGCCTGTCGTCGGTTACCGCCTTGGCAACGCCCATGGCGTGGTTGCTCAGCCTTATCGAATTCTATTGCGGCATCAACCTGCTGTTCGGCCTTCGTCGCAAGATCACGCTTCTGCTCAGTGCTGTGCTGATGCTGGTGTTCACCCCGCTTACGGCCTGGCTGGCAACAACGAATGCGATTGACGACTGCGGATGTTTCGGCGATCTGATCCACCTGTCCAACCAGGCTACGTTTGTCAAGAATCTGGTGCTCGATACGATGCTCGTCGTCCTGATTCTGTTCCGGCAGCACACGTATGCCTTGGTAGGTCGTAACCTTTTTAAATTATTTAAAAGGTGTGACATTATCGGTGCCTGTCTGCTCTGCTGGGCCGGTAGTGCACACGAGCCGGTGATTGATTTCCGTCCCTTCCGCCCGGGTACGAATCTGCGTGCTTCCGTACTTGGCGATTCGACGACTGCAGCCGATTCCGTCTGGTACACCTGCATCTACGAGCGTGACGGACAGCGACAGGAGTTCGACATCGAAAACCTGCCGGACGAGGAGGAAGGGTGGGAGTTTGTCGATACGATTGAACACACTTCGCAACCTTCGGACGACGTCGCTTCGGCGGTCAGTCACATCGACTTCTTTGTACGCGACGAAGCTGGCGACATCTTTACCGATTCGCTGCTCACCTTGCCAGGCCATACGTTGCTGTTGCTCAGCGCAGCGCTCGACGATGCTTCGCAGCACGACATCGACCGTATCGAGATGCTGCACGAATATTGTTCGGACAACGGTTACGCCTTCTATTGCGTCACGCAACGCGATATGCAGCAGCTGCAGAACTGGCGCTACAATACGGGAGCCGAGTATCCCTTCCTCTTCACCGACGTGACGATCATCCAGACCATCTGTCGATCAAATCCTTGCCTGATGCACCTTGCCGACGGTGTAATTCAGTCGAAAAGACCGCTGGCTGATCTCGATGCTATAGCGATAACAAGTGCCAAGTTAGATGAGCAAACAATTGATCTCAGTACGCAAAATGGCCCTTTGCGTCCATTTTTCTTGATCTTGATTTTGCTGTTTGCTCCTTTTGTAGTATATTTGCTCGTCAAAATTCCGCAAATTATTCTTAAATTATCAACTCAAAAAAAATCCAAAATGCGTAAGAAAATCGTTGCCGGTAACTGGAAGATGAACACCACTCTCCAGGAAGGCGTAGCTTTGGCTGAGGGTCTCAAGGAGGCTCTTGCTGGTAAGACTGTTAACTGCGACGTTGTTGTCTGCACTCCTTTCATCTCTGTTGCTTCGGTTGCCAAGGCAGTCGAGGGTTCAGTAATCGGCGTTGGTGCTGAGGACTGCTCTGCTCACGATAAGGGAGCTTACACTGGCGAGGTTGCTGCCAACATGATCGCTTCTACCGGTGCTAAGTATGTTATCCTTGGCCACTCAGAGCGTCGTCAGTATCATGGCGAGAACAACGAGCTGCTCGTTGCCAAGCTTCAGCAGGCTCTGGCTAACGGCCTGACCCCAATCTTCTGCGTGGGTGAGGTTAAGGAGGAGCGTCTCAACAATACCTATCTCGAGGTAATCGAGGGCCAGATGGAGGCAATGTACACCCTCTCGGCCGAGGACTTCGCTAAGTGCGTTGTTGCTTACGAGCCAGTTTGGGCTATCGGTACCGGTCTGACCGCCAGCAGCGAGCAGGCTCAGGAGGTTCACGCTGCCATCCGTGCTTCTATCGCTAAGAAGTACAACGCTGAGGTAGCTGACAACTGCTCTATCCTCTACGGTGGCTCTTGTAAGGGTTCTAATGCTCCTGAGCTCTTCGCTCAGCCTGATATCGACGGTGGCCTCATCGGTGGTGCTGCGCTCAAGGTCGATACCTTCATGCCTATCATCGAGGCTTGGAAGTAATGAAGCATCTATTGGCATTCATACTGCTAATATGCAGCGTTTCGGTCGCCTGCGGACAGGGTAAGGATATCTGTACCCATCTGCAGGAGACCGGACGCGTCTCTATCCAGCAGGACGAACGACTCTCTGCCCTTGTAGGCACGCAGCCCAAGGTCTATACGGCCGGCGGTACGAAGCTCGAGTCGCAGACGTCTGTCAACGGATTCCGCATCCGTATTCATTCAGGCAATCAGCAGTCGGTCTCGAAGAATCGTTGCTATTCGATCGAGGCTCGCATCCGCGAACAGCAGCCTGACCTTCCTACCTATGTCACCTTCAAGACGCCTAACTGGCGTATCTCGGTCGGAGACTTCCGTACGTCCGAGGAGGCAAGTGCCATGCTGGCACAGCTCAGACGTGAATTCCCCGAATTTAGCAAGGAGATGTTCATAGTAAAAGAAAAAATTAATCTCTGACCCGTATCTTTGTATCGGGTCCTTTTCTATTTATAATCGATTATGAGACTTGACGGACGTCGCGAAAGCGGCAATGTAGAGGATCGCCGTGGCCAGTCAATGGGCAGTATGGGCGGCGGTGGTGGTATCAATATTCTTGGACTTCTGCTTCAGTTGTTCCTGCGCCGTGGTGCGGGCAACAATCTATCGGGTGGCGGTAAGGGTGGTTGTATGACCATCATCATCATTGCCGTAGTTCTCATGGCCATGTCTTCGCTCATGGGCGGTGGTTGTTCCGATATCATCGGAGGCCTTGCCGGTAGTGGCATGGGCTTCGATCCTGCTGGACAGCAGACGACACAGACCGAGTATCAGGCAACGCCCGAGGAAGAGGAGCTGGCATCGTTTGCCAAGAAGATCCTGGCTGGTACCGAGGACGTCTGGACCGAGCAGTTCCAGCGTATCGGCAAGACCTATCAGGCTCCACGTCTCGTACTCTTCAAGGATGCTGTGCGTTCTGGTTGCGGCAATGCTTCTTCGAGCACAGGTCCATTCTATTGCTCGGCCGACCAGACCGTATATCTCGACCTCTCGTTCTTCTCGAGCATGAAGCGTCAGATCGGTGCGGATGGCGACTTTGCCTATGCTTACGTCATTGCGCACGAGGTTGGCCATCATGTACAGTATCTGTTGGGTACGCTCAATCAGGCTCATAAGATGATGGACAGTTATGGTCGCGACTCGAAGGAAGCCAACCAGATCAGCGTCCGCCTGGAGCTTCAGGCCGACTTCTACGCCGGCGTATGGGCTTATCACGACAATCGTCTGTTCCATTCTATCGAGGAAGGCGACGTTGACGAAGGTCTGAACGCTGCCCAGAAGATTGGCGACGACTATCTGCAGAAGAAGGCTCGTGGCTACACCGTACCCGAGTCCTTCAACCATGGTACCAGTGCTCAGCGTTCAAAGTGGCTGAAGCTGGGCGTCTCGACTGGCGATATGACACGTGGCGATACCTTCGCACCTTCCTATAACTCGCTTTGATGTTTAGGTTCACGACACTACTTGCCCTCCTCGTCACCACGTTCGGTATAGCTGCTGCTCAGAAAGTAGATAGCGGCTATATCGATGTGGCCGAGGAGGGCAAAATCTATTACGAAGCCGTAGGAGAGGGGATTCCCGTTGTCCTGCTGCATGGCCATACGCTCGATCTCCGCATGTGGGATCCGCAGGTCGATTCCTTGTTGGCTCATCACTATCGCGTGATCCGTCCGGAGATGCGTGGTTACGGCCATTCGTCGAAGCTGAGCGAGTCGCAGCACGCTACTCACCTCGACGACATCCTCACGGTTCTCGATTCCTTGCATATCGACCGTTGCCATCTCGTGGGTCTCTCGATGGGATCGTTCATTGCCAGCGAGTTTGTTGCCCTTCATCCAGAGCGACTGATTACCGCTACGCTCGCTTCGGGCAACATCCGCAAGCAGCCTGGCCCATCTACACCCTTGATGCGTGCTGACGAAATTAAGGCACGCGAAAAGATTGCCCGCAATCAGGCCATGGGTCTCGACTTCTGGAAGCACGATTGGATCGAGCAGCTCGTCAAGGGCGGTGGCTCTCGTGCTGAATCCATTCGCGCTTCGGTTACGCAACAGGTGCAGGAGTGGGACGGCTGGCATGTGTTCAACATGGAGCCACGCCTCTATTATGCCAACGAGGCTTGGGATACGCTCCGGGTACGTCGTCCGGAACTGCCTGTACTCATCGTTTCAGGCGATAAGGAGAAGAAGAAGGTTCCGAACCCGATGCTCGAATTCCTGCCTGGCGGTTATCAGGTCGTGATCGAGGATTGTGGCCACATGAGCAACATGGAACGGCCAGAGGAGTTCACACGCCTGCTGTTCGAAGTCTTCGCGCGTGGCGAAGTTAATCCTCAAAATCTCCAATATCCCTAATATCCCTCAGTTTCGCAACCGCGAAACTCATGTAAAATATGCTCCCTATCCATTTCGCTCCGATACAAGGTTACACCGAGGCTCCTTACCGACAGGCGCACAACAGCTTTGCCGGTGGCATCGATACGTATTACACGCCCTTCATTCGTCTTGAGCATGGCAAGATTCGTCCCAAGGATCTTCGCGAGGCGTTGCCTGCAGCCAATGAAGGAATTCATCTGGTTCCGCAGATCATCGCAGCATCGCGTGACGAATTCGATACCCTCGCCAAGATCCTGATCGAGGCTGGACATCGTCAGCTCGACTTCAATATGGGTTGTCCTTTCCCCTTGCAGGTTCGTCAGGGACGTGGTTCTGGCCTTTTGCAACATAGCGATAAGGCTGAGGAGATACTTTCGGCCATAGCAGAACTGACAGCTGAGGGCATCGAGGTGAGCGTAAAGATGCGACTGGGTCAGACTTCGTTCGACGAAGGCTTGTCGCTGATTCCTTCGCTCAATGCTGCACATCTGCATCATCTTACGATTCATCCTCGTCTGGGCGTCGAGCAGTACAAGGGGGAGATACATCATGAACTGATGCCGGACCTTCTCGCTCAGCTCACGATGCCAGTGGTCTACAATGGCGAGATTCATACCGTCGAGGATATCATCGCTATCGAGCAACGCTATCCTTCGTTGCAGGGGGTAATGATTGGTCGTGGCCTCTTGTCTTGTCCGACGTTGGCACGCGAATACGTCGACCAGAAGACTTACACCGAAGCCGAACGTCGTCAGGTTGTGATGCAGATGTATCGTCAGCTTCGTCAGCATTATAATCAGGCCATCGAGGGCGGTGAACGCCAGCTGTTGCTCAAGATGCAGTCGTTCTTCGAGTATCTCGAACCCCTTTACGGACACAAGCCCATCAAGAAGGTACTGAAGGCTGGCAGCTTGCGTAACTTCGACGAAGCTGTCGCCAATCTTCCTAAATAATTAATTAATATCCCTTTTGTTTCGCATACGAAACCTATATTATTAATATCAAACAATCAATCTACATGAAACATTGCCTTACAATGGCAGCCATCGTTGCTGCTATGGGTCTGACATTTGCTTCGTGCACTGGCAGCAAGCCACAGACAGCCGAGCCAGAGCAGACCGTCAACAACTTCAAGATCAAGCGTGGTACCAACCTCAGCCACTGGCTCTCGCAGAGCGAGGAGCGTGGCGAAGCACGTCAGAAGCACATCCAGGAGGATGACTTCCAGCGTCTCGAGGAGCTTGGTTTCGACTTCGTCCGTATTCCTATCGACGAGGAGCAGTTCTGGGATGAGCAGGGCAACAAGCTGCCTGAGGCTTGGGATCTGCTGACCATGGCCCTTGATTACTGCGGACAGTATCATCTGCGTGCCATCGTCGACCTCCACATCATCCGTTCGCACTACTTCAATGCTTCGAACGAGGAAGGCAAGGAGAGCAATACCCTCTTCACCAGCGAGGAGTCACAGCAGCAGCTCATCGGCATGTGGCGTCAGCTCTCAGAGGTTCTGAAGGGCTACAGCACCGATTCTGTTGCCTACGAGTTCATGAACGAGCCTACCGCTCCTGAGCACGATCAGTGGAATCAGCTGGTTGCCAAGGTTCACAAGGCACTTCGCGAGCTCGAGCCACAGCGTACCCTCGTCGTGGGTTCGAACCTCTGGCAGGGCGTTGGTACCTTCAAGTACCTCAAGGTTCCTGAGGGCGACAAAAATATCGTCCTTTCGTTCCACTTCTACGAGCCAATGGTGCTGACTCACTACGGTGCTTGGTGGGCTCCACAGTGTGCTAACCTCAAGTGCGAGCTCCATTATCCTGGCAAGCTCATTTCGGACGAGGACTTCGCTGCTATTCCAGCCGAGTACAAGGATCAGCTCGCTGTCTTCAACGAGGAGTGGAACCGCGAGCGTCTGCACGATCTGATGGCTGACGCTATCAACGTTGCTGACTCGCTCGGCCTGCAGCTTTTCTGCGGCGAATGGGGTGTATACGAGCCAGTCAATCGTGAGTGGGCTTATGCTTGGACACGCGACATGATCTCGATCTTCAACGAGTTCAACGTAGCTTGGACCACCTGGTGCTACGATGCCGACTTCGGTTTCTGGGATCAGGAGAAGCACGACTTCAAGGATCGTCCATTGGTTGACCTCCTGATGGAATAATCTATTCAACACATCCAAACAAATAATAGCGTGCGATTGTAGTCAATTCAAATCGCACGCTATTATTATTATGTTATATTTCCTATCGTCCCCAGGTGTAGTGCCAGCCTACCCATTGACGGCTGTCGTATACGATGATGATGAAGAAGTCGTCTTGCGTACAATCGGCACGTTGCGGCACTTTATGGGTCAACGTGAAGTTGCGATGGTTCAATGCATCGGGTCCTGCAGGCCAGTAATAGGTACCGTTGTCATTATGGAATGGCTCCTTCAGTTCCTTCAGGTTGATTCCATCAGGATTATCAATATTCAGGTTCTGAGTCTCGGTACAGATAAAGATACCTGCAAAGTCACTATAGTATATTGTACCGAAGTTTGACTCATCGAGATCCGAGAAGTCGATGCTGACGTCAATGCTGATCACATCGCCTGGCTGGTAACTTGTACTTGGCACAGGTTTTGTAGTAATGGTGGTCGTCACGCTCTTACCATTGGCAGTACAATAAACTTCGCGTGTATATACTCCATCATTGTAAGTTCGCGTACAAGTAAATGGCTCGTTAGCCCATAATGGACCAAGACCATCATAGACGAATTTATAGTTGACGTCATTTTTCCATCCTTCTGCAGCATAAGGACCATGATAACCTTGCTCAGGTTCTCCTTCGTAGTAGTAGCCATGATCACGCTTCTCCCAACGTGTTACACCCCAATCGTCCCAGTAGCGGTAGAGGGTATCGTAGGCCAACGTACAGTCATCGCGCTTCTTCATGTCGTCGAAGAGCTGCGGAACCTTGCTGATGATACCAGTGCCTCGCAGGTTCAGGTTGCGAAGGGCCGAGATGTTGTTGTAGGTGAAGGTCGTGAGCTCGCGGCAACCTACGCAACTCACGGTCTTTAGCACATTACATTTGTTCAGGTTCAACGTCTTCACGCCCTTATTTACGCGCAGGTCGGTAAGGTTCTTGCAACCGTCTATCGACAGCAACGAATTGCCTTGATAATCCATCTCGAGGTTGGTGAGCTGCGATCCATTGCCCTCCGTAAGGTAGACATCTCCACCCATACAGTTCTTCAGGCTTACTTGCGAAGGCCAGATCATCTCGTTCAGCTCATTGCCTTTCGCGTAGACGTTCTTAAGCTGTATTTTACCAAGTTTCGGACAATCAGCGTTCTTGATTGCTACCATGTCGCGTAGTGAGGTTTCGGACTCACCTTCAATCGTAATGCTTGTAAGTTCCTTGCATTTGCTGACATCGAGTATGCGCAGTTTAGGCAGATTCGTCTTGTTCGACTCGATCTTCTTGACCTTCGAATCTACGATGATGGCTTCCTCGACATTGTTCGGCAGCAAGTATCTTTCCTCCATCATAGGACTAGTGCATACAAAGCGATCCACATTTGCGCCAATGCTGGCCACACTACAATGGCTGTCGTAGATCTCGACATCTGTGAAGTGATGATCGTCATAGGCCTGTGAATACAGTTCCCATCGCTGAAGTTTTGATACGCCAGCAGTGTGTTCATTGATCACCAGTTTGTTCTTCAGCTTCCATTTGTCAGGAATGTAGATCGATACGTAGGGCATGTCTTTATCCTTGTATACGCTGACGAACGCATATTGATCGATCGGAAGTCCGTCCGTTGTCCAGTTGCAGCCTTCCCATACACCATCCTTCGATTCCAGGATGTCGCGCAATATCTTGCGTATGGCCACTTCGTCCTCAGGTTCGAGCATACCGAAGTCCAGTTCCTTGATATGCATCAATGGCATCCAACAATAATCCGCACCGAGCTTAGATCCTGCGAAGTCTATCTCGACGGTAGCTTTCCACTTATAGGCAGGATCGAGCTTGACGTATGCCTGTATGTCGATTGATGGTACAACTCCATATTTCAGATCGGCCAGATCCTTCGCGTTCAGCTCAAATTGTCCGATTACTTCCTCTGGTTCCTCGCCTTTCTCGAAGTCACCGATGGCCTCGTATCGTACTCGCATGTCCGAGATCAGGAAGTACCGACCATTGAGCGTCAGCGTCAGGGTAACCATATCCTTGTTGCGTTCGGCCGTATAATCCGTACTGACGGTTGGGATAAGGCTATATGATTCTATGGGCGATGTAACCTCGAAAATATCGTCCAGTTGCTTGTTCATCAGATTTCCGGCATACGAGATCATCTCGTCGGTATTCAGACTTCCGAGTGCCGTCCAGATCTTGCCTGCTGCGCTGGTTACAAAGTCAAGCGATAGCGTGGTATTCTGCATGATCCAGGTCTTATCCTTTATATC
Source organism: Bacteroidales bacterium (assembly GCA_045640225.1). Taxonomy (GTDB): domain Bacteria; phylum Bacteroidota; class Bacteroidia; order Bacteroidales; family UBA3663; genus Liminaster. The sequence goes on along the minus strand of JAZUEP010000056.1, from coordinate 25,668 downwards.
GAATACTTCCGGAACATTCAATTCGGCTTTGACCGTAGCCGTAGTCTTGAGCTGGAAAGTCTGGGTTCCGCCTAAACCTAACGAATGATACAACGATATTACAGGACCTATAGCAAATCCGGCTTGGTAGCTGCCTTCTACCTTAGGACCGATGGTAAAGTTCGAGAGTCCGCTGCCGTAATTGTGCGTTACCTTCTCGGTTTCTTCATAACCTTCGAAGTAGTGGCACACCTCTTGATTGACCGAATAGGTAGCGCCAATGTCAAAACTTAATTTGGCATCATACTTATGGACAAAGTCAATCGGTACGTGTATGAACACAGCGATCGGAATCTCTTTGAGCCAGTATACATTACCTGCGATGGTAATGGTACAGATGTTTTTATGGGCATATTTTCCTTCCTTTTCGAGTAATGTTAACGAACCATTGAGCGAAAGGTCGACATTGGTCTTATAAGCAAGTTTAGCCGTTTTGAGGAAAAGACCGTCAAAGTTGAAGTCAGCCCACACTTCAAGCGAGCCTCCAAGGCCTACCGAGAGTGTAGCCTTTTCGTTGAACCATTTCTGGAGGTCGAAACTTACGCTGATAGGCAGTTTCTTTTCAAAGTCATGGTCAGCGCCGCTACGGGTCAGGTCGATGAATCCTTCGTCCGACTCGACGATCATAGCCGAACTCATGTCGAGTGAAAGATTCTTGATATCGAACGTCTCGAAGCAATCGCCAATCTCTACTTCAGTGTAATCTACGAGGTAGCAATCATCCTGCTCCATGACCTTATCTACCTTTGCCAGGAGTCCGGTGTCTAGGATGCCTGGAATGATGCCCAGGATAATCTTTTCGCCTACAGCAGGTACATCTTCTTTTGCGATGTCCTTCGACCATTGTATCTGGTGCTTGTTGATATCTGCGCTCTTGATCTGGCTGACTTTCTCTTCTGCGATACCACGGGTATTGGGCTTCAATTTGATGTCAGCAATCATCTCGGTATGCTGCCCCTTCTGAATAACCTTTACTTCGGCTTCAGGTTTGTAGGCATCGAGGTAATGGAAGCGGATGAAACCCTCACGATCTTCGCCGGTAGTATTGGTATCTACGGTGACGATCTGTGTGTCTCCATCGTTCTCAACGGTGATCCACTTGCTGCACACCCTGATATAGGGCGTTGGTACCGAAGTATGGAGCGTGAATTGTTGTGTGCCTCCTTCGGATGGGAATTCCAGTGTGGAGACACTTGTCGTGAATGTGATTACTTGCTCGACGTCAGGATCTGGAGCGGGATCCGGCTTTTCCAGTATATCATCCGGATCTCCGCCATCACAACTGGGCATCATAATCGCAGTCAGCGCTATCATCGCAGCACTGAACAGATGTCGTAGTGTTGTCTTCATAACTAATAGAGGTATTAAATCTTGATACAGAATTTTTTCACGTTACCACCTTCTTCCACCGCCACCGCCGGAACCGCCACCGGAGTAGCCACCGCTGTGGCGGCTGGCGGAACGGTAGCTGCCACCTGAGGAACTGTAGGAGCGGCGAGAGCTGGAATAGCTGGAAGAGGTGGAGGGAGGAGTAGCTGCAAGGCTTGATTTCTGGGCGAAACGGTTCATCGAATGCGAATTGAGCATAGATGGTATGCGCGATACATCGAGGTTGCTGAACTCCGGTACAGGATCGACGATAAGGCCGTTGAACTTTTCGGCCCATTTGTCGACAAGGCCAAAGACCATGGCATAGGGCAGGACGCGGTAGAAGTAACGCTCGTCCTTACTGAGGAGCATCTCCAGACGGCTCTTCTCGGCCGTGAGGATGAACTCCTTCAAGCCTAACACTTCGCCAATATACTTGCGACGAAGTTCGGACAGTCGGTTCAGCCTGTAGTTGAATATTACGAGGACAGCCACCAATGCACCCAAGGCAAGTAGTATCGACTGAGGTAGATAATAATCGCCTTCGGACGTAATCATCGTAAAGTAAGTGGCTGCCCCGACTGGAATAAGGAAAGCCAGGACGATGACGATCCCAAGCGTCGAAATGCCGGATGTGAAGCCCTTACGGAAGTTGATCTTCTTGTATTTCTTCCTCCAAAATCCGAAGAAGAAGTATTCGGACACCAGCAATATCAAAATGGCAAAGGTGAGAACACCGCCATGAGGCGGAACGCACGCACAGCCACAGGTGATCGAGAAGCAGAGACACGTCAGGAAGAGCGGCATCAGGTTGGTCTTGTCCGACAGTTTGTCGGCGTACTTGTGCTCAATCATGCTCTTCGCACGGTTCCATTGCTTGCCGAATTCGCGGGTCGGATTGTCGATGTAGAACTTCTCGGACGTAGCGAAGAAGCCATCGTATATATTTTTTATATAAGGTGGAACCGATTCATCCAGCGGTCGTGCCAATTCGATCAGAGTTTTTCCCTTTTCGTCCTGCGTCATACGGATGTAACCCTCGGCAGCCAGCCAAGGGATGACAGACAGCAGATCGATATCGTCGACACTGGCATCGATCAAAGAACCTACGTCGGCCGAAGTAAGGCCCTTGGGCGGCTGGAAGGCAACGACAGGCGTAACATGTTCATCGCCCTTGACTTCGTAGAACAACAGATACAAAGCCAGCAACAGCGTAATCAATGCCATGACCCACGCAATCTTACTCCATACAGGAATCTCGCCTTTCTCGAAATAACCATCGGGTAAAGGGATGAAGACCGTCACGGCTTCCAGACACTTCAACTGATTATATTGGCCAGCAACATCATTTCCGTCATTGCTCAACAGTACAAAGTCGGAACGATCAGTCTCGTCGCCTTCAACACCCACAAAGACCTTTGTGGCAGCGACGGATTCCTCAGGCAACGCATCATCGAAATGAATATGGAACGAAACAATGTCCGTACCGCATAACCAACCGGAACCTATGACGGAATGGAAGAAGAGATCGCTGGCATCGACACGGTCGTCGTTCGGAATGGTCAGCTTGTATGACAGCTTGTATGTGTGTGTGCCATTGACCATGACATCGGCCGAACCGATACGGACATCCAGCAGGGAATCCAGATCCTCGGTCATAAATTCCTCTGATACCGTGAGGTCCTCGATGGTCATCGGATTATAACGCATCTCGTACTTCGAGCCATCCTGCAGCTCTGAGACATCACGTTTTACCCAGAATCGTTTTGGGATGGTGCGGAAGATGCCATGGCTTGGCTCGAGGAATTTTGTCCACAATTCCTCGCTTATGTCCATGGTACGATCGTGATGAACCTTGATATCGATAATCTGTTTCTCGAAATAATAACCATCCGGAGCCTTGTGATACAAAGCTTCGGCTGCGTCGAGGGTACGTTCGATGTCGTCGGACGGAGGACTTTGTGCCCACGTCATGGACACAGAGAACAGTAGGAGGATGGCAGATAAGAGGCGTTTCATCTCAGTTAACAGTTAAGAGTTAACAGTTAATAGTTTTAGTTAACAGTTAACAACGGGGGCTTCGCGAGGACGAAAAATGCTATCTCAAAACTCGGAAGAGTAATTTTGTAGCGGATTACTCCGTATCAAAACGAGGAAGAGCAATTCGCTGGCGAAATGCGCTTTATAAAATCGAGGAAGAGCATTTTGCTGGCAGAAAAGTCTGCATCAAATCTCGGAAGAGTAATTTTCTGGAAAAATGCTCTCCATAAAAACGCGGAAGACCTTTTTTCCAGCAAAATGGAGATCATCAAAACTCGGAGAACAAATTTGATATCAAAATTGTGCTCCACAAATCTCGCAAGCGCAATCTTGCATCAGAGCAGGTGGTGGCAAAATTTTCGCCTACGAATCAGAATCGGGACGGTTCGAATCCGTAAATTGCAAACCGTCCCGTACCGACAGATTACTTCTGGTTGATAGCGCGGGCTACCTCCTCGCAAGCGAGGTTGAGCATCACGTAGTTTGGAACCGAGTTGATGCAGCACTCGTTCTCGCCCCACAGGAATGGGTAGTCGTCCTTGTTCTCGAGGAAGTCAGGATTCTTGACCAGCAAGCCAGGAACCACACCACCGGCAATCGTGGTATAATCCGCACGGTTGTTGCCGTAGGCCACCTTCTTGGTCTTTACGCCAACGTCGTTGATGAACGATACGTTGCTGTATGGATGGCAGCCGTAGATGTAGTTCAGACCGCGAAGTACGAGCTCTGGATCGACCAACTCAGGGAACTGCTTCCAGATCAGGTAGCAGTTGAAGGCATTGCCCATCACCTGGGTATTGCCAGCCCATCCGGCACCCTGAATGGTGACGTTGTAAGGATTGTCCTGACCGACTTTGGCCAGATTCTCGACGTACGAAGGAATCATCGAATCGACACGCTTGCGAGCCTTCTTGTCCAGCAGGTCGTAGACACGCAGGGCATTGGCCAGGTTGAAGAACGGTGCAGCACCTCCACTCCACAGCGGATGCGTCTTCTGCTCGTCCTTAGGATCGAGCTGAGCCATGACGCGAGGCATGAAGTATTCGCGATACTTGGCATCGCCGGTAGCCGCGTAGAGCTCGATGGCAGCATTGATGCGCTGATCGCCACCGTACCAACCGCGAGCGTTCTCGTTGTCCTCGACGGTCGAATATTTGTCCCACAGCATGACTGCATTACGCAGCGAACGCTCGGCCTCGTCAGGGAAGAACTCCTTCAGCGCGGTATAGGCCGAAGCCAGTGCGGCAATCGAGTTGGAAACGCTGCGACCCGTAGGCTTGCGGGTGAGGAGGATGCGGTCGTCGTAGGTACCGCTACGCTTGCCGTCGGCCGATACCTCGTAAGGCTTGAGGCTTGGGTCGTAGATCAGACCATCGGTCAAGGTAAGGGCATCGCCCAGGTGATGATACTGGTGCATCTGAGGCTGACCGACGTTGCCCGACACGAAGCCAAGAGCCTCGATCTGGGCATTGATGTTGAGCGTACCGTGCATGATCTGCTGTACGACGTCGGGGATGCCGTCCGGACGATGGATGTCGGCAAAGTGAGTGGTCTCGTCGATGTACGTCATGTCGCGCTCAGGACGGAACATGCGCCACAGGGTAGCCAGGTCGGCTGTAGTGGTTACGACAGAGTTCTGCTGGATGTCGAAGTCGCCAGCGTCGTACCAGCCGCCTACAGCGAGGCCAGGAACGTGCTCGAGCGGCTTATATTTGGTGTAGTTCTCAGGACCCTGACGATAGCCGTCGTGGATGCTGATGTTGGCAGGGGCCATGATGGCATCGTCCATGTTGGCAGCACCGTGCCATACGCGATAGGCCTCGTTCACCATCATGTGGTCCATGGCAACGACGAGCGAAACGTCCATCGAAGCATGCCACTTGTCGCCATAGACGTCGAGGTCGATAGGGAAGGCGTTGGTGCGAGTGCCGTTGAATTCGATCATGTACAGACCGGGCTCCTGAACTGCCGAGAAGTCTACGCGAGCATAGTTATATCGGTTGTTGTAGACACCCCAGTTCTCGACCGCAGGCGTCAGGACCACCTTCTGGCTGCCGTCAGGCATGACGCGAATGATGTTGGCCGTAGCTGGTACCACATCGTTCTTGTCGAGCTCAACGACCGAAACCTTGCGCTGGGCAGGCGTGTAACCAATCTGCGAGATGCCGATATTAGGCTTGCGGATCCAGGTAGGGTTGACGCGTGGCTCGACGTACCATTCGAGTACTGTACCCGTCTGGCCGGCTGGCAGCAGCGAGCGAACAACGAACGTGCCATTCTGAGCTAGCAGACGGCCGTCGAAGAGGCTGATGTCCGTATCGGACGAAATGCTGACGCAAAGGTCATCGTCTTCTGGAGCCAGCACGATCTGCTTGCCCGTAGAGAGCGGCAGCGGAACGAGAAATTCGCCACGACCACGATCGTCGAACGTCGATTCGCCGAAGTACTGCGGAATCTTCTCCGAAACCGGATGTACCTCGGTATTGTGCATCGGGTACTTGGGCAGGATACGGGCAGCACCGTCGACCATGTAGTTCTTACCGAAGTAAGAGGCAGGGAAGAACTCAAGGTTCATACCGGCCTTGCCTACCAGCTTCTCGGGTACAGGCTTGTCGAGGATGACCTCGACACGGGCACCCTTGTCCTTGGGCGATACGCGCAACTTGTAGGCAAACTGATAATCCTCGTAATTGAGGTCTACCTCGATGTAACCCTCTTCCTTGTTGACCACACGATTGGTCATCATGGCATAGATGTCCCACTGCTCGGGCGTGTTCATGAAGCGAACGCCACCACCCGTGCAGATACGTTCGCCGCGCTGGATGATTTCGATGCCGGCCAGTTTCTCGTCGCAGAAACCGCCATTGTAGAGATTACTGTAGACAAGGATGTTCGAACCTCGCTGTTCGAGGTATCCTACGTCGTTGAGTGTCCACGACTGGGCCATGGCCTGCAGGGACACAAGTCCCAAGGCTGTAACTCCCAGTTTTCGTAAAATAGAGTTTTTCATTTTGTTTGTAAAATAATTATAGGTAATGAGTGAATGTGTCCTATTGAACGAGCGTCTTGATGGTCTGATCGCTGATGGTGAGCAGCACCACCGTGCCCTTGAAACCAGCCAACGGAATGTATGCGGTTCCGTCGCGCGAGGTGACGGTGCCTAAGTTCTGACCGCTGACGGTATGAACCTGTACTTCCTCGTCGGTGTATAATCCTCGGAGCTCGATGCTGCCATTGCGCACGGTAAGGAAGACGGCACGCTTGTCGGTACGGATCGTAGGTACGGAATCGTCTGTAGGCTGACGGTCCAGCCAATGCAGGGTAGCGTAGGCATAGGATGAAGGCAGATAGCCCTCGGCCGTAGCGTAGACAGCGATATGGAGCGTGGCCTGAAGCGACAGGGAACCGCTGGTTACAATGTCGCCCAAGGCATCCGGATCGGACAACGAGCAATGGAATTCGGCACCAACCGTAGAGCAAGAGAACTGCAACATGCCATCTTCGAATGTGATGACAGGCGTGTCGCATGGATGCAGTGGTTCAGGATCGACATACTCGCCATTGCCCACCGTGATGGTAGCCGAAGCCGTCTGACCACTGTCGTCGATAGCCATAGCCGTGATGACAGCCGTACCATTGCGTGCACCGACAAACTGACCGGTATTGGGGTCGATGAAGACTACCTGAGGATTCGAGCTGCTCCAGCGGACATCGCCATAGGTGGCATCGGCCGGCAGACATTCGGCACGGGCCTGGATGACGTCGGTGATGTTGCACGAAAGCTGGTCGGTCCAGAGGCGGATCTGGCTGACACGGATATAAGGCAGATCGTCGATGATCTGGAAGTCCTGCCAGAGTGGAGCCTTGGTAAATGCGTCGCCATGCTGCTCAACGACATGCAGACGCCCGAAGGTAGTGAACGTTGTGGAATCGATGACCTGAGGCGTGACGGCATGGTTGTAGACGTCCGTAAGTTCGTCACATCCGGCAAAAGCTTCCGCACCGATGCTGACCACGGTGCGAGGGATGCGGATATCGGTCAGCGAAGCACAATAGGCAAAACACTCGTCAGGAATGCACTGCACACCAATAGGAACCACAGCCGACTGGAGCGAAACACATTCGGTGAAAGCACCTGTACCCAGCTTACGGAGGGAGGCAGGCAGGGGCAGGTCGAAGAGCGATTCGCAATAGGCAAAGGCGTATTCGCCAATCTGCTCGATACCTTCGGCCATGGTGACTTCGGCCAGCGAATAGCAACCGCTGAAGGCATAATCGCCTACCTTGCGGATGTGGCTATGCAGGTCGATATGAATGAGCGACTCACATTCGCGGAACGCATAACTGTCGATCACCGAAACGTCGGGCGGAAGGACGATCTCCTCGAGCTGACGACATTCGGCAAAGGCACTGCGACCAATCGTATTGACCGAGGCCGGCAACAGGAGCTGGGTGAGCGAGGTACATTCGGAAAAAGCATTCTGGCCGACGGTGGTGAGCGACGAAGGCAGCTCGACCTGTGTGAGGTTGGTACAACCATGGAACAGATAGCTGTTCAGCACGGTGACGCCATCGGGGATGCGGATAGACTGAATCGAGGTACAATAGCTGAAGGCACTGTTGCCGATGCTGGTAACGGTCGAAGGAATCTCGATAGGAGAGAGGTAATAGCAATCGCGGAAAGCCATCTCGCCTATCGACGTCAGGTTTTCGGGCATCACGATCGATGACAGGTTGATGCAGCCGTTGAAGGCATTCTTGCCGATAGCGGTGATGCTGGAGGGCAGAGTGACGTAGGTCAGTTCGCGGCACATGGCAAAGGCATGATCGTCGATCTCGGTAACCTGATATTCGATCGTGTCGCGCATAACGGTAGCCGGAACCTGTACGATGCCGCGATAGGCCTTGCCGTCGGGGTAGTCTTCGCCGGAAGGGATGCTGTTATGCGTCACCTTGCAACAGCCTTCCTGGTCGCGGATCAGGTTATAGTAAATCCCGTCCACTACGAAGTCGTAGGTGACATCGGCATAGACCGACATCGCCTGCGAGAACAGGAGGAGGGTGAAAAACGTACGAATTATGTCTAAGAATTTTACCATCGTGCAGAATGAGAGCCTGAATAAGCTTTTTTATTATTATATAACGCAAAAATTCCTATTTTATTATATAATAGGTGTAAAATATTGAGATTTTTTTCGATATTTGATTTTTTAACAGATTTTGACGAATTCGTGATTAAACTTTTAGTTAGATACGAGTCAAATTAGACGTAATTAAAACATTATTCTTATTAATTAAAAAATGACTACACAAAATTCTGTATGTAGCATTACCTTACAGGACAGTCGTATGATGGTTAAGCGACTGCTTATGTTATTTGTGGTGCTTTTTGCATCGGCTTCTCTCGCCCTTGCCCAGCGCTACACCGTGAAAGGTATTGTGATTGACAAAGACCTTGCTGAACCTCTTTTGGGCGCAAATGTACAGCTTATTGACGGCAGTGGAGCCATGGTTACCGGTATTCAGACGGGTGACGACGGCAGTTTCGAAATCCCTGTCAATACGCGTGGTAAGCATAGCATCAAGGTTTCGTTTATCGGTTTCCTGCCTAAGTCGATCGTCCTTGATACCAAGATGGTAAAGAACAAGACGCTCGAGGTGGGTTATGTCACAATGGAGGCAGATTCAAAGCTGCTCGACGAGGCTACCGTAACCGGAGCTGCTGCCAAGGTACAGGTGTCAGGCGACTCGATCGTCTTCAATGCTTCGGCCTATCGTGTGCCACAAGGCTCAACGCTCGAAGCACTCGTAAAGCTTCTGCCTGGTGCTCAGGTCGACGATTCGGGCAACATCACGATCAACGGCAAGACGGTCAATAAGATTCTGGTCGACGGTAAGGAATTCTTCCTGAACGACAAGGAAATGGCCATGAAGAATATCCCAGTTGACATGGTAGACCGTATCAAGTCGTACGAGCGCAAGAGCGATCTGGCCCGCGTGACCGGTATCGACGACGGCGAGGAGGAAACCGTTCTGGACCTCACCGTGAAGAAGGGTATGAACAATGGCTGGTTCGGCAACCTGACAGCAGGTGCCGGTACAGAGCATCGCTATAATGGCCGTGCCATGGTCAACCGCTTCAAGGATAATCTTCAGGCTTCGCTCGTTACCAATGCCCGTAACATCCGTGAGGGTTGGGGCTGGCAGCGTGCTCAGGGTCTGAACAGCTACAAGGAAGTAGGTGGTAACTTCGCTACCGACAGCAAGTACCTCGAGACCGGTGGTTCTGTCACCTATCGCTACAATGGTACCGATTCGTGGAGCAAAGGCAATACCGAGCAGTTCAATGCCCAGGCTGCCCCATTCAGCATCGACGAGAAGCAGAGCTATGGAGCCAATCATTCGGTTAACACGCAGTTCCGCTTCGAATGGAAGCCTAACGAGATGACCAATATCCTGTTCCGTCCAAACCTGACGATGTCGCGTCGCTACACGATGAGCCACAACGAGTCGTTCCAGTACGAGCTCAACCCAGAAGAGATGAGCGATGACGAGATGATTGCCCACACCTTCCTGACCAGCTACGTACGCGATCAGCGATATGGTGAGGACCTGAATGCGAATGGCGAATTGCAGTTCAACCGCAAGCTGAGCAACGATGGCCGTAACATAACGTTACGCGTTACGGGTAACTATAAGGAAGCTGAGGACAAGAGCATTTCGGCCAATCAGGCGCTGTATAAGATTGCAGCCATGAACCGTACGAACAACAACTTCTTTACGACTCCTTCATCGGGTAACGGATACAACGCACAGCTTACCTATAGCGAACCTATTGCTGATCGTACCTACATCCAGCTCAGCTATCAGTACGGCTACAGCTATTCGAGCAACGACCGTCAGGCACAGGTCTACGAGACTTCGGCCTACCAGGATCTGTACAATGCTATCCGCGACAACCGCTACGATATCGAATCGGTCCTCGATCGTATGGAGGCGCTGAACTACGAGTTCTCGAACCGCATGCGTGCCGACTCGTTGAGCCAGTACTCGGAGTATCGTAACTATACCCACACGATCGGCCTGCAGTTCCGCCGCATCCGCGAGCAGTACACCTTGAATGCAGGTTTCGACTTCATTCCACAGAGCACCAAGCTTGACTATCGCTATCTGGCCAAGGACTATAACGTAGAGCGTCACGTATTCAACTGGTCACCACGTCTGCACTTGCGCTGGAACTTCAACAAGCACACCGACCTGCAGGTACGATACAACGGTCGTTCGCAGCAGCCAAGCATGACCAACCTGCTGGCTATCTTCGACGACACGAACACGATGAATACCTCGGTAGGTAATGCACAGTTGGATCCTTCGTTCTCGCACACCTTGCGTGGTAATTACCATACCTACAATGCCGAGACACAGGGCTCGCTGTTCCTCTTCATGAACGGATCGGCCACCCAGAACGCTATCAAGACCATGACCACCTATGTGAAGGCTGGTGGACGCGTTACGAAGCCAATGAACGTAAACGGCGACTGGAATGCAGGTATCGGCATGGGCTTCAACCGAGCACTGGGCGAGCGTAAGTTCTACACCCTGGGCGGTATGGTTCGTACCAACTACAGCCACGATGTAGGCTACTTTGCCAACATCGATACCCGTCCTACCACGATCGAGGAGATCGATGCCATCAAGCCAATCCGTTCGCTGACCAAGAACTTCACCCTCGGTGGTGACCTCCGTGGTGCTTACCGCAACGACCAGTTCAACATCGAGCTGAATGCCGGAGCTACCTGGGTCAACGGTCGCAACAACGTGAATGTCGAGGCCAACAAGAACAACTACAACTTCAACTATGGCGGTCGCTTCGAATGGACTTCACCATGGGGTACCGAAATCTCGACCGACATGAACATGCAGAGCCGTCGTGGCTATGGTCGCGAGGATATGAATACCGACGAGTTCATCTGGAATGCAGCTATCCAGCATTCATTCCTTCGTGGTCGTGTCCTGACGCTGCGTGCCGAGGCCTTCGATATCCTGGGTCAGCAGAGCAACGTATCGCGTGTAATCAACGCTATGCAGGTTTCTGATACTCACATCAACGCCATCAACCAGTACGCCATGCTGACGCTTACCTACCGCTTCTCTCTGTTCGGAGGTAAGAATGCCATCGGTACCAAGGACGATCGTTCGAACATGTGGATGATGGGTGGTATGCCTGGCGGTGGTCGTGGCGGCCGTCCACAAGGTCCTCCTCCTGGAGGTTTCCGTCCTGGTGGTGGAGGTGGAGGTATGAGACGATAACTCCTAAAACCCTACAATGGAACTGAATGCACATAACAAGGCGGAGTTTCCGCCTGCACATACTGCCGAACATCTGCTCAACCAAACCATGGTGCGGATGTTCGGCTGTGAGCGTTCGAAGAATGCACACATCGAACGCAAGAAGAGTAAGATCAACTACAATCTGACGACTTGTCCTACGGCTGAACAGATTGCCGAGGTTGAACGTAAGATGAACGAGCTGATTGCGTCTGATCTACCTGTAACCTACGAGTTCGTGACACGCGATAACGTACCAGAGAACGTAACGCTCGACAAGCTTCCTACCGATGCCAGCGAGATGTTGCGACTGGTACGCATCGGAGATTACGACCTCTGTGCCTGCATCGGAACGCATGTTGCTTCGACAGCAGAGATCGGATCATTTCGCATCACCAGCACATCGTGGAATGACGGATCGTTCCGCATCGTCTATAAGGTAGAAGATAAGTCCGCTGAATAAATCCTGAATCATGCGACAAATCGAATTATTGGCTCCCGCACGTACGGCAGACATCGGCATTGAAGCTATTAAGCACGGTGCCGATGCAGTTTATATTGGTGCTCCTGCTTTCAGTGCACGTGCGGCAGCAGCCAATAGTGTTGCAGACATTGAACGTTTGGCATCGTTCGGACATCAGTACGGAGCCAGGACGATGGTTGCATTCAATACCATCCTGACGGATCGTGAACTTGTCGAGGCCGAACGTCTCATCTGGCAGCTGTACGAAGCCGGAACCGATGCCTTGATTGTTCAGGACCTCGGCTTGTTGCAACTTAACTTGCCGCCTATCGAACTTCACGCTTCGACGCAGACCGATAATCGTACGGAAGAGAAAGTACGATTGTGGAGAGACCTCGGCATGAAGCGAGTGGTGTTGGCTCGTGAATTGAGCATTGACCAGATTGCCTCTATTCATGCTGCCGTACCGGATGTCGAACTCGAATGCTTCGTACATGGTGCCTTGTGTGTATGCATAAGTGGCCAATGCTACATGAGCGCGGCTCTTAATGGTCGCTCGGCAAATCGTGGAGAATGCGCGCAGCCTTGTCGTCTGCCCATGGATATGTATTCGGCCGATGGTGAAAAGTTGTTGGCTTCACAACGACATCTGTTGTCCTTGCGCGATATGAATCGCAGCGCCTACCTCGAACAACTGATCGATGCAGGAGTAACTTCGCTCAAGATTGAAGGACGGTTGAAGGAGATGTCCTACGTCAAGAATGTGGTGGCCTATTATCGTCGCTTGCTGGATGGAATCTACGAACGTCGTTCGGATCTCGCTCCACTCAGTCAGGGTTCTATTACTTATACTTTCGAACCGCAGGCAGACAAGAGTTTCAATCGTGGCTTTACTCCTTATTTTGCCGACGGTCAACGCTCACCAATGTGGAGCTTCGACAGTCCGAAGTCGCAAGGCGAAGAAGTAGGGCAGATAGTCCGTGTCAATCGCGATTCGTTTGTGTACGATGGAAAACATTTACACAATGGCGACGGACTTGCAGTCGGACAGTTGGGCTTCCGTCTGAACAGATACGAGGCGGCTACGAAGCAATGCTACCCGTTAGAAGGACTGAAGGTGTGCAAGCAGCTTCGACCAGGAATGAAAGTGTTTCGCAACCTTGACATCGAATTCGAGCAGTTACTTGCCAAGCCTTCAGCTACGCGTACCATCACGGTTGAGATGGAGTATAAGGCCTCGGCGTCACAGCTACAGCTCATGCTACGATGCGAAGACGGAATAGAAACTGAGGTCATTTGTGAAGGAAATTTCGATAAGGCAGAACGTCCGCAATTTGAGAATATCAGTCGACAATTGTCGAAACTCGGTGGTACAATCTTTAAGATGTCTGGCCTGAGCATAGAGGGCGATGATTATTTCGTACCTTCCTCGATTTTGGCAGAATTACGTCGTTCGGGCGTAACAAAGTTAATCGATGATCGACATAAATTGCTATCTCAGCCTCGCAAGTCTTGTTGCGCAAATGATTACGCAAATAGCGCAAGAAATGTCTCGGCAGAAGGAATTTTACCTGTCAATTTTCAGGCAAATATTCTGAATCAGAAGGCCCGTCAGATGATGTCGATAATGGGTCTGAAAGATGTAGATGATGCATTTGAGATACAGCAGGATAAAGAAGGTATGGTAATGCAGACGAAACACTGCCTGCGATACGCCTTCGGACAGTGCCCGAAGTATCGTAATCCAAACCCCGAAACATTGCTCGACAGAAGCTATAAAATAGGGGACAAAATGGTGCTCAAAATTGGCCCACGAAAATTTTTTGTAAATTTTGGGTGTAAAAATGATTGTATTTGCAAAATTTTTACTATCTTTGCGCCGAAAAATAAGAAATCGTATAACGAACAACAATAAAAAACAAGAATATGAGCAATCAGAAGAAAATCAAAACCGCTCTTGTATCGGTATTCCACAAAGATGGTCTCGACGAGATCATCAAGTTGCTTAACCAGAATGGCGTAACGCTGCTTTCAACCGGAGGTACCCAGAAGTTCATCGAGGAACTCGGTGTTCCTTGCAATGCTGTAGAGGACCTCACCTCTTATCCTTCGATTCTGGGTGGTCGTGTCAAGACCCTTCACCCAAAGGTATTCGGTGGAATCCTTGGCCGTCGCGACAATGAAGGCGATCAGCAGCAGATGGCACAGTACGAGATCCCAGAGATCGACCTCGTCATTGTCGACCTCTATCCATTCGAGGCTACCGTTGCCAGTGGTGCTGACTTCCAGAGCATCATCGAGAAGATCGATATCGGTGGCATCTCACTGATCCGTGCTGCAGCCAAGAACTTCAAGGACGTTATCATCGTTGCTTCGAAGGCACAGTACCAGCAGCTTGCCGACATGCTGAAAGCAAAGGGTGCTGTCAGCGACTACGAGGATCGTCTCTCGTTCGCCGAGCAGGCATTTGGCGTAAGCAGCCACTACGATACAGCTATTCACGCTTGGTTCGCTGAGCAGAAATAATCTTTTACAACTTTATGGGATTCTTTAGTATTACCCAGGATGTCGCTATCGACCTTGGAACGGCCAATACCGTCATCATCCACAACGGCAAGATCGTGGTCAATGCACCATCGATCGTTGCTCTCGAGGGTGACAAGATGATTGCCGTAGGACACAAGGCACAGCAGATGGAGGGCAAGTGCCCTGCCAACATCCGCACCGTTCGTCCTTTGCGCGATGGTGTCATCGCAGACTTCAATGCTGCCGAGCAGATGATTCGCGGCATGGTCAAGATGGCCTTCAATAATAAGAATTGGTTCACTCCTCAGCTTCGCATGGTTGTAGGTGTTCCTTCAGGATCGACCGAAGTCGAACTCCGTGCTGTACGCGACTCGAGCGAGCATGCCGGTGGTAAGGACGTCTACATGCTGTACGAGCCAATGGCAGCAGCCATCGGTATCGGCATCGATGTACTCGCTCCAGAAGGTAACATGGTTGTCGACATCGGTGGTGGTTCGACCGAGATCGCCGTTATCTCACTCGGTGGTCTGGTAACCAACAACTCTATCCGTATCGCAGGTAATGACCTTACCCAGGACATCATGGAGTACATGAGCCGTCAGCACAACATCCGTGTAGGTGTGCCAACAGCTGAGCAGATCAAGTTCAACGTAGGTTCAGCGCTTACGGTTCTGGACAATCCACCTGAAGACTTCATCGTCCATGGTCCTAACCGTATGACTGCACTCCCAATGGAGGTACCTGTCAGCTATCAGGAGATTGCACACTGCATCGAGAAGTCCATCTCGAAGATCGAGGCTGCAGTTCTTACGGGTCTCGAGCAGACTCCGCCTGAGTTGTATGCCGATATCGTACGCAACGGTATCTATCTCGCTGGTGGTGGTGCATTGCTTCGTGGCCCCGACAAGCGTCTGCAGGATAAGATCGGTATTCCATTCCATGTTGCAGAAGATCCGCTTCTCAGCGTTGCCAAGGGCGTTGGTATTGCCCTGCAGAATATCGAGCGTTATCCATTCCTTATTCGTTAATTCCGTATCAGAGAACTAGCTTATAATATAGCATAGATCGATGAAAGACCTATTAGATAAGATTGTCAAGTGCCTGCCATTAATCATATGGTTGGCACTTACAGTCCTCAGCACGACACTGCTTGTCCAGCATAATCCTTATCAAAGGAGCATCTGGTTTGGCAGTGCCAATGCTTTAGTAGGTAGTGTATACGATCTGCAGAGCAATATTACAGGCTACTTCGGTCTTCGCAATATCAACGAGGATCTGCTGCTGCGCAATGGTCAGCTCGAGGAGGAGAACCTTCTGCTTCGTCAGCAACTGCAGGCTTATCAGGATCAGGTATCGCTCGAAATCGAGGCTCCCCAGCAGCAATATTCCTATACCATTGCTCATGTTGTAGGCAACAGCATCAATCTAGCCGAGAACTACATCACACTCGACAAAGGCCGATTGGACGGAATCCGTCAGGACCTTGGCGTAGCAGATCAGAACGGTGTCATCGGATTGGTGGCAAAAGTGTCAGAACATTATTCTTTGGTCCTCAGCGTGCTGAATCCTAAGTTGCGACTGTCTGTAATGCTGCAGAACAGCTCGGCCTACGGCTCGCTGCTGTGGGATGGAGCCGATTGCCGACATGCTATGCTCGAGGACTTGCCTCGTAACGTTCATTTCGAGGTTGGTGATACGGTTGTAACCACAGGCTTTACCTCAACTTTCCCAAAGGATGTTCCGGTCGGTCGTGTAAAGGACTGGGTAGATCGTGGTGGCAGCTTTCTGTCCATCCGTATCGAACTGTTCGCCGATTTCAACCGTCTGAACGACGTTCATGTAATTTTCAATGAGAAGCAGGAAGAGCGCGAACTGCTTCAGAACTCATTAGACTGATGAATACTTATGTTTCCTACTTTCTGGGCCTTTTGTTGGCAGTAATGCTTCAGGTATTGCTGTTCAATCATTTGCCCCTATACGGAGGCGTCGTATTCGTCTATGTAGTAGCATTGGTGAAGATGCCCCTGAATGTGAACCGTAACGTACAGATTGTGATCGGTTTCCTGATCGGCTTCCTGATAGATATGTTCACCAATACCCATGGTATGCATTCGCTGACGGCTTGTACGTTGATGTTGTTCCGCGATCCAATCCTGCATCTGTATGTGGGTAAGGAGATCAGCTATAACGAAGTGAACATGTCGTCGATGGGTATTCAGCAATTTACTCGCTTTGCAATCACCATTTTTGCCATTCATGCGCTGCTACTTTATTTCATCGAGGCTTTCACACTGTTCAATTTTACTGTCATTCTCTTTAAGATTCTCGTCAGTGTCATCCTCACTTGGTTATTCGCTTTGATTTGGGATTTTTCGACAATGAAAAAATAGGAGAGAGGCAATGCAAAACAAATACGAACTGCACAAGCGTCGATTTGTCATCGCAGGCCTGATCTTGGGCATATTTCTGATCTATGTAATACGCCTTTTCAACCTTCAGGTACTCGACGACAAGTATAAGGCAATGGCTCGTGACAATGCCTTCCTGACGCGTACCATTTATCCGGCCCGTGGTCAGATTTTTGACCGTAACGGCAAGCTCCTTGTTTACAATCAGCCATCGTATGACCTCGTTGTAACTATGCGCGAGGTCAAGGATCTCGATACACTCGATCTCTGTCGAACCTTAGGCATCGAACGCGAGGACTTCGACCGTCGCATGGCTGAGATCAAGGATCGTCAGCGTAATCCTGGTTATTCGAGTTATACTCAGCAAGTCTTTGCCAATCAGTTGATGGATCAGGATTATGCCGAGCTGCAGCAACGCATGTACAAGTACCATGGCTTCGAGATTCGTCCGCGTACCATTCGTCAGTACATGTATCACATTGCTCCGCATATCCTGGGTAATATCCGTGAGGTGACGAAGAAGGAGATTGAGAAAGACGACTATTATCGCCTTGGTGACTATACCGGCGGTCTTGGCGTTGAACAGACTTACGAGAAGTATCTGCGTGGCATCAAAGGTAAGGAAATTCTTCTGCGCGATGCTCATGGACGCATTCAAGGCCGTTATGAAGACGGTCGTTACGATGTATTCCCCAAGGCAGGTCACGACCTTACGCTTTCCATCGACATCGATCTGCAGGCGTATGCCGAGAGTCTGATGGTGAATAAGGTAGGAGCCTTAGTTGCTATTGAACCTAAGACAGGCGAAGTACTGGCTATGGTCTCGTCACCGACATTCGATCCTGCCATGTTGGTAGGTCGTCAGAAGAACAAGAACTATGTAACGCTGCAGAAGGACCCATATAAGCCTTTGCTCAATCGTGCGGTACAGGGACGCTATCCACCGGGATCAACCTTCAAGCCTACGCAAGGACTGATTGGCCTACAGGAAGGCGCTATTACTGCCCAGACCGTTTTACCCTGTCATGGCGGTTTCGTGATGGGTAATTTCCGAATGGGTTGTCACGATGGTTCGGCAGCATGGACCATTGTTCCGGCCATTGCTGGATCGTGTAACGGATATTTCGGCTGGTGTCTGGTTCATATCCTGAACAACCGCAAGTACGGAGGTGACATCCAGAAATCATTCGAAGCCTGGAAAGACTATATGGTGTCGATGGGTTATGGCTACAAGCTGGGTGTTGACATTCCATCGGAGAACCGAGGCTTTATCCCTAATCCTGCATTCTACAACAAAGCCTTCCGCACCGAGAAGTGGAAACCTGTAAGCATTATTTCCATTTCGATTGGTCAGGGTGAGATTCTGGCTACGCCATTACAGATTGCTAATCTGGCTGCCACCATTGCCAATCGTGGCTACTATTACTCTCCACATGTCGTCAAGGCAATTCAGGATACGATTATTCCTGATACCTTCAATATACAACATCATACCATGGTGGAGTCTCGTCATTACGACTGGATTGTCAAAGGTATGCGTGCAGCCGTTACAGGTGGCACGGTCACCCGTACGGGTAACCTTGATCCGGAAGGCATTACATTGTGTGGAAAGACGGGAACGGCTCAGAATCCTCATGGTGTCGACCATTCGGTTTTTATGGGATTCGCGCCAATGGATGATCCTAAGATTGCCGTATGTTGCTATGTCGAGAATGGTGGCTTTGGTGCTACCTTTGGTGTTCCTATCGGCACATTGGTAATCGAGAAGTATCTTAACGGCAAGATTTCTCCGCGACGAAAAGCCTTCGAGGAGAGTATGCTTCATCAGTCAACGATGAAGAACATGGGCTTCATGAGACGTCAAATGTAGTAATCCTGAGATCCGATGAATTCCCTGAAATATTTCGATTGGTTCACGTTGGTGCTCTATCTGATTCTTGTCCTAGCCGGTTGGCTGACGATCAATGCTGCAACCTATAACTTCGACGAGACATCGGTGTTCGACCTGTTGTTCGACTTCAATCGTTCAGCAGGCCGACAGATTGTATGGTTCTCCCTGGCGATATTCCTCATCATCTTCATACTGGCTATTGATCTGCACTATATAACGTCCTATCCGCCGATAATTTATGCGGCAGTGATGGTTCTGCTGTTTGCTACGATTTTCATAGGATCTGAAATCAATGGATCACATTCGTGGATTAAGCTTGGTAGTGTGTCCATTCAGCCGGCTGAGTTCGGAAAGTTCTCTACCTCGTTGATGCTGGCTTATTTATTCAATGGCTATACCTTCAAGTTCTCCGAGACTAAGGACTTCCTGAAAGCATGTGCCGTGATTCTGTTGCCAGTAATCCTGATTCTGCTGCAGAACGAGACAGGTTCAGCATTGGTCTATTTCTCGTTGATCCTGTTGTTCTATCGCCAAGGTATGTCAGGAATGGTGCTTTGGGCAGGTTTTTGCTTCATTCTGATCTTCGTCCTGGGTATCAAGTATAGCGTTGAGCCTTTACCACCTGGCGTTATTCTGGGCAAGGATGAATCGTTACCGCCATCACTGTTTGGACAGAATCTGGTGTTGACGCTCATTCCATTTATGGTTGCTGCGATGCTTGCTTTTTCGGCACGGAACCTTTCAGCTGCTGGTTTTATTTCCTTAGTTGCCTTGGTAGGATACGGAATTACTGGTTTGATATTACATTACATCGAACTGCCATTCCATTTTGAATACCGTTGGGTAGGCTGGTTGATCTGCACTTTCACGATTGGTTATTGCCTTTTCAATTTTCTGATCTCCAAGACTAAATCCTATCTCATCATCGGGATTTGTTCGTTCCTCTTTGTAGGATTCCTCTATTCAGCCGATTTTGCATTCAGCAAACTGCAGCCGCATCAGCGAGGACGTATCGAGGTTCTTCTGGGTATGAAGGAAGACCTTCGTGGACTGGGCTACAACGTCAACCAGGCAAAGATAGCAATTGGTTCTGGCGGTCTGACGGGTAAAGGTTATCTCGAAGGAACACAGACAAAGCTTTCGTACGTTCCTGAACAGGAGACCGACTTTATCTTCTGTACTGTAGGTGAGGAAGAAGGCTTCGTAGGTTCTGTCGGAGTATTGTTAGCGTATTCGCTGCTGATTCTTCGTCTGCTATCTTTAGCTGAACGACAACGAACCATCTTTGCCCGGGTCTATGGCTACTGTGTTGCAAGCATCTTTGCATTCCACGTTGCCATTAACGTGGGCATGGTAATCGGACTTGTGCCGGTAATCGGTATTCCGCTTCCGTTCTTCAGTTATGGAGGCTCAGGCTTGTGGTCATTTACGATTCTGCTGTTTATCTTCCTTAAGCTCGACATGCATAGAATTCCGGTCTACGAATCGCGATCTGCTTAATGACAATCTGACTGTAGATTCGAAATTGTCCAGAAATTCAACTCTTTATATCCGATAATTCTTTATAAATATATATGAACAAGAAAAAACTTGTATTTGCCACCAACAATGCGAATAAGATCAGCGAAGTCCGTTCGTTGCTCGAAGCCTGTGGTGCGGAAGTTGCAGAGCGTTACGAGATTCTTTCTCTTCGCGATATTGGCTGTGATGTCGACATACCTGAGACATCTTCGTCCTTCTCTGGCAACGCTCTTCAGAAGGCCGAATACGTTCGCGTACACTACAATGTGGATTGTTTTGCCGATGATTCAGGTCTAGAAGTGCGCGCCCTCGGTATGGAGCCTGGTGTTATGTCTGCACGTTATGCCATGGACGAAGGTCATGACCACGATAGCGAAGCAAATATGGATAAGCTGTTGCGTAAGATGCTACGTGTGCGTGATCGTCAGGCTCAGTTCCGTACGGTCATCGTATTGCTGATCGACGACAAGATGTATGAATTTGAAGGTGTTTGCCGTGGCCAGATTACCAAACAGCGCTCGGGTAACGAAGGTTTTGGTTATGATCCAATCTTCCAGCCACAAGGATATGAGACAACATTTGCCGAGATGACCATGGACGAAAAGAACTCCATCAGTCATCGCGGACAGGCCGTTCGCAAGCTGGTAGAGTTCTTAAAAGAAAATTAGTTCCGATTTCTGCCTGAAATCGTATACTCTCCTATTTAAAAGGCTCATTCTACAGGAACCTGATGCGCCATTCCTGTGGATACAGGCTATTGCAACGATTGCCTAAGTTCTTGACAAATCCAAGAGGGTGGCCTTCGTAACAGAGCAATACATAGCCGTTTTCGACGTCTGGTGGCAGTACGATGGCTTCGTGACGCAAATAGTTGAGCGACGTTTCAAGGTTAATCTCTGCAATCGGATAAGCCTCTTTCTTCAAGGCTGTCGTGAGTGCCAATGCATGGGCAGGGATAATATCCTTGCCCTTTACTGTGCCCATTTCGATACCGCTCTGCAGGATGTAAAGACCTTCTGCTACTACAGACTCATGTAGATTCTGCAAGTCTTCTGGTATGGCTCGAAGAATTCCATCGGACGTAAGTTCTATCTTTGCGTCAATATCGAGCATCGAAAGTAGGCGAGGGGTAACTTGCTTCAGGTCGATGGTATTCTTCTGCTTCGGAATGTTTGCAGATTTCTTGGCCTTACGATCTTTCTTTCTGCTCGAAGATAATACTGGTTCATCGGAAGAACAGAGTTTCCTAACGATGGCCATAAACAAGCCTTCGCCTTGGGTGAAATGGGGCATGAAGCGGTAGCAAGGTCTGTCACCTTTCATCGGTGGATGGATGTGCCATGCATCGTTGATGTTGATCTCAATTGCTTCGGCTCCCAACTCTTCGCAGATATACGCCAGCATTTCTTCGTCCTCGTGTACATTGAAGGTACAGGTACTGTATATCAGAAGTCCTCCATCTTTTAAGGCTGGCCAGATGTCGCGTAGGATTTCGCGTTGTAGCGATACACAATTGTTTACTTTCTCAGGACTCCAGTCATCCACAGCGCCTTCATCCTTGCGGAACATACCTTCACCGGAACAGGGTACATCGGTAGCAATCAGGTCAAACATCTGTGTCAATCCCGTAAGATCAGCGGGCGCATTGCACGTTACGCAGACATTCGGATTACCCCATTTCGTTACGTTTTCGGACAGAATACGAGCTCTTCGCCGGTCAATCTCGTTGCTCAGCAAAACACTTCCCTCGGGCATTGCGCTCAATAAAGCTGTACTCTTGCCTCCTGGAGCTGCACATAGATCCAGGGCTGTGACAGGCGAAGAAACAAGCTGTCGGACAACTTCGGTGATGAATTGTGACGACGCTTCCTGTACATAATAACAACCGGCATGCATGCGAGGATCGAGCGTGAAGTTAGGACGAACAGACAGATAACGTCCATCCTCTGGATTCCATCCGATGGCAGTGGCTCCGTCAAAAGCTTCACCTTGAAGTTTTTTACGGTTCTGACGTATACAAGTCGTCTGTTCTGTTTTGGTCAACGATGTACAGAATGCGTCAAGTTCTTCAGCCTCCATGAAGGGACGGATATCATCAATAAAAGCCTTAGGAAGGGTCATAATCAAGTGAAAACCTAAAATATTTCTAAAAATGCATGCAAAAATGGGTATTTTTTTTTGAAATACCAAATTTTTTCCGTATTTTTGCACGAAAATTAGTGAAATTTGACCCTCTTGTTATCGATATGCTTGCACCTGCACTCTATTTGATCCCCGTCACTCTTGGCGATACTCCCGTCGAGCAGGTACTTCCGTCGTACAATCGAGAGGTCATTTTGGGCATCCGTCACTTCATTGTCGAGAACATTCGTTCGGCCCGTCGCTTTCTGAAAAAGGTCGATCGCGAGATTGATATCGATCAGTTGACCTTCTGTGAACTCAATCAGCATACAGATCGTAAGTATATCTCGGAGTATCTCGATCCGTTGCGAAAAGGTGAACCTATCGGCGTAATCAGCGAGGCAGGATGTCCGGCTGTTGCCGACCCAGGTGCAGATGTCGTTGCTATTGCACAGCGTGAGAAACTCCGCGTTATACCGCTGGTAGGTCCTTCAAGCATCATCATGAGCGTGATGGCCTCTGGTTTTAATGGCCAGAGTTTTGCGTTCCATGGTTATCTTCCGATTGATGACAACAAACGAATCCAACGTTTGAAGCAGCTCGAGTCTCGTGTCTACTCAGAAGATCAGACACAACTGTTTATCGAGACTCCCTATCGCAATATGCGAATGATGCAGACGTTGTTGCAGGTATTACGTCCACAGACAAGAATTTCGCTGGCTGCCAATATCACGTGTCCAGACGAATTGATTCGTACGTTGACAGTCAACGATTGGAAACGTCTGCTGGCAACCGCAAAGACCGAGGAAGCGCAACAACAGATTGTACCCCGTTGTCCGGCCATATTCCTGATCTATAAATAATATATAATGTACGCGCGAGAATGCTAAAATTCCTCAGTCTATCAAGTGGAAGTAGCGGAAACTGCTACTATCTGGGCACCGATCAGCATGCCATCCTGATCGATGCGGGCATTCCTGTACGCACTATTCAGAAGGTTCTTCGCGAGAACGGACTTTCGTTTGGTAAAGTAATGGCGCTGTTGGTTACCCACGACCATACAGACCATATCCGTTCGGCCGGTAGCCTTGGTGAACTCTATCATATTCCCGTCTATTCGACTCAGGCTGTTCATTCGGGTATGGAACGCAACTACGGCATGGCCAAGAAGCTTTCATCTGCTTCTCGTCGTGTCATCGATCGCGATACGCCCTTCTATATTCCTGGTACGCTATTCCGCATTACAGCTTTTACCGTACCTCACGACAGCACGGACAATGTAGGTTATTTCATCGAATATGGCGAAGGTGAATCTACGGTTCGCTTCTGCCTGGCTACCGATGTGGGTTTTGTTACACCCGATATACGTCGCTTCCTTTCGATGGCTGATCATCTCGTCGTTGAATCGAATCACGATATCGACATGCTCATCAACGGTCCCTATCCAGCCTATCTGAAGAAGCGTGTTCGCGGCGAAGGCGGACATCTCAGCAACAAGGAGTGTGCCGAACTGTTACACGACGTCTATCATCGTGGATTGCGTCATGTCTTTCTCTGCCATCTCTCAGCAGAGAACAACGAGCCAGATCTGGCCTATTGTTCAGCCGCCAAGGCCCTTCAGAGCGAAGGTGCAAGGGTAGGCGAGGACATTGTTCTGAGCGTCTTGTCGCGTACTACTCCGTCATTGATCTACGACTTCGGAGCCTCTGCTCCTCGACGTCCTGAACCGCTGCAGCTCGAGATTGCTTTCGAATAAATCTTCACAACAGAATATCTTAACACCTCAACACTCTATGTACAGTGATCCAAAAGATTGTCTCTATTGCACCAATAACGAGACGCTTCACAATCTCATGATCGAGATCTGTCACCTTCGTGTATCACGTCTTTTCCTGTTCAAGGAGCAGACTTATCGTGGCCGTTGCCTTGTCAGCTACGATCAGCATGTCAACGATCTGAATGAACTCAACGACCAGCAGCGCAATGATTTTATGGCCGATGTGGCTCAGGCTACACGTGCCATGCAGCGTGCTTTCAATCCCGAAAAGATCAATTACGGTGCCTATAGCGACAAGCTTTCACACCTCCATTTCCACCTCGCTCCGAAGTATGTTGATGGTCCTGATTACGGCGGAATCTTCCAGATGAATCCTGGTAAAGTCTACCTTTCTGACGCCGAATATCAGGAGCTCATCGATGCCATCAAGGCCAATCTTTGAAAGGTCAATATATCATTTGACCGAAAATGTAATGACTCATGACCGAAATTGATGCCATACTCTTGGCTATTCGGTAAATTATTATTATATTTGCAACGTCGAAATAGGGTCCAATCCCCTCGATTAAGGTATCGGACGCCTGGACATTTCAGTGAATAATCAACGTTATTCTTTAACTTTATATCATTAAACAATTATTATGGCAAATCTGGATTTGACTAAGTACGGCATCACCGGTTCTACCGTTATCGCTCACAATCCTTCGTACGAGCAGCTCTTCGCTGAGGAGACCAAGGCTGGCCTCGAGGGCTATGAGGTAGGTAAGAACACCGAGCTGAATGCTGTTAACGTAATGACTGGTATCTACACCGGCCGTTCACCTAAGGACAAGTACATCGTAATGGATGCTAACTCGAAGGACACTGTATGGTGGACCACCGAGGGCTACAAGAACGATAACCACCCAATGTCTGAGGAGGTTTGGGCTACCGTAAAGAACCTCGCTGTTAAGGAGCTCTGCAACAAGAACCTCTATGTAGTTGACGCTTTCTGCGGTGCTAACAAGGACACCCGCATGGCTGTTCGCTTCATCGTTGAGGTAGCTTGGCAGGCACACTTCGTAACCAACATGTTCATCCAGCCTACCGCTGAGGAGCTTGAGAACTTCGAGCCAAACTTCGTTATCTACAACGCTTCTAAGGCTAAGGTTGAGAACTACAAGGAGCTCGGCCTCAACTCTGAGAC
>JAZUEP010000055.1:0-11539 GCA_045640225.1 Bacteroidales bacterium | reverse complement strand
GGACTATCATCGTTTAATAGTCCGCGTGCAATAATAAGGAACCGCCGTATGCCGAACGGCACGTACGGTGGTGTGAGAGGTCGGTAAACGTGAAAGTAGGAGATAAACGCCTACGATTAGCGTTTACCTCCTACTCGATTCCTAGTTTGTACAGAAAAAAGGGCTATTTTATACGTTTTTACCCCTCAAAATATGGAAAAAATGTCGAAAAAGAAGAAAACTTAGGGCTAGGAGCCGTTTGATATTGCTATCAAGAACAGAATCACGGAACCCGTCTCTACTGATTAGAATCGTCGCGACTTGATATTGTTAAGGACGCGACGATCCATTTTTTTTGCCGAAAATTTGGAGGGTTGCAAAAAATGACGTATCTTTGCGGCGAAATATTGATATAACAGCATCATGAAAAGTCGAAAGGAAATAATCGATCTGCTTAAGGCAAATGCTTCCGAACTGTATTCCCGTTTCGGAATCACATCGATGCGCCTATTCGGTTCTGTTGCAAGTGGAACCAATAGGGAGGATAGTGATGTGGATTTGTTGGTTGAAATGCCAGCGAGCTTTCATCATGCATGCGATGCAGCTGATTATCTGGAGTCGCTATTGGGTTGCAGTGTCGATTTGATACGTAATCATGGTCACTTACAGCCTTCGTTCCTTAAAATGATTGAGAAATATGGAATCGATATTTATTCAGCAGCGTGAGGCCCTTGATGCCATTTTGCAACAAGCCCGGATGGGCATCCTTCAACTCAAGGATTGGACAGCAAATGTTCCAGATATAAAATCTCTGGCTCTTACGGTTCAGGGATCGCAAGATCTGGCAGGAGATTGTATGCTGCTTCAAGCTATTTGCGAAAGTGTAAAACAAATCAACAAACGTTCGCCCAAATTGCTAACGTATCGACCGGAGATACCCTGGCGCCACGTTATGGCAATGCGCGATCGTATTGCTCATGGCTATTTCGAGATTGATATTGACTATGTAGACGAGATTATTAGGAATGATCTCGACCCTTTGCTTTTGGCCATCGAAGCATTAATAGCTAAATTGCCAGAGCTTTCGGATGAACAGTTGTTCAACAAATAATTTAAGTTCATGCAGCCCATATCTAAGTCGAGCGGGCAGGACCGAAATACGTCCTGCCCGCTCGGGGTTAGTTATGATGTTTGATTTTCGCCTTGTTTAGTAGTTGATTCTGAAAGACTGGTTGTTTACGATAGATAAGTAATCATTAGTTTGGGTAGCATCGATTCCAATAGAATTTTTGATAGCACCATTACCATCCTTATCGATGATGCCAGCGAACATATCGAATTCCTCAGATACCTGAGCTCCGGATTTTACTTCAAAGTTAGGATTTGCAGTGATCTCATTTACATTCTTTACGGCCATTGGAATCTGATAGCGGAAAATCTTCAACGACTGTGTTCCATATTCAGCACGATAGCTGTTAATGATATTTGCTGTTCTCTGGACAGTTGGCTGAATGGTAGCTTCCTGCAGATCCTCCAGATTAACCTCGAAGCTCTCTGCGCCTACCTTGACTGTGTATGTGTTGTTAAATATCTCAAGCTGTGAAGTGGAAGCCACGAAATATACATTTCCATCAAACTCCTCGATATCCTCATTTGGCTGTGGTGCTGGTGCTGATGGTGCTGGCTGCATGATGTAGTCTGCATCATCATTATTGCATGAGGTCATTACTGCTGCCATTGATACGAGTGCGATTGCGAATGCGAAAATCTTTTTCATAATGTTTTTTAGGGGTTCACCTGTATCACCTGCGAGGTTTTAATTTGTTTTTATTATTATTAAATGTATTATCTTGTTGTTGTCAGCGCGAAGCTCATTGTTCATTGTTAATTGTTAATTGTTAATTGAACTGGCCTCTATTTTTGTTTTTTGACGCTGCAAAGATAGGGCCTTTTTCCGAGGTCCGACGAACAATTCGTGAAAAGAAATGTCCACCCGGTGAAATTCACAAGATGGACACCATTATTCCTAGTTTGTACAGAAAAAAGGGCGATTTTATACGTTTTTACCCCTTGAAATATGGGAAAATGTTGAAAATGAAGAAATCTCAGCGACTGATATCACTGCTCACGAACAGAATCACGAACCCGTCTCTGCCGACCTCTAAAAAAACAGCCCAGCCATTTCTGACTGAGCTGTCCTTTTGAGACCGAGATAAAGGAATGAGCATCCTTATTGACTCGCTTTGCAAATCTGGAAAATTTCTATTATTGATTGACTTGGGGAAAAGTCGTTATTTGATTAGTTTTTCTATTTCTGCTGCACGTTCCTCTGAAATACCAAGCATTTTGCGAACCTTGTCAAGGAGGCGGCGTTCTTTATCTGAGACAATGCCATCTATCGCACATTCTTTGTATTCTTTCAGATACTCTTGCTCGTCTTCCGTGAGCTTGGGAGTTGCCAATGATGCTTCAAGTTCAGATGCTCTAGCTTCAGAGATTCCTAATTTCGAACGAATCTTATCGAGAAGTCTGCGCTCACGAGGACCTATCTCACCATCGGCCAGACATTCTTGGACTTCTTCGAGATATTCCTTCTCTTCAGATGTATATGTCGAATTGGATGAAGAAATCAGATTCTGATTATTATTCGAAGAGGAACCATTCAGCTGAGAAAGAGGCGCGAACTTTACATTGATAGAAAGAACAGCATTCTCTTGAGCCGAGAATTTTTGTTCTTCTGTAGTATCAAAGTTAACGCTCATGTCAAGGAATAAAGATTTAACCTCAGCCTTTATCTCAGTCATTTCTCTTCCTTCTATCATTTGGCTCTTTTTAGTCTCGATACGTTCTTGATGAGATGTGAGCCCTCCATTTATTCTTTGCGAAACAAGTCTTTGCCATGATGGTTCATTATCATACCACACCAATCCCTCAGGAACGGTGGGCTTATTATGAGGCTCAAAGGTTTGATGGAGGCTAATAGAACGACTCAATTCCTCTATCATGTGACGGCTATAATCTCTATTTCGAGATCCTGAGCCGTCTGCAGCCCAATGGTCTATGTTAACAGAAACACCATTTTTACCTTTGACACTTCCATCGCTTGAAGAAGAATTTAAGCAATCAATGGTGATTTCTGTTGCACCCAGCGATTGTGCTAACTGACAAAATTCGCGGACTTTATCCTCAACTAATTCAAGCTGATAATTTTCGAACGGGATATATTTTAAAGGAATAAGTGGATGACCTACATACAACTGATTTGCTATAGGATGCCCCATTGGGAAATCTATATTCGGTAGATTTTGGATTTTCAGAACAGACAAATGATCTTGAAGTAGATTCTTGTATTCTTTGACCGGCATTAATACTTTTCTTTCATTATATGGCTGGTCTAGGAAAGAATTTACGTATTCATCCTCAAGTACCTTAAAGTCATCTGCAGATTCATTTTTAAGCAATGTCTGTCCATCAGGTCCAGTTTGATCTGTGGAATTCAATGCTACACTCAGACAATCTTTTCTTGATTGTGCTATATTGCCCAAAACAAAATCAGCCGAATACTTACAATATTGCAGAAGTGTCTTCAAGTAAAGGTTATCGCCGCAAAGACGCAATCCTTCATTTGCGGCCGCTAATGAGGATTTATTATCTTTGACATCGATACTGTATATCATTGATAATCTGTAATAGAAGTATTCTGGGAACTCCCCTACATTATTATTGATACACTCTTTACAAAAATTAATAGCCTCCTGTGTTTGATTGTTTTCACAAAGTTGGCGCAATTCTTCATCTGCTACTTTCAAAGGATCTTCCAAAGGAGCCACAGCTTGGGCAAGTTGAGTTAACGCAGGAGCTAGCTTGCGTCCAATAGAAGACATCGTGCTATCCGAATCAGACTTGATGAAATATGACATATGAATAGGGCAATTATTCCCTTCATAATCATAAAAGTATAAACAGAGTTCCTGATACTTTACTTCTTTGACATCGTGCCAACCAAAAACGAATCTACTGTCTTTGTTTTCATTATCGGGAATACAGTAAATACCATCTGTAGTCATAACGAGACCTTGGTCGCAATTGTTCCAGAACCCAGTATCACGAATGAGCAATATGGTTTCGTCCATACCTGTGCCAAAATTATTCCTTGCAGCGGCACGTTTGCCCTCGTCTATCTTGGGATAGACGTACGTATCATAACCATTATGTTCCGATTGGATGATTCCCCTGATTCTACTATTATAAATACTTAGTAGATTTGTATTTCCATTTGCCATACTTATGTACTATTAACATATTGACATGTTATTTACCCAATTCTCTCACAACTCAGATACACCGAGTTCAAGCATCCGGCCTTCTTGATGTCAATACCATACATACGCATAAAGGCATCGATGACTAATTGGCCACCATTGGTATGAATTGGGTCACTGAAACTGTTGCTCACAACCTGGACGGACATTCCAGGCTCAATTCGGATTCCATTGCAATTGGAACGCTGCTTGGTGGTAATTCTAAATAGTGGCATAGTAAATAATGTCTAGTTCAATAAAGGGAAAGAATTAATATTAGAATAGTTTTTTTCCTAGCTTAAATCCGAATTTTAGCCATTTGAAGGCATTGCGTCGTTGAATACGTCTTTGATATTCGCTATCGCTCATCAGCTGAACTTTCATTAGCTCTCTAGCTGCTTTGGGATCAGCCGAAATGCCGAACAGTAATTTCGCTCCAAACTCCCAGAACCAGATAACCAATAAGAAAAGAAATACAATAATATAAACGAATATTAAAATCCGAAGAAATGCCCACATAGAATCAACAGGATGGAATATCAAATCTATCTCCATAGGCCCCCAATTCCAACACAGACTTATCCATCCCCAAAGCTTAATACTATAATCTTTGATATAACCTGTAATTGTATGTTCTGGGTATTGCCAAAATAAAAAGCCGATAACAAAAGGAAGTGAGAAGATTATCAAACCAATTATTCTTGCAAAGAAACTTGGAGTATAACCTTCTGCTTTAGCACGTAATTGTTGTATTTCCGCTTGACGTTGTTGTTGAAGTGACATAGAATTCTTGCTTTTTCTATTTTTTCATAAACATTACTTTTCCTCACTCGCATAAAAAGTTCTGCCGCATGAAGTACAACGCAGTTCTGCCTTCATCAGATTAGCGACTTTCTTTGCAGCACCAACAGAACCACCGAGGAAAATACCCACAACACCTCCTATTGCACCTTCTCCTGCTGCTTGGAACCACCCTTTTGCCGTATATTCGCAAGTCTGGCGTCCACAGTAAGGACATCTATTTTTTTCAACTCCCATTATTTCTTTCATACCTATTAGACTCCCGAATTCGGCATTATATAAAACAAAAAAGACGTGGAATCTTGTCTCACGTCCTTCTTGATGGGGCCCTAGGATAGCCGGTGTAGTAAAGATGATGAAACAATACTCCACGCCCAGCCCTATATGTGAAAAGACACCACATCCAAAAGATGCAGTACTGGCATATACAAAGCCGAACGAGAAGTGTTTGTTCACTTATCCAACTACTACGAAATTTCCTAGGTTTCATCAAGTGGACAGCGAAAAACGCCTCTTGTTAAACGCTAAGGATAAGTCCTCTCTTTCGAGAATTCCGCCCTTAGACGCTGCAAAGATAAGAAGAAATCTAATTCAATGGACAAATCATATCAGAAAAATGCAATTATGAGTAAATATTTGTTTGTTCAACCGATTGTATTGACGTAAATGTAATCAATAACGGAAGGATTGCTTCCGTAAAGTAGATAAATAAGGGAAATATGGAGGTTGTTGCTTTTCTGTAAAAGAAAAAACGGTCAAATTCGGACAAAACTCGTCATAAACCGACAAAAGTCGTCAACGACTCGGCGAGATTGCTTATCTTTGCGCCAGCAGGAGGAGTTAAGAGACGAGCCACCTCCTGAAGAGTTTCTTGGCGAAGTACTCGGCTCGCGGAGCTTCATCTCCGAACAAGCGCCATTGGTCAAAGCGGTTACATGCGAATAGTCCTGCGCTGTCTTTCGGGTCCGACAACAGGCAACAGCAAGCTCACAGAGTTATTGGTGCAAATCCAACGCATGTAGGTCCTGGGATGCCGCCGCTGCTTTGGCTCGTAGGTCTATTGAAGTAAGGCCGAAACTCCTCTTTCTACTTTTTTGCTCTTGTCCGAGATAAAGTAGTTTGCTGGGGAAAGGACCCGGCATGCTTGTTCAAATTAAAAATGAAAAATTAAAAATTAAAAATGGGCTTCGCGCTGACGAAAAGATCTCCATAAAAACTCGGAAGTGTAATCCGGAAGAAAAATACGCTTCATAAAAACTCGGAAGAGTAATTCGCCAGAAAATTGGGCTTCATAAAAACTCGGAAGGGCATTTCGCCAGAAAAATGGGCTCCATAAAAACTCGGAAGGGCAGTTCGCCAGAAAAATGGGCTTCATAAAATCTCGGAAGGGCATTTCGAAAGAAAAATACGCTTCATAAAAACTTGGAAGAGCAGTTCACTAGCGAATTGCACTTCCTCGCTCCGAGCAAGAGCACTTTGTCAGCGGATTGGGCTTCCTCGTTCCGAGCAAGTGTGTTTGCAATAATACACACAAAAAAGCCCCTCATGAAAATGAAGAGCTTAAGGTGTTGAAAAAACAGGGTGTGCGCGGGGATCAATCCCAATCGTCGTCGGTAGTGGCGAAGTTGGTCATGTCGGGAGGAGTGCCACCACAGATCGAGATCTCGCGCTTGATGCTTTCTTCGAGCGAGATGAGCGTCTCGGTGCTGACAACACCAGGGATACCCTGAATCTTATTGTTGAGCAGGTCCATCAGATGCTCATTGTCGCGAGCAAAGAGCTTGCAGAGCATGGTGTAAGGGCCTGTGGTGAAGTGACACTCTACGATTTCTGGAATTGCCTCGAGGCACTTTACTACCTCGCGGTACATGCTGCCACGCTCCAGACGGATTCCGATGTAAGTGCAGGTCTGAAGACCAAGAGTCTTAGGATCGACGTTATAGCCCGAACCGGTAATCACCTTGAGTTCGATGAGTCGCTGAATGCGCTGATGGATGGCTGCACGCGATACTCCGCATTCCACTGCTACATTTTTGCTTGGAATTCGAGCATTGCGCGTCACAATGTCCAGAATCTTCTTGTCCAGTGCATCAATTTTATCAATGGCCATAATTAGTAATAAATTAGTTAGATGGTGTTTTGTTTGACTTTGATGCTGCAAAGATAAAGCTTTTTTCTTTACGTCGGGCAAAAATGACAAAAAAAATTAGCAAAATGTATGTTTTTGGTAGAAAAATAACAAACAACGACGCTTTCTGTGGTAAAAAACGTCGTTGTTTGATGAAATTTTGAGACAATTTGTTGTCGGTGTCCTAAAACGGGATTTGCCTTGACTGGCAAATTACTTCTTGGCTGGAGTAACCTTGAGGAGCTCAACCTCGAATACGAGGGTAGCACCACCAGGGATGTTCTGGCCAGCACCGCGGTCGCCATAAGCGAGGTCTGATGGCATGGTGAGGATGGCCTTGCCGCCCTCCTTCATGTTCATGATACCCTCCTTGAAGCCCTTGACAACACCGTTGACAGCGAACTCGGTCGAATCGTTGGCATCGAACTGGGTACCGTCGATAAGGCAGCCCTTATAGTTGACCAGAACCTTGTCCTCCTCCTTGGCCTGAGCGCCAGTGCCCTCTACGAGGTGCTGGATGTGGAGGCCAGACTCGAGTACCTGAACGCCCTCCTTCTGTGCATTGGCAGCAAGGAAGTCAGCGCCCTTGGCCTTCTCGTCGTTGAGCTTGGCCTGACGCTCCTCCTCCATCTGCTGGCGGAGCTTCATCTGGAACTGCTGGATGTACTGCTGTGCATCCTCGGCTGACATATCGAGGCTGGTGGTATCCTTCTTGATGGCGGTGATGAAGCCGGCAAGGAAGTTGTCGAGGTTCATTACGACGTTGGTGTCTGGAACGACAACACCTGGCTCGGTGAAGTTAGAGTACTGGGTACCGAAAGCTACGCCATAGGCATAAGCCAGTGAGTCGACATCGCCCTGTGCATAGGTGGGCTTTGGTGCATTGTTGCATGAGCTGAAGCCACAAGCGATGGCTGCAACAGCAAGGATGCTGAGGAAAAGATTCTTCATTGTTTTTTCAGTGTTTTATAGTTGTTTTTTCGATTTTCGCGGCGCAAAGATAATGATTTATCATTAATTACGTAAAAAAATTGCTGTTTTTTTGCGTTTTTTCATAAAACTTTAGTATTTTTGCAACGTCAAACCATAAAATACCTTGATTATTATGCCTAAAATCGTGTTTTTGACCGGAGCCGGTATGAGTGCCGAGAGTGGAGTTTCGACCTTCCGTGACAGCGATGGATTGTGGGAGAACTACAGCGTTGAGGAGGTGTGTACGCACGAGGCCTGGTTGCGTCAGCCCGGCGTGTTGCTCGACTTCTACAACATGTTGCGACGTAAGTATAAGGACTGTAAGCCCAACGAGGGCCATCGCCTTGTGGCCAGCCTTCAGGATAGCTTCGACGTGCAGGTGATCACTCAGAATGTGGACAATCTGCACGAGCAGGCCGGGTCGCGTAAGGTGCTGCATCTGCATGGCGAGATGATGAAGTGTCGTGCCGATGGGCGTGATACTGGTGTGCACTATCCGCTTGACCCTGAGTGTCCGGAGATTCATCTGGGCGATACGGATGCGCACGGTGTTCAGTTGCGTCCGCATATCGTCTTCTTCGGTGAGGATGTGCCTAATCTGGCTCGAGCTGCCGAGATTATGTCAACTGCCGAAATTGTTGTGGTCATTGGCACGTCGCTCAATGTTTATCCCGCTGCCGGATTGTTGCAATATGCGCCACAGCATACTCCTATTTGGCTAATCGACCCTAAGCCAGTGTCCTCACCTTATCGTGAAGTGACGCAGATACAGCTGGGAGCCAGCGAGGGCATGAAAAAGATGGTCGAGATACTAGACAATGAATAAATTAGAAGGACCCCTGTTTGAGGTCCTTCTAATTTATAGATAACTTTACCTAAATATGATCTGATTTAAGCTTGTTCAACTGATGATTCAGAATCAGAATTAATTTCATCGTCTAATTCATCAAAAGTTCTTTCTCTGTCTTTCGACTTATTCAAAATTAATGGCAGGTAAAGACAAATAGTGTCCGACCTGCCAAGTAATTTATTGTTTTATAGTTGTACTAATTTTCGCATTGGGCGAAAATTAGTACAACATACAAATAAAGATAAGCTATCAAAAACGGACGTATAACTGCACGTCGATTGTGTTATAGTGGTTCAGACCACCCACAGCTACACCCTTCTCGGTGTAGTAATAGTTGAGCTGCATGTGGCAGTTCTTGCAGAACCAGTAGTCGCCCGTGAGGCAATACATCGAGGTCTGCGTGTCGCGAGTCTTCTCATTACGATATACGTCCCACTTGGCATTGAGCCGCAGCTTGTCGCCCACAGGCATGCCAGCAGCCACATACCAGCCGTCGGCCTTGTCACCCAGCCCCGGGCCCTCGCCCTCGCTGGCCACATATTCAGCACGGAACATATAATCGCCCTCATAGTCAATGCCGTAAGCCATGCGGTTGCGATGATATGAGGTCTGCATCGAAGCGTTGTAATACTTGCCTGCCCAGCCGAAGACGCCCAGATGGAGGTCCTTGAGCGGATTGAGTATCAGGCCGCCGATGATGTCCTTGTTGTGATTGGCGCAATCGGTGGCACCGGCATCCTCCAGCTTGTTGATGCCCTGGCCATTGAAGAGGCCCACCTGATAGGTCAGCAGTCGGTAATCGGCGCAGGGAAAGAGATCACCCCTGAGCTGGATGCCCAGGTCACGGCCGCCCGAGCCATGCTCGCCCACACGGTCAGACATACCCGTCAGTTTGCTGATCACCTGGGCGTTACTGCCAAAGCCGATCTCCACAGGGTTGACGGGGTTCTCGAACGTGAAGGGACGGTGCATCTGGCCCACCACCACACGGAACTCCTTATAGCGGTTCCACTCCACCTTGGCATCAATCAGACGCACGCCTGCCGACGTGCCCGGGAAGCCCGAAGCCTCCATCTGCAGCTGATACGACAGCTGTCCGAAAGCCGTACCGTTGACATAGAGTCGCAGCATACGGATGTCGAAACCCTTGTCCTGCGTATCGTTGCCACCCTGATATCGGCCAATGACGTAACCACCAAACTTCTCGCTATGTTCATATTTCATGCTGTTGCGCTGGGCCGACACCATGCTGGCCATCATCGCAGCAACAGATAATATAAAGATTTTCTTCATAAAATTCCGTTTATAAAACCATTAGATGAGAAACATCGGAAGGGGGCGATTGTCTTCCCTCCCGATGTCTCAGTTCTTGACAATAAGTGCTTGTTCGGAAAGGGCTGACCAATCAATACTTAGCCTTGATCTCAGCTACAGGCAGACACTTGATGCCCATGTTACGCATGTCGAAGATGTTGTGCTCAGCCACCTCAGGAGTCTTAGCCGAGCAGCACTCCAGGGCGCAGATGGTCTCATAGTTGAGCGACATGCAGTCGTTGGCCGTACCACGCACACAGTTAGGATACTGGGTGCCAGCCAGGACGCAGGTCTTGACGCCGAGGCGACGCAGGATGTTGTCAAGTGGAGTCTGGAAGAAGGCTGAGTTACGGGTCTTGGCTACAACCAGGTCACCCTCCTTGACCTCAAGGCCATCTACGATAGCACCACCCCAGGTACCAGGTACGCAATAACCTGGCTTGCCGTCAGTGAACAGAGGTACGCGAGGCTGATCGACGTCCAGACCGTTGGTCTCATGCTCACGGACGATGTAGATCACGATCCAGTCCTCCTTTGAGCGGGCATAGTCGGCCATATCAGCGATGGCAGGGATGGTAGCCTTGGCACCAGCCACACAGAGCACACCCTTCGGATCGACGAAGTCATTCTGCATGTCAATGATGATCAGTGCCTTATCGGCAGTGCGAGTACCCTGAGCAAAAACATTAGCGACCAAAGACAACAGTACCACTAACGAGAAAACAAACTTTTTCATAATAAAATACCTTAAAATTAAAAATAATTACGCTGTTTGCCGATATGGCCATCTTTCGGCAAGTAGTTTTTCTGTTTTGACGGTGCAAAGATATAGCAAATTGCAGTATTGTGCAAATAATTTTCTACAAAATCTTTTTATTTTAAAGAAATTTGCTTTTAAAACATGTCTTTTTGTCGCATTTTGTAATTTAAAAATAACATTTCAAAACAATATGCAAGCAAAAACTTCTCCAAACCGACTTTCAGCCACGAAACAGCCGAAATCGCAGCAGTATGACACCGCTCACCAGCCAGCAGCATCGTCCAGCATATATATAACTAAAGTTTCCCACACCCGATTTATGCGAGTGTAGTTAATATAACAGCCTAAGCCTCCCTTCGCAGGAGGCTGGCATATGATCTTTGAAAAACTTGAAAAAAATCTGAGGAAAATAACAGATTGTCAAAGAAAATCTG
>JAZUEP010000054.1:0-20804 GCA_045640225.1 Bacteroidales bacterium | reverse complement strand
GTCGAGAATGCCGTTACCGTCTTCCACATCGACTCGGACGAAGTGAAGGGCCGCATCATCGGCCGTGAAGGTCGCAACATCCGTGCCCTCGAGGCCGCAACCGGTGTCGAAGTGGTAGTCGACGACACGCGAGAAGCCATCGTCCTGTCGTGCTTCGATCCTGTCCGACGCGCGGTTGCCCGTCTGGCCCTGCACCAGCTGGTACTCGACGGCCGTATCCATCCGGCCCGCATCGAGGGGGTCGTGGCCAAGGTCCGCAAGCAGCTCGAGGGGGAAATCATCGAGACCGGCAAGCGCACCTGTATCGACATGGGCGTACACGGTCTGCACCCTGAGCTGATCCGCATGATCGGCAAGATGAAGTATCGCTCGTCATACGGCCAGAACCTGCTGCAGCATGCACGCGAGACGGCTAACCTCTGTGCCATCATGGCTGCCGAACTGGGCCTCAACGTCAAGAAGGCACGACGTGCCGGCCTGCTGCACGACATCGGCAAGGTACCCGACGACGAGCCGGAACTGCCACATGCAGTACTGGGCGCCAAGATCGCCGAGGAGTACAAGGAGAAGCCAGATATCTGCAACGCCATCGCTGCTCACCACGAGGAGTGCGAGATGACCTCGCTCATAGCCCCTATCGTACAGATATGCGACGCCATCTCGGGCGCACGTCCTGGTGCCCGTCGCGAGATTGTCGAGGCCTACATCAAGCGCCTCAACGACCTGGAGAACCTTGCCCAGGCCTATCCGGGCGTCGTCAAGTCGTATGCCATCCAGGCCGGTCGCGAATTGCGCGTCATCGTCGGAGCCGAGAAGGTTTCGGATGCCGATGCCGAGCGTCTGTCGGCCGATATCGCACGTAAGATCCAAACCGAGATGACCTATCCTGGACAGGTCAAGATCACCGTCATCCGCGAGACTCGTTCGGTAGCCTATGCCAAGTAATACCAACCCTACGCCCTTCCAGACCGAACCAAGCGTCAAGGACTCGGACAACTGCCGCAGCCTGACCCACGCCTGCCGTCAGGACAAACCCCAGATGGTCTACGACTATATGGGCGATGCTCCTGAGCTGGTAGACGAGAGTCCGTACGTCGAGGTTCAGTTCAAGAATACGCGCAAGGGCTATTACCTCAACACCGAAGGCCTCGACCTGCACAAGGGTGACATGGTGGCCGTCGAAGGCAATCCTGGCCACGACATCGGCGAGGTGACGCTGACCGGCTACCTGGTACGCCTGCAGATGAAGAAGGTGGGCTTCCACTTCGACTCGCCCGACGCACAGCGCAAGGTTTTCCGCCTGGCTCGCGAAAACGACATGGAACGCTACCGCGAAGCCAAGGCACGCGAACAGGAGACCATGTTGCGCAGCCGCGAGATTGCCGAAGGTCTCGGCCTCGAGATGAAGATCGGCGACGTCGAGTTCCAGGGCGACGGCCAGAAGGCCATCTTCTACTACATTGCGGACGGACGCGTCGACTTCCGCCAGCTGATCAAGGATCTGGCAGCGGCCTTCCACATCCGCATCGAGATGAAGCAGATCGGTGCACGTCAGGAGGCTGGCCGCATCGGCGGCATCGGCCCTTGTGGCCGCGAGCTTTGTTGCGCCAAGTGGCAGACACGCTTCCAGTCGGTAGGTACGGCAGCAGCCCGCTTCCAGGACCTGTCGCTCAACCCACAGAAGCTGGCCGGACAGTGCGCCAAGCTGAAGTGCTGCCTGAACTACGAGGTGGACTGCTACATGGAGGCACAGAAGGAGATTCCGGGCAAGGACATCGTGCTCTACACACAGGACAGCGAGTACCACCTCTTCAAGGTCGACACGCTGGCCCGTATGTGCACCTACTCGACCGGACGCGAGGGAGGCTTCAACCTGGTGACCATCTCGGCCCAGCGAGCCTTCGACGTCTACCACCAGAACAAGCGTGGCGAAAAGCCGGAACGCCTGTCGCTGGACGAGACGGATCAGGACAACGTCCCAGAGTTTACCGATGGCGTTGGCGACGAAGCCCTCAACCGCTTCGACCGCGCCAAGAAGAAAAAGAAGAAAAACAAGCACAACAATAATGGCCGAGGTCAAGACCATAAACGCCATGGCGGCTCCGACGCTCATCCGGAAGGGAACGGAGGCGGCAACAAGGCCTAATGATCCGCGCCTTCACGGGGTGCTTCGGGGTGTACAGAGGCTGAATGCATGGATGCTGCTGGCGCTGTGCATCATCGGCCTCTGTGCCTGCACATCGTCGGACAAGGATGCGGACGACGGCACGCTCGTCGGCTATGACCATTCGGCCGATGTGTCGCTCATGGAATGGAGTGTATACGACACGTTGTGCTTTCCCATCGACGTCGCGCCACAACCCGAGCATCGTTCGCCCATCGCCTTGGCCACGGATTACGACCTCTGGTGCAATGTTCGCCATGACGCTTCGTATCCCTACCAGCAGTTACCCCTTACGTTCGTCGTACAGCTCACCGACACGACCGGCTCGACAGATGGCACGCCCCACGTGGTACGCAACGTATTGCGTAGTTCGCTCGTCCTGCCTTTACGCCAGGCCGATGGCCGTCCGTTAGGCACGACATGGGGGTCGCTGATCCAGCACGAGGTGATAGCCGACAGCGTCACCGTGCGATTCGACAGCGCCGGAATGTACCGCATGCTGCTCATCCCCGATGCGCCGGCAGGCCAACCCCTGAAAGGCGTGGCCTCGGTAGGCATTTCGTTGCGCCGAGCCCGATGATCATGGACCTTGTCGGCCAATGATTTGGCTGGAATTCAGGCTTCGAGCCCGTGGCATCTAAACGCTCGTTTTTGTAATCTCGGGGATAGCAAAACGGGGCTTTTAGGCCATCCAAATACTTTTTTTTGACGTTTTTCTTGCTCTTTATATATATAATATGTATATTTGCAGCGCAGATGAGTGAAGAGAGGACCGACAATCGGTTCCCTCTTCTCCGTTTTTAACAACCACATTCTATAACTCTATATGATTCAGAAACAGGTAATCATTGACCTGGTAGACCAGTTCCTGCAGGCCACCGAGAGCGAAAGCTTCCTCATCGACGTAACCGTCAGCCGCGACAATCAGATTGTCGTCACGCTCGACAACGACGAAGCCCTCGACATCGACGAATGCGTAGCCCTGAGCCGTTACATCGACGAGCACATGGACCGCGACCAGGAAGACTTCGAACTCGAAGTAGGATCTGCAGGCCTCACTTCGCCCCTACGTACCCTGCGCCAATACGCCAAGTTCGAAGGCGACGAGATGGAGGTACTGATGCGCGACGGACGCAAGCTGATAGGCACACTGGGTGCTGCCGACGAGGAAGGCTTCGACCTCACATGGACCACCCTCGAGAAGGTGACCGACCCTGCCACCGGTAAGCAATCGAAGAAGAAGCAGGAGGTAGTGCACAACGAGCACCTGGCACACAAGGACGTGAATCAGGTGAAGTACCACTTCTGATGAAGACAGGAATCGAGGAGTCGAAACTTCGACATCACGAGGAATCGAAATCTCGATAATTCGAAGTCTCGATAAATCGATAATTCGAAAATCAAAAAGTAAAACTCTAAAAAATCGAAAATAAAAAAACTATGGCAAGACAAAAAGAGGAAGTAATCTCAATGGTAGAAACCTTCCAGGAATTCAAGGAGCTGAAGAACATTGACCGCTCCACAATGATCAGCGTACTCGAGGATTCATTCCGCTCGGTACTGGCAAAGATGTTCGACACCGACGAGAACTTTGACATCATCATCAACCCAGACAAGGGCGACTTCGAGATCTACAAGAACCGCACCGTCGTAGCTGACGACGAGCTCAGCAACGAGAACCTCGAGGTAAGCCTCAGCGAGGCTCGCAAGGTTGTTGACGACATCGAGATCGGCGAGGACTTCACCGAGGAGGTTCACTTCGAGAAGTTTGGCCGTCGCGCCATCCTCAACCTTCGTCAGACCCTGGCTGCCAAGATCCTCGAGCTCCAGAAGGACGTGCTCTACAACAAGTACAAGGACCTGATCGGCCGCATCGCTACTG
Organism: Bacteroidales bacterium; assembly: GCA_045640225.1. Lineage (GTDB taxonomy): Bacteria > Bacteroidota > Bacteroidia > Bacteroidales > UBA3663 > Liminaster. Next base: position 16,758 of record JAZUEP010000054.1, on the reverse strand, counting down.
CCGAGGTCTATCAGATCTGGAAGCGCGAGATGCTGATGGTCGACGAGGAAGGCAACGAGCTGTCACTGCCTCGCAGCGAGCAGATCAGCGGCGACAACTTCCGCAAGAACGACCAGGTTCGTGCCGTCGTTCTCCGCGTCGACAATGCCAACAACAATCCTAAGATCATTCTCTCGCGTACGGCTCCTATCTTCCTGCAGCGCCTGATGGAGCAGGAGATTCCTGAGGTAGCCGACGGCACCATCCGCATCGTCAAGATTGTACGTCTGCCAGGCGAGCGCGCTAAGATTGCTGTCGAGACCAACGACGACCGCATCGATCCAGTAGGCGCATGCGTAGGCGTCAAGGGTGGCCGTATCCACGGCATCGTCCGCGAGCTTCGTGGCGAGAACCTCGACGTCATCCCTTACACCACCAACCCAAGCCTGTTGATCCAGCGTGCCCTTTCGCCAGCTTCGATCTCGCAGATCCACGTCGACGAGGAGAGCAAGACGGCCGAAGTCTTCATGCGTTCTGAAGAGGTATCGCTCGCCATCGGCAAGAACGGTGCCAACATCAAGCTGGCTTGCCTCCTGACCGGTTATCAGATCGACGTTTACCGCGAGGGCGACAGCGACGACGTCTTCCTCGACGACTTCTCGGATGCTATCGAGCCATGGGTAATCCAGGCCCTGAAGGGTATCGGCCTGGCTACGGCCAAGGCTGTACTCGACGCTGATCCTAAGCTCGTGGCTGACAAGGCTGACCTCGAGGACGAGACCGTCGAGGAGGTTCGTGCCATCCTGCAGCGCGAATTTGTCGAGGACGAGGACGAAGATGAGGACGAGGCCCCAATGACCGAGGGCAGCGACGACGCTCAATAATTGCTAACCATTAAAACCCTATATTTGAATGCGATTAAGTAAGATTGCCAAAGATTTCAACGTCGGCATACAGACGCTGGTGGACTTCCTCGAGAAGAAAGGAGGAGATCCGGAAGCCAAGTGGACGCCGATGAGCCAGGTCCCCGACGACCTGTATAATATGTTGAGTCGGGAATTCAACAAAGACAAGTCCGTCAAGGAGGCTTCGGAGCGCGAGCGTCAGGAGCGTCAGCAGACGCGTGACCGCATCAAGGAGGAGACTCGCCAGATCAATGCCGTGAACAGCGGCATCCCACAGTCGACCCAGCAGCCTGTAGCCAAGACCAAGACCGAGGAGAAGATCCAGCAGTCATCGGGCCTGAAGGTATTGGGCCACATCGACCTCGACAAGCCTGCCAAGCCAGCCGCACCTGCCAAGCCGGCACAAGAGGCAAAGGCCGAGGTTAAGGCCGAAGTCAAGGCCGAGCCTAAGCAGCAGCCTGCAGCTCCAGCCAAGCCGGCACACGAGGCAAAGCCCGAAGTCAAGGCCGAGCCCAAGAAGCCCGCCGCTGTAAAGCCAGCCGAGGAGGCCAAGCCAGAGCCTAAGGTAGCCCACGTCACGGTACAGTCCGAAGCTGCCAAGAAGCCTAACCAGAGCATCTGGGGCGAGCGCAGCAAGGACCGCATCAACGACGAGCCATTGCCAGCCGAGGCCAAGTCGGGCGAGGTATTCCGCCTCAACACGCCTGCACAGCCACAGCTCAACGTGGTAGGCAGCATCGACCTCGACGCCCTCAACCAGTCGACCCGTCCGAAGAAGAAGTCGAAGGAGGAGCGCAAGAAGGAGCGCGAGCAGAAGTCACAACAGGGCCAGAGTAACCGTGGCGGCGAGGATGCCCGTGGCAGCCGTCGTCATGCCGGTGCCCAGAAGGTGGACATCAACGAGGAGATCCGTCGTGACAAGGGCCGTGATCCTAAGGGCCAGGAGCGTCGCGACCGTCGTGACAAGAACGTAGAGGATGGCCGTGGCAAGAACCAGGGCAAGGACAAGAGGAAGGGCTCACAGAACTTCCGTCAGGAGCAGAACGATGACGATCTGCAGAAGCAGGTCAAGGAGCAGCTCAACCGCCTGACCAACCGTCCTGACAAGCGTTCGGCCAAGTACCGCAAGGATAAGCGCAATGCCGCTGCACAGGCTGCAGCCGAAGCAGCAGAAGCCGAAGCAGCAGAGTCACGCATCCTGAAGCTGACCGAGTTCGTTACGGCCAACGACCTTGCCACGATGATGAACATCCCTGTCGTGCAGGTTATCTCGACCTGTATGTCGCTCGGCATGATGGTATCCATCAACCAGCGTCTCGATGCCGACACCATCAACCTCGTGGCCGAGAACTTCGGTTTCGAGACCCAGTACGTCAGCGAGGAGGTCGAGGCCGAGCTCGAAGAGGAAGTCGATACCGAGGAGCAGCTCCAGTCGCGTCCACCTATCATCACGGTGATGGGTCACGTCGACCATGGTAAGACCAAGCTCCTCGACTACATCCGCAACACCAACGTCATCGCAGGTGAGGCCGGTGGTATTACCCAGCACATCGGTGCCTACAACGTACAGCTGCAGGATGGCCGTCACGTCACCTTCCTCGACACCCCTGGCCACGAAGCCTTCACCGCTATGCGTGCCCGTGGTGCCAAGATGACCGATATCGCCATCATCATCGTCGCTGCCGACGACGGCATCATGCCTCAGACCAAGGAGGCCATCAACCATGCCGCTGCTGCCGGTGTACCTATCGTCTTCGCCATCAACAAGATCGATAAGCCTACCGCCAACCCTAACCGCGTCAAGGAGCAGCTGGCTGCCATGAACTACCTCGTCGAGGAGTGGGGTGGCAAGTACCAGAGCCAGGACATCTCAGCCCGCGACGGTCTGAACGTCGAGGAGCTGCTCGAGAAGGTATTGCTCGAGGCTGAAATGCTCGACCTCAAGGCCAATCCTGACCGTCAGGCCAGCGGTTCGGTCATCGAGGCTACCCTCGACAAGGGCCGTGGCTATGTGGCTTCGATCCTCGTTCAGAACGGTACGCTCCATGTGGGCGACGTCGTACTGGCCGGCAAGCATTACGGTCGTGTGCGTGCCCTGTTCAACGAACGTGGCCAGAAGGTCGAAGAGGCCGGTCCTGCCTGCCCAGTACAGGTGCTCGGTCTTGACGGTGCTCCTTCGGCTGGCGATCAGATCCGCGTGCTCGACACCGAGCAGGAGGCTCGCGAGATTGCCCAGAAGCGTGACCGTCTGCAGCGCGAGCAGGCTCTTCGTACCCAGAAGACCCTTACGCTCGACGAGATTGGCCGCCGCCTGAAGCTTGGCGACTTCCAGGAGCTCAACCTCATCGTCAAGGGCGACGTCGACGGTTCTGTCGAGGCTCTTACCGATTCGCTCATCAAGCTTTCGACCGAGAATATCCAGATCAACGTCATCCACAAGGCTGTGGGCCAGATCTCCGAGTCGGACGTCGTGCTGGCTGCTGCCTCGAAGGCCATCATCATCGGCTTCCAGGTACGTCCTTCGGCCGGTGCCCGTCGCATGGCCGATCAGGATGGTGTCGACATCCGCACCTATTCGATCATCTACGATGCCATCGAGGAGGTCAAGGAGGCTATGGAAGGCATGCTGAAGCCTATCGTCAAGGAGGAGCTTTCGGGCAATGCCGAGGTCAAGTCGGTATTCAAGATCTCGAAGGTCGGTGCCGTGGCTGGCTGTATCGTTCGCGATGGCAAGATCCATCGTACCGACAAGGCCCGCGTCATCCGCGACGGTATCGTGGTCTTCACCGGCGAGCTGGCTGGCCTGAAGCGCTTCAAGGACGACGTCAAGGAGGTTGGTACCAACTTCGAGTGCGGTCTCTCGATCAACGGTTACGATGACATCCGCGAGGGTGATATCATCGAGGCCTTCACCGAGGTACAGATCAAGGCCAAGCTCTGATCCGTTGTCCCTGCAACTGAAATCCGTAATCTACAATGATAGATTTCGATAAAATCCTGTTGGCGGTGATTGCCGTCGGTGCACTCACGGGTCTATACCGCGGTCTTCTGAAGGAGGCCGTGGGGACCTTTGGGTTGCTGCTGGCGGCCGTCATCGCCAATCTTGTTTCTCCTTACGGACTGGCTTATGCACAAGGCTGGTTCAGTAGCGAACGCATTGCCGGCATTGCCGTCTGGGTCGTGACCTTCATCCTGGCCATGCTGGTGCTGGGATGGACGGCTCATCTGTTGGGCAAGGTGCTCGAAGCCGCTTCCCTCAGCTGGACCAATCGTCTGGCCGGTGGCGTGTTCGGTGCGCTCAAGTTCGCGCTCTTCTGTGCACTGGCCATTTCGGGCATTCAGATGGTCAGTTCGGTTATCCCGGCCCTTTCCATCCAGTCGTATGTCGAGCAGAGCCAGATCGTGCCCCTGCTCCACCAGGTGGTGGCCGTGGTAATGCCCTGGGTGTCCGAACACATCCTGACGCCCGCCCTCGAGTTGCTGAAGCAGTGACGTGCCCGCACCTCTCCTGCTCCACACTCACTTATCCCCTACACACAACACACTTCTCCCGTATGAAAACACAACGTCTCCTCCTGTTGTCTGCATTACTCACTGCAGGCACATTCTTCACTCCTACCCTTCAGGCAGCACCAACGATTACCCAGAAGATTATCGACAATGGCGGCAGCGGCCGTTTCAAGGCCGAGGCCATCAGCGAGCCTACGTTGCCCGGTTACGTCGTCTACAAGCCACAGGACATGGTACAGGCCTGCCAGCATCAGGGTCCGTTGCCGCTCATCATCTTTGCCAATGGTGCCTGCGACGACACCTCGTTGCCCTTCGAGCGTATGCTCAGCGACCTTGCCTCGCACGGCTATCTGGTCATCGCCCTGGGCGAGATGCAGCAGCAAGCCGACGATCGTCCGCTCAACAAATCGCTCAATGCCGAGATGCCCGCAGCCATCGACTGGGCCTTCCGTGTCTGTGCCGACAGCCGTTCGGAATACTATCGCCGCATCGACCTCGACGCCATTGCGCTGACGGGCATGAGCTGTGGCGGTGCGATGGTGATGGCCAATTGTGCCGATCCGCGCGTCAAGACCTACGTCATGTTCAATTCCGGCATGGGCGATATCGAGATGCAGGGTGCCAGCCGCCAGTCGCTCTATTCGCTCCACGCCCCGGTGCTCTATATCCTGGGTGGCGAGGGCGACATTGCCTATCGTAACGCCCTGCTCGACTACGAGCGCATCGACCACGTGCCCGTCGTCTTTGCCTCGCATCCTACGGCCGGCCATGGTGGTACCTACCACGAGGAATTCGGCGGTTCGTTCTCGCGCATGGCTCGCATGTGGTTCGACTGGCAGTTCAAGGACTATCGTCGTTACCTCGACGTCTTCTTGCGCGGCCGTCTGGACGAATTCCCCGACTTCACGGTGCGTGCCCGCAACTTCGACTATACTCCTGCCAGCGAGTTCACCTATCAGGCGCCCGATCCCGAGGCCTCACGTCCGCGCAACCGTCATTGGGAGTTCGATGCTGCCTGTCCCGACGTCCACGATCCGGTCATGGCCTGCGAGGATGGCGTGTACTACATGTTCACCACGGGCATGGGTGTCGACGTCCTCTCGTCGGACGATGGCATGAAGACCTGGAAGCGACTTCCTTCCGTGCTCGACCCGATTCCCGCCTGGGCGCAACAGCTCGTACCGGCCTACAAGGGCCATACCTGGGCACCCGATATCCGTCGTGTAGGCGACCGCTGGCACCTCTATTACAGCTGTTCGACCTTCGGCAAGAACATCTCGGTCATCGGCCATGCCACGAACGTCACGCTCAATCCTTCGTCGCCCGATTACCGCTGGGAGGACCAGGGCCTCGTCGTACAGTCCATCCCCGGACAGACCGACTGGAATGCCATCGATCCTAACCTGCTGGTCGATCGCCAGGGACAGCCATGGCTGACATGGGGTTCGTTCTGGGACGGTATCCAGCTCGTTCCGTTGGCCGACGACCTGCAGACGCCAGCGGCCCAACCGGTTACCATCGCGCGCCATCGTCGCCCCGAGACAGTGGCTCACCTCAACGAGCATGCCAACCTCAATACGATCGAGGCTCCTTTCCTGATCGAACGCGACGGCTGGTACTACCTCTTTGTCAGCTGGGATTATTGCTGCCAGGGCCTCAATAGCAACTACCGCACCGTCGTAGGCCGTAGCCGCAGCATCACGGGTCCTTTCGTCGACCGCGAGGATCGTCCGATGACCGAAGGCGGTGGCACGCTCGTGGCCGGTCCTTGCCAGGATTATGCCGGCATCGGTCATTGCAGTGTCTACGAGTTCGACGGCCAATGGTACTTCGTGGCCCATGCCTATGACCGGCAAAAGAATGGAGCCAGCAAACTCTACGTTCGCCAGCTCCAATGGGTTGAGGGGTGGCCCGTCATTGCGATGCCCTGACCCTCGTGGCTGAATATCCTTTACTTCACAGGCGAGTGACGCGCAATTCGTCCAGCAGCGCCTGATTGACGTGGATGTTCATGTTCTCGACCGTATCCGCAAACTCCAGTGTCACGATGTGACGTCCGGCCTTCAGGTCGACGACCGTGACATTGCTCCAGCCCCAGTTGTTCCACTGGTCGCTGCCACGGTGAGCAAAGACGCTCACTCCCTTCGTGGCCCCGTCGATGCCCAGCAGGCGCGTAGCGCACTTGTTGTCGGTGTTGATGGGGCCATTGCCGTTGGCGTAACGCCAGTCGAGGGCGTAACGTCCGTCAGCCTCCACCTCGATCGGGATCGTGATCAGGGTATTCTCGTTGCGCGTAATCATGGCCATGTGGCCGTGTGCACCGCTCACGTCTACGCCCTGCAGGGTTGGCACCTCGGCACGGGCCTCGGTCTTTCCGGCCAGGCCGCCACCGGCACCGGCGCTCTCCTTCACCTGCTTGCGCTGTGGGTCGAAAGGCAGGGCATACTGCTCGACCTGATACGTTCTGACCGCACTGTAGCGGCCGACAGGTTCGCTCATGTAGCCACGATAGCCCTCGGCACTGATGCCCATCACGGCATACTCACCATCCTCGGTCAGGGCCAGGGTCAGAGGCTCGCCCGTCACGGTACGATAGTCCTGTCCGTTACGCAACACGACGTAGCTGACAGCGCCTTCGACGGCCTCCCAGCACAGGCGGTTGTCCTCCACACGGGCGACAGGCGTCAGCGGCTGGTAGGCATTGCCACGCATCGTCACGTCCATCGGTGCGGGCTGTTCGTTGGCCAGCTCCATCTCGATGGTGTGGGCACCGGTCAGGGTGGCAGGGAACAGAGGCTCGGTCTCGACGCCATCCAGGCGGAAGCTCTTCAGGCGATTGCCATAGCCCGTGATGTGCAGGTCGAGCACGGCATCGCGGTAGCGGAAGTTCGACAGCTCTCGCTTGGCGGCTAGGGCCTTAGGCACGAAGGGACGGAAGCGGATGCCCTCCAGTTCGTAGCCGATGCCGAAGTAGATGTTGGGCACGATGGCCGCATCGGCAGCCACGCTCCACAGCTGACGGGGCGAGTTGATGGGCAGGCCCTTGTCGTTGCCGTTGTAGATCACCATGTTCTCGAGGTTGGTCAGCGTCAGGGCGGCCAGGCGGTAGATCGACGCGATGCTATGCAGCACGCCCTCCTCGTTGCCCACCTTGGCCTGAGCCTTCATCCAGTAGGCCTGTGTGAAAGGCCACATGGCATCGTTGTGGTAGGGGTATTGGTCCTTCAGGTTCGGGTAGAAGTCGGGCGTACCGAACGGCTCGCTCACCATCGACTGGCTGATGCGACGCTGACGGTCGGCCGAAGCGATGTCCCACAGCACGGCGAACGACTCGCCCAGTATCTCCATCTGACGATGCTGCACCAGGTGGTTGCGGCCATACAGATAGATGGCGTACAGCCCCTGATCGTCCATCCAGAGGTTACGGTTCATGCCATCGCGCAACTGGTCGGCCCACTGGTCGTAGCGCTGTGCCCATGCGGGCTGGCTCTCCAGGCGACAGATCTCGGCCAGGATGCGCAACGAGCGGTAGTGTACGGCCGTGGTGCCCATGGCTTCCGACTGATAGATGTCGGCCGGCTGCATCCAGGTGGGGTACTCCTGCTCGCGCCAATCCAGCCACGACGTCTCGCCTCGCATCAGCTGTGTCTCAGGGTCGTAGGCCACCACGTGGTCGTCCTCGATGGTATTGCGTATCACGGGGAAGATACGATCCAGCCATTCGCGGCTACCGGTCACCAGATAGCACTCCCAGGCGGCCAGGATCCACGTCGTACGGTCGGTCGAGCAGGGCCAGGCGCCACCCGTACCCGTATCCTGTATGATGCGGTTGTTCTGGTTCACCTTGGCCAGCAGCGACTTCATCGACACCTCGGGGCAGAGCTGTGCCAGGGCGTGCAGGATCGAGTACGAGACGTCGCGCGTCCAGACGCCGCCCCAGTACACACCGGTGCGGTAGGTCGAATCGGGCTCGATGGCCAGCTCGCTTTCCTCCAGGCTCATGTTGTAGAGGGCATTGTCGATCAGCAGCGACGACGTGTAGTGCGGCAGGTGACTGATGTCGCGCTTCAGGGTCCAGTGTTCAGGGTCGACGCCAGTAGGCATATCGGGCATGTAGTTCGGAGCCGACGTGTTCCATTCGCTCTTGTAGTTGCTGGTCATGTCGGTGGCGCTGTTGGCCTGGGCCTTGTACTTGCCCTGTACGAACTGGTTGCCGCGCCATGTGTAGTCGGCCGTACGGTAGATGGTCTTCTGGGCCGATAGCTGGGCGGTCGGGATGCAGGCCAATGCCGTCAGGATTGCCACCTGCATGAGTCTTCTTTGTTTCATCTTATATAGGTGTTATTCAGAAATAAATGTGTTACCGACGTAATGCCTCGGCCTGCTCCAGGTTCCACACCACGATGGCGTTGTTCAGGCGGAAGTAGGTATCCAGGGCGCCGAAGTTCAGGTTCGATGGCTCGTGTGCAGCCGTGCCGTCCTGAATCTGGCCGACCAGCGTATTCATGTCGCGCAGGTAGGTGTAGCCCAGCTCCTCGCCCTCGGCCAGGTCCAGCCAGTCCTTCTGCCAGTAGTGGCCGCCATAGATGCGCAGCTGGGCGGTGTCGATGCCGTTGGCCGGATTGTCAACGTATGCCAGCAGGCGTGGCACGGCAGCCGTATATTCGGCAAAGCCCTCGGCATTGAAGATCCATACGCCATGGCCCGAACCGATGGCGTCGCCCGTCATCAGCAGGTTACGGCCCTTCACGTCGAACACCATCGACCCATGCGTATGTCCGGGCACCAGCACGGTGTTCACCTCGATGCCGCCCAGGTCGAAGCAGTAGCCCTCGTCATACAGGTCGTAGTGGCAGTTGCTGACCGCATCGGTCAGGGCCTCGAAGTCCTGACGTGGCAGCATGAAGTGCACCGTCGTATCGCCCACGAAGGCCGGCAGCATGCCCGTATGGTCGCCGTGGTTGTGTGTGAAGGTAATGGTCAGCGGCTTGCCCTCGCAACGCTCCTCGACCAGCTGCCTGAGGCTCTGGTCGGCATCCTCGGCCCATGTGATGCGGTTCGAAAGGTCGATCAGCAGGGCCTTCTCGCTGCCGCGTAGCAGATACATGTCCGAGCAGTTGTTGAAGTGTGTCTTCTCGCCCTGTTCGTCGAAGCTCTCGCCGGCCGGATTCTCGTGGTTGTAGTCCTGTATGTGGTAGATGTCGCTGGCCAATGCCGTGACGGTATAGGGGCCTACCTCGACGTCGGCCGGGGTCGCATCGGTGGTCGCAGGGGCTGTGCCGCGTTGGGTGCACGAAGGTGTCAGCACGGCCACAAGGCCCGACACAAGGAACAGGTTTCTGATAAGGTCTCGTTTCATATTTATCTGATAGGTGTTAATGCTCCCACCCCTTGCCTCGATGCGACAGGGAGTGGGAGCAGGTTATCTGTGTGTCATTCAGTCATCTGTCATCAATATGGCAGGTCACCGTTACCGAACAGCCAGGCCTTCGTATCCTCGTCCGACCAGCCTGGTGTCTGGGTCAGCACGCCCTCCGAGAGGATAATCTGATCGTTCGGGATACGCTGGAAGCCACGGGTCTCCAACCAGCGCTTCTGCATGCCGTTGCCCGGGATCTCCTTGTAGCCGCCAGGCACTGCCTTGCCGCGGTACTCGATGAAGCCGCCCACCTGGTTCTGCGAGATCACCTCGCCCGCGTTCTGTGGATACCAGCGACGCAGGTCGTTGAAGCGCACGCCCTCGAAGCACAGCTCGTAGCGACGCTCCTTGCGCAGGCGCTCGTCGGTGTAGCTGTCGTACTTGGCCAGGCCTGCACGCTGACGCAACTGGTTCATGCCGTCGACGGTCTGCTCCAGCTCGTCCAGCATCAGCAGCACGTCGGCATAGCGGATGTAGACGATGTCGTTGCGGTTGTCGAACTGGTTGCTGTTCGAGCCGTTGAAGCCAGGGATGACGTAGAAGAAGTTGGCACGCAGGGTCGACTTCTCGGCGTCGGTATAGGCGGTCGATACCATGTACTTCTTGTTGTGGAACATCGACTTCTCGACCTCCTTCGAGTCGTTGCCCGGATGGTCAGGCAGCTCGCAGATGCAGTCGTCGTTCCACCAGTTGCCGCCCTCGCCGCCGCCGAAGATCTCGGCTGCATTGTCCACGGCGAACACCGAACCCCACAGGCGCACGTCGCGGCAGCCATAGTCAGGATCGGTAGCCCATTCCTCCACCATCTTCGGGTTCACCGAGCCGTTGGTGTAGCCGATGCCGTAAGGATAGCACAGGGCGTTGGGCGACGAGGCCGAGTTGCGCAGGCCGTAGTACTCGCCGATGCGGTTGTGGCCGGCATTGCCGTTGCTCACCCATACGTAGCTGAAGTGTGCGCCCCAGATGGTCTCCTTCGAGTGGTTGCCCACCCAGTGCAGTTTGTTGCGCGATACGTAGGTGTCGAAGTCGGTGTCGTAGGCGTAGCCGCTCGACCATTCGTTCGTGTTAGGCCAGATCTCGCGTGGATCGGCCTCGAGGCCGAACTTCGAGTTGTCGCGTACGTCCTTCAGGTAATTCACGACCTGGCTCTTCGTGATGCCGCACATGTCGCTCTTGCCGTAGAAGCCCGTGTAGAACAGCCAGATACGGGCCAGCAGGGCCTCGGCTGCATACTTCGTGGCGCGGCCCGTCTTGCCTGCCTCGGTGGTGTAACCGTACTTGGCGGGCATCAGGTTGATGGCGTCGGTCAGGTCGGCACTGATCTGCATGTAGATCGAGTCGACCGCCGTGCGTGGCATGTTCACCGATTCGGGCTTGGTCAGCAGCGGGAAGGTCTCGAAGTTGTTGGTCAGCTCCCAGTAGGTCCAGGCGCGCAGGAAGTGGGCCTGACCCAGCAGGTAGTCCTTGTTCTCGGGGCTGGCAAACTCGGTATCGGGGATGCCGGGGATGGCATCGAGGGCATAGTTGCAGCGGAAGACGCCCATGAAGTAGTCCTTCCAGGCAGCGTCGAAGAAGTTCGACTCCTTGTTCATCAGGCGGTCGAAGGCCTGGGCGCCGGTGTTCGAGGTCGAGCCCGCTCCGTACATCTCGTCGCTCATCATGTTGTGGGTGAAGACGGTGTGGGTCTCCACCGTGTTCGAGCAGAGCAGGATCAGCGTATTGTAGCACGAAGTGAGTATCTGCTCAGCATCCTTCTCGTTCTTTGGGAACGACGAAGTGTCGGTCTTCTCGTAGTTCACGGTATCGAGCAGATCGTCGCAGCTCGTGGCCATGAGTGCACCCGCGATAGCCAATGAATAAAATATCTTTTTCATATCGTTTTTCAGTATTTAGAATTTCAGACTCGCACCAAACATATAGCTCTTCGGACTTGGGTACGAACCGATGTCGATGCCCGACGTCCAGCTGTAGCCGTAGCCATAGCCTACCTCAGGATCCATACCGTCGTAGCCCGTGAAGGTCAGCAGGTTCTGGCCCGTGAAGTAGATGCGGCACTGCTGCAATGGCATCTTCGGGAAGAGGTGCTTGAAGTCGTAGCCCAGCGTGATGGTACGCACCTTCACGTAGTCGGCATCCTGGCACCATACGTCGCCTACATAGCCCTTGGCGTAGAAGTTGTTGTGCTTGCCGTAGGTGAAGCGTGGGAACTTGTCGGTCGAGCCCTCGCCCGTCCAGAGGCGGTTCACGAAGTTGTTGGTATAGTTCTCCACATCGCTGTTCGCAAACGAGCGGTAGCTCTGCAGGATCTGATGGCCGAAGGCGCCCGATCCGCTGATCGCAAAGTCGATGCCCTTCCATGCCAGGTTGATGCTGAAGCCGATGTTCACGTCCGGATGAGGGTTACCGATCTCCACCACGTCGTCGTCGTTGAAGAGGCCGTCGCCGTTCTGGTCGATCCACTTCACGTCGCCCGGTTCGGCCTTGTCGTAGCCGTCCATGAAGGCCTTGCCGGCCGCATTCCAGGCGTCAATCTCGGCCTGGTTCTGGAAGATGCCGTCGCTGGCCAGACCCGTGAAGTAGCCGATTGGCTTGCCCGGGCGTGCCTCGAACGTGTTGTAGGTCGAGATGTTCTGGGCGATGACGTCGGTACCACCGTGCAGGATGCCGTCGGCATTGTCGATGAAGAGTACCTCGTTCTTGTTGGTCGACATGTTGGCGCTCACACCGTAGCGGAAGTCGCCCACCTTGTCGTTCCAGGTCAGGCCGATCTCGATACCGCGGTTACGCACGGCACCGCCGTTGATGTTGGCCGAGCCCGTACCGATGACGGCCGGAGCCGGAGCCTTCACCAGCCAGTCCTTCGTCTCCTTGTTGTACCAGTCGAAGGTCAGGCCCAGGCGGCTGCGCAGGAAGCGGGCGTCGATACCCAGGTCCGTCTGCTCGGTGGTCTCCCAGGTCAGCGATGGGTTAGGCAGGATGTCGGGGTAGGCACCGATCGAGGCCGACTGGCCACCGGCGGTGAAGTCGTAGTAGGCGTCGAGTGCCACCGTGGCAGCGTACTGGAAGTTACCTACCGAGCAGTTACCGTTCTGACCCCAGCTGGCACGCAGCTTCAGGAAGTCCATCCATCCGCTCGTAGCCTGCATGAACTTCTCGTTGCTCAGCACCCAGCCGGCCGATACCGACGGGAAGGTACCCCAGCGGTGACCGCTTGCGAAGTTGCTCGAGCCGTCCTGACGCAGGATCAGGGTCAGCAGGTAAGTCTCCTTGTAGTTATAGTTGGCACGGCCGAATACCGACACCAGGTTGTTGTAAGGCACCGTGTTGCCGCCCCAGATGCCGACGTGCTCCGAGTCGATGTCGCTACCCGACGACGACAGGTTGGCCGACTCCCAGGTACCGAACTTCGTATCCTTGCGCCATCCGCCCAGGCTCTGGCCCCAGCCCGTACCCTCGATCGAGGTACCCACCAGGGCATCCACCGAGTGCTTGCCGAACTTGTGCTTCCAGGCCAGCGTGTTCTCCCACGACCATCCGTACCACGCGTTCGACTCCTGCTGTACGCGGTCCAGCACGTTCATGTTCGTGCCCGACAGCTGGTACTGTGGGTCGTAGCTGCGCTTCTGGTTGTTGTAGTAGCGGAAGCCGTATACCGTGCGGAACTTCCAGTCCTTGTGCGGATTGATCTCCAGCCAGGTGTTGCCCTGTATGCGCATGCGCTTGTTCTCGGCCTCGCCGTACGAGTAGCTCTCCAGCAGGTTGTAGGCACCGTCTGCCTGCTGCCACTTGTCGGCTACCTGATCCTCGTAGGTGTAGAACGAGCCGTCAGCCTTGTAGGCAGGCAGCAATGGGGTGTACACCAGGGCCGTGTGGATCGAGTTGCTGTAGATGTTGCCCTGCGACACGCCGTTCGAGGCGTAGAGCGACAGCGTCATGTTCTCGCCGAACTTCACGATGTCGCGGTTCTTCAGGCGCAGCAGCACGTAATCCGAGTTCATGCGGATCGTCGTGCGGTCGTAGTAGGTCTTCTTGGGGTAGCCCAGCGTACCGTCGCTCGAGCTGTTGGTGATGCCCAGCGAGTAGTGGTTCGTATCGCTGCCGCCCGTGATGGTCAGCGAGTTGTTGTACGACTTGGCATCGGGGTTCACCGACTCGTGCAGCCAGTCCGTACCGTTGAAGTTGCCCGCCTTCATCTGTGCCCACTGTACGGGCATCAGCTTCTCGAGGTTGAAGTAGTGATCCTCGCTGTCGAAGCGCGCACCGTTGCTGCGGAAGGCCTGGTCCACCAGGTCGATGTACTCCATGCCCGTTACCGAGTGCACACCGTTGAAGTTAGGCTTCTGCCAGGCAAAGTAGCCGTCGTAGCTGATGCGGATCTTGCCCTTCTCGCCCTGCTTGGTGGTGATCAGCACGACGCCCGACGATGCACGCGCACCGTAGATCGCGGCCGATGCCGCATCCTTCAGGATGTCGATGGTCTCGATGTCCGAAGGGTTCAGCGAGTTGATGTCGCCGCCGGCCACACCGTCAATTACGTACAGAGGGCCCGAGTTGCCCGTGGTGTTCAGGCCGCGCACCGTGATGTTGTATTCCGCACCCGGCTGGCCGTTGCTCACCGTGATGTTCACGCCTGGCACCGAGCTGTACAGCGCGCCCAGGGCGTTCGTAGTGTTCTGCTTCGTGATGTCGTCGCCCGAGATCTGGATCGTAGCGCCCGTCACCAGCTTCTTCTTCTGCGTGCCGTAGCCCACTACCACGACCTCCTCGATCAGCTCCTGGTCCTCCAGCAGCGTGATGTTGGTCACGGCCTTGGCCGTCTGTTCCTGGGTCTCATAGCCCACGTACGACACGATGATCGAAGCCCCCGGCTGCACGCGCAGGGAGTAGTTGCCGTCCACGTCCGTAATCACGCCATTGGCCGTACCCTTTTCGAGCACGGTGGCACCAGCCACGGGTTCGCCCTGCTGGTCTTTTACGGTACCTCGGATGGTCTGGCTTTGTGCATACACTGCCACGCAGGCAATGCTCAGCAACACGAATGCCAGACAGCGTTTCAAGAATGACTGTTGTTTTGGCATAGAGGTAATGTATTAAATAATGGTTAATAAGGTTGTTTATCTAATAGAACGTCTGACCATGCAATGATCGTAATCGGTAAAAACTCCGCTGCAAATATACAAATTTATCTTAAAATACCGCCTCATGTCTTCACATTTAGTAACACTGCCGTCCCAAACGCCCTGCTTTTGCCATCTCCGCAATGCAAAACACGAAGCAATTAACAATCATGCCATCCATTCCCCCAGCGCGATGCCCATTTCTGCCCAATACGCTTCCCCGCTCCGAGGAAGCGTAATCTGCTGGCAGAAAAGTGTCCATCAAAACGGGGAAGCCCAATCTGCTGGCGGAAAAGAGTCCATCAAAACGAGGAAGCGCAATTTGCTGGCAGAACGCCCTTCCACAAAACGGGGAAGCCCAATTTGCTGGCGGAAAAGTGTCCATCAAAACGAGGAAGAGTAATCTGCTGGCGGAATGCTCTTGCTCGGAGCGAGGAAGCGCATTTTCCTGCCTAAATACCCTTCCACAAATCGAGCAAGCCCATTTCGAGAATCAGCGGCTAGTAAAGACTAAAACCAGTGTCAACCGCCACTAACTTTCAGTCATCCCCCTTAAGGGGGACCGAGGGGGTCTAGGTATTTATAATAGCTTTTTACATCAAAACAAGGACAAGCCTTCTTCCCGCCATTCAGATCCCTATGTCCCACCAACTTCGCCTCCGCATACTCCTCGACAAGGAGAGACAGCACCTCATGCATCACCACCAGCTGCTCGGCCGTACGGTTGTCCTCGGGCTTATGTCCTGCCGAATCCGAACATCCGCCCTCATAGCATATCCCGATGCTGTGCCGATTGAAGTTCGCCACATGGCAGCCAGCGATCGAGACGGGCCGGCAGTAGTACAGCGTGCCATCCCTGCGCACATACAAGTGATACCCCGGATAAGCCCCGAACCCTCGTGCCTTATGATCCCTCAGCAATCGTGCATGCGTATAATCTACCGAAGGCCACGTAGCGCTACAATGCACCACCAAGAGGTCAATCGTCCTCGCCGAAGCTCGACAATCCGAACGCAGCAAGGATAACACCTGCCACCTTTGTGACTGTACGCAACAATTCCGTCCAAAAGTTACGCTTGCAGGTGCGTCGACATTCCTCGAGACACTCGTCATGGATAACAGGCCCATCGTGCCCTGCTTTCTTTTCTTCGTCCTCGACATCATAGCGAGGATCTTTGCGAACATTTTTTTCCATCGTTTCATTTTAATTACATGTTAAATCAATTAAGAACAAGGAATTAAGGGAATTAAAAGAAATACCAGAGGTTAGGATCTTCCCTTCATTCCTCTTCATTCCTTGTTGATACTATCGAGAGAGCATAAAGAACAGGGAATGAAAGGGAATTAAAAGAATTATCAGAGGTTACGACCTTCCTTTCATTCCTCTTCATTCCTTGTTGATTGATCTCGTTTAGAAGTCCGTCACATTGCCGTTACCGCCCGTGTTAGGCTGTGGATTAGGCTGCTCATTGCCGCCCTGCTCCTGGCTGCCCTCAGTCTCCTGGCCGCCCTCTTCCTCGCTGCCGCCCGTCTTGTTCAGGCGCTGATCCAGGCGCTTCTTGGCGTCGGCCACGATGACGTTGAGGTTCTTGATGAACTCCTGGCAGGCTGCGGCCTTCTCGCCCGTGCCGTTGGCATAGAACTGCAGGGTGATGCAGATCTGCGCATACAGGTCGCAGAGCTCAGCGCGGAGCTTCAGGGTGCGAGCGGTCTCGCCCTCGGCCTTCTCGGCGGCACGCTGCTGGTAGGCCTCGATGAAGGCGTTGTTCGCCTGCTCGAGGCGGGTGATGTCCCCCTCGTTGCCCAGCAGCTCGAGGTCGTCGTCGTC
>JAZUEP010000053.1:0-24079 GCA_045640225.1 Bacteroidales bacterium | reverse complement strand
CTGCTCGAGTGACTGACCATCCTTAAGACGGATGAGAGCCTGGGTGAAGATAGATGCGATAGGACCACGGGTCTTCTTGCTGATCTCGAGAGCCTCGTCAACGTTGCCAGCCTCAAGAGCGTTCTCAACAGTCTCAACGAGCTTCTTGGTGTTCACCTCAGCGAGGTTAAGGTAAATGATACGCTCGATAACGAAAGCCATACCAAGTACGAGTGCGAGAGCAACGAATGCCATGAAGGTAGGACCACCGTCGATGAATTCGGTCTTAAGTACGTGGTGGAAGTTGGTTGACTCAGCAACTGCCTCCTCAGCCTCCTGTGCGAATGCTGGAACCATAGCAGCTACGGCAGCCAGCGTCAAGAAAAACTTTTTCATTGAGTTGTGTTTTAAAATTGTTATTAATTGGTTGATGTTAGTTGTTGTTTTGTGAGTGCAAATATAAGGTTATTTTTGTTTGCGACAAAATTTTTTTTCAAAATAATGCATTCTGAGAGACTTTTTTTGTGTTTTGACCTCAAAAGTGCGTGGTTTTTCCTTCTTTTTGTCGATTTTTTTGTGTCGTTCGTCGATTTTATATGCCTAATAGTAACTCGGCATTGCAAGTCGTGATGCGATCGACGTCGGCGACAGGCATCGCCAGCAGATCGGCCACGAACTGCGCGGTATGGGCCGTGAAGGCGGGTTCGTTGCGCTTGCCGCGTCCGGGGACGGGAGCCAGATACGGAGCGTCGGTCTCGAGCACGATGCGGTCGATGCCGACGGCACGGACTACGTCGGGAACACTGCTGCGCTTGTAGGTGACGGTACCGCCTACGCCGATGTAGAGGTCGGCCATCTGCATGGCTTCGAGGGCTTCGTCGACGGTGCCGCTGTAGCAATGCAGTACGCCACGGAGCTTTCGATCCTGTGCCTTATTATTATTTAAAATGTAGGAATGCAGAAATTCGAGGAACTGAGGCATCGCGTCACGAATGTGGAGCAGGACGGGCAGATCCTCGTCGAGCGCCCAGTCCAGTTCGGCCCGGAGCAGGCGTAGCTGATCGTCCAGGCGGGTAGTGTCCCAATGCAGGTCGATGCCGATCTCGCCGATGGCATGGATGCGGAATCCGGGCTGCATCGATGCGTATTTCTGCCTGAGCGAGGCCAGCTGAGCTTCGACGTCGTCGGCCATGTTCTCGGGGTGGATGCCGGCACTGCCGAATACGACGCCCGGGTGCAGGCTGCAAAGCTGGGCGATGGGCTGCAGTTCGTTCTCGTCGCAGCAGGCCAGCATGATCTTATGGATTCCGGCCTCGTGGGCACGTACGATACAGGCCTCCGCATCGTCTGCGAAGGCCTCGTCTATCAGGTGACAATGAGTGTCAATCATCTTGTTCGGTGTAGTAGGGTGGCGTTGCGTACTAAAATTCCAGCAGGTTCTGCAGCTTCTCGGCTTCGACCTGCTTCTTCTCGGTGTCGCGCAGGTAGTAGATCAGTCCGAACTGCTTGCCACGTTCGACGCGGACGCTGAGTGGCTGTTCGGCATAGAAAGCCTCGACCTGGTTCCAGAGGTCGAGCAGCAGGTCGTCGACCAGCGGACGCATCTGCACCAGATCGGCGCGATGCTTTTCGGCATTGGTCTTGTAGGTGCTGCAGCTGTAGTAATGGTCGGCAAAGATGCTGTAATGTACCTTGACCTTGGCGATGTTGGGATTGTAGATCGGGACACCGCCATGCTGTACGCGTTGCTCTTCGCCCTCGATGATCTTCTTGCCCCAGGCAGCCAGATCCTTGTCGGTGGTCAGCGTGGGCAGGTTGTTGCTCTCGGGATCGAGGCCGTAGCCAGCCTTGATGTCGCTACGTAGCTCGCCGCGCTGTATGGTCATGTTCAGCACCTGGATGAAGTGCGTGACATACATACGAGCCATGCCGGCTACCTTCTTATACTCCTGGCTCGACGCGATGTATTGGTCGTAATACTGCTGGTATTGCCTCTGGGCATTGCGGAACTTGCTCAGCAGCTGCTGTGCGTCGCGTATGGTCTGGTAGCTGAGTACCAGCTGGCCATTCTCCTTGTATCCCTCGGTGCTCACGGCTTTCTGTAGGGCCTTGATGCGGCTGAGGTCAGTCTTGGGTAGTCTGCGGTAGGGCATGGTGGTAGGGTTGATAATCTCGTAGCGTAGGAAACTTATGAATTGCGGTTCTCGAGCTTGGCAGCCAGAGCGGTGAGGAGCGACAGCTTGTCCATCGGCAGGCTCATGCCGCTCAGGGCGTTGAGGGCCTCCTGATGGTAGCGGCTGATGGCCTGACGGCAGGCCTTCTCGGCTCCTGTCTTCTTGTAGTAGGTCTTGAAGGCCTCGATCTTCTCTTCTTCGGACATTCCGGTCGTGTCGGGCTCAGGCGCATTGGCGCGGGCCGTGATGCGCAGGAAGGTCTTCTTGTCCTCGAGGATGTCGCCTCCGATGCGCTTGCCGAAGGTCTTGGGGTCGCCCCAGCAGTCGAGCCAGTCGTCCTGCAGCTGGAAGGCCAGGCCCAGCGAGGTGCCGAAGCGGAAGAGGGTCTCGATGTCGCGGTCGAGCCAGTCGTAGCGGCTCACGCCGACGTCGGTCAGGTTGCCGAAGGCCTTGTCCTGTCCGATGTAGGCACCGATCTGCAGTGCGCGGCCCAGGAGCACGGATGTCTTCAGACGAATCATGTCGAGGTATTCGTCGATGGTCACGTCGTCGCGGGTCTCGAAGTCCATGTCGTATTGCTGTCCCTGACAGATTTCCTGGTTCATGATGTTGAAGCAGTCGAGCACGGGTTTCAGTACGCGCTTCGGAGCTTCGGAGATCAGGCTGTAGGACAGGCCGAGCATGGCGTCGCCGCTGAGGATGGCCTGATTTTCGTCCCACTTGACGTGTACGGTAGGACGTCCGCGGCGCGATGGAGCCTTGTCCATGACGTCGTCGTGGAGGAGGGTGAAGTTATGGAACATCTCGATACCCAACGCTGGCGACACGGCCGTCGTGAGGTCGTCGGTATAGAGATTGGCAGCGATCAGCACCAGTGTAGGGCGCAGACGCTTGCCTCCAGATTCAAGTGTGTACTTGATGGGGGAATACAGCTTGGACGCGGTGGTTGGGTAGGAGAGGTTCTCGATGCCACTTTGTATCAGGGCGTTCAGTTCTGCTTGTGTTTTCATTTTGTCTTTTTAGGGTAGATGCGGGCTATCATGTCCGCAAGAACGGGGTGGAATAAAAAAGGTGAAGCCAACCTTGAATCTCTCGGGAACTCAGGGTTGGCTTCGTTAGGCTGTATTACTGCAGACGGAAGGTTACAGGCAACATGTACTTTACACGTACCGGTTTGCCACGCTGCTTACCTGGCTTCCACTTAGGCATTGACTGCACTACGCGCTTGGCCTCCTTGGTGAGGTCCTCAGATGGAGAACGCATCTCCTGGATGTCGGTAACCGAACCGTCCTTCTCGACGACGAACGAAAGCGTTACACGACCCTGGATGCCATTCTCGGCAGCGAATGCTGGGTAGCGGAGGTTCTTGCTGATGTACTCCATGAGGGCCTTGGTGCCGCCTGGGAACTCAGGCTCCTGCTCTACGACGGTGAAGATGGTGTTGGCCTCGGCGTCCTCCTCTTCGGCAGGACCGGTCTCAACAACCTGCTGCATTACCTCGACGGTAGTGTTGGCGTCGTCCTCAGTGCTCTGCATCTCGATCTCAGCAACCTCAACGTCGTCTTCTACAACGGTGAGTTCCTCGATCACGTCAGGCATTGGCGGAGGTGGTGGAGGTGGTGGAGTATTGTTCTGTACTGTCATCACGATCTCTTCTTCTTCCTCGATGATGTCGTTACCGAACCCGAGATTGCTCGTACGACGTGTTACGTTCGTCCACTCGAAAGCGATGAAGAGGATCGCAAGAATACCAGCAAGACCGGTGAGCCAATAGGTAGTTTTTCTTGGCTCAAGATCTACTTTGGGGTCTTTCTTGATTTCCATAATGTTGTATTAAATTGGTTAAAAACTCAGCACAAAAGTAGGGCTTTTTTCGATATAAACCAAAAAAATTCGAAAAAAAATCATCTTTTTTGCCAAAAAAATTGCGTTTTTGCGGAAAAAGGGATATTTTTGCGTACAATTTTTGCTTATTTCACGTACGATAGGCAAGAAAAAAGTATATGATGTTGCAACATAAACATGACATAAGGTGCATGCGCTTGGCGCTGCTGGCGGGTATGGTCCTGCTGTGTGTGGGCACGGCCCGTTCGCAGGAGATAACCGGTTACGGCTACCTGCAGCTGCCGGTTTCGGCGCGAGGCTGGGCCCTGGGCGGCACGTCCATCAGCGTGGTCGAACCCGAGTTGTCGCTGGCCGAACAGAATCCTTCGTTGCTCTGCCCCGAGATGGCCGGCCAGATGGTGCTGTCGTACACGCATCTGATGAGCGACGCCAATATGGGCTACGCCGCCTATGCCGGACGCTTCCTCGAGGCCGGAGCCTGGTCGGCGGGCATGCGCTTCATCGATTATGGCAACTTCAAGGGCTACGACGAATGGGGAAGTCCGACGGGTAGCTTCGGCGTGAAGGACATGAGCCTGCAGGGCGCCGTAGGATATCCGGTCAACGACCGCTTGCGTATCGGCGCACAGATGAAGTTCCTCTACAGCAGCTACGAGAGTTACTCGGCCTTTGCGCTCGGCGTCGATGTGGGCCTGAACTATTACGACGAGGCTACGGGCAATTCCTATTCGGCCACCCTTACCAACCTGGGCGGACAGTTCAAGGCGTTGTACGAGGAGCGCAAGGAGTCGATGCCCACCCAGCTGAACCTCGGCTGGAGCCACGAACTGCAGCACCTGCCATTGTGCGTATCGGTGACGGCCTACGACCTGCTCCGCTGGGATCGCGACTTTGTGGACGGCAATGGCATCCGCAATACGTACAAGAATGCCGAACTCGTCTTCACCCACCTCATCTTCGGCCTCGAGTGGACGGCTTCGGACCACTTCTGGATTGCAGCCTCGTACAACTACTGGCATCAGCGTAGCTTCATCGGTCAGGGAGGCTTCCTGCGCGGTGTCGGCCTCGGCGCCGGTGTCAACTATGGCCCGATGTCGTTCCAGCTGGCCTATGCTACGGCCCATGCCGGCGAGGGTAACCTGACCGTACAGTTCGACTACCGCTTCTGAGCGTTCCTTCAGACACATTATTTATTATATATAGCAATGAAACGAATCACTATAGCCATTGATGGCCATTCGAGCTGCGGCAAGAGCACGATGGCCAAGAGCCTGGCCCGCAGTCTGGGCTACATCTATGTCGATACCGGCGCCATGTATCGTGCCGTTACGCTCTATGCCTTGCGTGGCGGACTGATGGATGCCGACAGCAAGCAGATCGACACTGCCGCCCTCGAGCAGCAGATCGGCCAGGTCAGCGTCACCTTTGCCTACGATGCCGAAGGCAAGATGCAGACCTTGCTCAACGGTGAGGTCGTCGAGCAGGAAATCCGCCAGATGACCGTATCCAATTGCGTGAGCCCTATCGCGGCTCTGCCTTTCGTACGCGAACGTCTGGTTGCCATGCAGCAGCAGATGGGCCTCGAAGGCGGCATCGTGATGGATGGCCGCGACATCGGTACCGTCGTCTTCCCGAATGCCGAACTCAAGGTCTTCGTGACGGCCAGCGCCCAGGTCCGTGCCCAGCGTCGTCTGGCCGAGCTGCAGGGCAAGGGCGATACTGCCACGACCTTCGACGAGGTGCTCCGCAACGTCGAGGAACGCGACTACATCGACTCGCATCGCGAGGTTTCGCCGCTCCGTCAGGCCGACGATGCCCGTCTGCTCGACAACAGCACGATGACCATCCCCGAGCAGAATGCCCTGCTCCAGCAGTGGGCCGAAGAGGCTATCGCCAAGGCATAAGCCCAATCATCAACCATCAATCATTCATCATCAATCCCCCTCCGATGACCGTCACCGTCGATCAGCATAGTGGCTTCTGTCCGGGCGTGGTCAGTGCCATCCGCAAGGCCGAGGAGCAGTTGGCCGAGGCCGACCGCCTCTATTGCCTGGGCGATATTGTTCACAACAGCGAGGAAGTATCGCGCCTCGAGCAGATGGGCCTCTGTACCATCGACCATGCCCAGATGCGCGAGCTGCACGATACGCCAGTACTCTTCCGTGCGCATGGCGAGCCTCCGGCCACCTACCAGATGGCCGCACAGAACGGCATCGAGGTGATCGATGCAACCTGTCCCGTGGTACTGCAGCTCCAGAAACGCATCAAGCGCGTCTACGACGACGAGCCAGGCGTGCAGATCGTCATCTATGGCAAGAAGGGCCATGCCGAGGTCAACGGCCTGGTAGGCCAGACCGAGGGATCGGCCATCGTCATCGAGGGCGAGCAGGACTTCGACAAGGTGGACTTCTCTTGTCCCATCCGTCTGTTCAGCCAGACGACGATGCCTGTCGATACCTTCCGGCAGCTGGCCGCCACCATGCAGCAGCGCATGACGCATTGCGAGGACTTCGAGTACCGCGATACCATCTGCCGTCAGGTGGCCAACCGCATTCCGCACCTGCGCGAGTTTGCGCGTCAGCACGATGTGGTACTGTTTGTCAGCGGCAAGAAGTCGAGCAACGGCAAGGCCCTGTTCGGCATCTGCCTCGACGAGAATCCACGGTCGTACTTCGTCAGCCATCCCGAGGAAGTCACTCCGGCCATGATTGCCGGAGCACAGTCGGTCGGCATCTGTGGCGCCACGTCCACACCCCGTTGGCAGATGGAGGCCGTGGCTGCGATGCTCAATGGGCAGTAGTCCTCCGCTCTGAATTCTCCACTCCGAACTATAAACTATCAACTCATAACTATTAACTTATAACATCCTAATCCCATGGCAGAGATCAAAAGTATTGGCATCCTGACCAGTGGTGGCGATGCCCCAGGCATGAATGCAGCCATTCGTGCCGTCACCCGTGCAGCAATCTACAACGGACTTCGCGTCTTTGGTATTCGTCGAGGCTATCAGGGCCTTATCGAGGACAAGATCGAGGAGTTCAAGACCCAGAACGTAAGTAATATCATCGCTCGTGGCGGTACCATCCTCAAGACGGCCCGCTCGATGGAGTTCAAGACCGTCGAAGGTCGCGCTCTGGCCTACGAGAACATGAAGAAGCATGGCATCGACGCCCTTGTCGTCATTGGTGGCGACGGCTCGATCACCGGTGCTTCGTACCTGGCCAAGGAGCACGATGTGCCCATCGTAGGCCTGCCTGGCACCATCGACAATGACTTGGCCGGTACCGATGTTACCATCGGCTACGATACGGCCATGAACACTATCATGGACTGCGTCGACAAAATCCGCGATACGGCTACCTCGCACGCTCGTCTGTTCTTCATCGAGGTGATGGGCCGCGATGCCGGCTTCCTGGCACTCAATGGCGCTATCGCCACCGGTTGCGAGGACGTAATCATCCCTGAGGAGAAGACCCAGTACGAGCAGCTCAAGGAACTTGTGGCCAATGGTTTCCGTAAGTCTAAGTCGTCGGCTATGGTCATCGTGACCGAGAGCAAGGATCCTAATGGCGGTGCCATGGGCCTGGCTGCCAAGATGAAGGAGGAGTTCCCTGACTACGATGTGCGTTGCTCTATCCTCGGCCACCTACAGCGAGGCGGATCGCCTACGGCTGCCGACCGTATCCTGGCCAGCCGTACGGGTTATGCCGCTGTCGAGGCTCTGTTGCAGGGTCAGCGCAACGTGATGATCGGTATCCACAACGACCACATCGTCAACGTACCGTTCGCCAAGGCCATCAAGAAGGACAAGCCTATCGATCCGGAACTGCTCAACGTGCTTCGCGTCCTTTCTATTTGATATGAAGAAACTCACTTCCCTCGTCCTCTCGCTTGCGGCCTTTGCGTCGCAGGCACAGACCGTCCCCGCCCTTTTCTGGGGCGAGGACGGTCAGCATGTCGCCTTGAACGACATTGTCAGCCTTAAATTCGGTGCGGCTGACTTCACCTTGCTTTGCACCGATGGCAATTGCCTCACCCTGCCCTTGCAGCCGCTTACCTTCGGTCAAGCCGATGTTCAGGGCCTCCAGCAGGTCGCTGGCGACGCGGTTGTTGCTTCGCAGCGTTACGATCTCATGGGCCGAAGACTTGCGGGTGCCACTACCGGTTTCGCAGTCACTCGTCAGGGCATCACCTTAGGCAACGGCGCTTCGGCTCCGGTCAATGTCACTCGTGCCGCTTCGGTTACGGCTCTGCAGATTGGCGCTGAGGGTATCGACGCTCAGTTGGCCCTCTCGCGTGTCGATTCTCTTTCGTTCGCCGACGATGCTTACCTCGAAGTCAACACCGAGGGTGTGGTTTACGGCTTCCCGCTCGACAAACTCAGTGCGCTCACTTTCCCCGAGCAGGCTTCGGCTGTCAGCATCGAGTATCAGGACGAGCAGGTCGAGGGCGTCAATCCTTTCTACTTCGACGGACTTAGCATTCGTACCGAAGGCGCCGGAGTTATCGTATCCAATCTGGGCCTGATGCAGGAGATCGAGTACCAGCTCTCTGGTAGCTCGCAGAACGGGTACTTCCTGATCGCCTCTGAGTACAAGTGGCAGGCCACCTTGCAGAACCTTACGCTCACCAATCCCGTAGGCCCGGCCATCAACAGCCAGACGGGCAAGAAGGGTACCATCAAGTCGCCTAAGGGCACGGTCAACACGCTTTGCGATGGCCCTGTCTACGATCCGAGTCCGCTCGATCAGAAGGCTTGTGTCTTCAGCGAAGGTCAGCTCATCTTCAACGGCAAAGGCCGCCTCGACGTCACGTCATACTGCAAGCACGGCATCTGCTCGGACGACTATGTCAGCATCGACAACGGCAACGTCAGTGTCCTGGCTGCTGCCAGCGATGCCATTCATGCCAAGGACTCGGTCATCATCCAGGCCGGAACCGTCATGTTGTCGCCCTCGTCAGACGGCATCGACAGCGATGGCCCTATCACCATCCGTCGTGGCGAGAACGGCACGCCTAAGCTCCAGATCGTCACCGTAGGCGATGGTGCCAAGGGCATCAAGACCGCCAAGGCTTTCCTGATGAGCGATGGTCAGGTCGAGATCCATCAGACCGGCAAGAGCGAGGTGAAGGATGGCGACACCAGCCGCGTCATCGGCATCAAGGCCGCTTCGATCACCATCACCGGCGGTTCCGTCGTCATCGACAACCAGGCCGAGGGCGGCAAGCCCTATTCGGCCGAGACGGTCACCGGCAAGGAGTTCATCACCACGATGTGATTCGGCCCTGACCGTTTCCCTTCTACATCCACGACGAAAATAATATCCTGGTTACACAGAGCGTGTAGCCAGGATATTGTTTCGTAGCTTGTTGCACATCGGCACAAGTATGATCACCGAGACGAGGCCTGAGATCAGGGCGCAGGTCAGCGGTATCAGCAGGTCGAAGACGAAGCTCACCTGCTGCTTGGCCACGATCACCGAGAACCATTTGATGCACTGCCTGCGGATCACCATGAAGGCCGAGCGCGACATCTTGGCCACCACCTTCGGCCCTTGGCGCTGCACCACCTGCTTGGCCGCAAAGCCCAGGCCGGACTTCAGCTTCTGCAGCAACGGATATTTGCCTACCATCACGCCCGAACGGTCTACCGACAGGATCTTCTCCACGCCGGCGTCGGTGTCGGCATTCAGGTCGAGCGGCTGGCCGTACAGCATCATGATCTTCTGCATCGAGCGGAACACCATGCACTGGAAGAAGTACAGGTCGATGGCGCACGACACAATGATCACCCACAGATTGTCGGGGACGGTGGTCATGAAGAACGACACCCAGAAGACTCGCCATCCGTAATGCCATCTTAGGCTGCTGTAGGCCTTCTGTTGTTGGGTGCTGTCCAGAATGTCGGGCAACGCACCGTCCATCGCCTTGCGCACCATGGCCTCCTGCACCTCGGCCGTCTCCTTGCCGTAGAAGCGCCGTACCAGCTGGCGGACGTACTTCTCGCGGCTTACCTGTACGTGGTGAGCCTTGAGTACGAGCGACATCAGCCACTCGTATTTTTGCGTAAACAGGTCGATGCTTCGACTAATCATTGAGGCCATGGGAGGGTTCGCGTCTAAGTTGGGAGTTATGTTGTGATTCGGCGCGGCAAAGGTAACGAGTTTTTCGCTAAAATCCAAATTTTTAGGCTTCAAAAAACACAAAAGTAGGTCCAAAAAGCGAAGCTGCACATGCCAAAACCATAATTTTGAGGCGTTTTTTGACGAGTTTTTGCAAAAGAGGCAGTTCCATGTGCGGTATATTGCCACATTTTTACTATCTTTGCACCCGCGTTTTGGCAAATTCGGACAGCTACGGCTCGAGAAAAGCGCCAGACACATATTATATAATATTTACAAGCTTAAAGGTTCAAACAATGAATCACTACGAAACCGTTTTCATTTTGACTCCCGTTTTATCTGATGCTCAGGTAAAGGAAACGGTAGAAGCTGTAAAGGCCGAACTCGCTAAGCGTGGCGCTACCGTCATCAACGAGGAGGCTTGGGGTATGAAGAAGCTCGCTTACCCAATCGAGAAGAAATCTACCGGCTTTTACTTCTTCCTGGAGTTCGACGGCGAAGGCTCCGTCATCAACAAGCTCGAGACTTATTTCCGTCGTCAGGATCGCGTGATCCGTTTCATCACTGTCAAGAACGAGAAGTACGCTGCTGAGTATGCAGCTAAGCGTCGTGCTCTGAAGGCAGCTAAAGTACAGGAGGCATAATCATGGCAGAAGTATCAGAAATCCGTTACCTGACCCCAGTTTCAGTTGACGTCAAGAAGAAGAAGTATTGCCGTTTCAAGAAGAATGGCATCAAGTATATCGACTACAAGGATCCTGAGTTCCTCAAGAAGTTCCTCAACGAGCAGGGCAAGATCCTGCCACGTCGCATCACCGGTACTTCACTCAAGTTCCAGCGTCGTATCGCTACCGCAGTAAAGCGCGCTCGTCAGATCGCTCTCCTGCCTTACGTAGTTGACTGCTTCAAGTAATTATTAACCAAGTAAATTTTAGACACCGTTATGAAGATTATTCTGATTGAAGACGTCCAGAACCTTGGTTATAAGGACGATGTAGTAGAGGTTAAGAACGGCTACGGCCGCAACTACCTCATCCCACAGAAGAAGGCTATCCTGGCTACCCCATCTGAGCTCAAGCAGCTGGCTGAGAAGCAGAAGCAGCAGGCACAGAAGATGGCTAAGATCAAGGCTGATGCTGAGGCTCTGGCCGAGGCAGTTAAGGCTGTTGGCGCTCTCGAGTTCGCTGTTAAGGCATCGGCTGAGGGCAAGATCTATGGCTCGGTTACCAACGCTAACGTTGCTGAGGCTCTCGCAGCTAAGGGCGTTAACGTAGAGAAGAAGCAGATCGTACTCGAGACCATCAAGGCTCTCGGTCAGTACGTTGCTGTTGCCAAGCTCCACCGCGAGGTCAGCGCCGAGATCGCTGTCAGCGTTGTTGCTGAGGCTAACGAGGCTGAGTAATTTAGTTACTCCCACATAAACATCCAGGGACGGACTCCAAAGCGGGGTCCGTCCTTTTATCATTCTACTCCTCCCCGAACCTCACAGTATTACTCGACAATCAAATTTGTGCTTCCTCGTTTTGCGGGAGAGCATTTCTGCAGCAAAATGCGCTTCCCCGTTCCGCGGACGAGCATTTCGGATGAAAAATGGTCTTCCCCGTTCCGCGGACGAGCATTTCGACAGCAAAATACGCTTCCCCGTTCCGCGGGAGAGCATTTCGGCAGCAAAATGCGCTTCCTCGTTTTGCGGACGAGCATTTCGCCAGAAAAATGCACTTCCCCGTTTCGTGGACGGGCAGTTTGCAACCAAAATGTGCTTCCTCAAAACGGGGAAGCACTTTTTGGTTTACGGTCGATGGATGATCATTCCAGCCAGAGGTAGTCGTAGTGAACAAGGGGGCGCTGGCCTTTCTGACCGATGACCTGGGCGGCATCGGCCGAGGAATAGCTGACCTTGCCGACACCG
This sequence comes from Bacteroidales bacterium, assembly GCA_045640225.1. Taxonomy (GTDB): domain Bacteria; phylum Bacteroidota; class Bacteroidia; order Bacteroidales; family UBA3663; genus Liminaster. Next base: position 12,050 of record JAZUEP010000053.1, on the reverse strand, counting down.
ATGCGACGGCCGTCGACATCGGACAGGATGCGCACGATGTCGTCTTCCTCGAACTCACCTTCGATGCGTGTGACGCCAACCGGCAGGATCGAGGCAGCACGATTGCCCATCAAGGCGGTCACGGCACCCTGGTTGAGGTAGATGGCGCCATGGGCGAAGTCCTCGCTGTGGGCAATCCACTTCTTGACGCTCGATGCCTCGCGACTGTCGGCCTTGAAGCGGGTGCAACGGGTGCGAGGGTCGATCTCGTTGATGCCCGTCTCGGGGTTGAGGTGTACAAGCTCGAGCAGGACGTTGTCGCGCTTGCCGTTCGAGATGATTACCTCGATGCCCTCGCCGGCAACCTTGCGGGCAATGCGGTGCTTGGTGACCATGCCGCCACGGCCGAAGCTTGAACGGCCTACCTGGATGTACTGCTCGACATCCGAATCGTCCGAGATGACGGGGATGAGCCGCGCGGTAGGATCGGAAGGATTGCCGGTGAAGATGCCGTCGATGTTGCTGAGCAGGATGAGGAGGTTGGCCGACATCATGGTGGCGATGAGGCCGGAGAGCTCGTCGTTGTCGGTGAACATCAGCTCGGTGACCGAGATGGTGTCGTTCTCGTTGACGATGGGGATTACGCCTTCCTGCAGCATCACCTCCATACAGTTCTTCTGGTTGAGGTAATGGCCGCGTGTGCCGAACGACTCCTTGGTGGTGAGTACCTGTCCGCACGAGATTCCATGGTCGCGGAACAGTTCGTAGTACTTGTTGATGAGCTTGGCCTGACCTACGGCACTGTAGAGCTGGCGCTGGTCGACGGTATCGAGGCGGTCGGCGCTGACCTTGCCCTTGAGCTCGCTGCGACCACTGGCAACGGCTCCGGACGAGACGAGGATGACCTGCACGCCTTGCTGATGGAGAGCAGCCACCTGGTCGACGATGGCGGACATACGGGTGACGTCGAGCGTGCCATCGGGGCGTGTCAGAACATTCGATCCGACCTTGACGGTAATTCTATAATTATTCATATTTGGTTGAGATTACGCAGCAAAGATACGTTTTTTTGCGTTTGGTAGTGCAAAAAATGTGCAAAAATTTGGATGGTCGGAAAAAAGACCCTATCTTTGCACACAGTAATCGGTAATTTGTAATTCGTAATTGGCGAAGCCCGTAATTCGTAATTCGTAATTCGTAACTGGCGGAGCCCGTAATTCGTAATTTTTTTCTGCAAGAAAAACTATATGTCACGTGCGTTTTTAACCATCGCGATGCTTTGCATCTCGAATGTGTTCATGACGTTTGCCTGGTATGGCAACCTCAAACTTCAGCAGGTCTATCCTTCGGTGAAGGACTGGCCGCTCATCCTGGTCATCCTCCTGTCGTGGGCCATGGCCTTCCTGGAGTATTCGTTCATGATTCCGGCCAACCGTATGGGTTCGCAGATCAATGGCGGTCCGTTCTCGCTGATGCAGCTGAAGGTCATACAGGAAGCCATCTCGCTGATCGTCTTTACGCTGATCGTAGCCTTGGTGTTCAAGGGCGAACCTATCCAGTGGAATCACCTCGTATCGTTCGGCCTGATCGTAGCTGCCGTGTTCTTCGCCTTCATGAAATAAATCCCCCCTCGGTCCCCACAGGGGGAGGGAGGACAAATAGTAAAATAGTAAGATGTATATGCGTTATTTTGCAGTAGCATTCTGTTCCCTGTGTGTGTCATTGTCAGTAGCCCAGGAGCCTGACTATCCCGGCAACCTGCAGAAGGGCGACTACGGCCTGCTGTACTGCCACATGTCCGACCGCGGACAATGGACGGCCTACGCCCTGTCGCGCGACGGCCTGCACTTCCACGACCTGTTGTGCGGCGACTCGATCTTCTCGCCCGTCGAGATGGCTCGTATCGAAGGCGGTACACGCGATGCCTACATCACCCGCAAGATTGACGGAACCGGTTACCTGATGGTCACCACCGACATGAACAACCGTGCCACCAAGCGCCTGGGCAAGCAGCAGGAGTGGGACAACTACGGCATCGACCTGCTGACCAGCGACGACCTGATTCACTGGCAATCCACATCGTTCGACTATCGTCAGGGCCTGCAGATCTTCTGCGACGGACAGGATGCTTCGATCGCACCGGCCTACAAGGACTGGAGCACCATCAACCGCGTGTGGGCGCCGCAGATCTTCTGGGATCGCGACTATTGCTGGCCGGACGGCACGAAGGGCGGCTATATGATCTACTACTCGATGTGGAATCGCGACGAGGAGGCGTACGACCGTATGTACTACTCGCATGCCGACCGTACGTTTACCCGCCTGACGCAGCCACAGCTGCTGTTCGACTGGGGATACGCCACGATCGACGCGGACATCAACTGGCTGAGCACCGACTCGCTCTACCACATGATGATCAAGAAGGAGGGTGGACGTCCAGGCCTCTTTGCCTCGACCGCACCTGCGCTGACAGGCCCCTGGGCCGAGCCGGACGAGGAGGACTTCATCAGCTTCGAGGGCAACAAGAAGTGCGAGGGCGTATCGGCCTTCCAGGTGCCGGGCGAGGAGGGATGGCGCATCGGATACATCGAGTACAGCTCGAAGCCCCGCAACTACCGCATCTGCCGTGCCGACCAGAACATGCGTAACTTCGCCTCGCCTCAGAACATCGAAGGCGTCAACGGACCGCAGCATGGTTCGTTCATGCGGCTGACCGAGGAGGAATACAACCGCCTGGAGGCATGGAGCGACGGCGAGATGGCGCTGCATCTGGCTCCGGACGTGGCCAATCCGGTAATCGGCGGACTGTTTGCCGATCCGGAGATCCTGTACTCGCAGCAGACGCATCGCTATTACCTCTATCCTACGACCGACGGTGCCTACGGCTGGCAGAACCACGACTTCCGCTGCTACTCGTCGCCAGACCTTCGTCGCTGGCACGATGAGGGCGTGATTCTGGACCTGAAGACCGACGTGACGTGGGCCGACGAGTATGCCTGGGCCCCTTGCATCATCGAGCGTCCGTATTACAAGGATCCCGCACGCACGCAGGTGAAGGGCTACAAATACTATTATTATTTCGTGGCGAACAAGCAGATCGGCGTGGCCGTAGCTTCGCGCCCGGAAGGTCCGTACAAGGATGCATTGGGACGTCCGATGCTGACGCGCGAAGAGACACAGGCCCCGGGCGACGTGATCGATCCGGACGTCTTCCAGGATCCGCGCACCGGCAAGTACTACCTGTACTGGGGTAATTCGTACCTGGCCATGGCCGAACTGGCCGACGACATGGTGAGCCTCGTGCCAGGGACGATGCACTACCTGATCAGGCCGGAGCAGACGGCCGATTATGCCTACAAGGAGGGAACCTACGTCTTCAGCCGCAACGGACTGTACTACTTCATGTGGAGCGAGAACATCACACGCTCGGCCTATTACCGCGTGCGTTACCTGATCTCGGATTCGCCTACCGAGTTTGTCCGCAACGGGCAGCCGGCCAAGGTGGAGCGCGACATCGTGCTGCAGCAGGATCCTTCGAAGCAGATCTTCGGCACCGGTCACCACTCGGTGATCTGCGAGCCGGGTACCGACCAGTGGTACATCGTCTACCACCGCTTTGCACGCCCTGACGCCATCAAGCTGGGCCTTGCCGCCGGCTATAACCGCGAGTGCTGCATCGATCGCATGGAGTTCAATGACGACGGAACGATCAAGGCCGTGAAGCCGACGCTGTGAAATGAAATAATGAAAGAATAAAGTCACGTGCAAAAAATAACTTGGTATTTTTTGCATGTCATCCTGAGTGAAACGAAGGAACTCGTAATTAACTGATACAGCTACATGTGAGATGTTTCGCTTTGCTCAACATGACAAGTGAAAAAATACCAAGTTATTTTTTCACTATTACTAAAAATGAAAGAATGATGAAACACGTATTGTCATTGCTTCTCCTATTGTTCGCCATATCGGGCGTGGCCCAATACAACCCTTGGCAGGGTAAGCGTTGCGCCTTCCTGGGCGATTCGATGACCGATCCGACGAACAAGGCGGCCTCGTACCATTACTACGACTATCTGCGCGACTCGCTGGGCATCGAACCACGCGTCTATGCCCGCAGCGGACATCAGTGGCACCAGATACTGGAGAAGGCCAAGCTGATGCAGGAGACCGATTCGTCGACCATCGACGTGATCTTTATCTGGGCCGGTACGAACGACTTCAACCACGGAATCCCGATGGGGCAGTTCTACACCGAGCGCGATACGACCTGCAACCGTAACGGCAAGATCGTGCAGGCACGCCATCGCGAATGGCTGATGAACGACACGACCTTCTGCGGCCGCATCAACATGTGCCTGTCATGGCTGAAGCACAACTATCCCACGCGTCAGATCGTGGTGATGACACCGATCCATCGCGCTTTTGCCGACTTCAGTAACCCGTCGCGCAACAGCTACAACGTACAGCCGGACGAGGACTATACCAACACGCAGGGACTCTACATCGACGATTATATGGATGCCCTTCGTCAGGCCTGCCGCTACTGGGCCGTGCCTTGCATCGACCTGTATCAGGATTCAGGCCTCTATCCGATGGAGGACGAACAGGGCGTGTACTTCGCCGAGCCTGTGCGTAACCCCGAGAGCGGCCGTTACGACCGCCTGCATCCCAACAACCGCGGTCACATCCGCCTGGGCAAGACCATCGCAGCCCGGCTGAAGAGTCTGGCCCCAGAACTGTAAATACGCAATAATACGACAAAAAAGGCGCTGTGTCAGAAGACATAGCACCTTTTTTGTGTCTGGACAAGTCGTTAACGTTCGTCGCCAGAACCGTGAATCTTGTCGCGCTGCTGACGCGAGGCAAGCTTGTCGACGTTCATCTGGGCCACCTCGTCGAGCGTGTAGCCGAGGTCGTGGGCCAAGGCCGCAGCATACCACAGTACGTCGCCCAGCTCGAGGGCAATCTGGTGGCGGCGTTCGGGGGTGAACTCCTCGTTGGCATCGCGTATAACCTTCTTGACCTTGTCGGCCACCTCGCCGGCCTCGCCTGTCAGGCCGAGGGTAGGGTAGAGGATCTCGCGGTCCTTGGGATAGATGGCCGTACGGCGTGCGGCCTGCTGATATTCGTTGAGAGTCATAGATGTGAAGGTGTTAAGGCGGCAGCGAGCTGCCTTGTGAAGGTGGGAAGATGTTGAGGCGGCGGTTATGCCGCCTTATGAAGGTGTGAAGGTGTTGAGGCGGCGGTTATGCCGCCTTGGGAAGACTGTGTTAGTTTCGCTTGCGCTGATCCTGGATGATGGCGTTACGAACGCGGTCCGACAGGCTTTCGTAGGTGTCGGCCTCGGTAGGAATGATGGCCGGCAGATAGTTGACGAAGACCTTGAGCGGACGTGGGAACTTCGAGTGCTTGGGCATGGCCTCGTAGGCGCCATGGATCGAGCAAGGGATAATCGGGACGTTGAGTTCCTTGGCCAGGATGGCAAACATCTTCTTGAATTCGGCCACCTCGCCCGTCGTCGTGCGTGTGCCTTCGGGGAAGATGATGATGCTCTTGCCCTGCTTGATGGCCTCGCCCATGCGCTGGATGGAGGTCTTCATGTTGGTAGGCTCCATGACGATGACGTTGTGGCGCTGAGCCATCCACTGGGCGTACGGATGCTTGACGTGAGCCTCCTTGGCAAAGAAGAAGGTCTTGCGGACATTCTTGCGGCGGTTGTAAGCCATGACGAACATGCCGTCGAGGTACGACTGGTGGTTGGCCGCGAGGATATACGGTCCATCGACCGGGATGTTGTCCGCACCATGGCCTTCGAGGCGGAACCACAGACGAGCCAGACCCTTGAAGAGGCCGAGGAGGAACAGATCATCGGCCCAGGCGTCAGGCAGGCGGAGCTTCTGTGTCTTGTCGTCCTTGAGGATCTTGCTCCAGTCGATCGACTCTACCTCGATGCGCGTCTTGTAGTCGGCCACATGCTCGGCCATCTCGAGGACGTTGCGGAACGAGGCAATCTTCTCGGCCGTGATCTCCATACCGAAAGTCTGCTCAAGGAAGCCTTGCAGGCCTACCTTGTCAAGCGAATCGAGCTGTAGGTCGAGGTCAAGGTTGTCCGTCGGACGTACGCGTACCTTCTTCTCCTGCTGGATGTACTGCTTGATGACCTTGTATTCGGGGAACGAAGGTTCGACGATGCGAGGCTTGTTGTTGGCGTCGGTGTGCTCGCCTGCCGTGATGAGGGCAGGCAACTTGAAGCGCTGCAGCTTGTCCATACGGGTGCGAGGCAATTCGCCATGATAGACAAAGAGCGACATCAGGCGCTTGTAGCTCGGAGCCTCCTGGTTGTAAGGTTCGAGCAGCTCCTGCTTGAGCGCCTCTTCGAGCGTAGCATCGTCGCGGCCGTCGGCCCAGGCTGGCTGTGGTACGATGATGGCCTTGAGCATGTCGCCGTCCTGCATGATGCCCACCTCCTTGACGATGTCCTCGTGCGCCTCGAGCTTGCCTTCGATCTCGGAAGGATTGATGTTCTTGCCGTTCGAGAGGACGATGATCTCCTTGGTACGGCCGGTGATGAAGAGGCGTCCTTTCTCGTCGAAGCGGCCCAGGTCGCCAGAGTGGAGCCATCCTTCTTCGTCGAAGAGGGCAGCCGTCTCCTCCGGGCGGTTGTAGTACCCCTGCATGACGTTAGGACCCTTGACGCAGATCTCGCCCTGCTTGAGGACGACCTTCGTGCTGGGCAGCGGCAGGCCTACCGAGCCGGGTAGGATGTCGTCAGGACGCGTAAAGGCGATGATAGGAGCCGTCTCGGACATTCCGTAGCCTTCGAGTACGTCGAGGCCCATGGCCTTGAGGTCGAGCGCTACGTCGCGGTCGAGTGCAGCACCGCCCGATACGAGGTAGGTGATGTGGCCACCCATCTTCTGGCGGACCGATGTGAAGATAAGGCGGCTGAGCCAGCGCCATTGCAGCTTGCGGCACATCTTGAAGAGGGCGCGCGTGACGGCATTGGCGTAGATCTTGGTCTTGATGCCACGTGCCAGCGTTGCCCACAGGCGAGGCACACCGATCATGATGGCTACCTTGCCGCGCTGCAGGGTGTCCATGATCTCGGCACCGGTCATCGAAGGGCAGATGGCTACGCCACCACCGTTGACGAATGGTGCAACGATACAGCCTTGAAGCGGAAGGACGTGATGGAGCGGCAGGAGGACGATGGAGCGACGTTCGGAGTTGAAGATAGGTACGTCCTTCGATACCGAGTCGATGTTGGCCATCATATTGCGGAACGACAGCATGACGCCCTTGGGCGAGCCGGTGGTTCCGGAGGTATAGATGATTACGGCCGTGTCGGCCGAATCGTAATCGATGTGGGCAGGCTCGCACTGAGCCGGAATCTCGACCTGTTCGTAATCGTCGATGAGGAGAACGGGAATGTCGCGGCCTATCAGCTTGAGGGCCATACGCACGGTGTCGACCTTCTTGACCGACGTCCAGATACAATCGGGCTGGCAGTCGTTGAGGATGTAGGCGACATCGTGGGCCGTAGAGCCGGCATCGACAGGGATGCTGATGCCGCGGTTGTTCCAGATGCTGTAGTGGGCATAGATCCAGCCCTCGCGGTTCTCGGCGAGGATGATAGTCTTGGCGCCCTTCTGTCGTGGCGTGTAAAGCGAGAAGTGCGAGATGCGTCGAAGCATCTCGTTGAAGCTGATGTAACGATCGCCGGCAATGATGGCGGTCTTGTGGAAATCCTTGATCATAAGCAGAGAGAAATTAATCGTCGAGGCGCGTGATGCGGGCACCGAGGGCGTTGAGGCGCTGGTCGATGCATTCGTAGCCGCGGTCGATCTGTCCGATGTTGTCGATCTGTGAAGTTCCCTCAGCGCTCATGGCTGCAATCAGCAAGGCGATACCCGCGCGGATGTCAGGGCTGGTGAGCTTGGCATGGCGGAGGCGATACTGATGGTCGATGCCGATGACCGTAGCGCGATGCGGATCGCACAGCACAATCTGGGCACCCATGTTGATGAGCTTGTCGACGAAGAAGAGTCGCGACTCGAACATCTTCTGGTGAATCAGGACAACGCCACGGGCCTGAGTGGCCGTGACCAGCAGTACCGACAACAGGTCAGGCGTGAGGCCAGGCCAGGGCGCATCGGCAATGTTCATGATCGAGCCATCGATGAACGAATCGATCTGATAGTGCTCGTGAGCAGGGATGTAGAGGTCGTCGCCACGCTGCTCGACAGTGATACCCAGGCGACGGAAGGCGTCGGGGATGATGCCGAGGTCGGGGACGGAGACGTCCTTGATGGTGATCTCAGAGCCGGTCATGGCGGCCATGCCGATGAACGAGCCGACTTCGATCATGTCGGGCAGAAGCCGATGATTGGTGCCATGCAGATGGTCGACGCCATGGATGGTAAGCAGATTCGAGCCAATGCCTTCGATCTGCGCACCCATGCGGACCAGCATGCGGCAAAGCTGCTGCAGGTAAGGCTCGCAGGCCGCATTGTAGATGGTGGTGGTGCCACGAGCGGTGACAGCGGCCATTACCAGGTTAGCCGTGCCCGTGACGCTGGCTTCGTCGAGCAGCATGTAGGTGCCTTGCAGTCCCTCAGGAGCACTGACCTCGTAGAGATGACGTTCGGGGTCGTAGGTGAACTGCGCACCCAGCTTCTGGAGTCCGATGAAGTGCGTATCGAGGCGACGGCGTCCGATCTTGTCGCCACCAGGCTGTGGCAGCAAGGCGTGGCCGAAGCGGCTGACCAATGGGCCGAGCAGCATCACCGAGCCACGCAACGACGTGCAGCGACGCAGGAAGTCGTCGCTCTCGAGGTATGACTCGTCGATCCGATCGGCGCGGAAACTGAATGTGCCGCGTTCGAGATGCTGTACGGTAACGCCCATCTTGCGCATCAGCTCGATGAGGTTGAGGGTATCGAGGATCTCGGGGATATTGCTCATGACGACTTCTTCGTCGGTCAGCAGTACGGCACAGAGCACCTCGAGAGCCTCGTTCTTGGCGCCCTGAGGCTTGATTTCGCCACTCAGTCGGTGGCCTCCTTCAATGATGAAGCTTGGCATCTATGGATTTGCAAATTACGAATTACGAATTACAAATTACGAATTACAGATTACTCTTCCTTGGTGAGGTCGAGCTTGAAGTCGTCGCGACCACGTGGAACCCACTGCTTCTCGAGCGGATGGCGTGTGGCCCGGCTGTAGCTGTTGCGGCAGCGCGCGATGTCGATAGCCGTGTAGATGGCCTGTCGGAGCGGCATCTCATTGGCCTGACCCTTGCCGGCAATGTCGTAGCCGATTCCCTGCATGGGATAGGTAAGCACGATGGGCAGTCCGGATACGTAGCCGATGGTGAAGTCGGGATTCTCAGTGCCGAGAATCTGGTCGCGCGACGGAGCATCGTCGATCAGGATGCAACCATCGTAATGATGCTGCCATTCGCCTTCGACAAACGACTTGGCGTCGAATGGTCCGAAGGCGTTGATGCCCTGTTCGTGCAGTTCATCAAGGTCGCTTTTCAGTCGAGCGTTGGTAGCAATGACGGCCAGACGGGGACGCATCAGTCCGAAGTCCTGACGCAGGTTGTTGCTGATGGCGGTGATGCGTGCCTGGAAGGCTTCGGAGGCCAGACCTTCGCCCAATTCGGTCGAGACATCCTCCTGATGCAACAGCAGGGTGCGAACATTGCGATTGCAGATCCAGTCGAACGATTCGAAGCGGGCGTCGAGTGCCTGATGGATGAAGTCGGATAGGGCGTGCTGCGAATCGTCGTTGTCGAGGTGCCCGGGCAAGGTCAGCAGTACGTCGACCTGGCGCTGGGTATAGGCCTCGAGCGCGGCCGTCAGCGAGCGTGCCTCGGCCTGCAGTGCAGCTTCGGTCTGCTGGCCGAACGACACTTCAGGCTCGGCATCCTGGCATACAGGCACCAGGTTGATGCGGCCATCCAGCGCTTCGCCGGCATTCGGTACGATGTATAGAGCGAGCGGTTCGGCATCGAGCTGATGGGCGGTAGCGTCTGCTACGGCGGCACTGCCGAAGATCACAGGGGTGCAGAGCTCGAGGATCTCGGGGTCCTGCAGCACCTTGGTCAGCAGTTCGTAGCCGATACCGTTGATGTCGCCATGGGTGATGCCGATACGGAGTAGTTTCATTGTCTATTGATGAAAAGAGTTTTCTTAACTTAGAGCGTTACCTCGATCTCCGGAATCAGGTTGTCTGACGGAAGCTTGAGGGTGTAGAGCGTGGCTTCGAGGTTGCGCATCAGCACGCGCTTGTCCTCGACTTTTGGAGCGTAGCAGAAACCTTCGACAAAGACGACACGCTTGTTGATCTCGTCGAGGCGCATGTGGCAGATAAATGGACCTGCCATCAGCTGGCCAGGCATGCGCCACATGCCGCTGAGCTCGCCTACGTAGCGTCCGCCGATGTTGAGCGCACGATACTGAGGTACGACGATGTCGCGACGGGTCTCCATGCCTTGCATGTGCTCGCCCTCGCCAGCCGTGATGTTGGCACCCATCACCGAGTCGCGCACGGCAAGGGCTCCTTCGAGCGTGAAGATATTCTGGTCGGTGTAAGGCACGCTGTAGGCCACCAGGTAGCTGGTCTTCTCCTGGAAGCCGTCGGTAGCCCAGAAGAAGTGTGTAGAATCGGCAGCCGCATTGCAGGTATAGGCAACGGTGAGCGGGATGAGCATCGAAACCTCCTGCATCTTCATCAGTCGGTCCTGCTGCTTGGTCTGATGATCCTCGCGCAGTACCTTGATGCGGCGGTTCAGTTCGTTCTTGACATAGACGTCGCGCAGCTGCTCCTGGATCTGTGGCAGATATTCGGCCAGCGATTCGATTGACTTGGCGTGCATGCGGACAATGACCTGATTGTTCGAGAACCGGTCGCGCTCGAGGGTGATGACAGGCTCGGACGAATTGTCGGGAGCAATGTCGACAATCGCCACGTTGGCTACCGTACGGATGACGGGCGATGCAAAGTTGTCCGGATTGAGATGACGAACGCGGAAGAAGGCGTCGCTCGATGGCATATACGACATGGGATACTCGAACACGGCGTGCAGCGAGTCGTTGAGCGCGGTCTCCTTGAGAGCCTCGTCCATCACGAGGTAAAGGTCGTATGGTGTGCCAGAGGCATCCTGCTTGAGGGCGCCTTCGAGACTCTTCTTGCAGCTGCTGAGCGACAGCAGCGTGAGGGCGGTGAAGAATAGTAATGCGATGCGTTTCATCTGTCCTTTAGTCGATTTGAGAAGGTGATACATTATATATTATACGCGCGCGAAGAAACTGAAATGCACGGCTCCGTATGTGCGTACTTCGCTGAAGAGCGGATGATCCGAGAAGTCATGCTCCTTGCCATGCTCGAGTACGAAGATGCCGTCAGCCGCCAGCCATCGCTCGTTCAGGATGAGATCGGGCAGCTTGTCCAGATCCGGTAAGGCGTAGGGTGGATCGGCGAAGATCAGGTCGTAGGGAGTGGTGCTTGCCCCTGAAGCCAGATAGCGGAACACGTCGCCGCGAACCAGCTGGAAGCGATTGCGCTCGACGTGCAACTGTTCGGCCACATGGGCGATGAACTGTTGTTGCTGTCGTCCCAGCTCGACGCTTACCACATGTTCGGCTCCTCGGCTCAGCAGTTCGAAGGCGATGCTACCCGTACCGCTGAAGAGGTCAAGGGCGTGGCAGCCTTCGATGTCGAACCTGCACTGCAGGATGTTGAACAGGGCCTGTTTGGCCAGGTCGGTGGTAGGACGGGCCTGAAGGTTGCGAGGTGGGTCGAAGCGACGGCCGCCATATTCGCCTGTTATAATCTTCATTTCGATGGTCTGTTTGTCGGATGTGCGGTGTCGTTCGGGGTTATCCGAATACGTGCTTGATGAACCTGTGAAGGCTGGCTCGGATCTGCAGGCTCTCGGTGTTCTGTCCCAGCACTAGCAGATTGTCCTGCAGCTGGTCGAGCTGCTGCTGCAACCAGGTGTTCATGATGTAGTAGGTGCGATTGTCGGCGTGCGTGGTGCGATAGGTGTTCACCACGTCGAGGCT